>JBFWYG010000033.1:32193-47460 GCA_050186725.1 Gammaproteobacteria bacterium | reverse complement strand
CTCGGCTATCCCGAGATCGACGTCGGCGTGATCCCGGCCATTCATTACGCCCATCTGCCGCGCCAGATCAGTCGCGCCAAGGCCTTCGAACTGCTGTTCTGCGGCACGCCGATCCCGGCGGCGGAGGCGGCGGCGCTCGGCATCATCAACCACGCGGTGCCGCGCGCCGAACTGGAGTCCAAGGCGCTGTCGCTCGCCGGAGTGCTGGCGGCCAAGTCGCCGACCATCATGGCGCTCGGGCGCGCATCGTTCATGCGCGCCAACGACCTGGACTACCGGCGCAACGTCGAGAACCAGATCGAGACCCTGTGCAACGTGTTCTCCACGGCCGACGGCCGCGAGGGCCTCGCGGCCTTCATCGAGAAGCGCGCGCCGCGCTGGTCCGCGCCGCGCGACTGAATCCCTGGCCACTTCGATCCGACGGGAAACCCTATGTCCGAACCGGTGCTGCTCATCGACAAGTCCGACGGCCTCGCGGTCGTCACCATGAACCGTCCCGAGCGTCTGAACGCGCTGTCGCTGGAACTGCGGCGCGCGCTCCACGACGGCTTCGCCGCGCTGCAAGCCGATCCGAACGTGCGGGTGGTGATCCTGACCGGCGCCGGACGCGCGTTCAGCGCTGGCCTCGACTTGAGCGAACTCGGCAGCGGCGCGGCCATCCATGGTCGCAGCGAGCCCTGGGCCGACACCGGCGCTGCGATCCGATCCTTCAAGGGGCCCGTGATCGGCGCGGTGAACGGCGTGGCGGTGACCGGCGGTTTCGAACTCGCGTTGAACTGCGACCTTCTGATCGGCTCCACCGCCGCGCGCTTCGCCGACACCCATGGCCGCGTCGGGCTGTTGGCCGGCTGGGGCCTGAGCCAGCGCTTGTCGCGGGTCATCGGGCTCGCGCGCGCCAAGGAGCTGTCCCTGACCGGCAACTTCATCGATGCCACGACCGCCGAACGCTGGGGCCTGCTGAACCGCGTGGTGGAACCGGAGGCCCTGCTGCCCGCCTGTCGGGAACTCGCGAGCGCCATGCTCGGCCTGGCCCCGGACTTCCTGCCGACCTACAAGCGCGTCATCGACGAGGGCTACGGCATGCCGCTGGAGGCCGCGCTCTCCTACGAGAAGGCTGAATCGCGCACCTGGAACGCGCGCATCAGCGCGGACAGCATCGAGGCGCGACGCGGCGCCATCCTCGCGCGCGGCAAGCAGCAGGTCAGCGGGGACTGAGCGACTCGCGCGCTCGCGTGTAGAGCTGCACCAGGCTGCCTAGCAGCAGCGCGTTCAGAAGGTGCCACAGGAAGTGCGTGCCCGCCGGCCAGCGCGCGCAGAGCGCGAGGTCCAGGCTGCGGGCGGTGAGCGACACCAGGAACAGCGCGGCCGCCAGCAGCAGGCCGGGATCCTGCAGACGACGCAGATGTGAGACGCCGAGGGCGGTGAGCGCGACGAGCGCGGGTGCGTAGGCCAGCGAGCCGTTCAGGGGCGCGGTGAGCGGCGCGGCCGCGGCGAGCGCGATCACGAACGCGGCCAGCCACGCCGCGCACGCCGCGACCGCCAGGCCACGCACGTGACGCAGGTAGAGCATGAGGAAACTCAGCTGGAAAATGCCGATGGGCAGCACGTCGCACCACTGCGCGGCGGGCGTAGCCAGGGTGTGGAACAGGCCGCTGCCGAGGCCGATGACGGCGATGAGTGCGGCCAGCAGGCGCGCGTCCGCGCGACCGTTCGCGCCGCGCCAGGCATGCAGCGCGGCGAGCAGGAAGGCCAGGTTGGTGAAGGCGTTAAGCGGCTCGGCCAGCAGGCCCGGGCCGAGGCGCTCGCAATATAGATCGAGCACCGCGAGCGGTCAGCCCGCGGACGTCACTCGCCGCTCGGCCACACGTCCTCGAGGCTGCGCAGCGCGCCCACCGCGTTCGGCCAGCCGGCGTAGTGCGCGGCGTGGGTGATCATCTCCACCAGCTTGTCGCGCGGGATCCCCAGGCGTCGCGCGGCGGCGAAGTGGAAGCGCTGCTCCGGCTCGCGCGCCAGCGCGGTGAGGATGGTGCAGGTGATGAGCGATCTCTCGGTCAAGGCCAGCGCGTCGCCCTGCCACACGTCGCCGAACAGGTGTTCCAGCGTGTAGTCGCGAAAGCGCTCGGGAAAACGATCGATGGCGCCGGGATTGTTGGTCAGCTTTTCCAGCAGGGCGCGGCCCTTCGCTGCGCGATCATCGGACATGGCAAGGCCTCCAGTCTGTGCTTCAGGCGTGCGCGCTACGGCGCGGAAGGGTAAATCGCCACCCGGCTGCTGGTGGTGTTGCTTGAATCAAGCACAGCAGCCGGGTGAGCGAGGAAAACCAGCGGACTCGAGCCTGGCCGCAAGAAGCACGCGGCGTTTCGATGAGAGGCGGCTGGAGTTCGCAATCCTTGTCGAACGAAATCCTGGTGCGGACGAGACGGCAGGGTGAGAAATGGAGCGGCGACCATCACTGCAGGTGGCGTGCGAGCTACGCGGCGACGATTGCCGCGGCATCATCGTGTACTCGTGTTCATGCGTCGCAGCTGTGGGTCTTCCGCCTGTTCGAGCGTGCGGTCAGCATACTTGAGACGCGCGCGAATGTGTATGCCCGCGCGCCGCTCACGCGCGAAAGAACGCCGCGAAGCGTCGCGCGATCTCCGTCGGCTGTTCTTCCGGCAACCAATGTCCCGCGCGCATCACCACACCGCCTTCCACATCGTCAGCCACGCGACGACAGGATTCGAGCGTCTCGAGTCCGCGTCCCCAGCCGCTGTCACCGCCGAGCGCGAGCACCGGCATGCGTAGCTTGCCCTGCGCGAGCAACGCGGCATGCGCTTCGACGTCACGTGGAATGTTGCGGTAGTAGGCGAGACCCGCGCGCGTCGCTTCCGTTGTCGCATAGGTGCGCAGGTATTCCGCGATGGCGGCCGCCGACAGCGCATCGGGCCGCGCGCCGTAGTTGCGATAGAACCAACCGTAGTACAGCGCTTCGCGTCCCGCGATCAGCGCTTCGGGCAGTTCGGCCGTCTGATGAAAGGCGTGATGCCAGCGACGTCCACCCTGGCTGATGTTGTGCGCGCCGTCGCCGGGAATGGCGACGTCGAGAATGGCGAGGCGCCGCACCGCGGCCTGATGAGTGGCGGCGAGCGCGAAGGCCACTGGTCCGCCCCAGTCGTGACCGGCGAGGAAGAAGTGCTCGTGACCGAGGATGTCGTGGACCAGGCGCCACACGTCATCCGCCACGGTCAGCGTGTCGTAGCCCTGCGCGGGGCGCGAGGAGTCGCCGAGGCCGCGCAGGTCCGGCGCGATCAGGGTGTAGTCGCGCGCGAGCTCTGGCATGACTTCGCGCCACTCGAACCAGCTCTGTGGCCAGCCGTGCAGCAGCACCAGTGGCGGGCCTTCGCCGCATGTCACGTAGTGCAGCGTGACCTCGCCGAGTGTCGCGTGGTGATGGGAAAAGAGTGCGTCGTCCAGCATGCCGCGTGCCTCGCTGCGCTTTGTCCGCCTGGCGCCCGTTGTAGCGGTGGCGGCGCGCCACGGCAAGCGTTCACGCCGGCCCGCGAGCGGCCAGCGCCGTGAGGTAGGTGGCGAATTCCGGGTCCTCGCCGCGCAGCAGCAGCGGCAACGCGGCATGGAAGTCCGCGCGACGACACCACTCCAGCATGTAGTCTTCCCAGGACTGCCACAGGCGCTGCTGGCGCGGGTCCATGTGGTCCTCGTGCAGCAGCAGGTAGGCGCGCTCGAACAGCGACACCAGCATGCTGAAGATGATCAGCATGCGCTCACGCTGTTCCTCGGTGAGGGCGGGCGTCTGCTCCGGCGCGAACAGGCGCAGCTCCGAGTGTTCGAGCGCGATGCGCAGGAAGTCCTGGTAGTTGTCCGACAGCAGCTGGTAGACCGCGTCTTCTTCGTTGTCGCGCTCCTTGCGCTGCTCGTAGACGAACACCGCGATGGCGAGCGGCAGGCCGATGACGGTCACCACGTAGCTCAGCAGTTCCCAGGTTTCGAGCGTCATGACCTCGCCCTCGGCGCGATGGCGAAGACCAGCATAGTGGCGGCGTGTGACGCCGCCCTGTCGGCGATCAGCCGCGCGGCCCTCAGCCCGGGCGCACGCCCACCTCGGTGGAGTGCACGCTCGTGCTGCCGCCCATGTCCGCCGTGCGCGCGACGTGCAGGAAGTTGACGTTGCGATGGCTGGCCTCGAGCGACGGCCAGCGCCCCTTGTAGGCCACCACCGTGCCGGCCGGCACGGCGGCATCCACGCGCGCCACCAGGCGCAGTTCACCGCGCTCGTTGAACACCTCCACCGCGCCGCCTTCGCGCACGCCGAGCCGTGCCGCGTCGTCGGGGTTCAAGTGCAGCGCGGCGGGGCCGCTGCGCTCGCCGATGTGGGCATCGTTGGCGTAGGAGTCGTTCATGCGCCACTTGGAGGCCGGCGTCAGGAAGCGGAAGCGGCCCGCGGCCGGCGGCGCGTCGCTCCAGGCTTGAGGCGTGCGCGGCAGCCCCATGGTTTCGGCCTGCGCGGACGCCAGTTCGATGCGGCCGCTCGGCGTGTCGAAGCGCCGGTCGGTGAACCACTGCACGGGCGCGTCGTCGAGGAACACGTGGCCACGCCGCTTGAGTTCGGCGAAATCGAAGCCTAGATCCATCTGCGTCATCATGGTCTCGATGAGCATGGCATCGCTCTCGTAGAGCGCGGGCTCGTCGAGTTCGAGGGCGCGCGCCAGCCGGCGGAAGATCTCGGCATTGGGCAACGCCTCGCCGAGCGGTTCGGCGGCCTTGGCCTGTGCGCCCATCAGCAGGTGGAAGTAGCTGAAGGTGATGTCGTCGTATTCGAGGAAGCTCGCCGCCGGCAGCACGATGTCGGCATGACGCGCGGTGTCGGTCATGAACAGGTCGCAGCACACCGTGAAGAGGTCCGGCCGGCCGAGCGCCGCGCGCAGGCGCACCTGCTCCGGCGCGGACGCGAGCGGGTTGGTGTTCCAGGCGAAGAACACCTTGAAATCTTCCGGGTCCTCGAGCGCTTCCGCCAGTGCCATGTGGCTGACCTTGCGCACCTCCTCGCGGGCCAGGCCCGCGCCTCCGAGCCAGCCGAGATCGATGCCGGCGAACAGCGGCGTGACGTTCAGATAGTAGAAACCCGCACCCGGTTTGCCGACGTTGCCGGTGAGTGCCGGCAGCAGGCCGACGGCGCGCATCACGTTGCCGCCGGTCGCCTGGCGCTGCAGACCCTGTCCGCACCACAGCAAGGACGGGCCCGCGCCGTACAGCGCCGCCGCGGCGCGAATGTCGGCGGCCGGCACGCCGGTCTGCGCTTCTCCCCAGGCCGGGGTGGCGCGCTCGATGTCCGGCAGGATCTCGTCGAAGCCCTGGGTGTGGGCGGCGATGAAGGCGTCGTCGAAGCGGCCGTCCGCGCGCAGGCAGTGCAGCAGGCTGAAGGCCAGCGCGGCGTCGGTGCCCGGGCGCGGCTGCAGGTGCAGGTCCGCGGCCGCGGCGGTCTCGGTGCGCAGCGGGTCGACCACCACGACCTTGCCCGGCGCCTCACCAAGCCAGTGCTCGTGGGCGTGGGGCGCGGAATGCGATGGATTGGCGCCCCATACCAGCACGCAGGCGGCGTCGCGCACCGTGCGCGGATCGAAACCCTGGATGGAGGTGCCGAACTGCAGCGACCACGCGACGTGGCCGGCGGCGTTGCACACACTGTCCGGATCGACCTCCGAGGCGCCGAGGGCGTTGAACAGCCGGTTGGGAAACAGGTAGCCGATCAAGGACAGCGTGCCGGAGTAGTGGGTGTGCAGGATCGAACCCGCGCCACGTTCGGTGATGGCGGCGCGCATGCGCGCGGCGATGGTGGTCAGCGCCTCCTCCCAGGAAATGCGCACGAAGTCGTCACCCCCACGCCGGCCGACGCGGCGCAAGGGAAACTGCAGTCGTGCCCGCGCGTCCTGCCACACGCCGTTGTAGGCCACCGCGCACTTGCTGCACAGCTTGCCGCGCGCCACCGGGTGGGCGGGGTCGCCGAGCACGCGCAGGCGACCGTCGTCGCGGCGTTCCACCACGATGCCGCAGCCGTCGTAGCAGTCCCGTGGGCAGTTGGTCTTGATCAATGCAGTCATGGCGAACCTCCCCATCGACAGGTGCGCATAGCATCACAGCACAGGGCGAGCGGACGAACAATGACGCCAGGCGTCATTGCGCGGCCGCGAGCGACGGACATTGGCCGATTGGCCATCGGCGAGGCCCATGGATGCCTGCTTGCGCAGGCATGACGGGACGGGTGGACGAGCGTCGGGGGAACGGTCAGCGCCTTCGCATCTACACCGTCACCCCTGCGAAAGCAGGGGGCCATGGGCGGACGGCGAAGCCCATGGGTGCCTGCTTGCGCAGGCATGACAGCATCGGGGTTGACAGTCCACAGTGCGAATGAAATAAGGACCGCGGCGGCGCGGGACTGTGTCGCCACCACGTCGCGGCCTGGGGATGGCCAGCGACTCGCAGGGACGCGCGCGCTCACATCAATCTGGGAGGACGGACATGAGTCTGTTGAGTGAATTCAAGGAATTTGCGGTCAAGGGTAACGTCGTCGACATGGCCGTGGGCATCATCGTCGGAGGCGCCTTCGGCAAGATCGTGTCGTCCTTCGTCGCCGACGTGGTCACGCCGCCACTCGGTCTGATGCTCGGTGGCGTCAACTTCACCGATCTCGCCATCGTGCTGAAGGAAGCGCAGGGCGAGGCGCCGGCCGTGGCCCTGAAGTACGGCGCGTTCCTGCAGACCGTGTTCGACTTCCTGATCGTGGCGTTCGCCATCTTCATGGCGGTCAAGGCGATGAACACCATGAAGCGTATGCGCGAAAGCGAGGAAGCCGCGGCGCCGCCGCCAGCGCCGCCGGCGCCCTCCAACGAAGAAGTGCTGTTAACCGAGATTCGCGATCTGCTGGCGAAGCGCTGAAGGTGAGCCGAGCGCTAGGGGCGGCTTCCGCCCCAGCGCTCGTAGTGAGTCTTGCTGACCGCCGGCTCACGCCGCACCGGCCCGAAACGGCCGGCCGGCCAGCCGAGCGGTATCACCGCCACCACGCCATGGGTGTGCGGAATGGCGAAATGCTCGTGCAGTTCCGCCTCGAACATCTGGTGCATGGTGGTGAGGCTCGCGCCCAAGCCGAGCGCGCGCGCCGCGAGCAGCATGTTCTGCACGCAGGGGTAGACCGAGCCATAGGACGGCGGCGCGAGGCCGACGCGGGCCTCGGCCGGCACGGCGAAGGGCCAGTCGCGCTGGCCGCAGACCATGACGAGTACCGGCGCCTCGTGCATGTGCTCGGCCAGATCGATGGCCGCGCGCGCCGTGCGGCCCGCTGACGATTCCCAGTCCATGCTCGCGAAGGCAGCGGCGAAGCGCTCCTTCAGCCAGTACTCGTAGCGTTCGCCGAAGAAGCGCTTGCCCTCCGGATCGGTCACCACCAGGAAGGCCCAAGGCTGGGTATTGGCGCCGCTCGGCGCCTGGGTGCCCGCCTCGATGATGCGTTCCACGAGGGACATCGGCACGGCGTCCGGTCGCAGCCGACGCATGGCGCGCAGCGAATACATGGTGGCGAACAGGCCGGGGTCATCGTGCATCGCTGGGGCTCCTGTGTTTCGTTCGAAAATTATAGGTGGCACCTTGCCAGCGGCGCGCGGTCCGCGCCACAGTGGGCCGCCGCCAATGCCACGAGGAAGCGCACATGCAGGTCGAACCCTTTCGCATCGAAGTCCCTGAAGCGCAGCTTGAAGACCTGCGCTCGCGCCTCGCGCGGAGCCGCCTGCCGAGCCAGGTGGCGGACGCCGGCTGGGACTACGGCGCCAATCTCGGCTACCTGCGCGAACTGCGCGACTACTGGCTGGAGGCCTACGACTGGCGCGCGCACGAGGCCGAGCTCAATCGCTGGCCGCAGTTCCTGGCCGACATCGACGGCTGCAAGCTGCACTACCTGCACGTCCGCGCGGCGCGCGAGGACGCGCTGACCCTGGTGCTGACTCACGGCTGGCCGGGCTCGGTCTACGAGTTCCACAAGGTGATCGAGCCGCTCACGCATCCCGAGCAGCACGGCGGTGACGCGCGTGACGCGTTCCACGTGCTAGTGCCGTCGCTGACCGGCTACGGCTGGTCCGAGCCCTGGCCGGCGCGCGGCTGCGACATCCGCATGGTGGCCGAACGCCAGGTGAAGCTGCTGCGCGGACTCGGCATCGCGCGCTATGGCGTGCAAGGTGGTGACTGGGGCGGGCTGGTCAGTCCCTACATGGCGCTCATCGATCCGGCCGCGGTGCTGGGCGTGCATCTGAACATGTGTTCCACCGCGTCCACCGACGATGCCGAGGAAGCGCGCGCCCAGGGCGTGATGCCGGGGCGCTCGTCGATCAGCCGCGAGTACTACTTCGAGCACCGCGGCTACGCCGTCATCCAGAGCCTGAAGCCCGACCAGCTCGCCTACGCGCTGAACGACTCGCCGCTCGGCCTCGCCGCCTGGATAGTGCAGAGCTTCTATGCCTGGAGCGACATCGCCGGCAACCTGGAGAGCCGCTTCAGCAAAGACGAACTCATCACCAACATCATGATCTACTGGCTGACCGAATCCATGCCCTCGGCCATGCGCTTGTACAAGGAGTCGATGCTGACCCGGCGCTTCGGTCCGCCCGAAGCCTACGTCGCGACCCCGACCGCGGTGGCCTTGTTCAAGGACATTCCGCGGCCCAAGCGCGCCTGGGCGGAGAAGCTCTACAACATCGCGCGCTGGACCGAGATGCCCTCGGGCGGCCACTTCGCCGCGCTCGAAGAGCCGGCGCTGCTGGTGGACGACATCCGCGCGTTCTTCCGTACCCTGCGGTAGGGCGCCACGAATCGCAACGCGGCCACGGCCGTCCAGGTGCGGCCGGATGTAGAGATAATTTCGATCAGAGGCCTTAGCATGGCGAGGCCGACATACTCTGGGGAGAGCACCGACGATGAGCGATTTCTACGGCGACGAGCACCGCGCCTTCCAGGACCAGTTCGAGACCCGCCGCATGGCGGACCTGATGGAGCAGGCGATCTTCAAGACCGAGCTGGACGACATGGACCGGCAGTTCGTCCAGACCCGCGACATGTTCTTCCTGTCGACCCTCGACCATCGCGGCCGTCCGACGGTGTCCTACAAGGGCGGCGACGCCGGCTTCATCAAGGTAGTGGACAGCTGCACCATCGCCTTTGCGAGTTACGACGGCAACGGCATGTACTACTCCATGGGCAACCTGGCGGGGAACCCCGAGGTCGGCATGTTGTTCATCGACTTCGAGAAGCCGAACCGCATGCGCCTGCAGGGCCGCGCCAGCATCATGGCCGACGATCCGCTGCTCGCCGAGTACAAGGAAGCGGACCTCGTGGTGCGGGTCGCCATCACCCAGACCTGGGTCAACTGCCCGCGCTACATCCATCGCTACCAGAAGGTCGAGCAGTCGCGCTACGTGCCGCGGGTCGAACGCGAGACGCCGTTCTGCACGTGGAAGCGCATCGAGGGTTTCAGCGACGTGCTGCGCCCGCGCGACCTGGGCAAGGTCGAGGCCGAGGGCGGCCTCCTGACCATCGAGCAGTACATGGAGAAGGTCGCCAAGGGCGAAACTTGACCGCGATCAAGTGAGCGAATCGTCCGCCTCAACCGCGCTGGACGAGCGCCGCTACCCCTTTCCGGGCGCCATCAGCGCCCGGGGAGTGGCATGCACACAGAGTTCTTCGTCAGCACCGCCGCCTGCGTGGGTGCGCTATGCAGCGTCCAGCAGACCGCCATCGAACTGTCCCTGGCGGCCAAGAACGCCAAGGCCATCGCCTACCGCGCCGGCACGCGCGCGCTGGGCTTCAAACCCCTGACCGACTACATCGACGAAATGGGCCGTGATACGTCGCGGCTGGTGGCCGAGATCGACGCCACCGCGCTCTGCATCGCGCGGCGCGCGGTCGACGAGGTCCGCCTGGTGGACGCCGGCGAGCGTCTGCGCCGGGCGCGCGCCAGCATGCCGCCCGACGAGACCGCGGTGGCGGCGCTGCTCGACGACCTGGAGCAGGCGCTGGTGGCCAATCGTCAGGACATCACGCGCGGTCTGCACCGGCTCTACCAGCTGCTCGGCGACATCAACCAGCGCATGCGCGCCGCGGCGGTGATCTCGACCCGGGCACGGGTCGAAGCCACCCAGGCCGGCGAGTACGAGCGCGGCCTGCAGCTGGTGGCGGACACCGTCGAGCGTTCGGCCATCACCATCCGCACCATCATCACGCGCTGCGAAGGCGAGCTTCGCAACGCCGCCTGAAGCGAGCGAACAGACCATGCGCAGCACCACGCTCTACGCCGGCAAGCATCAGTGGCTGGTATTCGGCCGCGACCCCGACAAGTCGCCGGACATCATCGATACCAACCAGTACCTGGTGCGCGCCGGCAATCGCAGCCTGCTGCTCGACCCGGGTGGCATCGAGACTTTCTCCGCGATGCTGTCCGCCGTCGCCGGCTTCACCGACATCGCCCACATCACCGACATCTTCGCCTCGCACCAGGATCCCGACATCATCTCTTCGCTCGGGCTGTGGGATCGCGCCACGCCCCACGCCCGTCTGCACGCGCCGTGGATGTGGGAAGGCTTCATCAAGCACTTCGGCTGCCACAACATCGAGTACGCGAGCATCGCCGACGAGGGCGGCAAGCTGCTGCTGAACGGGGTGGCGCTGGAATTCGTGCCGGCCCACTACCTGCACTCGTCGGGCAACTTCCACGTCTACGACCGCGAGGCCCGCATCCTGATGAGCGGTGACGTGGGCGCGGCGCTCGAGCCCGCGGACGCGCCGATGTTCGTCGACGACTTCGCCGCGCACGTGCCCAAGATGACCATGTTCCATCAGCGCTGGATGCCGTCCAACGTGGCCAAGAACGACTGGGTCGCGCGGGTGCGCAAGCTCGACATCGACATCCTTGCCCCGCAGCACGGCCGGCTGTTCCGCGGCGATGACGTCAAGCGCTTCCTCGACTGGTTCGAGGCGCTGGAGGTGGGCATCGCCGTGCCGCGGCCCGCGGCCGCGCGCGCCGCCTGAGGTTCAGCCGGCGAGCGCGTCGCTGACGGCGCGGTGGAAGTAGCCGAGCGCCGGTTCATTGCGCCCGAACACGATGTGTTCCTGGGCGCCGCTGTGGAAGCTGCGCTGGATGCCTTCGCCGACCGGGAAGTCCTCGCGCTCGACCACCCCCACCACGATGTCGAAATTGCGCTGCCAATGCGCGCGCGCCGACTCGCTCCGCGGCGGCTCCGGGATGTACACCGAGATGGTCGTGATGGACTCGTCCGGCGTCGGGCCGGGGTAGATGTGGAACAGCTCCAGGTGATCGAGCTGCCAGACCAGGACGGTGTTCGGGAACAGCACGTAGATGCCGACCACGTGCGGCAGCAGGCTCCAGCCCGGCGCGCCGGTGTCGCGCGCCTCGGCCAGTGTCTTGCGCGGACTGACGAGGCGGAAATGCCGACCCCAGGTATCGAAGGTGCCGAGGTTGTCGTAGAAGGTGTTGCAGATCGAGTTCCGGTGCAGCACGCAGAAGTGATAGGACTCGAGGAAGGTGTCGAGCGCGAGCTTCCAGTTCATGCGCCGCGCCAGCACACGCGTGGCGAAGTGATGGAAGCCCGCGAGCCCGAAGCTCGCGATCTGTTCGCCGACCGCACCCAGGTGGCGCTCGAGCGCCAGCGGTGCGCCAAGGCGGGGCATGATCCACAGCAGTCCATCACGCTCCTCGACGGCGAGGCGACGCAGACCGTGAGTCGCGCGCGGCATGCCTTCGAAGGCCTCGTCGGCCGGACGCGCGGCGAGGCGGCCGTCATGTGCATAGGCCCAGGCGTGATAGGGGCAACGCAGCATGCGTGCTTCGCCGCAACCGTCGACCAGACGCGCGCCGCGATGCCGACACACGTTCAGCAGTGCATGCACTTCGCCGTCGTCGTCGCGCGTGAGCAGAAGCGGTATGCCGAGATGATCGTGCGTGAAGTAGCTGCCCGCGGTCGGCAGCAGGCCGGACAGACCAAGGCATAGCGGCAGATCGCGAAACAGCGCTTCCTGTTCGCGCGCCGCGATCGAAGCACTCGTGTATTCGTGCACCGGCTGCCGGTAGAGATCGGCAGCCATCGCCGTGCTCTGCGTGTCGATGTAATCGAGCAGGCGGCGCGCCAGCGCCGGCCGTTCGGACTGCAGCATGAGCTTCACTCCCCTGTTCGCGGCGAGTATAGCCAAGCGTGATTCGACGACGACGTTGCGCGCGGACAAAAAAAAGCCCGGCTGGGCAGCCGGGCTTCTATCCGACGGGTGTGTGTGTTGCGTTGGGGACCGTCGTGGCGGATTGCTTACCTCGGCGACGAGCGCCTCGGGTCAATACAGCCTGGACACAGAGTAGCCCAGATGCCGACCGAAAGCTCCCCCGAAATTGGGGGGCTAAGCCCTTGTATTTTTTATGTAATTTCGAGAATAACGGACTAATACCATGATTTACTTGCCTTAACTTCCCCAAAGCTCGAATTTGCATGAATGCGGATCAGCCGACGTGCACCCCTGGACCGCATGGCCGGCTTGACACCCCTCGACGGGCTCGCTCAGAGTCGCCCCATGCCCACGGCAGGAGTGCCTCGGTGAGCTTTTCCATTCGCCTGGCGCGCCCCGCCGAGGCCGCGCAGCTGGCGCGCCTGTCGCGGGATCTGATCGAATACGACCTGCCCTGGCGCTGGAGCGCCGAGCGCGTGCTGCGCTGCCTCCGGGACCGCGCCACCAACGGCATCGTCGCGGTCGCCGGCGGGCGCATCCAGGGCTTTGCCCTGATGCACTACCTCGACGCCGAGGCGCACCTGCTGCTCCTGGCCGTCACCCCTGGCCACCGCCGGGCCGGGGTCGGCCGCGCCCTGGTGGCGTGGCTCGAGGATACAGCCCGGGTGGCCGGGGTCGGCACCATCCGCCTCGAGGTGCGGGCCGCCAACGAGGGGGCGCGCGCTTTCTACCGCCAGCTCGGCTACCGCGAGGGCCAGCTCGTGCCTGGCTACTACGAGGGGCGCGAGGCCGCCCTGCGCCTGTCGCGTCGCCTGTGGTCTCCGGCCGCGGAGGCCGCCAGCCAGGTCAAGGCGCTGCTGCTCAACTGGCGGCCCTCGACTTGACGGTTACAATGCCGGCTCGCTCGAATTCGAGGACATCGACCATGACTCTGCGTGGCGCCTGGGCGTGCCTGACCTGGCTGTGGGTGGCGACCGCCCTGGCCGCGGACGAGTCCGCGGTGGACGTCTGGGCAAGCTTGCTCAGGCCGCAATACTTCGGCGAACGCGCCATCCAGACCGGCAAGGACGTGATCGAACTGCGCGTGCCGCAGCGTGCCGAGGATGCGGGCGTGGTGCCGGTGAGCATCAACGCCAAGATCCCCCAGACCGCGGAGCGCTACATCCGCACCCTGTGGGTGTTCATCGACAACAATCCGCGGCCGCTGGCGGGCCGCTTCGACCTCACGCCGGCCATGGGGCGGGCGGACCTCGCGATGCGCCTGCGTATCAACCAGTTCACCGACGTGCGAGTGGTGGCTGAGACCAATGACGGCCAACTGCACATGGACCAGGGCTACACCCGCGCGAGCGGTGGCTGTTCCGCGCCGCCCCCGTTCCTGACCCTGAAGGAAGCCCGCGAGCGCATCGGCCAGATGAAGTTTCACAGCCAGGCGGCCAGCGGCGAGAGCGACGTGGCGCTCGGCCAGTTGCTCATCAGCCATCCGAACATCACCGGCATGCAGCTCGACCAGCGCACCCGCGCCTATCTGCCCGCGGAGTACGTCACCAAGGTGGCCCTGAGCTTCAACGGCGAACACATCCTGAGCGCCGAGACCGACATCTCGATCAGCGAGGATCCGAGCTTCCGTTTCTTCTTCAAGCCGCGTGACGGCGGCACCCTGGTGGCGGAGATGACCGACTCCAAGGGACGCGAGTTCAGCCGCAGCTTCCAGGTGGCGGGAGCCGCGCGGGCCGCGGCCCCCTGAACGCCCGGTGGCCCGCGCGCGCGAACTGACGTTGTCAGCGACGGCGCCCGCGGCGCGCCGCTGGTGGCGGCGCCCGGCGCCGCTGCTCGCGCTGACTCTGTTCGTGCTCGATGCGCTGCTGCTCGGCCAGGGCCTGGTGGCAGCCTTGCTGCTGATGCTGGTCGGCGGCCTGTTGCTGCCGAAGGCCCTGCTGCTGTTCAAGCTGCGGCGGGATGGCTGGGCGGTGCTCAGGCTCGCGCTGCTCCTCACGCTGACCGCGTTGGCCATCATGTTGACCATCAGCGGCAACAACCGGCTGGCGCGCAGCCGCGCGATGGCCGTGGTCGAGGCGGTCGACACCTATCGTGGCGTCCACGGCCGCTACCCGCTGTCGCTGGATGCGCTGGTGCCGCGCTACCTGGCCGCCGTGCCGCGCGCCAAGTACGCGCTGGCCTTCGACGATTTCCTCTATGAACGCGCCGGCGACGGCGCGCGGCTCGGCTTCGTGGAAGTGCCGCCTTTCGGTCGACCCTGTTACGACTTCACGCTGCGCCGCTGGCAGGAGATCGACTGGCGGCGCCTGTCCGGCGCCGGCGGCTGTCCGCAGGCGCGAACTCAAGCTCCGAGGAACCCAGCCCCATGACGGTGAGAGTCGAACGCAACGGTGCCGTGACCACGGTCATCCATTCCCGCCCCGAGGCGCGCAACGCGATGGACGCCGCGAGCGCCGACGCGCTGACCGCGGCCTTCCTCGCCTTCGACGCCGACCCGGACGCGAGCGTCGCCGTGTTCTGGGGCGAGGGCGGGGCGTTCTGCGCGGGCTGGGATCTGAAGCAGGCCGGCGAACTCGCGGGCCTGGCCGATCCACTCGCGCACCTGGATTTTCCCGCCGGTGATGGCCCCGTGCCGCGCGGACCCATGGGACCGAGCCGGCTCGCGCTCAGCAAGCCGGTGATCGCCGCGGTGGCCGGGCCTGCGGTGGCGGGCGGCTTCGAACTCGCGCTGTGGTGCGATCTGCGGGTGATGGAGGAGAGCGCCTACTTCGGCGTGTACTGCCGTCGCTGGGGTGTGCCGCTGATCGATGGCGGCACGGTGCGCCTGCCGCGCCTGGTGGGCGAGGGCCGCGCGCTGGACCTGATCCTCACCGGTCGCAAGCTGCCCGCCGACGAGGCGCTGCGCATCGGCGCCTGTGAGCGGGTGGTGCCGGACGGCACCGCGCGGGCGGCGGCGGAAGCGCTGGCCGCGGAGATCGCCGCCTTTCCGCAGGCCTGCGT
>JBFWYG010000033.1:0-32093 GCA_050186725.1 Gammaproteobacteria bacterium | reverse complement strand
GAAACCCGCCCTACAGGTGCCACCCTTGTAGGGCCGATTTCAATCGGCCATCTCGCGCCGCCCTTGTAGGGCCGATTTCAATCGGCCATCGCGGCTGTTCAATACAACCCGGTGCGGTAATTCTCCTCGATCAACTCATCCACCTGCGCCACCACCTCGGCCGGCGGCGGCGCGTCGGCCGTCTGCTCGAGGATCATCTTGCCGAGCGAGGGCAGCGCCTTGCGGTCCTGCTTGCTCTCCTCGTGCCACAGGCGCGAACGCTTCACCGCCTTGGCGCAGTGCAGGTAGGCCTCGTCGACCGCCACGTGGATGCCGACCTGCGGGGTCTTGCCGTTGACCACCGCGGCGCCCAGCAAGGCCGGGTCGCGCACGATGGTGGCGCGGCCGTTGACACGCAGCAGGTCCTCGAAGCCCGGCACCAGGAACAGGAGGCCGACGTTCGGGTTCTCGATGATGTTCAGCATGGTGTCCATGCGGTTGTTGCCGGGACGGTCGGGAATGAACAGCGTGTTGTCGTCCAGCACCTGTACGAAGCCCGGCGCGTCGCCGCGCGGGGAGACGTCGGCGCGGCCGTCGGCGGAGGCGGTGCCGATGGTCAGGAAGGGCGATCGCGCGATGAATGCGCGGCAGTGCTGGTCCAGGCGCGGAATGGCCTTGCGCACCGCGAGGTCAATGGGGGATCCGATCAAGATCCGAAGCTCTTCCGCGGACGTAATGGCAGCTTCCGGCAATTGGGACATGGGTGGCTCCTTGGCTCGGCTGGGGCAGCGGCGACTATAGCGCAGTCGCCGCCGGTGTCGGGGCAAGCCTAGCCCCCTCTCCCTTTTGCAGTGCACACTATACGAAGAACGAAACATCCGGCCCGGCGCCCGTTGCCTCGACCCTGAGTCGCGGCGCGCGGCGTCCTACGCCTTAGCAGGAGGAGAGCGCGAATGAAGATCGCCGTGCCGCGCGAGGTGCACGCGGGCGAACGCCGCGTGGCGACCACGCCAGAGGTCGTCAAACAGATCATCAAGCTGGGCTTCGAGGTGTCGGTCGAGGCCGGGGCCGGTGCCGCGGCGAACTTCGCCAACGAGGTCTACGCCGAGGCTGGCGCGACCCTAGTGAGCGACGTCCGCGCGCTGTGGAGCGAAGCCGACATCATCCTCAAGGTGCGCGCGCCCGAGCCGCACCCGACGCTCGCCTGCCACGAGGCCGACCTGCTGCGCGCCGGGCAGACGCTGGTGTCCTTCATCTGGGCCGGGCAGAACCCGGAACTACTGGAACGCCTGGCCAAGACCGGCGCGACGGTGATGGCGATGGACAGCGTGCCGCGCATCTCGCGCGCGCAGAAGATGGACGCGCTCTCCTCGATGGCCAACATCGCCGGCTACCGCGCCATCGTCGAGGCCGCGGGCCAGTTCGGCCGCTTCTTCACCGGCCAGATCACCGCCGCCGGCAAGGTGCCGCCGGCCAAGGTCCTGATCATCGGCGCCGGCGTCGCCGGCCTCGCCGCCATTGGCGCGGCGAAGAGCATGGGCGCCATCGTGCGCGCGTTCGACACCCGCCCCGAGGTCAAGGAGCAGGTGGAGAGCATGGACGCCGAGTTCCTGATGCTCGACTTCAAGGAAGAGGGCTCGGGCACCGGCGGCTACGCCAAGACCATGAGCAAGGAGTTCATCGAGGCCGAGATGGCGCTGTTCGCCGAGCAGGCGAAGGAAGTCGACATCATCGTCACCACCGCGCTCATTCCGGGCAAGCCGGCGCCGAAGCTCATCACCGCCGAGATGGTCGCGAGCATGCGCAACGGCTCGGTGATCGTCGACCTCGCGTCCGAGCAGGGTGGCAACTGCGAACTCACCGTGCCGGGCGAAGTGGCGGTGGTGCACGGTGTATCGATCATCGGCTACACCGATCTCCCGAGCCGCCTCGCGACCCAGTCGAGCCAGCTCTATGCCACCAACCTGCGCCACCTGCTGACCGATCTGACGCCGGGCAAGGACGGTGTGATCAACGTCAACATGGAAGACGAGGTCATTCGCGGCGCGACCGTGATCAAGGAAGGCGACGTCACCTGGCCGCCGCCGCCGCCGAAGCTCTCCGCCGCGCCGCCCAAGCCGGCCGCCGCGACCGCACCGCCGCCCGTGGCCCATGGCCACGGCCATGGCGCTCAGCCCGGCGGCAGCGCCAAGTCCACGATCGGCGTACTGCTCGCCGGCGCGTTGGCGCTGTGGGGCGTGGGCTCGGTGGCGCCGGCGGAGTTCATGTCGCACTTCACGGTGTTCGTGCTGGCCGTGTTCGTCGGCTACCAGGTGATCTGGAACGTGACCCCGGCGCTGCACACGCCGCTCATGAGTGTCACCAACGCCATCAGCGGCATCATCGTGATCGGGGCCTTGCTCAAGATCTCGACCTCGTCGTTCCTCATCAGCCTGCTCGCGGCGCTCGCGATCCTGCTCGCGACGATCAA
The DNA here is from genome assembly GCA_050186725.1 of Gammaproteobacteria bacterium. Classification (GTDB taxonomy): domain Bacteria; phylum Pseudomonadota; class Gammaproteobacteria; genus JADJYF01. The sequence goes on along the minus strand of JBFWYG010000033.1, from coordinate 29,644 downwards.
CATCGCCGGCGGGTTCCTGGTCACCCAGCGCATGCTGCGCATGTTCCAGAAGTAGGGGAAGAGTCATGTCCGCGGGTATCGTCACAGCGAGTTACATCATCGCCGCCGTGCTCTTCATCCTGAGCCTCGGCGGCTTAAGTCACCCGGAGACCGCGCGTCGCGGCAATGCCTACGGCATCGCCGGCATGATCATCGCGATCGTCGCCACCATCTTGAGCGAGCTGGTCACCGACTACTTCGTGCTGGTGGTGGTGATGGCCATCGGCGGCGCCATCGGCTTCATCGCCGCCAAGCGCGTGCAGATGACCGAGATGCCGGAACTGGTCGCCATGCTGCACAGCTTCGTCGGCCTGGCGGCGGTCTTGATCGGCTATGCGACCTACTGGAGCGACGAAGGCCACCTGATGGGCGCCGACCGCACCATCCACGAGGTCGAGATCTATCTCGGCATCCTGATCGGCGCCGTGACCTTCACCGGTTCCGTGATCGCCTTCGGCAAGCTGCGCGGCAAGATCGACGGCAAGCCGGTGCTGCTGCCCGGCCGTCACTGGCTGAATCTAGGCCTCGGCGTGCTGTGCCTCCTGCTCGGCAAGTACTTCCTGGGCGACGGCGGCGCCGGCACGCTGTTCATCATGACCCTCATCGCCTTTGCCTTCGGCGTGCACATGGTGATGGCCATCGGCGGCGCCGACATGCCGGTGGTGGTGTCGATGCTGAACAGCTATTCCGGCTGGGCGGCTGCGGCGACCGGCTTCATGCTGTCCAACGACTTGCTCATCGTCACCGGCGCGCTGGTCGGCTCGAGCGGCGCGATCCTGTCCTACATCATGTGCCGCGCCATGAACCGCCACTTCCTGTCGGTGATCGCCGGCGGCTTCGGCACCTCGGGTGGCGGCGCGGTCGCGGCCATCGAGGGCGAGGTGCAGCCCTTGAGCCCGGAGGAGACCGCCGAGCAGTTGAGGGAAGCGAGCAGCGTGGTGATCGTGCCGGGCTACGGCATGGCGGTCGCGCAGGCGCAGAACACGGTCTACGAGATCACGCGCAACCTGCGTGAGCGCGGCAAGAACGTGCGCTTCGCCATCCACCCGGTGGCGGGCCGCATGCCCGGCCACATGAACGTGCTGCTCGCCGAGGCGCGCGTGCCCTACGACATCGTGCTCGAGATGGACGAGATCAACCAGGACTTCCCGGACACCGACGTGGTGCTGGTGATCGGCGCGAACGACATCGTCAACCCGTCCGCCCAGGACGAGCCCAACAGCCCGATCGCTGGCATGCCGGTGCTCGAGGTGTGGAAGGCGCAGACCGCGATCGTCATGAAGCGCTCCATGGCGAGCGGCTACGCCGGCGTCGACAATCCGCTGTTCTTCAAGGAGAACACCAGGATGCTGTTCGGCGACGCGAAGCAGAGCCTGGACAGCGTGCTGAAGGCGCTGCAGGGTTGATGAGAGATGGGACAGACCCCGTGCGGGGTCTGTCCCGACGCCGATGATGGCTCTGGAATGGAATGGCGGGTTGAAACCCGCCCTACACGGGAGCCGCGGATTCGCGCGCGTCCGACAGGAGTCGCGGTTGTAGGGCCGATTTCAATCGGCCATGCACGGGACTTACTGCCCCACCGCGAACCAGCCCTTGCCGCGCAGGCAGGACACCATGCCGACCGTCACGCGCTTCGCGTTGGGCGCGGTCTTGTGCGCCTCCCCGAGCTTTTCTGCGCAGCTTGCCTGGTCGGCATCGAGGCCGCCGGCGCTGCCCCCCAGTTTCCACCAGCTCGCGACATTGACCTGGGCCAGCGGATCGGCCGGCAGCTTGGGCGCCGGCTTGGGCTTGGCCACGCTCTCACCCGCGCGCGCGGCGGGTTCCACCGTCGCGGTCAGCTGACCAGGCGCGGGAGACGGCGCGAGCGCGGCGCCCGCCGCGATGGACGAAGCGTCTGACTCGCCAGCAGCGGCAGGCACGCCAGCCGTCGCAGGCTCGGCTTCGACCGGGGTGGGGGCGACGAACAGCACGCCCTCGGTGGTCGGCTTCTCGTACACGTAGCCCGCCGCGCGCATGCAGCCCGCGTAGGCGTCCTCGTCCTTGGCATTCTTGCGGCAGTCGGCCTGGGCGTTCGACATGTCGCCCGGCCCGGCGCCGCGCTTGAACATCACTTCGCCGCAGCCGGCGGTCGCGATCACGGTGCAGACGGCGGCGGCGAGAAAGCTCGCGCGGCCGAAGTTGGTGGGTGCGTTCAATTCAGGATCCCTTCGCGGATGACGAACTGCGCGATGGTCTCCAGACCGTCGCCCGCCCGCAGGTTGGTGAACACGTAGGGCCGCTCGCCGCGCATGCGGCGCGTGTCGCGGTCCATCACTTCGAGCGACGCGCCGACGTAGGGCGCGAGATCGGTCTTGTTGATCACGAGCAGGTCGGAGCGGGTGATGCCCGGGCCGCCCTTGCGCGGGATCTTCTCGCCCTCGGAGACGTCGATGACGTAGATGGTGAGATCGGCGAGCTCCGGGCTGAAGGTGGCCGCGAGGTTGTCGCCGCCGCTCTCCACCAGCACGAGATCGAGATCGGGAAAGCGCTGGCACAGATCCTCGATGGCCGCGAGATTCATCGACGCGTCTTCGCGAATCGCGGTGTGCGGGCAGCCGCCGGTTTCGACGCCGACGATGCGGTCGGGGGTGAGCGCCTCGCTCCGGATCAGGAACTCGGCGTCCTCGCGCGTGTAGATGTCGTTGGTCACGGCGGCGATCTGGTAGTGGTCGCGCAGGCGCTTGCACAGCGCATCCATCAGCGCGGTCTTGCCCGAGCCCACCGGACCGCCGATGCCGACGCGCAGCACCGGGCGCGGGCGGCTCTCATGGTTCAGCATGTTGTTACTCCTCTTGGCCTGCGAGCCGTGTCCGCTCAGGAGCGGAACAGGCGCGTGTACTGGGTTTCGTGCAGCGCACTCGCCATGGCGAGCGCCGGCAGGCTGGCACCGATGTCGTCATCAGCCAAGGCCAGGCCGCGCGCGAGCGCGGCGTCGAGCGGCTCGAGCAGCGCACCGAGCAGGCGCTGACCGGCGACCTGGCCGAGCGGAATCAGTTTGACGCCGGCCAGCACCTGGCCTTCCAGCCAGGCGAAGGCATAGGCCTCGGCGGCGGTGTCGCGCGGAATGTCCCAGGCGAGCGCCGCGCAGGCGAAGGCCGCCGCCAGCGGCAGCGGCGCGCGCAGCGCGGTGGCGCCGGGCATCTCGAGGTCGCGCAGCAGGCGCGCCAGCGCCTGGCCGCGATCGCAGTCGTCGGCGCGCAGTTCGCGCGTCTCGCGCTGCGCGACCAGTTCGGCCTGCCAATGCTCGAAGCCGGCCGTGTCGCCTGCCGCGAGCGCATCGTGCAGGCGCGCATAGAGCGGCAGGTCGACGTGGGCGAGCGAATGCTCGACCTGGTCGCGGAGCCAGCAGGACAGCGTCGCCGCGTCGCGCACCCAGCCGAGTTCGATGGCCATTTCGAGGCCCTGGGAATAGGCGTAGGCGCCTATCGGCAGGCTGGGGCTCGCGAGCTGCAGGCAGCGCAGCAGCGCGACTCGCGACCGCTCGCTCAATGGGCGTGTCCGTGGCCGTGCCCATGGCCATGGTGATGCGCGCCGCCGGGCGCGCCGGCGTAGGCGCCGCCCTCGGGTTCGAACACCACCGTCTCCTCGTGCACCGTGAGGCCGAGCTGCAGCAGCATGTCGGCTAGCACGTGATCGTGCAGGCAGCGCACCCAGCCCGGCCCGATGGCGATGGCCACGTGGCGGTTGCCGAGGTGATAACAGGCGCGCGCGAGGCGCAGCGGGTCGGCGGTGCGCGCCGTGACCACCGGCTCGGGCGCGGCCTGCACTCGGACCACGCTCGCGTCCTCGGCGCGCAACAGGTCGCCATCGCGCAGCACCGTGCCGGGCGGCAACACCAGTGCCGCCTCGCGACCGCTGTCCAGCACCACGCGCTGGCGACTCTTCTGGCGCTGCTCGAAGGGCAGGGTCAGGGAATCGTGGACCGAGGCCTCGCGGCCGGTGAACTTCTCAATCAGGCGTTGCATGACGGACGCGGCCTCAGAACAGGAAATAACGCTGTGCGAGCGGCAGCACGCGCGCCGGTTCGCAGGTAAGCAGCACGCCGTCTGCGCGCACCTCGTAGGTCTGGGCATCGACCTCCACGTGCGGGCGCGCGGCGTTGTGGATCATGTCGGCCTTGCCGATGGTGCGGGTGTTGCGCACCACGCCGATCAGGCGCCGCAGACCCAGCGCGTCGGGCACACCGGCGTCCGCGGCCGCACGCGACAGGAAGGTCATGCAGGTCGAGGACAGCACGCGTCCATGGGCGCCGAACATCGGCCGGTAGTACACCGGCTGGGGCGTCGGAATGGAGGCATTGGGATCGCCCATCGGCGCGGCGACGATCATGCCACCCTTGACTACCATGCTCGGCTTGGCGCCGAAGAAGGCCGGTTTCCACAGCACGATGTCGGCCAGCTTGCCGACCTCGATGCTGCCGACTTCGTGGGCAATGCCATGCGTGATGGCCGGGTTGATGCAGATCTTGGCGATGTAGCGTTTGACCCGCGCGTTGTCGTGGCGCGCCGGATCGCCCGCCAGGCTGCCGCGCTGGACCTTCATCTTGTGCGCGGTCTGCCAGGTGCGCGTGATGACCTCGCCGACGCGGCCCATGGCCTGCGAGTCCGAGGAGATCATCGAGAATGCGCCGAGGTCGTGGAAGATGTCCTCGGCGGCGATGGTTTCGCGGCGGATGCGCGATTCGGCGAAGGCCACGTCCTCGGCGATGGACGGCGACAGGTGATGGCAGACCATCAGCATGTCGAGATGCTCGTCGATGGTGTTGACCGTGTAGGGCCGCGTCGGGTTGGTGCTGGACGGCAGCACGTTCGCCTCGGCGCAGACCTTGATGATGTCCGGCGCGTGGCCGCCGCCCGCGCCCTCGGTGTGAAAGGTGTGAATGGCGCGGCCCTTGAACGCGGCCACGGTGTGCTCGACGAAACCCGACTCGTTCAGCGTGTCGGTGTGGATGGCGACCTGCACGTCCTGCTGGTCGGCGACCGTCAGGCAGCAGTCGATGGCGGCCGGCGTGGTGCCCCAGTCCTCGTGCAGCTTGAGGCCGATGGCGCCGGCGGCTATCTGTTCGTTCAAGCTCTCCGGCAGGCTGGCATTGCCCTTGCCGAGGAAGCCGAGATTGATCGGCAGACTCTCGGCGGCCTCCAGCATGCGCGCCATGTACCACGGGCCCGGCGTGCAGGTGGTGGCATTGGTGCCCGTCGCCGGACCCGTGCCGCCGCCGAGCATGGTGGTCACACCGGACATCAGCGCTTCCTCCACCTGCTGCGGGCAGATGAAGTGGATGTGGCTGTCGATCGCGCCCGGTGTGGCGATCTGGCCTTCGCCGGCGATGACTTCCGTGCCCGGCCCGATGACGATGTCGACCTCGGATTGCACGTCCGGATTGCCGGCCTTGCCGATCGCGACGATGCGACCCTGGCGCACGCCGATGTCGGCCTTGACGATGCCCCAGTGGTCGACGATGAGCGCATTTGTGATGACGAGATCGACGGCGCGGCCGTTGCCGTACTGGCTCTGACCCATGCCGTCGCGAATGACCTTGCCGCCACCGAAAGTCACTTCCTCGCCGTAGACGGTGTGATCGCGCTCGACTTCGACGACCAGCGCGGTGTCGGCGAGGCGCACGCGATCGCCGGTGGTGGGACCGTAGAGTTCGGCGTAGGCGCGGCGATCGAGACGGCTCATGGCGCGGCCTCCAGCGGACCCATCACCGCCCCTTGAAAGCCGTACACGCGTCGTTCGCCGCCGTAGGCGACCAGGGTGACGGCGCGCGTCTGGCCAGGTTCGAAACGCACCGCGGTGCCGGCCGGAATGTCGAGGCGGAAGCCGCGCGTCGCCGCGCGATCGAAGCTGAGCGCCGGGTTGGTCTCGAAGAAGTGGTAGTGGGAGCCGACCTGTATCGGTCGGTCGCCGGTGTTGGCGACCTCGACGGTCACGGTCGGGCGCCCCGCGTTCAATTCGATCTCGCCGTCGGCGGGCAGGATCTCGCCGGGGATCAGGTCCTGGTCACTCATGGATTGCAGCTCCCTGCGCTCAGACGATGGGGTCGTGGACGGTCACGAGCTTGGTGCCGTCGGGGAAGGTCGCCTCGACCTGCACGTCGTGGATCATGGCGGGCACGCCCTCCATCACGTCGTCGGCGGTGAGCACGGTGCGGCCGAGCGCCATCAGCTCGGCGACGCTCTTGCCGTCGCGCGCGCCTTCGAGGATTGCCGCGCTGATCAGCGCGACCGCCTCGGGATGATTGAGCTTCAAGCCACGCGCCTTGCGTCGCTCGGCCAGCAGGGCGGCGGTGAAGAGCAGCAGTTTGTCGCGTTCACGCGGCAGTAGATCCATGGCGGCGTTCCGTCTTGTTCAGGTGGCCCAGATGCGCGGCGCGTGCGCCGCGCGTCCGAGGAGCGTGGGCCGCAGTTCGGCCCACAGGCGTTCGCAGGCGGCGCGCAGCGGCGCGACGTGGGGTGCGAGCAGGCGGCATACCAGCAGGTCCTGCAGCAGCGTCGCGCTCGCGACCACCGGCGCGGCGAGCGTCGCGAGCAGCGCGCGCACGCCGTCGAGCACGGCCTGGCCCGCGCCGCTCGCGAGCAGCGTGGCGCTGGCGGCGAAACCGCGCAGCAGAGCGCCGTCGACACGCAGCGCGCCGGCGGCCGGCGGACGCAGGCGTTCGCGCAGCAGCGGGCGGCCGTCGCGCGTGACTTCCAGGCGCTGATCGACTTCGCCGTGCGCGAAGCCCTCGCCGCAGGCCGGGCGCCCCAGGCACAGGAGCTCCCAGGCGCAGAAGCGCGCGTCGCCCTCGAGAGCGATGCGCGTGGCGATGCGCGCGCGGGCGCCCTCGAACAGCAGGTTCTCCTGCGGCAGCCATTCCAGGCTCGCACCAGGCGCCACACGCAGGCGTTGCTCGAGGCGCGCGGTGGCGCCGTTCGAGCGATAGAAGCGCGTGGCCGACGGCGTGGTGATCAGCGCCGCGGCGCCGCTCGCCACCTTGGCCTCGATCTCGAGTTGATCCCCGCCCACCACGCCAGCCGGCGGATGGATGAGATACGCATGACACACGCCGCCGGTTTCCGGGTTGAAGGCGCGCTGCACCAGCAGCGGGCCCGTATGACGGTTGCCGACCAGGCGCGTGCGCTGGCCGCGTGGCGCGAAGGCCAGCTCCAGCCTGGCCCGCCAGGCGCTGTCCTGCCCGGCCGCGAGAGGCGCGTTCATCAGCCCGCCGCGAGCAACCACGCGCCGGCGAGCGCGCTCGCGTTCAGGGCCAGGCGCAGCGCGCGCGTCGCGCCGCGCCGTTCCACGCGGCGCGCCATGGCGAAGCCGAGCGCGTGCAGCAGCAGCGAGCCGCACAGGAAGGCCGGCAGGACACCGCCCGCGACCCCGAGTTCGAGACCGTGCGCCTGACCATGCACGAGTCCGGCAAGCGCGCCGCAGGCGAGGGTGAGGAGCCCAGGCAGGCCCGCCGCGCGCGCGGCCAGCGGACCGAGCAGCAGCAGGCTGACAGCGATGGCCGCCTCGCCGCCCGGCAGCGTAAAGCCGCCGACCGCGAGCACCGCGCCGGCGGTGAGGCCGACCAGGAAGGAGATCGGCGCCTGCCAGCGCGCGCGCGCCGGGCTGCGGCCCGCCCACAGACCGATCAGCACCATGGCGAGCAGGTGATCGACGCCGCTGAAAGGATGCAGGAAGGCGGCGAGCGTGTCGGTATGCGCGGCGAGCGGATGGGCCTCGGCGAGCGGGGCGAAGGCCAGAAGCGGAAAGACAAGCGCGGCGGCGCCGAGCAGCGGCAGGCGATCGAAGTGCTTCATCGTCAGGGTTCCTCTTCGTGGGAGACGGCGGCTCAGACCGTAAGGTACTGGCGTACCAGCTCGTCGCTCAATTGGTCCATGCGGTCGGTGGCCACCACGCGGCCCTTGTCCATCACGCAGAAGGTGGACGCCACGCGCCGCGCGAAGGGCAGCTTCTGCTCGACCAGCATCACCGTGAGCCCGAGTTCGCGGTTCAGCCGGATGATGAGATCGCCGATCTCCTGCACGATGTTCGGTTGGATGCCTTCGCAGGGCTCGTCGAGGATCAGGAGCTTGGGTTCGAGCACCAGCGCGCGGCCGATGGCGAGCTGCTGCTGCTGACCGCCGGACAGATCGCCGCCACGTCGCCGCAGCATCTTCTTCAGGACCGGGAACATCTCGTAGACCCGCGCCAGCGCCTCGCGCCCGCGTCCGCCGCGCGTGGTGATGCCGAGATGCAGGTTCTCCTCCACCGTGAGCCGCGGAAAGATCTCACGGCCCTGGGGCACGTAGCCCACGCCGTGGCGCGCGCGCGCCTCGGCCGGCTGCTCGCCGAGCACGACGTCGCCGAGGCGAATGCTGCCCTCGCGCGGCGTCTCGAGGCCCATGATGCACTTCAAGAGCGTGGTCTTGCCCACGCCGTTGCGTCCCATCACGCACACGCAGGCGCCTTCCGGCACCTCGAGCGAGAGATCCCACAGGGTGTGGCTCTCGCCGTAGAAATGATTGAGTTGCTTGACCGACAGCATCACGCCCCCAGATACACCTGGCGCACGCGCGGGTCGTCCTGCACCTGCGCCATGCTGCCTTCCGCGAGCACGCTGCCCTCGTGCAGTACGGTCACGCGCCTGGCAATCGAGCGCACGAATTCCATGTCGTGCTCGACCACCACCACCGAGCGCTGACCGGCCAGCGCCACCAGCAGCTCCGCGGTGCGCTCGGTCTCCTGGTGGGTCATGCCGGCCACCGGCTCGTCGATCAGGAGCAGCTGCGGCTCCTGCATCAGGAGCATGCCGATCTCGAGCCATTGCTTCTGGCCGTGAGACAGCGCGCCCGCGCGCATGTCGCGCTGCTCGGCGAGGCCGATGAGCACCAGGATCTCCTCGATGCGGTCACGCGCCTCGCCGGACAGCCGCGCCACGAGGCTCCGCCACACGCCCTTGGGCGCGCGCATCGCGAGTTCGAGGTTGGTGAACACCGGCAGCTGCTCGAACACCGTCGGCTTCTGGAACTTGCGACCGATGCCAGCCTCGGCGATCTCGGGTTCGCTCATCTTGAGCAGGTTCCGCTGCGGGCCGAACCAGGCCTGGCCGCGATCGGGCCGCGTCTTGCCGGTGATCACGTCCATCATGGTGCTTTTGCCCGCGCCGTTAGGACCGATGATGCAGCGCAGTTCGCCGGTCTCGATGTAGAGCGTCAACTCGTTCAGGGCGCGAAAGCCGTCGAAACTGACCGTCACGTTCTCGACGTAGAGGATATTGCCCTGGTGGAGGCGCGCGGCCGCGCTGTTCGGCGAGGCGCCGGCGGTGGTGAATTCGTCCCACCAGGTGGGTGCGGTGACCGGCGTGCGCGGCCCGTTCATGCGCGGGCCTCGCGGTTGAAGTAGCCGGCGATGCCGCGCGGAATGAGCAGCGTCACCAGCACGAAGATGGCCCCCAGCACGAACAGCCACAGCTCCGGCAGCGCGCCGGTGAAGAAGGTCTTGGCGAAGTTCACCACGAACGCGCCGAGCAGCGCGCCGTAGAGCGTGCCGCGGCCGCCGACCGCCACCCAGATGACGAGTTCGATGGAATTCAAGGGTGAGAACTCGCCGGGATTGATGATGCCGACCTGCGGCACGTACAGCGCGCCCGCGACGCCGGCCAGCATGGCCGAGAAGGTCCAGGCCCACAGCTTGTAGTTCTCCACCCGGTAGCCGATGAAGCGCGCGCGATTCTCTGCGTCGCGCACAGCCACCAGCACGCGCCCGAACTTGGAGTCGATCAGCGCGCGACAGCCGGCATAGCCGCCCGCCAGCGCCAGCACCGACAGCACGAACAGCGTCGCGCGGGTGTGGTCAGCCTGCAGGTCGTAACCAAGGATGTCCTTGAAGTCGGTGAGTCCGTTGTTGCCGCCGAAGCCCATCTCGTTGCGGAAGAAGGCGAGCAGCAGCGCGTAGGTCAGCGCCTGGGTGATGATCGACAGATACACGCCCGTGACCCGTGAGCGGAACGCGAACCAGCCGAACACGAACGCGAGCAGGCCGGGCACCAGCACCACCATCAGCATCGCGAACGGAAAGCTGTCGAAGCCATACCAGGTCCACGGCAGTTCCTTCCAGTTGAGGAACACCATGAAGTCCGGCAGGTCGGCGTTGCCGTACACGCCGCGCGAGCCGATCTGGCGCATCAGGTGCATGCCCATCGCGTAGCCACCGAGCGCGAAGAACGCGCCGTGGCCGAGCGACAGGATGCCACCGAAGCCCCAGACGAGATCCACCGACAACGCGAGCAGGGCGTAGCACAGGTACTTGCCCACCAGGGTCATGGTGTAGGTGGACACGTGCAGCGCCGAACCCTCGCCGACGCCGAGATTGAGCGCCGGCACCGCCACGGCGAGCGCCAGCAACAGTCCATACACGACCCAGTCGGCGCGCTGCTTTGCGATCACCGCCATGGCTCAGGCCTCCGCCGAGCGACCGCGCTGCGGGAACAGCCCGCGCGGCCACTTCTGGATGAAGAGGATGATGAACACCAGCACCAGGATCTTGGCCAGCACCGCGCCGGCGAAGGGCTCGAGGAACTTGTTCGCGATGCCGAGCGAGAGCCCCGCGACCAGCGTGCCCCACAGGTTGCCGACCCCGCCGAACACCACCACCATGAAGGAATCGATGATGTAGGACTGGCCGAGGTTGGGGCCGACGTTGGTGAGCTGGCTCAAGGCCACGCCCGCGAGACCCGCGACGCCGGACCCCAGGCCGAAGGTCAGCGCGTCCACCCAGCCGGCGCGCACGCCCATGGCGCGTGCCATCGCGCGGTTCTGGGACACCGCGCGCACCTGCAGCCCGAGCGCGGTGAAGCGCAGGAGCGCGAGCAGGGCGGCGAACACCAGCGCGCTGAAGATGATGATGTAGAGGCGGTTCCAGGTCAGCGCGAGCGCGTCGCCGACGAAGAGCTGGCCGCTCATCCACTGCGGCGTGGCCACCGCGCGATTCAGGGGCGAGAAGATCGACCGCACCACCTGCTGCAGGAACAGGCTCACGCCGAAGGTCGCGAGCAGCGTCTCGAGCGGCCGGCCGTAGAGGAAGCGCACGATGCCGCGCTCGATCACGATGCCGACCAGGCCGGCGACCAGGAAGGCGGCGGGTATGGCGATGAAGATCGAGGCTTCGATGTGGTTCGGCAGCGCCTGCTGCACCACGTAGGTGGTGTAGGCGCCGAGCATCATCATCTCGCCGTGGGCCATGTTGATCACGCCCATCACGCCGAAGGTGATGGCGAGCCCGGTGGCGGCCAGCACCAGCACGAAGCCGAGACTCAAGCCGAAGAACACGGTCTGGATGAGTTCGTAGCGCGCGCGGCGCTGGTCGATGGCGCGCAGCGCGGCGCCCGCGGCGACGCGCACTTCCATGGAGGGCTCGAGCGGTTCGCCGGCCGCGTTGCGCGCGACCAGCTGGGTCAGGCGGTTGTGCACCTCGCCGAGCATGCTGCCGGTGACGGCCTCGACGCCCGCCAGGCGCTTCGCCGGGTCCGTGTCGCCGATCTGCGCCAGCCCGATGACCACCTGCATGGCGCGCGCGACGTCCTCGTCCTGCTCCTTAGGGCTCGCCTCGACCAGCGACGCGATGACCGCAGGCGTGGGATCGGCCGCCAGCGCTTCGACCGCGGCGCGGCGCGCCCGCGGATCGGGATTGGCGAGCTGCATGCGCGCGAGTTCGGCGCGCAGCTGCAGGCGGAGTTGATTGTTGATGACGATTTTCTTGAGTCCGGCCAGCGGTTCGCTGCCGAGCGCGCTGCCGTCCATCGCGTCGGACAGGGTGGCCGGATCCTCGGCCGCGGCGACGATCACGAAGCGCTGGTCGGACTTGCGCAGCATCAGCCGGCCGTCGGTGAGCGCGATCAGAATGGCCTCGGCGCGCGGCGAGCCGCTGTCGGCGATGGCCGAGATGGCCGCGGCCTTGGCCTTGAAATCCAGGCCCTGCAGGGCGGCGAGCGGAAGCTCGGTGTCGGCCAGCGCGATGCGCGCGGCGCTGATCATTGTCAGCAGCACGGCCAGGCGGCGGAGCAGGCGGAAGGCGTAGGGGAGGCTCATGACTCTCGTGGGTGCGTATCGGGTGCCTGTGGGCATTCCCCGCGGCGCGTGAATGCACGCGCCGCGGGAAATGGGAACGGAACTCCTTAGAAGTTCTGTCCCGAGCACTTCTTGGTGACGGTGTTGTAGTTGCCGCAGTTCAGCGCATCGGTCCAATCGGCCTCGATGATCTTGCTCTCCGGCAGGAAGTCCGACCAGGCGTCGCCCGGCACCAGTCCTTCGGTCTTCCACACGGTCTCGAACTGGCCGTTGGCCTGAATCTCACCGATCAGCACGGGCTTCGTGATGTGGTGATTGGGCAGCATCTTGGACATGCCCCCGGTCAGGTTGGGCGACTCCACGCCGATGATGGCCTTCTGCACCGCCGTCGGGTCGGTGCTCTTGGCCTTCTCCACCGCTTTCACCCACATGTTGAAGCCAATGACATGGGCTTCCATGGGGTCGTTGAAGGTGCGCTTGTCGTTCTTGATGAACGTGTGCCAGCTCTTGATCGCCTCGGCGTTGGCCGGGGCATCGACGCTCATGAAGTAGTTCCAGGCAGCGAGATGACCGACCAGCGGCTTGGTGTCGATGCCGGACAGCTCTTCCTCGCCGACCGAGAACGCGACCACCGGGATGTCCGCCGCGGACACGCCCTGGTTGCCGAGCTCCTTGTAGAACGGCACGTTGGCGTCACCGTTGATGGTCGAGACCACCGCGGTCTTCTTGCCCGCCGAACCGAACTTCTTGATGTCGGACACGATGCTCTGCCAGTCGGAGTGACCGAAAGGCGTGTAGTTGATCATGATGTCCTCGGCGGCCACCCCCTTGTCCTTGAGATAGGCCTCGAGGATCTTGTTGGTGGTGCGCGGGTAGACGTAGTCCGTACCGGCCAGCACCCAGCGCTTCACGCCCACCTCGTTCATGAGGTAGTCGACGGCCGGAATTGCCTGCTGGTTCGGCGCCGCGCCGGTGTAGAACACGTTCTTCGAGGATTCCTCACCCTCGTACTGCACGGGGTAGAAGAGCAGTCCGTTCAGCTCCTCGAACACCGGCAGCACCGACTTGCGCGACACCGAGGTCCAGCAGCCGAACACCGCGGCGACCTTGTCCTTGGCCAGCAGCTCGCGGGCCTTTTCGGCGAACAGCGGCCAGTTCGACGCCGGGTCCACCACCACCGCCTCGAGTTTCTTGCCGAGCAGGCCACCCTTCTTGTTCTGCTCGTCGATGAGCATGAGCATGGTGTCCTTGAGCGTGGTCTCGCTGATGGCCATGGTGCCGGACAGCGAATGGAGGACGCCGACCTTGATGGTGTCTTCGGCCCGGACAGGCGTCGACGACACCACCAAGGCGGCGACCATGGAGGTCACGAGCGACTTGAAGGTTCTTTTCATTGAGTTCTTCCCTTTGTGGATGAGTGGGGAGGTCAGATCTGCAGCTGGAAGGCGAGCTTGATCGCGTGGACTTCTTCACCGGCCGCGGTCGGCGAGTAGTTCAGGCCCTTGGTCACGATGTCGCCGTACTGCCAGAACAGCGAGGCGCGCGCGTTGTGGCCGTCGATCACGTAGTTCAGACCGGCTTCGTACTCATCGCGGTTGCTGCTGTCGTCCGGGTAGATCGCGCTGTAGCGGACGTAGGGCTGCAGCTTGCCGATGCCGACCTGGGTCGGGATCAGGTAGTGGCCCGCCACCCAGAAGGACTCGCCGTCAAAGGTGCAGAAGCAGTCCGGATCGGCGAAGGCCGCGGTGTCGTAGTCGGAGTCGAAGTTCTTGTACTCGGCGTTGACGGTGATCACGCCCTTGTTGGCGAGCACCGTCTCGTAGATCAGGTCCGCGCCGAGGTTGAGGTGATCGCCCGGGTTCAGGAACGAGCCCGAGCCATCTTCCTGGTACTGGAAGGTGGCGGCCAGCGTGAGGATGTCACCGGCGGTGCCGTAGTAGGTGCCGCTGGTGTAGTAGCCGGGGTTCTTCTCGACCGACAGGAAGTTGAGCGCGACACGACCGGCGTAGAGCAGGTTGTCGTCCTGGTTCGGGCCGAAGCCGGCGGCCGATTCCAGGCCGTTGAACACGCCGAACACGTACTGCACCTGGCCGTTCGGACCCGCCGCGCCCCACACGTTGACGCCGTGGTCACGACCGTAGACGCCCGCGCCGCCGGTGCCGAAGGTGGTGCTGAAGTCGGAGGACTCGAACGGCGTCTTGTAGGCGTCGTAGGTGGTGGAGTAGTAGGGACCGTTCAGTTCCTGGCGCTCGGCCGGCACCAGCAGGCGGCCCGCCCAGATGTTCAGGTACTGGTTCAGTTCGAACTTCGCGATGGCATCGAGCAGGTGGAATTCCTCCAGCGCGTCGTTGCCGCAGAAGATGCACTCCGTATTCAGTTCGAACTTGATGTACTGATGAATCTGGCCGTTGACGTAGATACGCGCGCTGTCGGCGTTGAAGTCCGTTGACCAGTCTCCGTCGGGCGCCTGGTCCTCGATGGTGGTGAACGAACCGCGCGCGCCGGCGCCAATGCTGATCCACTTGGTGTCGTCGATGGCGATCTTTCCGCCCGCTTGCGCGCCCGCCGCGGACAGCAGCAGCCCACCGGCCAACAAGACCATTCCAGGCCCTTTGCACTTGGTCATTGAGAATCTCCTTCAGGGGTCATCGTGCTTGCTTCGCCTGTCCGGGCATGCAGGCCCGGGTGCGAATCTCGTGCCAAGCAAGGCTGGCGATGAAAATCATTCGCTTAGGTCTGTCAGCCGCGCGCTCGATCGTGGCGACTGCACCGCGAAGGAACAGAGCGGGAGGGGATGCACGCTTTTGGGGATTTCGCCACGTTCGGCGCGACGCCCTGTCGTGACAAACGCAACTTTCGCGAACAGGCCAGCGTCGCCGAGGGCCGCGCGTGCGCTGTGGTGGGCGCCTTGTGCATCGCTCGAACGCGGGGATAACTGCCCGCGAGCGCGGGATTTCGCGCCGCGGCGACGGGCGCGCCGGCGTCGCGGCACGCGTCGTGCACGGCTGGGCGAACATGGTGCGCTCGCGCGATGCTAAACTGCCACAGACCACTGCAGTGGAGATGCAACCGTGTCCTACTCGAACACGCAGCCGTTCACGCTCGACGCCACCCAGCTCGCGGCGCTGTCGACGCGCGCGGTCACCAAGAGCTTTCCTCGCCAGACTGTGGTGGTGAGCGAGGGTGACGCGACCGATGCCATCTACATCATCCAGGAAGGCCGCGTGCGCATCTTCCTGGCCGACCACAAGGGCAAGGAAGTCACGCTCAACGTGCAAGGCCCCGGGGAGTACTTCGGCGAGATGACCCTGGATGGCGGGCCGCGCTCGGCCTCGGTGATGACGCTCGAGCCGTGCCGCTTCACCATCATTCCGCGCGAGTCGCTGGAGAGTTTCTTCGCGACCCACCCGGAGTTCGCCACGCACCTCGTGCACAAGCTCATCCACCGTGTGCGCGTGCTGACCGACCGGGTCAAGAGCCTCGCGCTGCAGGATGTCTACGGCCGCTTTCGCGGCATGTTGGAAGAGCTGGCCGTGGAGCAGGACGGCGTGCGGGTGCTGGAAGGGCGCATGACCCAGTCGGACATCGCGAGCCGCATCGGTGCATCACGCGAGATGGTCAGTCGCATCCTCTCCGACCTGAAGACCGGCGGCTATGTCAGCCAGGCGCGCCATCGCCTGATCATCCACAAGAAGCTGCCGGCGGAGTGGTGAAGACGCCGCCGCGCGCCGCCGCCGACCAACTCCAATGATCGCGCTCGAAGCCCTCGCCGTGCGGCGCGGCGGCCGCGTGCTGTTCGCGGGCGCCTCGCTCGCCATCCATCCTGGCCAGCATGTCGGCATCACCGGCGGCAACGGCACCGGCAAGACCACCCTGTTCAAGCTGCTGCTGGGCGAACTCGGGCCCGACGAGGGCAACCTGCGCCTGCCGACGGGCTGGCGTATCGCGCACATGGCGCAGGAGACCCACGCCAGCGCGCGCACCGCGCTCGAACATGTGATCGACGGTGACCGAGCGCTGCGCGACATCGAACGGCGCCTCGCCGCGGCCGAGACAGCCGGTGACGACGCGGCGCTGGCCGCCGCCCACGCCGAACTCGACGCCTGCGACGGCTACAACGCGCATTACCGTGCGGAACAGCTGCTGCACGGTCTCGGCTTCAGCCAGGCCGAGGTATCGCGCCCGGTGGCCGAGTTCTCGGGCGGCTGGCGCATCCGTCTCAATCTCGCCCAGGCGCTGATGTGCCCGAGTGACCTGCTGCTGCTGGACGAGCCGACCAACCACCTGGACCTGGATGCGACCCAGTGGCTGGAAGACTGGCTCGCGCGCTACCCGGGGACGCTGCTGCTGATCTCCCACGACCGGGATTTTCTCGACGCGGTGGTGACCCACATCGTGCACATCGAGCAGCAGGAGCTGCGGCTCTATCGCGGCAACTACTCGGCCTTCGAGGTGCAGCGCGCCGAGCGCCTCGCCCAGCAGCAGGCGCTCTACCAGCGGCAGCAGACACGCATCAAGGAGATCGAGTCTTTCGTGCGACGCTTTCGCGCCAAGGCCACCAAGGCGCGCCAGGCGCAGAGCCGCCTGAAGGAACTCGAGCGCATGCAGGCCGTGGCGGCGGCGCACGTCGATTCCCCCTTCGACTTTCGCATTCGCGAGGCGCCCAAGGTCTCGGACCCGCTGCTGACGCTCTTGGATGCCGACTTGGGCTACGGCGAGCGGCGCGTGCTCGCCGGGGTGCGACTGTCGCTGCATCCCGGTTCGCGCGTCGGTCTGCTGGGCGCCAACGGCGCCGGCAAGTCGACCTTGATCAAGGCCCTGCTCGGCGAACTGGCGCCGCTCGCCGGCCAGCGCACCGCCGGCACTCACCTGCGCATCGGCTACTACGCCCAGCAACAGCTCGAAGTGCTGGACTTGGACGCGAGCGCGAGCCTGCACGTGCAGCGGCTGTCGCCCGAGGTGCCGGAGCAGGTGATTCGCGATTTCATCGGCGGCTTCGATTTTCGCGGCGATGCCGCGCTCGCGCCCATCCGCCCCTTCAGCGGCGGTGAGAAGGCGCGGCTCGCGCTCGCGCTGGTCGCCTGGCAGCAGCCCAACCTGCTTTTGCTGGACGAGCCGACCAACCACCTCGATCTCGAGATGCGCCAGGCCCTGACCCTCGCGCTGCAGGAGTTCGGCGGCGCGCTGGTGCTGGTCTCCCACGACCGCTACCTGCTGCGCAACTGCGTGGACGAGTTCCACCTGGTCGAGGATGGACGCCTGGCGCCCTTCGACGGCGATCTCGACGACTACCATCGCCACCAGCAGCAGCGCGAGCGCGCGGCCCAGGCCAGCGCTGCCGCGCCCGCCGACGACGGTGCGCGCGGCGCGCGCGGCAAGGAGGCGAGACAGCAGGCCGCGGCGAAGCGCGCCCAGGTCGCGCCGGCGCGCAACGCGGTGAAGAAGCTGGAGACGCAGATGGCGAAGCTCGGCGCCGACCTCGCCGCGCTCGAGTCGCGACTCGCGGACCAGGGCCTGTACGAGGTCGCGCGCAAGGCGGAACTCGGCGCCGTCCAGCAGCAGCTCGGCGAATGCCGGCGACGCCTGGAGGCGCTGGAGACCGAGTGGCTGGAGGCGCAGGAGACCCTGGAAGACCTGGAGCGCGAGGTCGGTCTGTAGGGCGGGTTTCAACCCGCCATGCGTGGCGCCGTGCAAGGCCGATTGAAATCGGCCCTACAAGGGATGTCCCAGTCGTTCCGGATTTCCTCGGCCGCTCTGGAATCGAATGGCGGGTTGGAACCCGCCCTACATGCGGGCTCTGTTGTAGGGCCGATTTCAATCGGCCATTCATCCCAGAGCGTCGCCCGAGGGCGGCGCCGAGCATGGCGGGTCGATACCTGCCCAGCAGGAGCAGCGCATGACACCAGATGACGACACCACCCCCGCCCGCGGCCCCGACTCGCTGTCCAAGCGCTGCCTCGACATCGGCTACTTCACCAACCGGCCACGCGAGGTGCTGACCTTCTGGCGGGATGAACTCGGCCTCGCGGTCGAACAGGCCGTGCCCTACAACGACGGGCTGGTGCAGTACCGTCACGCGCTCGGCGACAGCATCCTCAAGGTGAACATCTCGCGCCGTACCCTGCCGGCGGACGTGCCCGGCGGCTACCGCGAACTGCTGGTCGCGCGACCCGATGTCGCGGCTCCGCGCGCACTCCGCGATCCCGACGGCAACGCCGTGACCCTGGTGCCGCCCGGTCACCTCGGCATCGCCGGCGTCGGGCTCAGGCTCGGCGTCGCCGATCTCGCGCGGGCGCGGCGCTTCTATCGCGACACCATGGGGTATGTCGAACTCGCCCCCGACCACTATCTCGCCGGCGACAGCGTGCTGCTGCTCGAACACGACCCCGCCGCGCGTCCCGCCGGGCACTGGGTGAATCTGGGGCTGCGCTATGTCACCCTGCACGTCAAGCGGGTGGACCGCGCCTGGCAGGCCTTCGTCGCCGCCGGCGCCACACAAGGCGAAGCGCCTTACGATATCGGCCGCATCGCGCGCATCTCCTTCGTGCGCGATCCGGAAGGGCAATGGATAGAAGTCGCGCAGCGCGCGTCGCTCGCCGGTCCGTGGTGGACCGATTGAGCGCGCGCCCGGCAGAGCAACACGAGGACGACAGCACATGAAATTCGGCTTGATGAGTGGCGCCAGCATGACCGGCATCACGGTGGACAGTATCGTCGCGCTGGCGCGCCGCGCGGAAGCCGCCGGCTTCGCCACGCTCTGGATGGCGCACATCCGCACCATCGACGCGATCGCGGCGCTCGGCGTCGCCGGGCGCGACACCACCCGTATCGAACTCGGCACGGCGGTCACGCCCACCTACCCGCGCCACCCGATGGCCATGGCGCAGCAGGCGCTGACTACCGCGCAGCTCTGCGGCAACCGCTTCGTGCTCGGCATCGGGCTGTCGCACAAGCTCGTCATCGAGGACATGCTCGGCCTGTCCTACGCCCAGCCCGCGCGCCACATGCGCGAGTATCTCAAGGTGCTGAGGCCGCTGTTGCGCGGTGAGGTGGTGAACTTCGACGGCGAGGAGTTCCGCATCGCCAACTTGCAGATAGAAGTCCCGGGCGTTGCCGACGTGCCGGTGGTGGTGGCGGCGCTCGGTGAGCACATGCTGCGCCTGACCGGGCGGCTCGCCGATGGCACCAGCACCTGGATGACCGGTCCCAAGACCATCGCCGAGCACATCGTGCCGCACCTCGCACAGGGTGCGCGCGACGCGGGACGTCCCGCGCCACGCGTGATCGGTGGCTATCCCATCGTGCTCACCACCGCGGTCGAGGCCGCGCGCGAGACCATCGGCAAGACGCTTGCGATCTACGGCCAGCTGCCGAGCTATCGCGCGATGTTGGATCGTGAAGGCTATCGCGGACCGGCGGACGCCGCGCTGGTTGGCGACGAGGCGACGCTGCGCGCCGAGCTCGCGCGCCGCCGCGATGCCGGCGTGACCGACTTCAACGCCGCCATCGCCGACGTCGAACCGGGCGCCTTCGATCGCACCTTCGAGTTCCTGGCTTCGGTGCAGGGCGAGTTCCGGTAGACGGGCAGATAAATCAGGACACGACGCCCGCACGCATCCGTGCGCGGGCCTGGACGCTCAAGGGGACAGCATCATGCAACGCTTCATGCATAGGATCACGCTCGCCATCTTGGCGCTGCTCGGCGCCGCGCACTGCGCGCCGGCCGGCGCCGGGACCATCACCATCGACTTCTCCGGCACGTTCGCGTTGTACCACTGCCTCGGCTGCCAGCCGAACGCTCTCGAGTCGCTGCTGGGCACCTCGTTCAGCGGCTCGGTGAGCTTCCCCGACTCGGCGGCGGAAGCCACGTCGGTGAGCGTGGCCGACCCATCGCCCACGGGCAGCAATGACGACTTCGCGCACTCCGTGCGCGCCGCCTACAGCTTCGCGCCGGGAAGCGCGCGGCTCCGCGTGGATACCGTGCTCGACGCCTTCGACTTCGACGGCACCGTCCTGCCGACCGTGCTGGTGCAGAATTGCACGGGCTTCGGCTGTCCGGCCAAGGACGACTTCCTGTGGGTCTTGGCCGAGACGCCGAGCCTGATGGCTGCCCTGTACATCGGCGGTGGCGGTCAGTTCGAGGACGTCGAGATGCCGTCGTTCGCGCTGCTGGAGTCCCTGTCGTCGTTGATTTATTTCGACATCGAGACGCCGGACAACCTCGCCGTCGTGAGCGTCGCAACCGACTTCCCGAGTCCGCTCCAGGTGACTCTCACGAGCGACGCCACCACCGTGCCGCTGCCAGGCGCGCTGCCCTTGTTCGGCGCCGGACTCCTGGCCGCCGCGCGCCGCCTGCGCCGCACGGCCTGAACGTCGTGCGGGGCCGCCGCCGGCGCTGAGCCGGCGGCGGCGCGTGCCGCGCGAGCTTGCGTAGAATGGCGTCAGGCCACCGGCGGCCTCGGACGGATCGACGCGATGCAACTCTTCTCTGGTCAACCGATGTACGACGTGTTCTGCCGCATGCAGGACCACGTCACCACGGAGCGCCTGCCGCCCGCGGCGCGGCCGCAGCCCTGGCCCGCGGGCGAACCGCTGGCCCTGCCGACCACCTTCGAATGCCTCGGCCAGCGGCGCAGCCTGCACGCGCTGCTCGGCGCGACGCATACCGCGGCGTTGCTGGTGCTGCAGGACGGTCGGGTGCGCTTCGAGCAGTACTGGCTCTCGGGCGGACCGGAGGTGCCGTGGATGTCGTTCTCGGTCGGCAAGAGTTTCACCTCGGCGCTGATCGGGCTGGCACTCGCCGAGGGCGCGATCGGCAGCCTGCGCGACAGCGTCAGTGACTACGTGCCAGCGCTGGCCGGGACGGCGTACGAGGGCGTCAGCATCGAGCACGTCCTGCAGATGTCCTCGGGCGTGCGCTTCTTCGAGGACTACAGCCATCCCGAGGACATCGGGCGGCTGGTCGCGCCGATGGGGGGCGAAGGGGAGTTCGATACCGTCATGGCGGGCCTCACCCGCGAACGGCCCCCGGGCGAGTTGTGCCGCTATTCGTCCTGCGAGACCCAGGCGCTCGGCATGGTCTTGAGCGCCGCCACCGGCGTCTCGCTGGCCGAGTATCTCGACCGCCGCCTGCGCCAGCCGTTGGGCGTGACTTCGCCGGGCTACGTGATCCGTGATCGGGTCGGACGGGACATGGCCTTCGGTGGGCTCCTGTTCACCGCGCGCGATTTCGCACGGCTCGGCGAACTCTATCGAAACGACGGCGTGTGGCAGGGCGAGCGGTTGCTGCCGGCCGACTTCGTGCGCGCATCCACCCGTGTCATGGCGCCCCATCTCGCGCCAGGCGCGCCGCTGCTCGCCGGACATCCCATGCCGCTCGGTTATGGCTACCAGTGGTGGCTGCCCGACGGTGAGCGCGGTGAATTCACCGCCATCGGCGTGTACAACCAGTACATCTACGTCGACCCGAGTCGCCGCAGCGTGGTGGTGAAGCTCTCGGCCAATCCCGCCTATGGGCTCGGCGACGACGAGGCGCTGAACAAGGACCTCGAGAACATCGAGGCCATTCGCGCGATCAACGCCTGCCTCGACTGAGCGCCAGCGCTCACCAGTGCGTGTGGCCGGTGCGGAAATCGTTCCGGCCGCTGCGATCGACGCCGCGCACCAGCCAGATGGGCCGTTGCTTGAATTCGACCGGCGCGCTGGCAGAGCCGCCACCCATGGCGAGCGTGCGGTCGTAGATCGAGGTCGAAGGCATGTAGCGCACCGCGTAACCGGCGCGGCGGCGGCCGGAGGTATTGGGCTGTGATCCGTGCACGAGGTCGACATCGTGCAGCGAGAACTGGCCGGCGGCGAGTTCGATGTCGCGCACGCGGGTGAGATCGAGCCGCGCATCGTTCAGCACGTTGTTCAGCACGAGGTCCTCGCGCTCGCTCACCTCGTGACTGAATTCGCCCAGGCGGTGAGAACCGGGAATGACCCGCATGCAGCCGTTGTGCGCGCCGACGTCATCGAGCGCAATCCACATCGTCACCGTGGCGCGCGGGCGTATCGGCCAGTACTGGCCGTCCTGGTGCCACGGCACTTCGAGCCCGGTGGCGGCGGGCTTGCAGAATACCGCCGAGGCCCACAGCACGATGTCCGCACCGATCACCTGCTCGACACAGTCGAGCAGCCGAGCATCGGTGACGATGTCAAAGAATTCCCGCGCGAGTTCGATGCCGTCGGGGCCGTCCCAGGGCACGTGGGGCAGGGCGATGAAGTCGGGGCGCACGTCGGCGCGCGCCACCAGCAGCCGCTCGAGCGCGGCTTGCAGGCGCGCGAACAGGTCGCTCGGCAGGCGCCACGCCGGCGAAACCTGCCCGTCTTCGCGGTAACGGGCGAGTTCGTCGGCGCGCAGCGGCCCGCGCAT
This sequence comes from Gammaproteobacteria bacterium, assembly GCA_050186725.1. GTDB lineage: Bacteria > Pseudomonadota > Gammaproteobacteria > JADJYF01. The sequence goes on along the minus strand of JBFWYG010000033.1, from coordinate 7,117 downwards.
GGGAATCAGGCAGGCGCGACTTCGCGCAGGTTGCCTTCCTCGTCCAGGATGAGTCCGGCCGCGCGCGCCGCGTCCTTCATCGATGCCGGCCAGCCGACGCGGCCCGGGTCGTTGCCTCCGACCACCGCCAGCATCATCGCCGTCTCGCTGCCCGCGTTGCGAAAGCCGCGCATCACGTGCAGCGGCACGGAGATCACGTCGTAGGGCTCGAGGATCACTTCCTTCTCGCCGTTCGGGCCCCAGAAGATCGCCCAGCGGCCACTCAGCGGCATGAACACCTCCTGGGTCAGGTGCGAGTGCAGGGCGGCGCCCTTGCCGGGCTCGGCGCGAATCATCGCCAGGTGGAAGTCCTGCGCCGGGATCTGTGGACGCATGCTCGCGTCTTCCTGCACCCCGTTGCCGATGATGCTGAAGATCTCGCGCTCGTGACCGGGAATGCGCGTGTCGATGAAGGCCTTGTCGGAACTCTTCTGGTCCCTGAAGCGCGCGACGTTGCCTTCCATCTCCTCGACCGTGAAATCGAGATCGGTGATTTCTGCGTACTGGACCATGCGCCTCTCCCCTCGGCGTGAAGTATGTGGCCAGCCTAGCGCCGCGCGGCCCGCGGAGGCAAGCCGCGCGGGGCTGGGCGCGGCGCGGCGCGCGCGACACAATGGGTCATCGCCAGCCTCATTCGGAGCGCCTTCGATGTCTCCCTCCGCGAGTCAGCCCCGCGAGCCCCTGCGCTACGGCATCTTCATGCCGACCGTGAGCAACAGTCCGAACATCAGCCGCTACAAGTCCGACCAGACCGACTGGACCTTCGCCGCCAATCGCGACATCGCCCTGGCCGCCGAGGCGGCGGGCTTCGACTTCCTGTTCCCGGTCAGCCGCTGGCGCACCATCGGCGGCGACATCGACTACCACGGCAAGTCGCTGGAGACCATGACCTGGGCGGCGGCGATGCTGGCATCGACCACCCGCATCCAGGTGTTCTCCACCGTGCACGTGCCGGCCTTCAACCCGGTGGTGGCGGCCAAGATGGGCGCGAGCCTCGATCACATCGGCGGCGGACGCTGGGGCATCAACATCGTGAGCGGCTGGAACCGCGCCGAGTTCGACATGATGGGCATCGAGATGCTCGAGCACGCCAAGCGCTACCAGCGCTCGGCGGACTTCATCCGCATCCTGAAGGGGTTGTGGACCGAGCCGCCGGGCAGCTTCGATTTCGAGTCCGAGCACTACACGGTGCGCGGCGGCTATGTCATGCCACAGCCCCAGGCCCGACCGCATCCGCCGATAGTGAACGCCGGGACTTCGACCGATGCGCGCGAGATGGTCGCGCGCCACTGCGACTGGGCCTTCGTCTGCCCGGTCGGCATGGACGACGCCGAGGCGCTGGCCGCCGACTTCAAGGCCCGCGCGGCGCGCGAGGGCCGCGTGGTGCGCGTGGTGTGCATGGTGCTGCCGGTGTGGGGCGCGAGCCGCGCCGAGGCCGAGGCCGAGCGCCAGCGCGTGATCGAGCAGATGGACGAGGTCGCGGTGCGCAACTGGGCCGACGGCGTGGGGCTCGAGAGCGGTTCGTTCAGCCAGCAGACGCTGGAAACCTTTGCCTTCGGCGCGGGCTCATTGCCGCTGCTCGGCACCGCGGACGACATCGCCGAGCAGCTCGCCGAGCTGCACGCGCGCGGCATGGACGGCGTGCTGATGAGCTACATGGATTACCTCGGCGACACGCGGCGCTTCGGCGTCGACATCGTGCCGCGCCTGCGCGCGCGCGGCGTGCTGTAGAACCTGGACTCGCGGGAGCATCGCCATGCAACTCGGCATGATCGGACTCGGGCGCATGGGCGCCAACATGGCGCGCCGCCTGCGGCGCGCGGGCATCGAGGTGGTGGCCTATGACCGCGACGGGACGCTCGCCGCCGCGCTGGCCACGGAATGCGGCGTGGCGCCCGCGGTGGATCTGGACGCGCTGGTCGCGGCGCTCACGCCGCCGCGGAACCTATGGGTGATGCTCCCGGCGGGCGACATCACCGCGCAGGCCATCGCCGCGCTCGGCGCGCGGCTCGCGCCCGGTGACACGCTGATCGACGGCGCCAATGGGCACTACCAGGACGCCATGACGCGCCACGCCACGCTCGCCGCGCACGGCATCGATTTCGTCGATGCCGGGGTGTCGGGCGGTGTGTGGGGGCTCGACAACGGCTACGGCCTCATGCTCGGCGGCGATGGCCTGGCGGTCGAGCGCCTGCGCCCGGTGATCGAGGCGCTGGCGCCCACGCCCGCGAGCGGCTGGGTGCACTGCGGCCCGGCGGGCGCCGGACATTACGTGAAGATGATCCACAACGGCATCGAGTACGGCCTGATGCAGGCCTATGCCGAAGGCTTCGCGCTGCTGCGCGCGAAGGGCGAGTTCAACCTGGATCTGGCGGAGATCGCCGAGTCCTGGCGCCACGGCAGCGTGGTGCGCAGCTGGCTGCTCGATCTGACCGCCGACGCGCTCGCCGCCAACCCGGCGCTGACCGGCATCGCGCCGGTCGCCGCCGATTCCGGCGAAGGGCGCTGGACCGCGATCGAAGCCATCGAACGCGGCGTGCCCGCGCCGGTGATCGGCGCCGCGTTGAACGCGCGCTTCGCGAGCCAGGGCGCCGGCGACTTCGGCGCGCGCCTGCTCGCCGCCATGCGCCAGGCCTTCGGCGCGCACGCGGTGACCAGGGAGCCGTAGAGCGTGGATAGGGGACAGACCCCGTACGGGGTCTGTCTCCGCATCTGTCCGAATGTCGGACTGAAGTCCGACCTACATGGGCCGCAGCTTGGGAAAGTCCGCGTGCCTGAACGGCACGCCGTCCGGCGCCAGCGCCATCTTCTTCAGCGGATGCCGGCCACCATCGTCGTGCTTCAAGCCGTCGACGTTGGCCATGCCGTCGTGCGGACGTCTCGCGACCCACGCATCCTCACCGAAGAAGCGGACCGACAGCGTGCGCCGCCGGGTGCCGAGGCGGGTTGGCGCGCCGCCGTGCAGCATGGCGGGGTGGAAGGCGACCACGTCTCCCGGGGTGATCTTCCAGGACAGGATGTCGAACTCGGCGCGCGCCTGTTCGATGGCCGGCAGCGGCGGCCAGGTGGCGGTGTCGAACAGGTTGGCGGCCTCGTCGTCGGGATTGAACGCGCTCGGGTTGTACAGCGGGCCGCGATGCGAACCGCGCACGAACTCGAGCGAGTCGGCCTTTTCCACCGGGTCGAGGTTGATCCAGAACACCGCGAGATCCTCGCCCTGCGCCGGCAGGTAGGGCAGGTCCTGGTGCCAGGGTGTGCGTCGCGTGTCGGCACCGTCCTTCAGCCAGATCTGTTCGTACATCAGCCATACGTCGGGACCGCCGAACAACGCCGCGGCGAGATCGGCCACCGGTGTGTCGCGCAGGAAGGGCGCCCAGGCAGTAAAGCTGTCGGGATTGGCCTGGTCTTGATAGAAGGTGCCGGGTGTGCCGAGCAGCACCGGGCCGGCGCCGGGGCCCGGATGGGACAGCGCCCAGTGGAATACCTGCTCGGCCTGCGCGAGCGCCGTGGCATCCAGTGCGCCCGGCAGGAAGACAACACCATCCTGGCGGAAGCGCGAGCGTAGCTCGGCGGCGTCGAAGTGCGCTGACATGGCTGCTCCTCCAGGGCCTCGGTCAAGTCGGCGGGGGTGCCGTGTCTCGCATTGGACCGCGCTCACGGCAAGCTTCACAAGGTCAGCCACAGATCCCTGGATCTGGCGTGCCGCGTCGCCTCATGGCGGGCGCGGCGAGTTCAGCGTGGCGGCTTGCGTCGCTTCGTGGCCAGCAGGCAGAGCAGCCCGCCGCCGAACAGGGGCAGGCCCGCCGGCAGGGGCACGGCATGCAGCGCGACCACCGCCGAGAGCGTCGCCCGTGGGTCGATACTGATGTCGCGTGCGGTGAGATCGAAAAAGCCCAGGCCGCCGTTGTTGAGCTTGCTCAGCGCCGGACGATTGAGATCGCAGGTCTCTGTGCCCAGGCAGCCACCCCAGCCGCCGACGGCGCTGACCACAGCGCTGTCCAGCACGGCGATGTCATCGGCGATCAGGCGGAAATTGCCGCCGCTGCCACCGCCGCCCGGACCACCGGTCCCGCCGCTGTTGGTGAATCCCCAGACGCCATTGCCGCCGTTGGCGAGCAGCGTACCGCCGAGCACCAGGGATCCGGGCGTGGTGATCTGCAGCGCGCCGGCGCCGTCACCGCCGGCCCCACCCGCGAGCTGCACGCCGAAGAACATCCAGCCACCCCCGCCACCGCCGCCCGAGCCGCCCGCAAGCGGACTGGGCAGCGCTGCGAATGCGTCCGTCGCGGGCGCGCTCGCGCTGAAGCGCGCAGGGTCCGCGGCCAGGCCTTGTGTCGCCATGCCGCCGCCGCTGCCCGCGTAGCCCGGCGTCGATTTGATGCCGCCCGAGTTCGCGTTGGGGCCTGGGTTACCGCCCAGCAAGCCGCCGCCGGCCTGGGTTGGGATGCAGTCCGCCGCGACGCAGGCGGCGTCGCCCAGGCCGCCGGCGCCGCCTTCGCCACCGCCCGGACCGGCGAGACCGCCGCGGGCCGAGACGTCGATGGTGCCGAGTACCTGCACTTCGCCCGTGGCGGCGAGCGTGACCGGCGGCGTGGCGCCGGCGCCGCGCTTGAAGACCAGCGTCGCGCCCACAGGCACGGTAATGGTGGTGAAGTTGAAGATGCCGGACTCGCGGCCGGGCAGGGTGAGGTCGAGCACGTTGACGCCGGGCAGCGCGACGTACGCGCCGTCCGAACCGTCGGAGGTCACGCTGGCGGCCTGGGCCGTGCCGAGCACGGCCAGCAACGCGCCGCAGGTGGCGAACCTGGTGAAGCAGGACATGAGGTCTCTCCGCGGAGCTTGTCGCTCTCTCAGTAGTCGTGGGTAGCGATACCGGCGCGCCGCAGGGCGGGCCAGCCACGACTCTAGGCGCGCAGGCGAGGGCGGAGGCTGACTCGAGTCAGATAGGCGGGACGCGGCGCGGGTGACGCCGCCTTACACCAGGTGCTTGCTGCGCAGTTCGTCCTTCATGAACGCGTAATACACCGGCGCCGCGATGAGTCCAGCGATGCCGAAGGCGGCTTCCATGGCCAGCATGGCGAGCAGGATCTCCCAGGCGCGCGCGCGAATCTCGCTGCCGACGATGCGCGCGTTCAGGAAATACTCGAGCTTGTGGATCGCGACCAGATAGCCGAGCGAGGCGAGCGCCAGGTACAGCGACTGGCTGAGCGAGACGATGAAGATCATCGTGTTCGACACGAGATTACCGAGTATCGGTATCAGGCCGAGCAGGAAGGTCATCAGCACCAGGGTCTTGCCGAAGGGCAGGGTGACGCCGAAGGCCGGCAGCACGACCAGCAGGTAGATGCCGGTGAACACGGTGTTGATCGCCGAGATGCGCACCTGGGCGAACACCACGCGCCGGAACGCGCGGGCGAGATTGCGCGCGCGGGTCATGAGCGCCGCGGCCAGCGGCCCGCGGTCGCCGTTGCTCTTGGCGGTCTCGAGCGAGAGCAGCGCGCCGACCACCATGCCGATCAGGATGTGCGCCAGCGCGCGGCCGACGCCGGTGCCGGCGACCTGGAACACTTCGGCGTGGGTCCTGAGCCAGCTCACGATCTGCGCGCGCAGTTCCTCGGTGCTGGTCGGCACGTAGGGCAGCAGCCAGTCCGGCAGGCTCGCACGCGAATGCTCGACGATCTCCGCCATGCGCTGAATCAGCGCCGGCACGTTGTCGCCGCCGTTCCGCAGGTAGGACATGAGCGAGAGGATGGCGGCCGAGATCAGCGCGATCAGCACCGAGGCGATCAGCGCCACGGCCAGCATGCGCGTGGTCTCGCGCCGCGTGTCCTGTGCGCCGGACAGGCGCACCACCGCTTCCACCAGGGTGAAGATCAAGAGCCCCGCGAGCAGCGAGGGCAGCAGGTGCACGGTCAAGAGCCACAGCAGGCCGATGCCGAACAGCACCCAGGCCGCTATCTCGTAGCGTGTCGTGGCGACGACCCTCAGCGACACGGCCGCCCCACGCGCCGCGCCCGCGCGCCGTCAGCCGGCGCGCGCGCGGCGCGGTCGAAGTTTGTGCCCAGGCCCGTCACTTGCCTTTCGGACCGTAGGCCACGAACACGTTGCCGGGCATGCCCCACAGGCCGTAGCCGGAGCCGAAGTACACCCAGCCGTCGACCACCACCACGCCCGCGCCCTTGATCGAGCCGCCCTTGGCCTTCACGCCGTTGACGGTCGGGTAGTCGCGCTTGGTGTCGACGTCCCAGATGACCTTGCCGGTGGCGGGATCGTAGGCGCGCATGTGACCGTCCATCGCGCCCGAGAACAGCGCGCCCGGGATCAGCACCGCGGCCTGCGGCTGGCCGGCGTTGCAGCCTGGCGTCGCGACACAGTCGGGTTTCTGCGCCGGCGTCTGCCACAGCGTGCTGCCGTCGGCAAAGTCGAGTGCATAGATGCCGCCCGCCGCACCCGGCTCGCTGCGCGTCTCCCACACGTCGGAGATCGGTACGTAGAGGTGCTTGTCGTCCGCCGCGTAGCCCCACTCGATGCCGCCCAGCACGCCGCCCGGCGAGAGCCGCTTCTGCCACAGGATGGCGCCCTCGGCGTCGGGATCGACCGCGTGCATGACGCCGGACTTCTGCCCGGCCAGCAGCACGCGCTTGCCGTTCGGCAGCGTGCGCAGGATGGCCGACGAGCCGAAGTCCACGTCCGGCCCGCAGCCTTCCTTCGACTCCGGCGCGGCGTTGTGCGCGACGCAGGCGGCGGTGAAGGCATCGTCGGCGGTCATCTGCTTGTGCCAGCGGATCGCGCCGGTGTCCAGATCGAGCGCGACGATGGCGTCGGAGGTCGACGCCGCCGGCTGCGAGTAGGCGTCACCGGTGGTGACGTAGAGCGCGTTCTGCTTCACGTCGACGGTCGGCTGCGACCACACCGCCGCGCCCGACGGCCCCCACAGTTGCACGCCCTTGGCGGTCACCACCGTCTTCTTCGGCGCCTCGGGGATGATGTAGCTCTGCCACAGGCGCTTGCCGGTCTCGACCTCGTAGGCCACCACGCTGCCGCGGAAGGTGCAGCACTCATAGGTGGGCGAGCCGCC
>JBFWYG010000032.1:3570-48570 GCA_050186725.1 Gammaproteobacteria bacterium | reverse complement strand
TATACGACAAAGGGCCCGTTGGGCCCTTTGTCGTATATGGCGGAGAGGGAGGGATTCGAACCCCCGGTACGCGCAAACGTACAACTGATTTCGAGTCAGCCGCATTCGACCACTCTGCCACCTCTCCGAAGCTGGCGTGCCGTGGGCGGGCCTTGCGTGCAAGGCAGTCCGCACGGCGGGGAACGCGCGGAGCGGGTCCCCGGGGTCGCGCATTGTAACGGAACTTGCCGGGCAGCGGGAGCGCGGGGGCGTGCCCGGCGGCAAAGTCCGCTACCATCGAGCGCGGGTGCCACCGAGTGGCCCCAGTCGACTGTTTTCATTGCCAGGTTGCCAGCTCTTGACCACCGAGACCGAAGTGCTTGCCGACGTCCCCTTGTTTGCGCTCATGGACGAGTCGGAGCGGGCCTTTCTCGCTGAACGCCTGCAGCGCGTGCACTACGAGGCGGGCCAGCAGGTGTTCGCCTACGGCGATCCGGCGCGCTCCATGTACATCGTGCAGTCGGGTGAGGTGGAGCTTTCGCTGCGCACCAAGACCGGCGAGAGCATCATCTTCGGCGTACTCGGCGTGGGCGACTTCTTCGGCGAGATATCGCTGCTGGACGGCGGTCCGCGCACCGCCACGGCGCGCGCGGTAGCGAGCGCCGAGCTGCTGGAGATCTCGCGTGAGGATCTCGACGCGCTGTTCCGGCTGAAGCCCGCCGCGGCGCTCGAGCTGCTGTCGGCGACCGGCAGCCGGCTTCGCGGTGCCACCCAGCTGCTGCGCAACACCAGCGCGCGCAACGCCAATGACGACCTGGAGGAGAACCGCGGCTTCTTCGTGCGTCTCACCGACTGGATTGCGCAGTTCGCCGGCAGCATGCTGTTTCTCGCCATCCACGTGCTGTACTTCGCCGTGTGGCTGGGCTGGAACGTCTGGGCGCCGGAGGGGACGCGCTTCGATGCTTTTCCCTTTGGGTTGCTGACCCTGGTGGTGACGCTCGAGACCATCATCCTCTCGGTGTTCGTGCTCTTGAGCCAGAACCGCCAGGTGGAGCGCGACCGGGTGCGCAACGACATCGAGTACGACGTGAATCTGAAGGCCGAGATGCAGATCGCGCACATGCACGAGAAGCTGGACGAGCACTACGCGGCCTCGCACAAGCGTATGGACGGCATGGAGCGTCAGCTCGGCGAGGTGCTTGCGCTGCTGCGGGAGCGCGACCGGCGGGCCTGAACGGCCCCGCGGCCTCAAGCTTTCAGCATGCGTCGCAGCAGCTTGCCGGCGGGCGACTTCGGCAGGGATTCCACGAACACCACTTCGCGCAGCTTCTTGTAGGGCGCGACGCGCGCGGCGACGTAGGCCTTCAGCGTCTCCGCGTCCACTTCGCCGCGCTTGACCACGAAGGCCTTGGGCACTTCGCCGGACTCGGCATCCGGCATGGGGATCACGCCGGCGTCGGCCACCGCCGGATGACTGAGCAGCACCGCCTCGAGCTCGGCCGGCGCCACCTGGTAGCCCTTGAACTTGATCAACTCCTTCAGCCGGTCGACGATAAAACAGCGCGCGTCTGCGTCGCCGTAGCCGATGTCGCCGGTGTGCAGCCAGCCCTCGTCGTCGAGCGTGGCGCGGGTGGCATCAGGCTGGTTGAGATAACCGGTCATGAGGCTCGGCCCGCGCACCCAGATCTCACCATGCTGACCAACGTCCAGTTCGGCGCCGCCGTCCGGGTCCATCACCCGCCATTCGACGTTCGGCAAGGCGACGCCGACGCTCCCCGCCGGGTCGTCTTCACGTTGCACGTGACTGGCGCCCGCGATCTCGGTCATGCCATACCCCTGCACGACCCGCACGCCGAGCCGTTTCTGCATGGCCTCGGCGAGGGCCGGCGCCAGCGGCGCGGCCGAGGACACGATGTAGCGCAGCGCGGACAGATCGTGCTCGGCCACCAGCGGATGCTGGGCGAGACCCAGCGCCACCGGCGGCACGACCACGGCGAAGGTCGCGCGATAGCGCGCGAGCGCCGCCACGTACTGCGCGAAGTCGAAGCGCGGCAGGCACACCACCGTACCGCCGAGCCGCATCGCCAGGCCGAAATAGAACGTGATGCCGTAGATGTGGAACATCGGCGGCACGCCGACGAAGACATCGTCTCCACTGATGCGGTTCGGGCCATGCACACCTGCCTCGGCGTTGGCGACCAGCGCGCGATGGGTGAGCATCACGCCCTTGGGCAGGCCGGTCGTGCCGCTGGAATAGGGCAGCACCGCGAGATCGCGCGCCGGATCGATGCTGACTGTCGGCGGCGTCGCGTCGCCGGCGAACAGCTCGCGCCACGGTGTCGCGCCGTCCGCCTCGCCAAGCACGAAGATTTCGCGCAGGGCTGCGCGCGGCAACATCGGACGCAGCGGTTCGAGCAGCAGCGGCAGGGTGATGAGATAACGGGCGCCGGCGTCGCGCAGCTGCTTGTCGACTTCGTCCGACGTGTAGAGTGGATTGAGCGTCGTCGCGATGGCGCCGAGACTGGTCACCGCGTAGAGCGCGACGGCGAACTCGGGAAGGTTGGGCAGGCTGATGGCGACCACGTCACCCTTCGTCACGCCGCGCGCGGCGAGACCGGCGGCCGCGCGCGTCACCTGCGCGCGCAGTTCGCCGTGGGTGACGACGCGCTCGCTGCTCGCATCGATGAAGGCCGCGCGCGAGGCGTGGGCGTCGACGTTGGCCAACGCATAGTCGGCGAGCGTCGCCGTGGGGATCGCTACATCGGGTAGCGGACTACGGAAGATCATTGGTGCTGCTCCCTCACCTCTCGTTCAGCTCGAACCTCTGGGACGCCGCACCGGTATGCGCGACCCGCGGTCCCGTCACGGCGCCGGGCGGCGTGCCGGGCGCCGCGCGCTCGCCAGCACCTCCGGGCCCAGTTTGCGCGCCAGGCGATCGCGCGCCGCGATCGCCACCGCCAGCCCCCCTGTGGCCGCGCGGCAGAACCACACGTAGGCCTCGAGCAGGTCGCGGGGTACGCCGATGCCACGGTAGTGACAGACGCCCAGTCCGTGCATGGCCCGGACATCGCCGGCTTCGGCCGCGCGCCGGAACCACCCGGCCGCGCGTTCGCGCTCCCGGACATCGGCCGCCGCGGCGAAGGCGCGCGCGAGGCTCGCCTGGGCCGCCGTCGAGCCGCCGTTGGCGGCCGCCTCCAGCCACCGGCGAGCGGCGTCGGTCTCGCCTCGCGCTGCGCAGATCCGGCTCAGACGGTACTGCGCGCGCGCATGCCCGCCCTCGGCCGCGCGGGTCAACCACAGGCTCGCGGCGGCGGCGTCCTGCGACACGCCCAGACCACGACGATGCAAGGTCGCGAGGGTGTACTGGGCCTTGCCCAGTCCCTGGGCCGCGGCCGCCGCAATCCAGCTGGCCGCCTCGGCATCGTCCTGTTCCGGCGCCTCGCCCCCGAGCAGCAGCAGGCCGAGATTGAACTGCGCGCGCGCGTAGCCGCGGCGCGCGGCGGCGCGATACCAGGCCAGCGCGGCGACCACGTCGCGTGGCGTGCCGCGGCCCTCGCAGAGTGCCACGCCGAGTTCCAGCTGGGCGCGCAGATCGCCCTGTTCGGCGGCGAGTTCGAGCAGCGCCACGGCGGCGCGACAGTCGCGTTCGACGCCGCGACCGTGCATCAGGTTGAGCGCGTAGAGATAGCGGCCATGGGCGCTGCCGTCGAGCGCGGCGAGGCGCAGCCAGCGATTGGCGGCGACAGGATCGGCCGATGCGCCCAGGCGCGCGTGCTGCAGGCACCAGCCGAGCAGGGCCCGGGCCTCGGCCTGGCCGGCATAGGCGGCCTCTTCCAGGCAGGCGAGTACATCCGTTTCGTAGGCCGCGGCGGCGCCGCGCAGGCGCAGCGCGAGCGTGGCTGCGCGCCGGGCGGCATCGCCGTGACCGGCCCGCGCGCCGCGCAGGAACCAGCCGAGGGCGGCGTCCTCGTCGGGGCGGCAGCCCCAGCCTTCCGCCAGGCAACGGCCGAACTGCACGCAGGCATCGGCGTCACCGGCCTCGGCCAACGTCCGCAGGCGGGCCAGCGCCGCCGGCGTGGTGCGTGAAGGCAAGTCGCTCATGGTGCTGCGCCTGGCTCCCCTGGACGGGTCATGCCGGGCATTTCACACGCATTCCCGTCACGCGACAATCGGCCGATCCGCCGACAAGCCGCAGAGCGCGACCCGCGTGGCAATTTGCACGGGCCAGGCCCTCAAGCCGCCCGCCTGCCCGGCCGATAGCCCAGCCATGGCTACACTCCTGCAAGCAAAGTCGGTGTCCCCGGTGGCAAGCCTGGTCGACGGCATGCTCGACCTCGTGCCACTGCCCCAGGCCTACGTCCGCATCCGCGAGATCGTCGACGATCCGGGCGCGTCGCTACGGGCCATCAGCGAAGTCGTGACCAGCGACCCGGCCCTCACCGGCCGCGTGCTGCGCCTCGCGAACAGCGCCTACCTGGCGCTCGCCTCGCGGGTCGATTCCATCGACCACGCGGTGCGCGTGCTCGGGCTGTCGCAGATTCACGATATCGCGCTCGCGACGTCCGCGGTGGGCTCGCTCACGCGCCTGCGCAACGACATGTTCGACATCTTCGACTTCTGGCGCATGAGCGTGTACACCGCGGTCTGCGCGCGACACCTGGCGATCGGTTGCGCGCTGCCCGCGCCACAACGACTGTTCATCGCCGGGCTGATGCACAACATCGGCAACCTGATTCTCGCCCACCAGCTGCCGCAGGCCTGGATGGAATGCACGCTCGCGTCGCGCGCGCAGGACCGGCCCTACCACGAACTGCAACGCGAGCTGCTGGGCTTCGATTACGCGGATGTCGGCGCGGAACTGCTGCGCCAGTGGAACCTGCCGCCGGCGCTGGTGCAGCCGGTGGCGCTGCACACGCGGCCGATAGCCGACGTGAGCAGCGGCGACCAGCCCTTCGCCGCGGTGATGCACGTCGCCGCCGCCACCGCGCGCGCCGCGGTGTGGCAATCGACCGACAGCGAGCCGGTGCCGGACTACGACCCGACAGCCATCGAGCTGACGGCGACGACCGAGGAAACCATCGAAGAACTCATGCGCCAGGTCGACACCGAGGTCGCCGAGTTCATCGCGATCCTGATGCCGAACGGCTGAGCGCGCTCAGCCCTCGGTGATGCGCCGGGCGACGTAGCTGCCGGGCGCGTCCTCCAGCGCCGGCAGCCCGCCGGCACCCGGCACTCGCGCCGCGACCTGCGGTCCACTCTGCGCCGTCACCCAGTCCGTCCATTCCGTCCACCACGAGGTCTCGTGCGGCGTCGCCTTCTTCAGCCATTCGTCCGCGCCCATGTCGCGCGGCTCGGGGCCGGTGAAATACCCGTAATTGCGCGGCCCTGGCGGATTGATGATGCCGGCCACGTGGCCCGCCTTGCCGAGGATGAACTTGACCGGCCCCTGGAACAGGCTCGCGCCGGCGTAGGTGGATTTCCACGGCGCGATGTGGTCCTCCATCGCCGACACGAAGCAGGTCGGTATGCGGATCTCGCGCAAGTCCACCGGCGTACCGTCGACCGTCATGCCTTGCGGTTTGCAGAACTGGTTCTCGAGATACATCTTGCGCAGGTAGGTGCTGTGCATCTTCGCCGGCATGCGCGTCGAGTCGGAATTCCAGTACAGGAGATCGAAGGCCATCGGCTGCTTGCCGAGCAGGTAGTTGTTGACCACGAACGACCAGATGAGATCGTTAGCGCGCAGCATGTTGAAGGTGGTGGCCATCTCCGCGCCGTCGAGGTAACCACGCTCCTGCATGGTCTTCTCGATGCCTTTCAACTGGCCCTCGTCGATGAATACGCCGAGATCGCCGGGCTCGGAGAAGTCCAGCATCGCGGTGAAGAAGGTCGCGGCGTTGATGCGCGTGTCGCCGCGCGCCTGCATCAGCGCGAGCAGCGCGCCGAGCAGCGTGCCGCCGAGACAGTAGCCGATGGCGTTCACCGAGCGCTCGCCGGTCGCCTGCTCCACCGCGTCCAGCGCCGCCATGGGGCCGAGACGCACGTAGTCGTCGAAGTCCATCTCGGCCAGCGACTCGTCGGGATTGACCCAGGAGATGACGAACACCGTGAGCCCGTGATCCACCGCCCACTTGATGAAGGAGTTCTTCGGCTGCAGATCCAGGATGTAGTACTTGTTGATCCACGGCGGGATGATCAGCAATGGCCGCTGGAAGACCTGCTCGGTGCTCGGCGCGTACTGGATGAGCTGCATCAGCGCGTTCTGGTAGACCACCTTGCCGGGGCTGATGGCGACGTTGCGCCCGAGTTCGAAGGCGCTCGAATCCACCATGCGGGTCTTGAGCTTGCCGTCCTTGGGATCGATGTCGGCGAGGAAGTTCTTCAGCCCTTCCACCAGGTTGCGGCCGCCGGATTCGACGGTGGCGTGCAGCACCTGCGGATTGGTCAGCGCGAAGTTGGTTGGCGCCACCGCGTCGATGTACTGACGCATGTAGAACTCGAGCTTCTTCGCGGTCTTCTCGTCCATGCCCTCGGCGCCCGCCACCATGTTCTGCATGAGGCCGGCGGTCGCGAGGTAGGTCTGCTTGATGTAGTCGAAGAACGGGTTCTTTTCCCAGTCCTCGGACTTGAAGCGGCGGTCGTCCTTGGGCGTCGCGACCACCGGCTCGGCCTCGACGCCGAGCATGCGCTGCGCGGTGCTCTGCCAGATCTGGAGATAGGTGTTCCAGGCGTTGATCTGCGCCTCCCACAGCTTGGCCGGGTCGCGGGCGAGCGCATCGGTGAAGGCCGCGAAGGCCGGCAGCAGGCCCAGGGGATCGACCTCGCCGAGCTCCTGGGGACTGTGTCCGTCGAAGAACGTCTGCAGCAGCGCCTGGCTCTGGGCGCTGACGTTGTTCACGGCTTCGGCAAGATCCAGCGGGCTGGGCAGGTCGGCCCAGGGCGACGGCGTTTCCATATGAGGACTCCCCGGCTACGGCGTGGTGGCTGCCATGGAAGCACAGAAACCGCGGGAAGCGGCTTTTGTTGCGATGCAGCAAGATGCGCCGAATTCTGGGCAGCCCGCCGCGGGCTGTCAAGCGCACCAGGTCGGCGCGCGGCTCAGCGCTTTTTCGGCACGTAGAGATCGGTGATGGTGCCGGCCCAGGTCTCGGCCGCCATGGCGACGGTCTCCGACAAGGTCGGGTGCGGGTGGATGGTGAGGCCGATGTCCTCGGCCTCGGCGCCCATCTCGATGGCGAGCGCCACCTCCGCGATGAGTTCACCGGCGCCGGGACCGACCATGCCGGCGCCGAGGACGCGGCCCGTGTCGGGCTCGACGATGAGCTTGGTCAGGCCCTCGGCGCGGCCGATGGAAAGCGCACGTCCGCTCGCGGCCCAGGGAAACACGCCCTTCTCGACTACTATGCCGCGCGCCTTGGCCTCGGTCTCGGAGAGGCCCACCCAGGCCACTTCCGGATCGGTGTAGGCCACGGCCGGAATGACCCGGGCATCGAAGGCCGACTTGTGCCCCGCGGCCACTTCGGCCGCGACCTTGCCCTCGTGCGTGGCCTTGTGCGCCAGCATCGGCTGCCCGACCACGTCGCCGATGGCGAAGATGTGCGGCACGTTGGTGCGCATCTGCGCGTCGACCGCGATGAAGCCACGCTCATCGACCGCCACACCGGCGCGGTCCGCGCCGATGGTCGCGCCATTGGGGCGCCGCCCCACCGCCACCAGCACCCGGTCGTAGACGCCCTCGGCGGGCGCGCCGGCGCCCTCGAAGCCGACCGTCACACCCGCGTCCCTGGGTTCGACGCGGGTCACGCGGGTGCCGGTCATGATGGCCTCGAGACCACCCTTCAGGCGGCGCTCCAGCGGTTTGACCAGGTCGCGGTCGGCGCCCGGAATGAGATCGGGCGTGAGTTCCACCACGCTGACCCGGCTGCCGAGTTCCATGTACACCGTTGCCATCTCGAGCCCGATGATGCCGCCACCGATCACCAGCAGACGCGCCGGGATGTCTGCCAGCGCGAGCGCGCCGGTGGAGTCGATGATGCGCGGGTCGTCCGGCACGCCGGGCAGGCGCACCGGCTCGGAGCCGGCCGCGATGATGGCCTGCTTGAACTCGATGCTGGTCACGCCGTCGGCGCCCTGCACCTCCAGCGTATGGGGCGAAGTGAAGCTGCCGCGCCCGTGCACCACCGTGACCTTGCGCTGTTTCGCCAAGCCCTCGAGTCCCTTGGTGAGTTGCCCCACCACCTTGCCCTTCCAGTCGCGCAGCTTGTCCAGCTGGATGGTCGGCGCGCCGAAGCTGATGCCATGCGCCGCCATGTCGCGCGCGTCGGCGATGACCTTGGCCGCGTGCAGCAGTGCCTTCGACGGAATGCAGCCGACGTTGAGACACACGCCGCCGAGCGTCGCATCGCGCTCCACCAGCGTCACGGACAGGCCGAGATCGGCGGCGCGGAACGCGGCGCTGTAACCGCCCGGGCCGGCGCCCAGCACCAGGAGATCAGTATTCATCGCGGCTCCGGTTGTTGCGATTGCGCACGGCGCCGGGACGCGAGCGTGGCTTGACCTTCTTCTTCGCCGACTTGGCCGCGCGCTTGCTCGCGGTCTCCGCGGGCTTGGCGCGCCACAGCACGGCGGTCCCGCCGATGCCGGACACGAATTCGCAGCCGAGCGTGGCGCAGATGCGCGCAATCTCCGCGTCGCGATCCTCGCGCTCGATGCCGCGAAAGCGCATCTTCATCAGTTCATGGGCGGTGAGCGCGATGTCGATCTCGGCGATCACCGCGTCGCTCACGCCATGCTGGCCGACCAGCACCACGGGCTTCAGATGGTGGGCCTGTGCGCGCAGTGCGCGTTTGCCGTCGGCCGTGAGCATGCGGGGATTTACCGTGTGCGGGAACTCGCGGGATCATTCCACAAATCGCCCGGCATTGCCCGCGCCGGTCGCGACGCGCGGGCCTTTTCTATAGCATCGCCGCGGCCGGCCATCGCAGTGACGACGTTCGAGGAAGACCCGCAAGCATGAGCGCTACTCGCGACGCGCCCGACGACGCGCGACCCGCCACGCTGCGCGCCCTGCTCGCCAACCTGCTGGCCGGTGCGCGTCTCGCCCGCGGCCGGGCGCTGACCGCCGCGGACTTTCATGCGGGCACCGGCATGGCGCTCGCGATGCTGGTCTGTGCGTGGGGCGGCTTCGCGTTCGCCGCGTGGCTCGAAGCCGGCGCTGGCGCACGCTTCTGGGTGTGGGGTTTCATCGCCGAGGCGGCTCGCATGCACCTGTGGCTGGCGACGCTCGCGCTCGCCGCCTGGCTGTGTGGCGCCGGCCGCGGGCTGGCGCTGCTCATCGTGGTGCAGCTCGCTTCCGGCCTGCCGGTGTGGCTGTTCTGCGCGACCATCGAGATCCTCGCGGAACGCCTGGCGCTCGAGCTCGACCCGGCCTGGACCTGGCTCTACCTCGGCAGCGCCTTCCTCTGGTACTGCACGCTGTTATGGCGTGGTCTCGCCCTGCTCGCGCCGCGGGTGACGTGGCGGCACGGGCTCAGCGTGACGCTGTACGCCGCGCTGCTCATCGCCATGCGCCAGTGGCTGCCCGATTCACCGCTGTTCTACTCGGCCGACAACGAGGCGCCGGCGCTGGACGTCGAAGGCATCTACTACCGCCAGGACGAACTGCTGGACGCCGCGCTGTCCGCGCTCGCGCCGCAGACCCCGGGACGCACCGACCTGTACTTCGTCGGCTTCGGCGCCTACGCCGAACAGGACGTCTTCATGCGCGAGACGCTCGCGGTGCGGGATATCGTCGCGCGGCGCTTGAGTCTGGGCGAGCGCAGCGTGACCCTGGTCAACAACCTCGCGACGGTGGACACCTTGGCGCTCGCGAATCGCCACAATCTCGCGCGCGTGGTGTCCCACCTCGGGCGGATCATGGATCGCGACGACGACGTGGCGGTGCTGTTCATCACCTCCCACGGCTACGAGGATGCGTCGGTCGCGGTGGAATTCGGCGCGCTGGCGCCGAACGATCTGTATCCCGAGGACATTCGCGAGAGTCTCGCGCGCGCCGGCATCCGCTACAGCGTGGTGATCGTCTCGGCCTGCTACTCCGGTGGCTTCGTCGATGCGCTGGCCTCACCGGACACCATCGTCATGAGCGCGTCGGCGCGTGACCGCAGCTCCTTCGGCTGCGACGCGGAGCGGGACTGGACCTACTTCGGCGAAGCCTATTTTGCCGAGGCCTTGAGCGAGACCACCGACTTCGTCGCGGCCTTCGAGCACGCGGCGGCGCGCATCGCTGCGCGCGAGGCGGCGGAGGGCAAGCCCGCCTCGCGCCCGCAGATCAGGGTGGGCGAGAATCTCGCCCGGCACCTCGCCGGCTGGCAGCCGGCGGCTCAGCCCAGCCCGTCGAGATAGTCGGCATAGGCTTCCTCGTCCATCAGGTCATCGACCGCCTCCTCGTCATCGACCTGCATGCGGAAGATCCAGCCGTCGTCGAACGGCGATTCGTTGATCAGCTCGGGCTTCTCCAGCACTGCCTCGTTGATCTCGATGACGCTGCCGCTGGTCGGCGCACGGAGCTCGAAGTTGCCGTCGTCGGCTTCCAGCATGCCGATCTCCTCATTGACGGTGATGTCGTGCTCGGTCTCGGGCGCGTCCACCGCGATGACGTCGCCGAGTTCCGTCTGGGCGTAGTCGGTGACGCCGACCGTGGCGATGCCCTCGTCATCCAGGCGCACCCACAGGTGGTCGCTGGTATAGCGCAGGTCGTTCACTGTTCCGTCCTCGCTCCTTGCCTAGCCGCCGAACATCTTCCGCAGGTTGTCGAGGCCCGACTTGTAGACCTCCATGATGGCGGCAGAGGCGTCGGTCTCGGTGGCGCCGGCGGGATCGAAGTCCGCGGTCCACTCGATGGTCGCCTTGCCCTTGCCGTCGTCCTTCACGCGCAGCGTGGCGGTGTAGTTCGCCACCGGCAGCGGGCCGCTGACGATGCTGTAGCGGTACAGGCGATCGTTCTCGTCGATCTTCTCCAGGCGCTCGACGATCTCCGCGCCGCCCATGATCGACAGGCGCCGAATGCGTCCGCCGTCCTCGAGCTTGCTGCTGCTCACCGCCGGATGCCAGTCGGGCAGCGCGTTGAACTGCCCGATGAGCTTCCAGATCTCGTCCGCGCTGACGTTGACGGGCGATTGCATCGTTACCTTGGCCATGCCGTGATCCTCGTTATGTAGTTCGTCGTTGCACGGCACCCGCGATCCCGCGGGCAGCGTCCGGTCGCGCGGCGCGCAGGCCTCGAGGGCTCCAAGCACGCCACCCAGTTACTATAGAATACGGGCGACAGATGTAGGTCGGACTTCAGTCCGACATTCAATGTCAGGCAATGTCAGGCGCCCAAAGCCCCCACCCAGCGAATACGAGCACAGTCGTGAGCACCAGGCCCCGCGAAATCAAGATAGTCGACGACCGAACCGAAGAGGTAGCCTGCGATGGCGGTGGGGGTGCGCTGGGTCATCCGCGCGTCTACCTGCCCTTCGAAGGCAAGCGCCAGGTGGACTGCTACTACTGCGGGCAGCGTTTCGCCAAGTCGGGCTACGAGTCGCCCGATGCCCAGCACGCCTGAGTCGCCCGCGACACCTGCACCGACCTGGCCGACGCGGCTCCTGCTCGGCCTGGTAGCGTTCTACCGCCTGGCCCTCTCACCGCTCATCGGTCCGCGCTGCCGCTACACCCCTACGTGCTCGGAGTACGCCGCCGAGGCGCTGCGTCAGTACGGCGCCGCCCGCGGCGCCTGGCTGGCCGCGCGACGCCTGGCCCGCTGCCATCCCTGGGGCGGCTCGGGCTACGACCCGGTGCCGCCGCCGTAGCCGGGACAGACCCCGTCAGGGGTCTGTCCCTTCAGTTCCTCACCCGGTCGAAGTCCGCCAGTTCCCGCTCGATGCCGCGGCCGCGCAGCCAGTCGCGCAGCGCCTTGCCGGTGCCCGCGGTCCAGGGTTTCACCTCGTCGACATGAATCCACTTGGCATCGGCGATCTCGTGGCGATCGAGCTTGGTGTCCTTGCTCGGCACCGTCACGTGGTAGGCGATGATCAGCTGGTTGCTGCGATAGAACTCGTACATGCCGATGTAGGACCGGAGCGTGGCCGGCAGGCCGAGCTCCTCCTGCACTTCGCGCAGCACGCCCTCCTCCGGCATTTCGCCCGACTCCAGGAAGCCGGTCACCAGGCCATACCAGTGGTCGGGCCAGCCGACGTTGCGCACCAGCGCGACGTGATCCTCGTGCTCGACGATGGCCGCCACCACCGGCACCGGGTTGTTCCAGTGCACCCAGCCGCAGCGCGCGTCCGGGCAGGCCGGGCGTTCGCGGCCGCCCAAGGGCAAGCGCATGAGCGGCTTTCCGCATTGTGGGCAGTATTTCATCGAGTCACCCGCATTCGTTCGCAGCCCGCGACCATACACCAGGCCGCGACCGCACTAGAAGCCCGCGCGCCACCGCTAGAGCACATCGCGGCCGATGACCCAGGCACACATGCCGAGCCAGCCGAGCACCGTCAGCACCAGCTGCCAGTCGCCGAGCAGCGCCTCCGATGGCGACTCGCCGGCGGCGCGCACCTCGACCAGCCACTGGTAGCGGAACAGCCCGAACAGCACCAGCGGCACGGTCGGCACCAGCGCCGGGCGCGCCTCGGTGACGAACAGACTGTAGAACACCAGGGCACCGGTCGCGGCCAGCTGCGCGAAGCGCTCGAGCAGCGCCGGCGTGTATTGCGCGAGCACCGCGCGCCCGGTGCCTTCCCGCCAGTTGAATTCCTGCCGGCGCTTGATCGCCGCCAGGTACAGCGCGAGGCAGAGCGTGGTGACGAACATCCAGGCGGACACCGGCACGGCGATGGCCTCGGCGCCGGCGTAGACGCGCAGCACGAACCCCAGCGCGATGGAGAACACGTCGACCACCGGCTGCGCCTTCAGCACGTAGGTGTGAGCAACGTTCAAGAGCACGTAGCTGACGACCACGACCCCGGTACGCGGCAGCCACAGGCAGCCGAGCGCGAGCAGCGCGTAGAGCCCGAGCAGCAGGACCACCGCCTGGCGCGGTGCGAGCGCGCCGGAGGCCAGCGGCCGGCGGCGTGACTTGACCGGGTGCGCGCGATCCTCGGCGACATCGTGCAGATCGTTCAGCACGTAGACCGCCGAGGCCGCGAGGCAGAACAGCACGAAGGCAAGGCTCGCGTGCCTGACCGCGAGCGGATCGAGAAACGCGCCGGCGAATACCAGCGGCGCGAGCACGAAGACGTTCTTCAGCCATTCCCGTGGCCTAAGCAGCGCCACACTCGCGGCCAGCACAGTGGTCTGCGCTGTCGGGCGCGGCCGGGAGTCGTCGGCGACCAGGGACATGCAGGGGGCCTCGCGAGCTTGCGCCGAAGTCGGGGACGCTATTATAGCGACGCGTGGCGGCACACCGGCGCGCCTCGTCATACCGAGGGAAACCAATGCTGATCTCGGGCTGGGGCCGCCATCCCCACATCGACGCCGACGCCGCGAGGCCCGCCACCGCGGCGGCCGTGCGCGCGCTGCTCGCGGCGCGGGACGGCGCCCTGCTCGCGCGCGGCATGGGCCGCAGCTACGGCGACGCGAGCCTCGCGCCGCGCGTGCTCGACATGACGGCGCTGGACCGGCTCATCGCCTTCGACGCCGACACGGGTCTCCTCGATTGCGACGCGGGCCTGCGGCTCGCCGACCTGCTCGACTTCTGCGTGCCGCGCGGCTGGTGGCTGCCGGTGCTGCCGGGCACCGGCGCGGTGACGGTGGGCGGCGCCATCGCCGCCGACGTGCATGGCAAGAATCATCACCACGTCGGCAGCTTCGTCGCCGCGGTGGACGCCATCGACCTGGTGCTGGCCGACGGCTCGCGTGTGCGCGCCGCGCGCGATGCGCACGCCGATCTCTTCCAGGCGACGCTCGGCGGCATGGGACTGACAGGTGTGATCGTCTCGGCCCGCCTGCGCCTCGTGCCGCTCGCGAGCCCGTGGCTGGAACAGCGCGTGCTGCCCACCGCCGGTCTCGAGGAGACGCTCACGCTGCTCGCCCGGCACGCGGCCGCGAACTACTCGGTCGCCTGGGTCGATCTGAGCCGCCGCGGCGCGCACCGCGCGCGGGCGCTGATCATGCTCGGCGAACACGCCTACACCCGCGCGGGCCTCGTGCCGCGCCGCCGTCCACTGGCCGTGCCAATCGACCTCCCGGCGGGCGTGATCAACCGCGCGACGGTGCGCGCCTTCAACGCGCTCTACCACTGGCGCGGCGCACGCGCGGCTACCCCGCGCACCGTGCATTACACGCAGTACTTCTTTCCGCTGGACGCGCTCGGCGGCTGGAACCGGCTCTACGGCCGGCAGGGCTTCGTCCAGCACCAGTGCGTGCTGCCGTTCGACGCCGCGCCGCGCGCGCTCGCCGAGATGGTCGGCACGCTCACCATGGGCAGCGTGCCCGCGCCGCTCGCGGTGCTGAAGGCGCTGGGGCCAGCCAACGATCATCCGCTGTCGTTTGCCATGGCCGGTCTCACCTTCGCCGTGGACCTGCCGATGACCGCCGACACGCAAGCGCTCTGCGCGCGCCTGGACGACCTCGTGGCCGATCACGGCGGTCGCCTCTACCTCGCCAAGGACGCCAGTATGAGCGCGCTCAATTTTCGTCGCGGCTATCCGCGCTGGGAGGCTTTCCAGGCGGTGCGTGAACGCTACTGCGCGCTGGCGCGCTTCGCTTCCCTGCAGTCACGTCGCCTGGGGCTCTAGCACGATGAAGCGCATCCTGATCGTCGGCGCCGGCTCGGCCATCGCGGAAGCCTGCGCGCGGCTGTGGGCCGCCGAAGGCGCGGCGCTGCACCTGGTCGCACGCGATGCCGCGCGGCTCAGCGCCATGGCGGACGACCTCGCGCTGCGCGGCGCGGCGCAGGTCAGCCATGGCATCGCCGATCTCGCGCTCTGCGACGACGCCGGCGCGCTGGTCGATGCGGCCCACGCGGCCCTGGGCGGCCTCGACCTCGTGCTGGTGGCGCAGGGCGTGCTACCGGATCAGCGCGCCTGCGAACACGACTTCGCGGCAACGCGGGCGACCTTCACCGTCAACACGCTGGCGGCGCTCGCGGTGCTGACGCGCGCCGCCGCGCTGTTCGAAGACCAGGGCCACGGCGCGCTCGTCGTGCTCGGCTCGGTGGCGGGCGATCGCGGGCGTCAGAGCAACTACGTGTACGGCGCGAGCAAGGCCGCGCTCGAGGTGTTCGCGAGCGGCCTGCGAAATCGTCTCGCGCCGCGCGGTGTGCAGGTGCTGCTGGTCAAGCCGGGCTTCGTCGACACGCCCATGACCGCGGCCTTCACCAAGGGCCCGCTGTGGGCGCAGCCGTCCGACATCGCACGTGGCATCCTGCGCGGGCTCGAAGCGCACCGCGACGTGATCTACCTGCCCGCATTCTGGCGTGCCATCATGCTCGCCATCCGGCTGCTGCCCGAACGCGTGTTCAAGCGCCTCAAGCTGTAGGCCCGCGACGCACCCGCCACCCGGTGCGCCCCACTGCAAGCGCCGCCGCCGTCCGCGCCGCGCGCGCGCCTTCCACCGTCACTCGCGAGGGGCATCATGATCACCAACAGTGAATCCGGCACCAGCATCACCGAGATCGCCACCGACATCTTTCGCATCAGCACGCCCGTGCCGCCGGCGCGCCTGCCCGGCGGCTTCACCTTCAACCAGTACCTGGTCAAGGCCGCGCAACCGCTGCTGTTTCACTGCGGCGCGCGCGCCCTGTTTCCACTGGTCTCGCAGGCGGTCGCCACCGTGCTGCCAGTGGCCGAACTGCGCTGGATCTCTTTCGGTCATGTCGAGTCGGACGAATGCGGCTCGATGAACCAGTGGCTGGCCGCCGCGCCGGGGGCGGAGGTGGTGCACGGCAATCTCGCCTGCATGGTGTCGCTGAACGATCTCGCCGACCGACCGCCGCGCGCGCTGGCCCACGATGAAGTGCTGGATCTCGGCGGTCGCCGCGTGCGCTGGCTGGATACGCCGCACGTGCCCCACGCCTGGGAGTCGGGCCTGATGTTCGAGGAGACGACCGGCACACTGTTCTGCGGCGATCTCTTCACCCAGCTCGGCGATCAGCCGCCGGCCGTGACCGACGCGAGCATCGCGCCCGCCGCCATCGCCGCCGAGGAAATGTTCCGCGCCACCGCCATCACGCCCGGCACCGCGCCCACGCTGCGCGCGCTGAAGGCGCTCGCGCCCGCGCGTCTCGCGGTGATGCACGGCGCCTGCTTCGTCGGGGATTGCGCCGCGGAGCTGGAAGCGCTGGCGGCGTATTGCGAAGCGAAGCTCCACGACGCACGAATGGCGGGTTGAAACCCGCCCTACATGAAACTGTAGGGCCGGTTTCAACCGGCCACACACCGCGCGCGAATGACAGACTGTGCCAGGCGGGTTGAAACCCGCCCTACAAATATCCCCGCAGCATGGCCGGTTTCAACCGGCCATGCACGGCGCGATGGCCCGCGCCGTCACACTCACCACACGTCCACGTACCGCCGCGGCGGCTTGCGCTCCTTGCCCGCGGCGCGCAGGCCGCGCAGCAGCCAGCCGCGCGTTTCGGCGGGATCGATCACGGCGTCGATCTCGAACACCGAGGCGACCGACACGCCCTTGCCCTTCTTGTACATGTGCCCGACGAGTTCATCGAACAGCGCCTTGCGCGCGCCCGCGTCGGGGGTCGCCTCGAGTTCCTTGCGGAAGCCGAGTTCCACCGCGCCCTCGAGACCCATGGGTCCCATCTCGGCGGTCGGCCAGGCGATGGTGAAGAAGGTCTGGTGGGTGCTGCCGCCCATCATGGCCTGCGCACCGAGCCCGTAGCCCTTGCGCAGCACCACGCAGAACAGCGGCACGCGCAGGTTGGCGCAGGCGAGGATCAGGCGCGAGCCACGGCGTACCGCGGCGGTCTTCTCGCTGTCCGGGCCGACCATGAAGCCGGGCGTGTCGCACAGCGAGATCACCGGCACGTTGTAGGCGTCGCAGAGCTGCAGGAAGCGCCCGGCCTTCTCGCCGCCCTCGCTGTCGATGGCGCCGCCGAGGTGGCGCGGATCGTTCGCGATGAGGCCGAAGGGTACGCCCTCGATGCGCACGAAGGCGGTGATCATCCCGACGCCGTAGAGCGGGCGCAGTTCGAGCACCGAGCCCTCGTCGGCGAGCGCGTGCACCACGGTGCGGATGTCGTACACGCGCAGGCGGTTCTCGGGAATCAGATGCCGCAGGCGGCGCTGATCGCAAGCCGACCACTCCGGCGCGACACCCTGGAAATATCCCAGCAACTGGCGCGCGGCGGCGGTCGCCTCGCGCTCGTCCGCGCAGGCGATGTCCACCACGCCATTCCTGGTCTGTACTTCGATGGGCCCGATGTCCTCGGGCTTGAACTTGCCCAGGCCCCCACCCTCGATCATCGCCGGACCGGCGAGACCGATGTTCGAGTTCGCGGTCGCGATGGTGATGTCGGCGCAGCCGAAGATCACCGCGTTGCCCGCGTAGCAGCGCCCGGCGTTGACCGCGATGCGCGGCGCGACGCCGGACAGCTGCGGCCAGGTCGCGAAGGTCTTCAGATCGAGCCAGCTCATGCACAGCTCGTCGGTGTCGACGTCGCCCGGCCGGCCGCCGCCGCCCTCGGTGAAGAACACGATGGGCGTCTCCCACTCGGCGGCGAGTTCGAACAGGCGATCCTTCTTCTTGTGATTGGTGTGGCCCTGGGTACCTGCCAGCACGGTGTAATCGTAGGCCATCACCGCGCAGCGCGTGGTGTCCTCGCCGAAGAGCTCGGCGTTGACCGTGCCGAAGCCCGCCACCATGCCGTCCGCGGGGGTGTTCTTCTGCAGATCCTCGACCGAGCGGCGGCGGCGCTGGGCCGCGATGCCGAGCGCGCCGAACTCGATGAAACTGCCCGCATCGCACAGATCCGCGACGTTCTCGCGCGCGGTGCGCGCGCCGAGCTTGCGGCGCTTGGCGACCGCCTCGGGCCGCTGTTCGTCCAGCGTCAGCGCATGCGCGGCCAGCACTTCGTCCAGATCCGCGCGCGGCGCGTCGAGGTCGATGTCGCTCGCGGCCTCGTCGCCGCTGTCGGCGCCGGCGTCGATCACCAGGAAGGCAAGCGGCTCGCCCTCGTCCAGCACCTCGCCGACCTGCACCAGCACACCGCTCACGGTGCCGGCGGCGGACGCCGACACCACGTGATGCATCTTCATCGCCTCCAGCACCGCGAGCTGCTGGCCGCGCCTGACCGGCTCGCCCACCGCGACATCGATGCTGACCACGCTCGCGCGCATCGGCGCAGCGACGGCGGTCGCGCCCGGCGGCGTGGCGATGGTCCTGCGCGCGTTCGCCGCCGCCGCGCCGGCGCCCTGCGCCGTGGACACGAACGCCGCGGCGGCGACCATCAGGTCCGCGCCATGGGTCTCCACGTAGGTGGTGCCGACCTCGCCCCGCGCGAAGGCGGGCGCGGCCAGCACCGCCTGCAGCAGCGGCAGGTTGGTGGCGATGCCTTCGATGACGAATTCGCGCGCCGCGCGACGCGCGCGGCCGAGCAACTGGGTGAAATCGCCCGGCGCGGAGACCACGAGCTTGGCCAGCAGCGAGTCGAAGGCGGGGCTCGGCGCGTAGCCCATGCGCGCCGCAGTATCGACGCGGATGCCGGCGCCGGTGGCCGGCTCGAAGCGCGCGATCGCGCCGCTCGCCGGGCGCGGCGTGCCGTCGGGGCCGAGCTGTTCGGCGTTGATGCGCAGCTGCACGGCGCAGCCGCGCGGCGCCGGCGGCGGACCGGCGAGACCGAGTTCGGCGAGCGTCGCGCCGGCCGCGACCCGCAGTTGCAGCGCGACCAGGTCCAACCCCAGCACTTCCTCGGTCACGGTGTGCTCGACCTGCAGGCGCGCATTGGCCTCGATGAAGAACCACGCGCCGCTGTCCGCGTCGAGCAGGAATTCGAAGGTGCCGAGACCACGATAGTCGGCGTGCCTGGCCATGCGCGTCGCGGCGTCCAGCAGCGCGCCGCGCGTGGCGGCATCGAGATGCGGTGCGGGAGCGATTTCGATCAGCTTCTGGTGACGGCGCTGGGTCGAGCAGTCGCGTTCCCACAAGTGCGTCACGCCGCCCTTGCCATCGCCCAGCACCTGCACCTCGAGATGCCGCGCATTGGCGATGTAGCGCTCGGCGTACACGCTGCCGTCGCCAAAGGCGGCGAGCGCCTCGGCGGTGCAGGCCTGCCACAGCGCCGCGCCGTCGGCGCCGGGCGCGACCACGCGCATGCCACGGCCGCCGCCGCCGGCGGCCGCCTTGATCACCACCGTTGCGTTCGCGCCTTGCGCGGCGCGGAACTCGACGAGCGCGGCGGTCGAGGCCAGCGCGTTGGACGCGGGCAGGGTCGGCACGTCGCAGCGGCGCGCGAGATCGTGGGCGGCGAGCTTGTTGCCGAACAGGGCGAGCTGCGCCGGGGTCGGGCCGATGAAGGTCAGTCCCGCGGCCTCGCAGGCCGCGCCGAAACGCGCCTGCTCGGCGAGAAAGCCATAGCCCGGATGCACGCCCCACACCCCGGCCGTCACCGCCGCCTCGACGATGGCGCCGGCATCGAGGTAGGCCGCCGCGCCGCGCCCGGCGATGTGCAACGCCCGATCGGCACGCGCGACGTGCAGGCTGTCCGCGTCATCGTCGCTGTAGAGCGCGATGGTCTCGTAGCCCATTTCGCTCGCGGTACGCATGATGCGCAGCGCGATTTCGCCGCGGTTGACGATGAGGACGGAACGCGCAGTCATGGGGACACCCGGTGTTCGAAGCCGGGCGGGAGTATAACCGTCGGGCACCGCGGCCCAGCGACGTTCAAAGGGGTGGGTTGGAACGGCGGGTTGAAGCCCCGTAACTGCGGCACCCTGTAGGGCCGATTTCAATCGGCCATTCGATTCCAGAGCGCCGCATGCGGCCCGGCACGCAATGGCCGATTTAAATCGGCCCTACAGGGTGCGGGGTCTAACCGCCGTAGAAGACCTTCTCGCCGAGATCCTTCAGGGTCAGCGTCACGTCGTCCGCGCGACCGGCCGGCGTTTCCTTGACCGCGGCATCGATCACTTCGCCGATGAAGATCGAATGGTCGCCGTTCTCGACGGTCTGCGTGAGCTTGCATTCGATGGTCGCGGCGGCGCTCTCGAGCAGCGGCGCGCCGCTCACGCCGAGGCGGAAGGGCTCGCCGTTGACCGTGTGGCCGTCGCGCTCGGCGGGCTTGAAGAAGGCGAAAGCCAGCCCGCTCTGCGCCTTGCCGAGCACGTTGAGCGCGAAATGCCCGGACTGCTTGATGATCTCGTGCGAGCCGGAATCGGCCTTCACGCCCACCACCACCAGCGGCGGCTTGAACGCGGTCTGCGTCACCCAGTTGACGGTCGCGGCGGCCACCGCGCCTTCGCTGTTGGCGGCGGTCAGGACGTAGAGTCCGTAGGGAATCATGCGTAATGCGGTCTTCTTGGCGGCTTCGTCCACGGCGGAGTCCTCAGGTTGGATGGCGTGCGGACCGAGCATAAGCGCTCGCCCGCCGCGCGTACAAACGTTCAGCCGTGGGCTTTGCCGCGTACGCGCTGCACCAGCGTCCAGGCCAGCAGGCACAGCGCGCCGGCAACGATGCCGACCAGCGCGTCGAACACCAGCGGCGCGAGCACGTGCAGCGCGGCGCCGAGGTAGGCGACGCCGTGCCCAAGGTCCGCGACCGCATGGGCGAGATGGGCGAGCTGCGGCACACCGTGGGCGAGGATGCCGCCGCCGACCAGGAACATCGCCGCGGTGCCCGCCACCGACAAGAACTTCATCAGGGCCGGCGCGGCTATCAGCAGACCACGGCCCAGCGCCTGCGCTGCCGCGTTCGCGCGCGCCTGCAGGTAGTAGCCGGCGTCGTCCAGCTTGACCAGCGCGGCGACGAAACCGTACACGCCGACCGTCATGGCGAGCGCGATGGCCACCACCACCGCGACCTGCTGCGAGAAGGGCGCGCTCGCCACCGTGCCGAGCGCGATGACGATGATCTCCGCCGACAGCACGAAGTCGGTGCGCACCGCGCCGGCGATCTTCTCCCCCTCGAAGGCCACCATGTCGACCTGCGGGTCGGCAACGGCCTGCAGCAGTTCACGATGCTCCTGCTCGTCCTCGGCGGCGCTGTGCAGAAACTTGTGCGCGAGCTTCTCGACGCCCTCGAAACACAGGTAGGCGCCGCCGATCATGAGCAGCGCAGTGACCGCCCAGGGCGCGAAGGCGCTCAGCGCCAGCGCGAGCGGTACCAGGATGAGCTTGTTCTTGAACGAACCGCGCGCCACCGCCCACACCACCGGCAGTTCGCGTTCGGCGGTGATGCCCGCCACCTGCTGGGCATTGAGAGCGAGATCGTCGCCCAGCACGCCGGCGGTCTTCTTCGCCGCCAGCTTGGTCATCACAGTGACATCGTCCAGCACCGTGGTGATGTCGTCGAGCAAGGCCAACAGGCTGCCGGCGGCCATGGGGGGTTCAATCCTGCGTTCCGAAGGGCCGCCATTGTAGGACGGACTTCAGTCCGTCACGCGTCCGCGCCAACCCTGTAGGACGGACCTCAGTCCGTCATTCGGCAGCGCGGAATGCCCCGTACGACGGTCGCGAGTCCGTCGCAATCGATGTCAGTAGCACCCGCAGCCCCCGCCCGCCGCCGTCGCGCCGCCGAGCGCGGCCTCGCGGCTCATGTAGACGTGTTCACGCAGGGCGCGTTGCGCGGGGTTGGGGCGCAACGCCATGTCGGGCCGCGCGAGCCGTCCCCGTTCCCAGGGCTGGACTTCGGCGCAGCCGACCAGGGTGGCGAGGGCGGCCACCGCGATGAGTGAAGCGAGCACACGGCGCGACGTCATGGGGCATGGACTTCCACGGGGACGAACCAGGCGCCGACAGAGGCAGGCCGTGTCCTGGCCGCGCCACTGTCGCCGCGCGCTCGGGTGGCGGTCAACGCGACCGATTGTCGCGGACGCGCGGCACTCACGGCGCGGCGAGCCGGTAGATGGCGCGATGCAGGACGCGCATCACCGGCCGCTCGCCCTCGATGTAGACATCGAACGCCGCGTGGTCGTGGCCGTTGCGCACGCTGAGTTCGCGCACCGCGCCGCGCACTTCGAGCGTCTCGCCCGGCCGCGCGAGGCCGAGATGGCGCACTTCGCTCGCGGTGTGGATCCACGGGCCGAGCTCCAGGTTGCGGTCGACCAGGTAATTCGCCTGGCGCAGCAGCCAGGCGGGGTGCAGGCAGTCGCGATAGGGCGCAAGCGCCGCATCGCCCATCGCGGCGACGAAGCTCGCGGCCTCGGCCGGCGACTGCGCGCAGGTGAAACTGCCGAGCAGCGGCAGGTCGCGGAGCGCCTCGGGCGTGGCGGGCAGACGCGGCTCGGGCAGCGGCGCGCGGGGCGGTGGGGCGGCGCTGTCCGCCGCGCCCACGGGATAGCTGGCGCTGCCCTGCGCGCACACTTCGCCGGCGGGATTGCGCGCCTCGAGTTCGAACTCGACCACGGTCGCGGTGCGCGCGCTGACCCGCGCGCTCACGGTCACCGTCTCGCCTGCATAGACCGGTCGCCTGAGGCGCACGCTGCTCGCGCCGCCGCGCAGGAAATCCGCGCCCAGCGCCGCGATCACGCCGTGCAGCAGGTAGCCATAGGTCGTGACGCCCGGCACCAGTCCGCCGCCAAAGCCGTAGCGCTGCGCGGTGCCGTCCTCGTGGATCGCGTTGCCGCTGTCGACGGCATCGTTATGGGCGCGTACCTGCCAAGCGGGCAACGCGCTGCCGAGCGGATGGTCTTGCACTGTCGATCTCCCCAGCGTACGACCTCAATTCTAGGTCGCGGCGCCGGGCCCGGTCGATCACGCCGTCGAGTGGTCCTCGACGTCCGCCGCGCGGCGCGGGGCGATGGGCGTGGGGGGCGACGTCACGGCCTCGCGCAGCGCCTGCACGATGGCCTGGGGCTCGGCCGGCTTGGCCAGGAAATGCACGCCGCCGGCCTGGGCGATGTCGCGACTCGCGCCGTCGCTGTAGCCGCTGTAGACGACCACCGGCAGCGCGGGCCGGGTGGCACGCAGCGCGGCGGCCAGCTCCAGCCCGGTGAGGCCCGGCATGGTCTGGTCGGAGAACACCACGTCGAAACGCTCGGGCGCCTCGAGGAACAGTTCGCGCGCCTGCTGACCGTCTACGGCGAGGGTGGCATCCGCCCCCTCGCCGGACAGGAGTTCGCCTAGCAGGTTGCGCACCAGGGGCTCGTCGTCCACCACCAGCACGCGCAGTCCGCGGATGCCGCCCGCGTCCCGCGGCGCCGGTGCGGACCCGGCGTCCACCACGCAGCCCGCGCGGCGCAGCAGCAGGGTGAACGTCGTGCCCCTGCCCGGCGCGGAGCGCAGCAGCACGTGGCCACCGACGCGATGCACGATGCCGTGCACCACGGACAGCCCCATGCCAGTGCCCTTGCCCACCGGCTTGGTGGAGAAGAACGGGTCGAACACGCGCGCCTGGATGCGCTCGTCCATGCCGTCGCCATCGTCCCGCACGCTGATCGCGACATACTCGCCCTCGATCGGCGTGTGGCAGGCCGCGCACCGACCGCCCGGCCTGACCAGGCCCTCGACCGCGAGCGTGATGTGGCCATGGCTGCCCACCGCGTCGCGCGCGTTGACCACCAGGTTGACCAGCAGCTGGTGCAGTTCCACGGCGCCGATCAGGGCCGGCGGCGTGTCTTCCGCGGTTACCAGCTGGAACTCCAGGCTGGACGGAATGATGGCGCGCAGCATCTGCGTCACTTCGCGCGCCACGGCGTTGGCGTCCACCGCCTGCGCCTCGGCCGCCGGCGCCGCGCGGCTGAAGGCCAGCATCTTGGCCACCAGGTCGCGTCCGCGCTCGCCGGCCGCGACCACCGCCGCGAGGTACTCGGCGAGCTTGCCCTGGCCGACGTCGGCGTAGCGCTCGCGCGCCAGCGTGCCGAAACCGATCACGCTCGCGAGGATGTTGTTGAAGTCGTGCGCGATGCCACCCGCGAGCTGACCCACCGCCTCCATCTTCTGCGCCTGCTGGATCTGGAGTTGCAGCCGCTCGCGTTCCTTTTCGTGCTCCATCCGCTCGGTGACGTCTTCCATCGTGCCGATGAAGCCCACCTCGGTGCCGGGGACGTGCACCCTTGCGACGCGTGATTGTGAGACTCGGACGCCCCTGGTCGCACTGATGAAGCGAAACGTGGTCTCGACCATCTCATCGCTGCCAATGGCAAAGGTCTGCCACTCCGCGGCGACGCGCGCCCGATCGTCCGGGTGCACGTGCGCCACCCAGTCCCTGCCCGATTCGAGCGTGACGCCGACGTTCTCGCGCAGCGCCGCGTTCAGATACAGCAAGGCGCCTTCCTGGTCCATCCAGTAGATGCCGATGGGCGAGTTCTCCAGCACCACCTGCAGGCGCGTCTCACTCACGCGCAACGCCAGCTCGGCCAGGCGCCGATCGTTGACGTCGATGTGTATCCCCATCATGCGCAGTGCGCGGCCTTCCGCGCTCCTCGCGACGACCTGGCCGCGACTGGCAATCCAGCGCCAGTCACCCGTTGCGGTGCGCACCCGCATGTCGCAGCTGTAGAACGCTTGGTCGCCACGCAGATGCGCCACCAATTCGGTGCGGCTCGCCGCGAGATCGTCGGGGTGAACCAGCGCGCGCCAGTCCGCGTGCAGCGCCTGGGTGCCGCTGGCATAGCCCAGCATCGCGGTCATGCGGTCGTTGTGCGCGAGTTCGCCGGTCGCGATGTTCCAGTCCCACACCCCGAGATCGCCGGCCTTGAGCACCAGCTGCAGCCGCTGTTCGTTCTCGCGAATGCGCTGCTCTGCCTCGCGCTGCTCCTGGACATCGACATGCATGCCGGTCACTCGCGCCGGTCGGCCGCCCTGGTCCAGCGCCGAGATCACCCCGCGGCTCAGGATCCAGTGCCAGCGGCCGTCGCCGGCGCGCACGCGGTAGTCCACCGCGTAGCTCGCGCTGCGGCCGGCCACGTAGTCGTCCATCGCCGCGCGTACCCGTGGCTGGTCCTCCGGGTGCATCAGGCGGCCCCACTCGGCGCGATGCTGCGGACGCGCGCCGTCATCGATGCCGAGGCGCGCCAGCCATTGCCGGCTGCCGCGCACCACGCCGCTCTCCAGGTCAAGCTCCCAGAGCCCGATGGGCACGCTGTCGAGAATCAATTCCAGGCGCCGTTGCTCGAGGGCCAGTTCCGCCTGCGCGAGCTTCATCTCGTCGATGCTGAGGTGCACGCCGGACATGCGTAGCGGTCGGCCATCCGGCGCTCTCGCGGTCACGGTACCGCGATCGAGGACCCACACGTAGCGACCGTCCGCGCTCAGCAGCCGATGTTGCGACTCGTAGTGCTCGGACTGGCCGGCCAGGTGTTCGGCCACCGCGGCGAGTGTCGCCGCCTTGTCTTCCGGGTGAACGAGGCGCTCCCAGGTGGACACGTGCGGCTCGAGCGCGGCCAGTTCGTAGCCGAGCATCGCTGCCCACTGGTCGTTGAACCGCACCGAGTCGTCGACCAGGTCCCAGTCCCACACCGCGGCGCCGGCGCCCTTGATGACGAACTCGAGCCAGGCCTGCTGACGCTGCTGGGCGCGCATCATGCTCTGCTGGGCAATCTCGCTCGCCGCGCGCCGCGCGACGGTGCGCAGCAGCGCGCGCACGCTGCCCTCGTCGCGTGGCGCCACGTCGCACAGCGCGTAGAGCATGCCGAGCGGCTGGCCGGGCCGGTCGAGCAGCGGCTCGACGAACAAATAGCCCTGGGTGTGACCGGCGAGCCATGGATCGTCGGGAAAGGCGGCGTCGATTTCACCGCACAACACGATGGGCTCGGCCTGGGCGAGCACCGCCGCCGCGCAACCGGCCAGCGGCATTTCCGCCGTCGTGGCGCGCTCCGGCCAGCCGCCCAGTTGGATCATGCGCGTGTCGCCCTCGACGAAGCGCACCACGCCCGCCACGGCGGCGTCGAGGCCGAGGCCAAGCGCGCTCGCGAACAGGTCGAAGGTGTCATGGTCACCCGGCGGCTGACTGAGACGATCGAGCGCGAGCCGCAGTCGCTCGCGCTCAGTGATGTCGGTACGCAGCGAGATGTAGCCGTCGTGACCGTTGGCGGCGTTGACGAGCGGCAGGATGCTGGACTGCACCCAGTAGGGCGTGCCGTCCTTGCGCCGGTTCTGCAGCACGCCGTGCCAGGCGCGGCCCGCGCGGATGCTGCGCCACAGACCGCGGTAGACCGCGTCGGGATGCGCGTCGGATTTCAGCAGGCGATGGTTCTGCCCGAGGAGTTCCTCGCGCGAGTAGCCGCTGATCTCGCAGAAGCGATCGTTGGCGTAGGTGATGTCGCCGGCGGCGTCGGTAATCGAAACGATGGCGTGGGCGTCGATCGCCTGGCGCAGCGCGCCGAGTTCATGCGCGCGCTCGGCCAGCGTGCCGACCATGACGTTGAACGCGCGGCCCAGCGCGGCGATCTCGTCCACGCCCCGCACCGCGGCGCGTGCTTCCAGGTCGCCATCGGCCACCGCGCGCGCGGCGCGCATCAAGGCGTCGATCCGTACCCCGCCCCAACGTTCGATCAGCCACCAGGTGAGGCCTAAGGACAACGCCAGAGCGAACAGGTGCGGCAGTCCATGGGGCACCAGCAGCAGGCCGTCGACCGCCATCGGTGACAGGCCCAGGAGCAGCAACATCGGCAGGCTGCGCGTGCGCGAGAGCGTGATGCCAGGATCGCGAGCCGACGACGCAGATGCGCCGCAAGCAGCCGGAGCGCCGCCGCTCACACCGGCGAGCCGTGAACCGACGCTGCATCCTGCTGCAAGACCAGGGTGGCGACCTCCGCTAGCCTGAGCGGCTTCAGCAGGCAGGCTTCGATGCCGGAGGTGCGCAGTTCGGCCAGCGCGCCCGGCGCGAGTCGCGCGCTCATCGCCACCACGCGCACGTCGCGCCCGTCGGCGTCGGCGCGCATGCGCCGGCACAGGGACAGGCCATCGACGCCGGGCAGCGAGAGATCGCACAGCACGAGCCGCGGTCTGAAGGTCGCGAGACGCAGCCCCGCCTCGTAGCCATCGGCCGCCAGCGCGTGCGGCACGCCCTGGCGCTCGAAGAACTCGTGCAGCGCGAGGCGCACCTGGGGGTCATCGTCCACCACCAGCGTGCGCGGCGCGTGGCCGCGCACGTCCTCCGGCAGGGGAATGCCACGCTCGCGCGCGAAGCGCTCCACCTCGCTCAAGCGAAAGCGGCGATGACCGCCGGGCGTGACGCGCTCGGCCTTGAGGCCGCGGCCGGCCCAGGCGCGCACGGTGACCGGCGCGACGCCCAGCAAGTGAGCGACTTCCGCCGGCGTGAGATGTTCAGGTTCAGGCATGGACTGGTCCCATCTTTTCACCCAGTAGCGGTTCGAGCGATGAAAACTTGAGCAGGGGCGGCGCGACGCCCTTGATGCACGTCAACTGCGCCCCGCGCGCGCCGCGCCACAGTGCGGACCAGTCATCGCCGCGGGGAGTCACGCATGTCGTCCGTTCGAGCAGCCGTCGTGGAACGCCTGGAGGCGGGCGCCGGGAGCGAGGCCCGACCGTTGACCGGCAACGAAGCCATCGCGCGCGGCGCCTGGGAAGCGGGTGTGACCTTGGCCGCCGCCTATCCCGGCACGCCGTCCACCGAGATCCTCGAGGCGCTCGCCCGCTATCCACGCGAGGATCTGCACGCGCAGTGGTCGACCAACGAGAAGGTCGCGCTGGACGTCGCCATCGGCGCGGCCTATTGCGGAGCGCGCGCGCTGATGGCCGCCAAGCACGTCGGGCTGAACGTGGCCGCGGACGCGCTGCTGTCGCAGTCCTACATCGGCGTGCACGGCGGACTGGTGCTCGCGATCTGCGACGACCCGGGCATCCACAGCTCGCAGACCGAGCAGGACACGCGCCTCTACGCGCGCCTCGCGCTGGTACCGGTGCTGGAGCCGGCCGACGCGCAGGAAGCGCTGGATTACACCCGCGCCGCCTTCGATCTGAGCGAGGAATTCGCCACGCCCGTCATCCTGCGCAGCACCACGCGCCTGTCCCACACCCGCGCGCCGGTGCGGGTCGGCCCGCGCCGCGCGCCGGTGCCGCGGCCGTTTCGCGAAGACCCGGCGCGGAACGTCATCATGCCAAGCCTCTCGCGCCGACAGCGGCCGCTGCTCATCGCGCGCGAGGAGGCGCTGGAGGCCTGGTTCAGCGCCTCGCCGCTCACGCAGGTCGAATGGCGCGACCGGCAGATCGGCGTGATCACTGTCGGCATCGCCCATACCTATGTGAAGGAAGTCCTGCCGCGCGCGAGCGTGCTCAAGCTGGCGTCCTCCTACCCGCTCGCGCGCGAGGCGATCCGCGAGTTCGCCGCCGGCGTGGACACGCTCTACGTGGTGGAAGAACTCGAGCCCTGCATCGAGACCGAGGTGCGCGCCATGGGCATCGCGGTGCGTGGCAAGGAGTTCTTCACGCGCATCGGCGAACTGTCGACCGAGAACGTGCGCGCCGGCTTCGTCGCCGCCGGCGTGCTGCCGGCGCGCGCGGCGCCGCCCGCGCCGCCCTTCGAGCCGCTGGTGCGGCCGCCGGTGCTGTGCGCCGGCTGTCCGCACATCGGCAGCTACCACGCGCTGCGCGGCGACGACGTGCGCGTGACTGGCGACATCGGTTGCTACACCCTCGCCGCCCTGCGTCCGCTCGCGGCGATGGATACCTGCGTGTCGATGGGCTCCTCCATCGGCAACGCGGTCGGCATGGCGCTGTCCGGCGCCGAGCGCAAGCCGGTGGTCGCGACCATCGGCGACTCGACCTTTCTGCACGGCGGCATTCCGGCGCTGATCGACGCGGTCTACAACCAGGCCAACATCACCGTGCTGCTGCTCGACAACCACACCGTGGCCATGACCGGCGGCCAGGATCACCCCGGCACCGGTCGCACGCTGCGCGGCGACGCCACCCACCAGGTCGACTACGAGGCGCTGTGTCGCGCGGCGGGCGTGAAGTGGATCAGGCGCATGGATTCCTACGATCTCGCCGGCGGCCATCAGACGCTGCGCGAGGCGATGGAGTACGAGGGCGTGGCGGTGGTGATCTCCGATCGCCCCTGCGTGCTCGACCCGGTGAAGATCAAGGGTACGCCGTTCCAGGTGCGCGCCGCGTCGTGCACCGCCTGCCAGTCGTGCATGAACCTCGGCTGCCCGGCCCTGACCTGGAGCGACGAACTCTACGAGGGGCGCCACAAGGTCACCATCGATCCGGCGCTCTGCATCGGCTGCGCGATGTGCGCGCAGGTCTGTCCGACCGACGGCCTGGTGGCCGGCGCGATCGAGGTCGCCCCATGCGCGCCGTGACCTCGCACGCGAGCGAAGATGCGCCAACGCCGCCGACCAACGTACTGGTGGTAGGCGTCGGCGGGCAGGGCGTGATCCTGGTGTCCAAGGTGATGGCGCGCATCGCCCAGCTGCACGGTTTCGAAGTGCGGCAGAGCGAAGTGCACGGCATGGCCAAGCGCGGCGGCGCGGTGTTCAGCCACGTGCGTTTCGGGCCCGAGGTGTGGGCGCCGACCATCGCGCTCGGCGAGGCCGACGTGGTGGTGGCGCTCGAGTGGGCCGAGGGCCTGCGCTGGCTGCCGTGGCTGAATCCCGCGAGCGGTACCCTCATCGTCGACACCAAGCGCATCGTGCCGCCGTTCGGCTGCGTGGATCGGCGCCGCGGCGCGACGCTCGCCTATCCCGATACGCGCGTCGCCGAAGTCGCCGCGCACGTCGACAATCTCTTCGCGCTGGATGCCGAAGGCCTGGCCGTGACACTCGGCAATCCCCGCGTGGCCAACACCGTGCTGCTCGGCGTGCTGTCCACCACGCTCGACTTTCCGCTCGAGGACTGGCAGCGCGCGCTCGGCGAGTTCGTGCCGGCCAGCACGCTGGAGACCAACCTCGCCGCGCTCGCGCGCGGTCGCGCCTGGGCAAGCGAGGTGCACGCCGCGCCGCCCATCGATGAACTCGCGCCCTCACCGCGGCCGGCCACGTCGCTGCACTACGAGCAGGCGACGCTCGAGATCGACGCCGCGTGGTGCAAGGGCTGCGACATCTGCGTGCAGATGTGCCCGGAACGCTGCCTGCGCCTGAACGCGCGACAGAAAGTCGAACTGCGCGACCCCGCCGCCTGCACCGGCTGCCACGTGTGCGAATGGCTGTGCCCGGACTTCGCCATCAAGGTGCGCGTCACACCACCGCTGGAGAGGGCTTCGGCATGACCAGCACGCGCGTGAACCTGCAGGGCAATCGTGCCTGCGCATTGGCCGCGATCGAGGCCGGCTGTCGCTTCTATGCCGGCTATCCGATCACACCCTCCTCTGAGATCGCCGAGACCATGGCCGCCGAACTGCCGCGGATCGGCGGCGTCTTCATCCAGATGGAAGACGAGATCGCCTCCATGGGCGCGGTGGTCGGCGCGTCGCTCGGCGGCGCGCTGGCCATGACGGCGACCAGCGGCCCCGGCTTCTCGCTCAAGCAGGAGAACCTGGGCTATGCCTGCGCCGCCGAGGTGCCCTGCGTGGTGGTGAACGTGATGCGCGGCGGACCGTCCACCGGCATGCCGACGCGTCCGGCGCAGGGCGACGTCATGCAGGCGCGCTGGGGCACGCACGGCGATCATCCCATCATCGTGCTGACGCCGGCCTCGGTGCCGGAGATCGACAGCGAGACACGCCGCGCCTTCGCGCTCTCTGAACGGCTGCGCGTGCCGGTGGTGCTGCTGTATGACGAGATTCTCGGTCACCTCGTCGAGACCGTGGAGCGCGGCGCGGCGCGCGACACCGCGCAGGCGCGACGCCGTCGGGCGGACGGCCCGGCGTCCACACACCTGCCCTACGCCGCGGGCGAGGACGGCGTGCCGGCCATGGCCCGGCCCGGCGACGGCTACCGCACCCATACCACCGGGCTGACCCACGACATCGACGGCTTTCCCACCCAGGACCCGTCGCGCGTCACGGCCGCCATGACGCGCCTGCTCGGCAAGCTCGAACGGCACCGGACGCTCGTCGAACGCTACGAGACGCTCGCCTGCGACGACGCCGAAGTGCTGGTCGTGGCCTATGGCATCAGCGCGCGCGCCGCGGCCCGCGCGGTCGGCGAGGCGCGCGCTCGCGGCATCGCCGCCGGCCTGTTCCGGCCGGTGACACTGTGGCCCTTTCCCGAGGCCGCGCTGCGCGCGGCGGCGAGTCGCGCGCGGGCGGTGCTGGTGCCGGAACTGAACGCGGGACAGCTGGTGCTGGAGATCGAACGTCTGTGCGGCGCCGGCGCGCGGGTCGAAGGTCTCAACCGCCTGGACGGCGAGGCGCTGACACCGCGCCAGGTGAGCGATGCAATCGAACGGCTGGCCGGCGCGAAGGCGCGTGCCAGCATGGTGGTGGGAGCCTGAACGATGGACCAGCGCGCGACGCCCGACTTCGACATTCGCGACTACCTGCGGCTCGAGCGCATGCCGCACTTCCTGTGTCCCGGCTGCGGCCACGGTATCGCGCTGCGTGCGCTGCTGTGGGCGGTGCACGAGCTCGGTCTCGACAAGGAC
Source organism: Gammaproteobacteria bacterium (assembly GCA_050186725.1). GTDB lineage: Bacteria > Pseudomonadota > Gammaproteobacteria > JADJYF01. The sequence continues at coordinate 16,956 of JBFWYG010000032.1, read as the reverse complement.
CGGCTGGCGGTGGTGAGCGGCATCGGCTGCTCGGGCCGGCTCGCGGCCTACATCGACGCCAACACCTTCCACACCACGCATGGCCGCCCCTTGGCCTTCGCCACCGGCCTCAAGCTTGCGCGTCCCGATCTCACCGTGGTGGTGATCAGCGGCGACGGCGACAGCCTCGCGATCGGCGGCAATCACCTGATCCATGCCTGCCGGCGCAATCTCGACCTCACCTGCCTCATGCTGAACAACGAGGTCTACGGCATGACCGGCGGACAGGCGTCGCCGACCACCGCCGCCACGCGCTATACCACCACCACGCCGCTCGGCAATCACGAGCCGCGCTTCGACGCCTGCAAGCTGGCCGAAGCCGCCGGCGCGAGCTTCGTCGGCCGCGAGGTGACGCTGCAGTTGCCGGCGCTCAAGAACCTGGTGCGGGAGGGCCTCGAGCATCCGGGCTTCGCCTTCATCGAGGTGATGTCGGACTGCACCGAGATCTACGGACGCAAGAACGAGCTCGGCACCTCGCCGGAGATGGTGCTGCGCCAGAAGCACGATGTGCGCCCCGAGTCCTACGGCTCGGCGGTGGAGCGTCCGTTCCGCCCCGGCCCCTGGCGGACCGGCGTGCTGGCGCGCGACACGCGGCCCGAGTACGGCGCGGCGTGGCGCGCGCACTGCGCGGCGCAGGGGAGTGAGTCGGCATGAACGGCTGCCAGATCCGTCTCGCCGGCACGGGCGGCCAGGGTCTCGGTCTCGCCGGGCGCCTGCTCGCCGACGCGCTGGTGGCCGAGGGCCTGCACGTCGCCCAGGCGCAGACCTACGAGCCCACCTCACGCGGCGGCTCGAGCCGTTCGGACCTGGTGGTCGCGCGGGGGCCGGTGGACTATCCGCTGGTGACGGCGCTCGACTACTTCGTGCTGCTCGACCAGGGCGCGTTGGAGGACAGCGCGACGCTGCTCCAAGGCGATGCGCTGGTGCTGATCGATGCCGATCGCGTGCCCTCGCCGCCCGACGTCGGCGGGGCACTGCACGCGCTCCATCCGACCAGCGCCGCGCGCGCGCTCGGCAATCCACGCGTGGCGAACGTCATCGCGCTGGGTGCGCTGGTCGGGCTGTCGGGCCTGTGCGCGTTCGAGACGCTGGAATCGGTGGTGGCGACATCGACGCCGGCCAAGTTCCGCGATCTCAATCTCGCCGCGCTACGCGAAGGGCGCAAGCTGGCCCTGCAGGTCGGACTTGCACCCGACATTCGAGCGGCACCCATGTCCGGAGCTCTGGAACCGAATGGCGGGTTGAAACCCGCCCTACAATTGCCGCCGTTGTAGGGCCGATTTCAATCGGCCATTCGTTTCCAGGGCGTCACGAGGTTCTACAGGACGAATGTCGGGTGCAAGTCCGACCTACAGCATCGCGTGCAGGTCGCGCAGCAGGCTCTCGGTCGTCGGCCAGTCGATGCAGGCGTCGGTGATCGACACGCCGTACTGAAGACCGCCCTGCCCCGGCTTGAAGGCCTGGTTGCCGGCGCCGAGGTTGCTTTCGATCATTAGACCGACGATGCCGGCTTCGCCGTCGGCGCGGCGCGCGACCACGTCACGCGCGACCTGCGGCTGGCGGTTGTGATCCTTGGCCGAATTGCCGTGGCTGCAGTCGACCATGATGGCCGCCGGCAGCCCGTGCCTGGCCAGGCGCTCGCGACAGGCGGCGGCAGTCGCGGCGTCGTAGTTGGGTCGGGTCCCGCCGCGCAGGATGAGGTGCGCGCGCGGGTTGCCGCGCGTGCGGACGACCGCGGTGCGCCCGGCGCTGTCGATGCCGAGGAAATGGTGCGGGCTGCGCGCGGCGAGAATCGCGTTGATGGCGACATCGATGCCGCCGTCGGTACCGTTCTTGAAGCCGCAGGGCGCCGACAGCCCGCTGGCCATCTCGCGGTGGGTCTGGGACTCGGTGGTGCGCGCGCCGATGGCGTACCAGCTGATGAGGTCGCCGAGGTACTGCGGCACGACCGGGTCCAGCGCCTCGGTCGCGGCGGGCATGCCGCCCGCGGCGAGTTCCAGCAGGAAAGCGCGCGCGGCCTCGAGTCCGTAGGCGATGTCGAAACTGTCGTCGAGGCGCGGATCGTTGATGAAGCCCTTCCAGCCGGTCGTGGTGCGCGGCTTCTCGAAGTACACGCGCATCACCAGCAGCAGTCGCTCGGCGAGCTCCGCGGACAGCGCGCCAAGCCGGCGCGCGTAGTCCCGCGCGGCATCGAGGTCGTGGATGGAACAGGGCCCCACCACCACCAGCAGGCGTGGGTCCCGTCCATCGATGATCTCGCCTATCGCGCGGCGCGCGGCGGCCACCGTAGCGCGCGCGCGCGCGTCCTGCGGCAGGCGCGCGTGCAGCGCCTCGGGGGAAGGCAGCGGCGCGAAGTCGCTGACATTGACGTCCTCGAGCCCATTGGTCGACAACGGGGGCTGTGCGTTCATGGATGCATCCTCGAACACCGCGGCGGCGCCGTGGCTGGGAATGGGATCATAGCGCCCCGCGCGGCCCGCGATCAGGCCGCGCCGGCCAGGAACTGCACGGTATTACGCGACAGGCGCTCGTTCGGCTCCTCGTCCCCCGCCATGAAGAACGCCGGCCGCCCGTAGTGATAGCCCTGCAGGTAGTCGATACCGATGCCGCGCAGGACCGTGGCGATGGCCTCGGTCTCGACGTACTCGGCGATGGTCCGCATGCCCATCAGGTGGGCGATGTCGTGCACCGCGCGCACCATGGCGTGGGAGATGGGATTCTCGTCGATGTCCTTGATGAAACTGCCGTCGATCTTCAGGAAGTCGACCGGCAGGGAGCGCAGGTAGTCGAAGGACGCCATGCCGGTGCCGAAGTCGTCGAGCGCGAAGCCGCAGCCGAGCGCGCGCAGCTCGCGGATGATCTCGCTGACCTGGGCCAGGTTGGAGATGGCCGAGGTCTCGGTGATCTCGAAGCACAGGCGCGCGGGCGCCACGCAACGCCGCACGCGCTCGTGCACGTGCGCCAGCAGGCGGTCGTCGCCGAGAGAGGCGCCGGACAGGTTGATGCCGTAGACGTCGTCACCCTCCGGGTCGTTGTCGAGGTAGTCGACCACGCGGTCGACCACGAAGCGATCGAGGCGCGGCATCATGCCGTAGCGCTCCGCGGCGGGCAGGAACTGGCCGGGCAGGATCACGTCGCCGTCCTCGTCGCGCAGCCTAAGCAGCGCCTCCCAATGACGTGCCCCACCGCCCGTCGCGCGCACGATCGCCTGGCGGGCGAGCAGTAGCCGGCCATCGGTCATGGCCGCGTCGATGCGGTTGATCCAGGCCATCTGCTTGCGCCGCTCGCTGACCGTGTCGTCGTCCTGCACGTGGACGTGCACGCAGTTGCGGCCGCGATCCTTGGCCAGGAAACACGCGGTGTCGGCGTCGCGCAGCACGTCGGTCACCGAATCGTAGTCGTCGGTGATGATGGCCACGCCGAAACTGGCCGTGACCTTGAACTGGCGCCGTTCCCACAGGAAGGTGAAGTTCTCGATCATGTCGCGCAGCCGCTCGATGAGCAGCATCGCCTCGTTCAGGCCCGCGTCGTACATGAGGATGCCGAACTCGTCACCACCGAGGCGCGCGAGCGTGTCGCCCTGGCGCACGTGGGTGGCGATCACGCCGGACAGGCGACGCAGCAGCTCGTCGCCGGCGCCATGGCCGCAGGTGTCGTTCACCAGCTTGAACTGGTCGAGGTCCATGCAGCACACCGCGTGGGGCCGGCGCCCCTGGCGGCGGTCCTGCACCACCTGGCGCAGGCGGTATTCGAACTCGGTGCGATTGCACAGCGCGGTGAGCGCGTCGTGGCTCGCCTGGTAGGCGAGCCGGCGCTGCGCCTGGTCCTTCTCTGCGATCTCTTCCAGCAGGCGCTGGTTGCTGGCCGAGAGCTCAGCGGTGCGCGTTGCCACGCGGCTTTCCAGCTCGGCGTTCAGCACGCGGATGTGATCGCGTTCTTCCTGCAGTTCTTCGACCAGTTCGAGATTGTCCAACTGCACCGCGAGCGAGCGAATCACGGCCTTCGCCGTGCTGAACGCGCCGCTCGCGACCGTGAGGAAGTAGGCGAGCAGCAGCGGAGTGAGCTTGGCCAGTTCGGGGTGGTGCTGCAGCGCGTAGACCACGGTCCACATGATCGGCATCACGAAGGCGAAGAAAGCGCGCAGCGAGGCGGCGTAGAGCACACCGGCCGCGGCCATGATGCCGCACAGCACGACGATCACCGCCACTGCCTGGCGGTATTCGGTGAAGTCGGCGACCCACACCGTGGAAGCCCATACGCCGCCGGCCAGCATGTTGGCGCCGGCGAAGGCGAATCGCCAGCGGTGCACGTTGTCGGGCGTGATACCCCAACGTCGCGAGCCCGCGAACTGGACCAGCCTGAGCGCGCAGACTGCCGCCAGGGCGCAGAACCACCGGCCGGTGGGCGCGGCGGGATCCAGCGAATACAGGAGCATGGCGAGCAGGCCCGCCGAGATCAGCGAGCCGCCGGCGGTGCTTGGCAACTGTGCGTGCAAGAGTTGCAGACGGCTGACGCGCAGCGCGCCCTCGCGCCGGCCGGGAACGGCAGACGTGGCTGCTGTCAGCGCCTCCGTCGGGCGAGGACTCGAGGCATCTTGCCGGTCCGGACTCATGGCCCGGGATAGCGGCGCCCCCACAGCGAGCTTGAGCCGCCGGCCGCTGTCACCCGACGGCGGCCACGCTCACAGCACCGGGTCTTCGGGCGCGATACCGAGTGCCAGGCGGCCAGCGCTCTCGGCCGCGGTGTCGATATCCAGGAAGGCATGCACCGCGAGCATGTTGACGTCGCGAAAGTAGCGCTGCAGCGGCGAGGCCTCGCGAAAGCCGTCGCCGCCGAAGCCGCGCGCCAAGTCGTTCAGCGCGTTGCGGCAGAAGTCGGTGATGAAGGCGCCGCGCAGCTTCATGGCCGCGCGCGCCGCGAGTTCGCCGGCCTCGGAGCCGCCCTGCTCGAAGCGCGCGAGGTAGGCCGCGAGCAGGTCTTCTGCCGCTTCCGCCGCTGCGAGCCCGCGGCCGACCCGCGCCTGGGGCAGCTGGCGCTCGGCGAAGCGCACGCCGTTCAGGGTGCCGCGGCGCGCGGCGGTGCGTTCCACCATGGCGCCGGCCGCGCCGCGCAGCGCGCCCACCAGCACCGGCACCACCTCGCACATGAGGAAGGGCAGGAAGGGCTTCTGGTACATCGCCCCGTGCAGCGCCTGGCCGGGGCTGCGCCCCTCCAGCACGGGCACGAAGGGCACGGCTCGGTATTCCGGCACGAAGGCCTCGTCGACGCGCACGTCGACGCTGCCGGTGCCGCGCATGCCGGCCACCTGCCAGGTGTCGACGAGCATGGTCTCGGCGCGCGGCAGGATGAACACCATGGGCATCGGCGGCGCGTCACCGCCCTGCGCCACGCCCATGAACAGGATCCACTCGGCGTGCACCGCGCCCGAGCTCCAGGCGGTCTGGCCGGTGAGCAGGTAGCCTCCGGACGCGCGCTTGACGCTCGCGAGCGGCGCGGCCTGGCCTGCGTTAAGCAGGTAGGGCTTGTCGGCGAAGAGTTCGCGCTGGGCGCGCGCCTCGAACATCATGGAGCGCCAGCAGGCGCCGGCGTAGAAGGCGTACACCCAGCCCGTTGAAGGGCAGGCGGCGCTCAAGCAGGCGGTGATGGCCGCCGCGGTGCGCACCGGCAGCTCGTGCCCGCCGTAGACCTTAGGCGTCAGGACGGACAGCAGTTCCGCGTCGACGAGATCGGCCAGGCTCTCGTCCAGCAGCGCGCGGTTACGCTCGGTGTCCAGCGCCCGCGCGGCGAAGCGCGGCGCCAGTTCGCGCGCGCGCCCGAGCAGCTCATCGGCGCCGCGCGCCACGCGCCCGCGCTCAGCGCAGCGAGGCGTTCAGCGCGTCGAGCGCCTTGGCGCCAGGCACGAGTTCGAGATCGCCCAACTGGTTCAGCGGCGTCTTGACCGTGCCGAGGTGGACATGGAGATCCTCGGGCTCGCGATCGAGATAGAGCAGACCGGTGACGATTTCGCCCTTGGCCGCGTGGCCCTGCAGGTAGTTCATGGCCGCGACCCGGTCATGGGGATCGTAGTCGTCGGCCACCTTGCGCAGGCGCAGCACGCTGCCGTCGTGCTGCACGATGTCCTCCACCGTGCCGGCCGCGTAGTCGGCGGTGATCTCTTCGCGGGTCGGAATGAAGTCGAGCCGATTGACCGCCTCGTTGTGCTCACGCAGGTAGTCGTAGCTCTTGGTCGACCCGCCGTGGTTGTTGAACGCCACGCAGGGCGAGAGCACGTCAATGAAGGCCGCGCCCTGGTGCTGGATGGCGGCCTTCAACAGCGGCACGAGCTGGGTCTTGTCGCCGGAGAAGCTGCGCGCGACGAAGGTCGCGCCGAGCTGCATGGCGACGCTCACGAGGTCGATGGGCGAATCGCTGTTGACCGCGCCCTTCTTCGACTTCGAGCCCTGGTCGGCGGTGGCCGAGAACTGGCCCTTGGTGAGGCCGTAGACGCCGTTGTTTTCCACCACGTAGAGCATGTTCACGCCGCGGCGGATGGAGTGCGCGAACTGGCCGAAGCCGATGGACGCGGAGTCGCCGTCGCCCGACACGCCGAGGTAGATCAGATCGCGGTTGGCGAGATTGGCGCCGGTCAGCACCGAGGGCATGCGCCCATGCACGCTGTTGAAGCCGTGCGACCCGCCGAGGAAGTAGGTCGGGGTCTTGGACGAGCAGCCGATACCGGACAGCTTGGCCACGCGGTGCGGCTCGATGGCGAGTTCGAAGAAGGCCTGGATCAGGGCGCCGCTGATCGAGTCGTGGCCACAGCCCGCGCACAGCGTCGAGATGGTGCCCTCGTAGTGGCGACGGGTGAAACCGAGCGCGTTGACCGCGGCCTGCGGGTGATTGAGTTTCGGCTTGGCGATGTAGGTCATGGCGCGAGTCCTGTCAGTTGCCCGCGGCGCTGCGCTGCGCCTGCGCGGTCTTCGCGCCGAGGCGCTCGGCGATGGCGCCGGCGATGAAGCGCGCGGTGATGGGCGTGCCGTCGTAATGCAGCACCGGGACCAGGCGGGCCGAGTCCATGTCGCACTCGGTCATCAGCAGGGTGCGCAGCTGGGCATCGCGGTTCTGCTCGACGACGAACACCGTGTCGTGCGCGGCGACGAACTTGTCGACGTCCTCGTGGAAGGGGAAGGCGCGCACGCGCAGGCCGTCGACCACGATGTTGTCGTTCTTCAGCAGTTCGAAGGCCTCGTCCATCGCCGGTGAGGTCGAGCCGTAGTACAGCACGCCCACGCGGGTCGCGATGTCGGACGTACGGCGCAGCGGGCGCGGCAGGATGCTCTTCGCGGTCTCGAACTTCTTCAGGAGCCGCTCCATGTTCTCGATGTAGTCCGGGCCGGCCTCCGAGTACTTCGCCATGCGGTCCTTGGTGGTGCCGCGGGTGAAGTAGGCGCCGGCGGTCGGGTGCGTGCCGGGGTAGGTGCGGAACGGGATGCCGTCGCCGTCGACGTCGAGATAGCGGCCGAAGGTCGTGCCCTCGTCGAGCATCTCGCGGGTCATGACCTTGCCGCGATCGAGGCGCTGGTTGTCATCCCAGGTGAGCGGCTTGCACAGGCGTTCGTTCATGCCGATGTCGAGATCCGACAGCACGAAGATCGGAGTCTGCAGGCGGTCGGCGTAGTCGAAGGCCTTGGCGGTCAGCTCGAAGGCCTCGCGCGGGTCTTCCGGGAACAGCAGCACGTGCTTGGTGTCACCGTGGGACGCGTAGGCGCAGGACAGCACGTCGGACTGCTGGGTGCGGGTCGGCATGCCGGTCGACGGTCCGCCGCGCTGCACGTCGATGATGACGGCCGGGATCTCGGCGAAGTAGGCGAGCCCGATGAACTCCTGCATCAGCGAGATGCCGGGACCGGAGGTCGCGGTGAAGGACCGCGCACCGTTCCAGGCCGCGCCGATCACCATGCCGATGGAGGCGAGTTCGTCCTCGGCCTGGATGATGGCGAAACGCGCGTCACCGGTCTCCGGCTCGCGACGGAACTTCTTGCAGTGCTTCTCGAAGGCCTCGGCGACCGAGGACGACGGCGTGATCGGGTACCAGGCGCAGACCGTCGCGCCGCCGTACACAGCGCCGAGCGCGGCCGCGCTGTTGCCTTCGATGAAGATGCGATCGCCGATGGCGTCGCGCGCCTCGATCCTAAGGCCGATGGGGCAGCCGAACTCGCTCTTCGCGTAGTCACGGCCCATGTCGAAGGCGCGGATGTTGGAATCGAGCAGCGCTTCCTTGCCGCGGTACTGCTCGGCGACCAGCTTCTTGATCGCCTCCGGATCCATGTCGAGCAGCGCCGACAGCGCGCCGACGTAGATGATGTTCTTGAACAGCTGACGCTGACGCGCATCCGTGTAGGTGCGGTTGCAGATCTGGGTCAGCGGCATGCCGAGGATGTTGATGTCCTCGCGGAACTTGGACGCCGGCAGCGGCTTGGTGGAATCGTAGAAGAGGTAACCGCCGGGCGCGATTTCCTTCACGTCCGCGTCCCAGGTCTGAGGATTCATCGCGACCATGAGGTCGACGCCGCCGCGCCGGCCGAGCCAGCCACGCTCGGACACGCGCACTTCGTACCAGGTCGGCAGCCCCTGGATATTGGACGGAAAGATGTTGCGCGGGCTGACCGGCACGCCCATGCGCATGATGGACTTGGCGAACAAGGTGTTCGCCGACGCCGAGCCGGAGCCGTTGACGTTGGCGAACTTGACGACGAAGTCGTTGACCGCCTCGAGTGCTTTCTTCATGGGTGTCGCGACGCTCCGCTCAGGCCGCGCGCTGCCCGGAGAGCCGCGAACGGCAACCGGGTCCGGCGTGCTGCATTTCCATCAGGTACTTCTGCATGTCCCAGGCGCCGGTCGGACAGCGTTCGGCGCACAGTCCGCAGTGCAGGCACACGTTCTCGTCCTTGATCATGACCCGCTCGGTCTTGAGCGTGCCGGACACGTACAGGTCCTGCGACTTCTCCGGCGACGGCGCGCGCAGCCGACCACGCAGATCGACTTCCTCGCCGTTGGCGGTGAAGTTGATGCAATCCACCGGGCAGATGTCGACGCAGGCGTCGCACTCGATGCACAGCTTGTCGGTGAACACGGTCTGCACGTCGCAGTTCAGGCAGCGCTCGGCTTCCGCCAGCGCGAGCTTGGGATCGAAGCCGAGTTCCACCTCGACCTTGATGTTGGCGAGCGCGAGCTTGAGATCCTTCAGCGGCACCTTGAAGCGCTGATCGTTGGAGACGTCGTTGTCGTAGCTCCACTCATGGATGCCCATCTTCTGCGACGTGACCGCGACGTTCGGCAGCGGCCGCTCCTCCAGGTCTTCACCCGCCAGGAACTTGTCGATGGACACCGCGGCCTCGTGGCCGTGGGCCACGGCCCAGATGATGTTCTTCGGACCGAGCGCGGAGTCACCGCCGAAGAACACCTTGGGCATGCTCGACTGCAGGGTCTTCTCGTTCAGCACCGGGAGATCCCACTGGTTGAACTCGAGGCCGAGGTCGCGCTCGATCCAGGGGAAGGCGTTCTCCTGGCCGACGGCGATGAGCACTTCGTCGCAGGGCACGAGCTGGTCCGGCTCGCCGGTCGGCACCAGGTTGCGGCGCCCCTTGGCGTCGTACTCGGCGCGGACCTTCTCGAAGGTCATGCCGGTCAGCTTGCCGTTCTCGTGCTCGAAGGTCTTCGGCACCATGTAGTTGAGAATCGGGATGCCTTCGTGCATGGCGTCCTCCTTCTCCCACGGCGAGGCCTTCATCTCCTCGAAGCTGGAACGCACGATGACCGTGACTTCCTCGCCGCCGAGACGCTTGGACGAGCGGCAGCAGTCCATTGCCGTGTTGCCGCCGCCGAGCACGATGACGCGCTTCTTGATCGAGGTGACGTGACCGAAAGCCACCGAGGACAACCAGTCGATGCCGATGTGGATGTGCTCGGCCGCTTCCTTGCGTCCGGGGATGTCGAGGTCGCGCCCGCGCGGCGCGCCGGTGCCGACGAATACCGCGTCGTAGTCCTGGTCGAGGATACCCTTCAGCGAGTCGACCCACTGGTCGCGCTTGAACTCCACGCCGAGGTCGAGGATGTAGCCGACCTCTTCGTCGATCACTTCCTCTGGCAGGCGGAACTTAGGGATCTGCGAACGGATCATGCCGCCCGCCTTCGACGACCCGTCGTAGACCGTGACCTCGTAGCCGAGCGGCGCGAGGTCGCGCGCGACGGTCAGCGAGGCCGGGCCGCCGCCGATGCAGGCGACGCGCTTGCCGTTCTTCTTCGCGGCGGGCTTCGGCATGCGCGCCGAGACGTCGCCCTTGTAGTCCGCGGCGACGCGCTTCAGGCGGCAGATCGCCACCGGTTCCTCTTCGACGCGCCCGCGCCGGCAGGCCGGCTCGCAGGGACGGTCGCAGGTGCGGCCGAGGATGCCCGGGAAGACATTCGACTTCCAGTTGACCATGTACGCGTCGGCGTAGCGGCCGGCGGCGATCAGGCGAATGTATTCGGGGACGGGGGTGTGGGCCGGACAGGCCCACTGACAATCGACCACCTTGTGAAAGTAGTCGGGATTACCGATATCTGTGGGCTTCAATCGCCACTCCTCCGTGCGGGATGGACATCACCATTTTCCCGTTGGTAGACAAGCGTAAACGGCCGGGGATTCTACGCCGCGCCGCGCCGCGTCAACAAGCCCGAAACCAGCGCAAAAGCGCGAAGTCGGCGCTGAATTTGCCGGTAATTTCTACGGTATCGATCGGGCAAGCGCAGGCCTACGACAGCGCGGAGGCGCGGCGTGCCTCAGAAGTGCTCAGTAGCGCGCGACGCGGTGTCCGTCGGCGGCGAGCGTGGCGGCGAGCGACTCGCGCAGCGCGGCGATGTCGCCGGGCCGATGCGCGCGCGCACTCGCCACTTCGGCGGCGCTGAAGGGCGTGAAGGACGCGGGCAGGTTGGCGGCGTCGAAGGTCGGCAGCAGCCAGTTCAGCAGGGCCGCGATGGCGGCGTCGGAGAGAGGCGACTGCGCGACGCCACCGACCTGCACCAGGAAGGCGCGGCCGGCGGCCGAGCGCGCGAAGTGGCCCACGCTGCCGGGCAGCGGCGGCACGCGGTTGGTGGCGCTGCCGCTGCCGTCGGCCTGGTGGCAGCCCGAGCATTGCTGCAGGTAGTCGAGTTCGGCGGGCGAGGTGCTGACGGTCTGGATGGACGGCTCGGCCTGCGCCGCGCCGCAGGCAATCGCGACCACGGCCGCGATTGCCCCGGAGAACTTGCGCATCCCTACTTGGTGACGGCGCCCGACACGCCGAGGATCACCGACACCGTGCAGTGGTACACGGCGCTGTCATTGCCCATGCACCAGTTGATGTCGTTGTGCACGCTCATGCGATAGGCGGGACGTTCGCCTTCGTTGTAGTTGCACAGGCAGCGACCGCACGAGGTCACGCCGCAGCAGTCGTTGTAGCTGACGATGTAGTCGCGGCCGTCCTGCGGGTTGTGGCAGGTGCCGATCCAGGTGACCGAGGACGGCTGCGCGCCCGGCGGGCACTGGGTGATGGTGCCGCCGCAGCAGGTGCACAGGAAGCCGTCCAGCGCGCAGTAGCGCCAGTATTCGCAATGGGTGTCGTCCATTGGATCGAGTTTGCCCTCGGGCGCCGCGCCGTGGGCAGCCTTCGCCACCCGTGAGTAGGGCAGCACCGGCAGCAGGAAGGCGGTTCCCACCAGGGCCCGGCTGATGCGCGTCAGTGCGCTGCGCCGCGAGGTCTTCTGCGCCACCGCGCGCGCCTGACGCTCGAAAAACTCGTCGAACCATTTCATATGCGGGTCCCCATCATTGAATTACGCGGCGATTGCCGAACGAAGCGGGTCGCGGCCCGGTGGTCGTGCATCGTCACTGCTAGGCCTTCTGCAGGTATTCCTGGATCGATCCCACGCCGAGTTCCTTGGCGGTGAACAGGCTCTCCAACTGCTCGCGGGAATTGATCAGCCCCTTGGCGCGCACGCGGCCCTGCTCATCGGTGAGCACCGCGTAGGGCAGCTTGGCGACCTTCCAGGCCATGCCGAGATCGGTCGAGAGCACATAGGGAAATTCGCCGAGCGCGGCCTTCTCGTAGAAGCTGCGCTGCTTGGCCTCGTCGCCGTCGCTGGCCAGCACCACGCGCAGCCACTTAGCCTCGTCCTGCGCAATGGACCGCAGCACCGGCAGCAGCTTCTTGCACACCGGGCAGGTGGGCGAGAGGAAGAACAGCAGGGTCGAGAACGCGCCCGGCGCGCCGACCTGGACCTTCTTGCCGTCCAGCGCGGTGAGATTGAAGGCGGGCGCGAGGTCGCCGACCTTGGGACCGTCGTCGATGGTCAGCGCGCCCATCGGCGCGACGCGCTCGTACAGCACGCCGATCTGGCGGGCGAGCGCGAACACCGCGATGACGAGCGCGATGACCAGCACCCACAGTACCGCGACCGCGACGACCAGGGCTTCGTTCATCAGCGGGTCCTCAGGCGCAGCAGGCGCGGGCGGTTGGCGAGCAGCTGGTTGACCATGGCGTAGAGGCCGTAGGCCGCGCAGGCGCCAGCGGCGATCGTGAGGACATCGAATGCATGAAGGGCGCGCGGCGCGGCGGGCTGACCGCCGAGCGCGGCGAGCGCCATCAGCACCAGGTTGCGCGCCACCAGCGCCCAGGAGATCGTCTGCTCGTCCTCGATGCCGCCGCAGCCGCAGCCGACGTCGGTGCGCCCGCGCAGCAGGTTGACTGCCACCGCCGCCGTAACCACCGCGAGCAGCGTCACGGCGAGCCAGGCGCCGAGCACGCGGGTGGCATCCACCACCAGCAGCACGCCCGCGGCGGCCTCGGCCAGCGGCAGCGCGAGCGCGACCAGCGGCAGGAGCGCGTCCGGCAGCAGTTCGTAACCCTCGAGCGCGGCGCGAAAGCTCGCCATGTCGCGCAGCTTCTGCCAGGCGCCGACCAGCAGCAGGATGGCGAGCATCGCCGTCACGGTGCGCAGCACTGCCGGGTCGAGAGCCATGTCGGACTCAGTGGGTGGCGATGAGACCGACGGTGTCGCCGATCTGCGCGCTGGTCGCCACCGGCTTCAAGGCCGGCTGGGTGTCGTAGCGCGTGACGCTCATCTCTTCGCCGGCGTAGGTGTAGAGGGTGGGCTTCGCTTCCTTGGTGAGCGAAATCGCCACCGCGCCCGACCCCGGCGCGCGCTCGACGCGCTGCTTGGTCGCGAGATCGAAGGCCCAGATCTCCTTGGCCGGCACCTTGTGGCTGCCTTCCTTGCCGTTGTCATGCATGGCCACGTAGAGGCGCTTGGTCGGCGCGTGCACGGCCAGGATCTGGTAGCCGCCCGGGC
>JBFWYG010000032.1:0-3470 GCA_050186725.1 Gammaproteobacteria bacterium | reverse complement strand
GCGAGATCGAAGGCCCAGATCTCCTTGGCCGGCACCTTGTGGCTGCCTTCCTTGCCGTTGTCATGCATGGCCACGTAGAGGCGCTTGGTCGGCGCGTGCACGGCCAGGATCTGGTAGCCGCCCGGGCGCCAGTTGTCCTTCTTGTCCGCGTCGCCGACCAGCGACCAGCTGTCGGCCAGCTTGGCGGTGTCGCCGCCGAGATCGACGACCTTGACGTTGCCCTGGAAGGTCACGAAGTAATACTGGTCGCCGACCGCCTCGCCCTGCACGAAGATCGGGTCCTTCTCCGCGTCGAACAGCTTCTCGCTGCGGGTCTGGGTGGCGCCGTCGCCCTTCTCGTTCAGCGTGACCGTGACGAAGGTGCCATCGCCGCAGATGGTGCCGAAGGTCTTCGGCTTGCTCGGCACGGGCAGCACCGCCCAGCAGCCGAGCGTCGGGATCTCGCCGGTGACCTTCCAGTTCTTGTGGTCCACCACCGTCACCGAGGACAGCGGCGTCGCGTTCTGGATGAACACCCAGGCGTCGTCGACCGAGGTCGAGATGGTGCCCTTGTAGGGCAGCGCCAGCGCGTGCTTGGTCGGGATCGCGATTTCCTTCTTCAGCTCGAAGGTCTTGGTGTCGTAGGCCTCGAGCTGGTCGAAGCGGTCACCACGGTTGCGCTTGGTGTAGTAGGTGGCCGCGATCAGCATCTCGCTGCTGTCGGCCGACAGGGTGGTGATGCCGAACAGCCCCGAGGAGAACATCCCCAGGTACTTGAAGCTCTGGCCGTCGACCACGTGGATGCGGCCATCGTTGATGTGCGCGATCTGCAGATCAGTCAGGTACAGGCGATGGGGATTGGGCGCGGGCGGCGTGGCGAGGCCAATCTTCTCGGGGGGCAGCGGGTCGGCGGCCAGGGCCGCGCGGCAGCCGAGAGCCAGCGCGAAGCCGATGCGCAGGAGTTTGCTTGCTCGAATCACCGGTATCCCCTCCTTCAGGGTGGGTGCGGCTCGGCGGCCCGCGTGACATGCACGCAGGTGCCGGCGGCCCATGACTTGCCCGCCATTCTAATCACGCTACCGGCTCCCTGCGAAGCACTCTCGGGGGCCACCCGGCGCAGTGGCGTAACAGTTTGCGACAATCCCGTGCAATCGCTCGCTGGCGCGCCCTGCCACCGCTCCCTATAGTGCTATCCAGCCACATCCTGTACAGATACAAGGAAGGTACGCCATGAAATTCCGTTCGTTCGTCGCCGCTCTCTGCCTCGTCGTCTCCCAGCAGTCCGCCCATGCCGCCTTCAGCAACCTCGTCGTCGTCGGCGACAGCCTGTCCGACCCGGGCAATTTCTTCGCCGCGCTGGCAAGCGCCTCGGGAGGAACCTTCGCTTTCCCGCTGCCGCCCTATGCCGGCGGACGCTTCAGCGACGGCCCGGTGTGGGCCGAGCACTACGCGGCCGCCAACCCCGGGGTGAACGTCACCAACATCGCGATGGGCGGCGCGTTCACGGGCAGCTACTCGACGTCCCTGTTCGGCACCGTGGACAACACCGCAGACCTGTCATTCGTCGGCACTCCGCTGGCCGGGCTCGCGGCGGTCACCATTGGCCTGGGGGCGCAGCTGGACAGCCTGAGCGATGTGAGCGGCACCAACACCGCCTTCGCGCTGTGGGCCGGCGCGAACGACATCAACTACGCGCCGTTCCTCGGCTTCACCGACCTGGTGAGCGTGGTGCCGAGCAGCCTGACCAACCTCGGCACGGCCATCGATCGGCTGCTGGCCCTGGGCGCCAGCGAGGTGTACGTCGCCAACCTGCCCGATCTCGGTCGCACGCCCGACGCGCTGGCCTCGGGCTTCGCCCCGGTCTTCAGCGTCGCGACGGACCTGTTCAACAGCGGCCTGAACGACCTCGTCGCCGCGCGCGGGCCGCAGGTGCGCGTGGTGGACATCCATGCCGCCTTCGACGACCTGCTGGCCAACGCGGCGGCCCTCGGCCTGAGTGACACCACCACGCCCTGCGTCACGAGCTTCTTCGGCACGGATCCGGGTTGCGCGAATCCCTCCGAGCACGTGTTCTGGGACGGTGTGCATCCCACCACCGGCGTGCATGCCGCGGTGGCCGAGGTCTTCGCCGAGAGCTTCGCCGCCCCCGTGCCGCTGCCGGCCAGCGGGCTCTTGGTGCTGCCAGGCCTCGCCCTGCTCGCGCTGCGCCGCCGCCAGGCGGCGTGAGCCGCCCCGGCGGCGGACAAAAGGCGCTAGACTTGGGGGCTTAATCAAGCCCCCAATCGCATCGAGGAGGTCCGGCCTTTATGAAGGCGGTAGTCGCACACGCAGTCAATGATTTCTCCGTGGTCAATGTCGACCTGGACAAGCCCAAGACCGGCGAAGTCCTGGTCAAGATGAAGGCCACCGGCATCTGCCACTCGGACCTCTCGATCATCAACGGCACCATCCGCTGGAAGCTGCCCTCGGTGCTCGGCCACGAGGGCGCCGGCATCGTCGAGTCCGTCGGTGAGGGCGTGGCCAACGTCAAGCCCGGCGACCACGTCGTGCTGTCGTTCATTCCCGCCTGTGGCGACTGCTGGTTCTGCGACCACCACGAGCCGCACCTGTGCCTGAAGAACAAGCCCCACGGCGGCCTCATCGACGGCACCAGCCGGGTCAAGATGAACGGCCAGGAAATCGCGGTGATGTCCTTCCTCGGCAACATGGCTGAGTACTGCGTTGTGCCGTCGGCCTGCGTGGTGGCGATAGACAAGGCGCACGACTTCAAGGCCGCGGCCCTGGTCGGCTGCGGCGTCACCACCGGCGTCGGCGCGGCGATCAAGACCGCCGAGGTGAAGCCCGGCTCGACCGTCGCCGTGTTCGGCTGCGGCGGCGTGGGCCTGAACGTGATCCAGGGCGCGCGCATCGCGGGCGCGGCCAAGATCATCGCGGTCGACCTCTCCGCCGAGCGTATGGAACTGGCGCGTTCCTTCGGCGCCACCGACGTGGTCGATCCGAAGGGCGACGCGTTCAAGCAGGTGCTCGAGATGACCAACGGCATCGGCGTGGACTACGCCTTTGAAGTGGTCGGCATGGGCAAGCTGGTGGAGGCCTGCTTCAAGGCCACGCGCATGGGCGGCATGACGGTGCTGGTCGGCGTCGGCCGCCAGGACGACCGCTTCTCCTTCAACGCGATGATCGTGCCCTTCACCGGCAAGACCATTCGTGGCTGCATGTACGGCAGCGCCAACTTCAAGGTCGATTTCCCGATGTATCTCGACCTCTATCGCCAGAAGAAGCTGGACCTCGACCGCTTGGTGACCCGCACCTACTCCATCGACGACGCGCCGCAGGCCTTCGCCGACCTGGAGAAGGGCGTCAACGCGCGCGGCGTCATCGTCTACTGAGTCACGTCGGCCGTCGCGGCGCGCGCGAGCGCGTCGCGCCGGCAACCTCGAGCGCGTCGTCGCTGCCTGCCGCCACGATGCCCTTGCCCGTCCCCGACTCCG
>JBFWYG010000031.1:13420-49893 GCA_050186725.1 Gammaproteobacteria bacterium | reverse complement strand
GCTCCGACGATCAGGTCGTCATAGCCGTCGCCGTTGACGTCGCCGGCCATGCTGACCGCGCCGCCGCTGGCGTCGTCGGCCCCGACACCCTCCAGCCGGAAGCCGTTGGCGCCGTCGAGGTCGGCCAAGGCGATGACGCCGTTGATAATGGCGCCGGCCCCGACTTCGACCTGCAGGGTCGCCCCGCCCGCGGTGTAGGTGTCGTAGGTGACACCGCCGATCGCGACTTGCCCCCCCGCCGTCCAGCCGTTCACCCGCAGCGTGTCGTCTGCGCCGGCGCGCACCCGCAGCGTGTCCTTGTCCGACAGGGCTCGCACCAAGGCCGCATCGACGGTCAGGCTGTTGGCGCCACTGCCGCGCAGATCGATGACCTCGACCGCGCCTACGTGCGCGAGGGTCGCGGCGCGCAGATCGGCACCCGCACCGCGCACTTCAAGCGTGTCGGTCCCCGTGCCGCCGTCGATGCGCGCGTCGTCCGCGGCGTACACCAGTACGTCGTCGCCGGCGCCGCCCAACAGGAAATCGCTTGCGGCGCCGCCATCCAGCCGATCATTGCCCGCGCCGCCCAGCAGCACGTCGGCGCCCGCGCCGCCGCTCAGCTGGTCGTCGTCGCTACCGCCATCCAGCCGATCGTTGCCCGTGCCGCCGTCCAGCCGATCGTTGCCCGTGCCGCCGAGCAGCAGGTCGTTGCCGTCCTCGCCCAGAAGCTGGTCATCACCCGCACCGCCGTCCAGTCGATCATTGCCTGTGGCGCCGCGCAGGACGTCCTTGCCGGCATCGCCGCCCAGGCTGTCGTTGCCGCTGTCGCCGAACAGGCGATCGTTGCCCTCACCACCGAACAACCGATCGTTCCCCACCTCGCCCCTCACGGTGTCGTTGCCCGCCCCGCCCAGCAGCAGGTCGTTGCCGCTGCCCCCGAGCAGGGTGTCGTTGCCATTGCCGCCGTCGAGTCGATCGTGTCCGCCGCGGCCGTTCAGCACGTCGTTGCCGTTCAGGCCGCGCGCGGTTTCCGCGGTGTTGGTCCCGGTGAGTCGGTCATTACGACTGCCACCGGTCAGCGCTCGCCCACCGGCCGCGCCGCTCGCCGCGCCGGCGATGGGTGGCGGCGGCAGCGGCGACACGACGTTCAACACTTCGCCCCCCGTGCCTCGCAGTACCGACACGTCGGTGTCCACCAGAAGAGAGGCCTTGCCCGCGGTGTAACGCCGGTAGTCCTGGCTGCCGATGCGTTCGGGCGCGCCGGCGGCCGCCGCCCACGCGGCATCCAGCGCCAGCACCCGGTCACCAACATTGCCGTCGATGCGCAAGCTGCGGGTGTCGCTGACGCGCAGCACATCGCCGTGTCGCAGTTGCACTGCGTTGTTGCCGCTGCCGGTGAGGTCGATCGCTTCGATCCCACGCAAGGTGCCGCGCGGAAGCGCGGTCAGGTCGACCATCGCCCCACTGCCGACCACGCGCAGCATATCGGTGCCGAGGTCGCCATCGGCCTGGCGCAAACCCGCGCGCCACACCAGCACGTCGCTGCCGAGCCCGCCCTTCAGTACGTCCGCCCCGCCGAAACCGTCGAGCACATCGTTACCCCGACCGCCGACGACGACTTCGTCCGCGATCGTGCCGGTCAGGGCGTCATTGCCGTCCCCGCCCGCGAGATCGACCGTGCCGGTGATATCGCGGCCGAGGACCAGGTAGGCGGTCCCGGCATAGAAGCCGCCGGCGTTCACGTTCGGCGCGCCGACCAGGATGTCGTCGAAGCCATCGCCATCGACATCGCCCACACCGGCCACCGCGCTGCCCAGCCGATCGTTCGCCGTCTCGCCCTCGATGCGCAGGCCGTTGGTGCCGTCGAGGGTGCCGAGATCGAGGCTGGCCGGGAAGCCATCGGCTCGACCGAAAAGCAGGTAGGTCGCACCCGCGTCAGGGCCGACGCCATCGGCGGCGTAAGCCCCCACCAGCAGGTCGTCGAAGCCGTCGCCGTTGACGTCGCCGGCCGCGCCCACGGCATAGCCCGCTCCGTCGCCGAGGGCGACACCCTCGAGGCGGAAGCCATTGGCTCCGTCGAGGTCAGCCAGGCTAGAACTTGCAGCGAAACCGTCGGCTTTGCCGAACACGAGGTAGCTCGAACCGGACCTGTCGCCGTTCGGGTCGGCGCTGTAGGCGCTGACCAAGAGGTCGTCACGACCGTCGCCGTTGAAATCGCCGATGACGCGTACTGCACTACCCGTGGCATCGTTCGCGCCGACACCGTCGAGGCGGAAGCCGTTGCTGCCGTCGAGTTCGGCGAGGTTGAAGCTCGCGTCGAAGGCGCCGGTCCTGCCGTACAGTACGAAGACCGAGCCGCGGGGCGCGCCATTCAGGTCGTTGATGGGCGCACCGACGACCACGTCATCGAGGCCGTCGCCGTTGATGTCGCCGGCACTGACCGACCAGCCGGCCTGGTCATTCGCCTCAAAGCCCTCGAGCACGAAACCCGACAGGCCGTCGAGGGCGTCGAGATCCAGGCTCGCCGGGAACGCGGCACTGCGTCCGAACACCACGTAGGTCCGGCCCGGGAAGGCATAGGGCGCGCCGATGACGAGATCGGCCAGGCCATCACCGTTGAAGTCCGCCGTGGCCTGCACCGACCAGCCCGAGCGCACGCCGGCAGGACCATCGAGGCGGAAGCCGTCGGCGCCATCGAGCGCCGACAGGCTGAGGCCGCCGAAATCGCCGCCGGCTCGTCCGAAGACCACGTAGGTCGCGCCGGATCGGTCGCCGTTCGGATCCGCGGCCGGGGCGCCGATGACGAAGTCGTCGAGGCCGTCGCCGTTGACGTCGCCCGCGCCGCCCAGCGCCGAGCCGGACGAATCTCCGGCGGTCACACCGTCGAGGCGTAAGCCGTTCACGCCATCGAGGGCGGCGAGGCTCAGCGTCGACTCGAAGCCGGCGCCCTTGCCGAACACCAGGAAGCTCGCACCGGACAAGGCGCCGTTCGGACTGGCGCCATTGGCGCCGACCAGCAGATCGGCGAAACCGTCGCCATTGACGTCGCCGGCGGCGGCGAGGATGCGACCGGCGGAGTCTCCCGCTGCCGCGCCGTCGAGTCGCAATCCATTGCCGCCGTCCAGGCTTGCGAGGTCCAGCGCGCCACCCGTAAGGACTTCGACACCGTCGGCGACGTCGATCCGCGCACCGCCCTGGGTGTAGCGGGCGAAACCCGTCACCACCGGGGCGGCAAGCGTCCAGTCACCGACGAGATGCACGAGGTCGTTGACGTCGGCGCTGACCCGCAGCACGTCCGCCGTGTCGGTCATGCGCCGCACCGCCGCGGCATCGAGCACCAGGGTGCTGGCCGAGCCGCCGGAGAGATCCACCGCCTCGATGCTACGCAACTGCCCCGCGCCCAGGAGATCGGCGCTGCCGGCCGTCACGCGCAGGGTGTCGAAGCCACGGCCGCCGTCGATGCGCCGTGCCGCTGCCTGCCATACCAGGCCGTCGTCGCCCGCGCCACCGGAGAGCGCGTCGCCACCGCCACGCCCGTCGAGGACGTCGTTACCACGGCCACCGACCAGCGCCTCGGCAGCGGTCGTGCCGCTCAGCAGGTCGTTGCCGTCGCCGCCCTCGCGCGCCACCGCACCGGTGAAGTCGCCGCCGAAGAGCACGTGGCTGGCACCGGAGACATTGCCGTTCGGGTCAGCGCCCGGGCTGCCGACCAGGAGATCGTCATAGCCATCACCATCGATATCACCGGCAGCACTGACCGCCGCGCCGCTGTCGTCGCCGGCTGCCACGCCATCGAGACGCAGGCCGTTGCGGCCGTCGAGGTCGTCGAGATCGAACGCGGCGCCGAAGCCCGCCGCAGTGCCGAACACGAGGTAAGTTGAACCGGACTCGCTGCCGCTCAGGTCAGCGTGGTACGCACCGATGAGCAGATCGTCGAAGCCATCGCCGTTGACATCGCCCGCGCCACTGACCGCGATGCCGCTGCTGTCGAACGCGGCGACGCCATCGAGGCGAAAGCCGTTGCTGCCGTCCAGACTGGCGAGGTCGAAGGTCGCCGTGAAGCCGCCGGCCTTGCCGAACACCACGTAACTGGCTCCGGAATTCTCGCCGTGCGGGTCGGCACCAGCCGCACCGATGATGAGATCGTCGAAGCCGTCGCCGTTGAAGTCGCCGGCCGTGCCGAGCGCACGACCGCTGCGGTCGTACGCCGCGACACCGTCGAGGCGGAAGCCATTGGCTCCGTCGAGGCTGGCCAGGTCGAACGTCGCGTCGAAGCCGCCAGCCCGGCCGAATACTACGTAACTGGCGCCGACGTTGACCCCGTGCAGATCGGCGCCGTAGGCGCCGATGAGCAGGTCGACGAAACCGTCGCCGTTGACATCGCCGGCCGTGCCGAGCGCGCGGCCGACGCGGTCCTCGGCCGCGAGGCCATCCATGCGGAAACCGTCCGTGCCGTCCAGGGCGGCCAGGGCGAACGTCGGGCCGAAACCCTCGGCCCGTCCGAACACCACGTAGCTGGTACCGGACTGCGAGCCGTTGGGGTCGGCGCTGTAGGCACCGACGAGCAGATCGTCGAAGCCATCGCCATTGACGTCGCCTGCCGTGCTGACCGGATGGCCGGTGTAGTCGCGCGCATTCACACCGTCGAGGCGAAAGCCGTTGGTGCCGTCGAGCGTGGCGAGGGACAAGGTCGCGGCAAAGCCGCTCGCCTGGCCGAACACCACGTAGCTCGCGCCAACGTTGGTCCCGTTCGGATCGGCGCCGTAGGCGCCGATGACAAGGTCGTCGAAGCCGTCGCCGTTGACGTCGCCGGCCGCGCCGACCGCGCGCCCGCTGTAATCGCTCTCGGCCACGCCGTCCAGGCGGAAGCCGTTGGTGCCATCGAGCGCGGCGAGCGAAACCGTCGCATCGAAGCCACCGGATCGGCCGAACACCACATAGCTCGACCCGGCGTAGCCATTGCCATTCGGTTGGGCACCGTAGGCACCGATGACCACGTCGTCAAAACCGTCGCCGTCGACATCGCCCACCGCGCTGACCGCGAGGCCGCTGATGTCCCCGGCGGCGACGCCATCGAGGCGGAAACCGTTGGCGCCGTCGAGGTTCGCGAGCGGGATGACACCGTTGACGATCGCACCGGCGCCGACTTCGATGTGCAGACGTGCCGCGCCGGCGGTATAGGTGTCGTAGGTGATGCCGCCGATGACGCTCTGCCCCGCCGCCGTCCAGCCATTGGCGCGCACCAGGTCGTCGGCCCCCGCGCGCACGCGGAGTGCGTCGGAGTCCGACAGGCGCCGCACCAGGGCAGCATCCACCACCAGGTTGTTCGAGCCGCTGCCACGCAGGTCGATGGCCTCGACGGAGCGCACGTGGGCGAGCGTCGCGGCGCGCAAAGTGACGCCCGCGCCGGCAACTTCCAGCGTATCGGTACCGCTTCCGCCGTCGATCAGCAGGTCGTCGGGGGCGTAGACCAGCACATCGTCGCCGCTGCCGCCGCGCAGGCTGTCGCTGCCGCTGCCGCCGTCCAGCCGATCGTTCTCGCTGCCGCCGTCGAGGACGTCGCTGCCCGCGCCACCCAGCAGCACGTCGTTGCCGGCGGCGCCGAGCAGCCGATCGTCGTTCGCGCCGGCGTCGAGCAGGTCCGCGCCCGCGCCGCCGGTCAGCAGGTCGTTGCCGCTCGCGCCGAGCAGGGTGTCGTCGCCGCTGCCGCCATCGAGGCGATCGTCACCGACACCGGCGAGCAGCCGGTCATTGCCGTTGCCACCCAGCAACCGGTCCGCGCCGTCGAGGCCGGAGAGAACGTCGTCCCCGTCCAGGCCGAGCAGGATGTCGTTCTGCGCCGTTCCGCGCAGTACATTCCTGCCGGCAGTCCCCCTCACTGTCGCCATGCGCACCTCCTCGCCGAGGAATGTCGCCGCCGCCGCCGGGGCGGGGAGCGGACCTCCCCCAACGCCGCCTGCCGCGCGCGCCGCCCCCTGGTCAACCGCTCGACACGCCGGACCTTAACCCATTCGGGGTGCTGATGTCGCCCGGCCGGGCGTGGCGATCAGGTACCTGCATGGGAACGCGAGACCGGCCGAGGTGCCATGGCGCGTGCCAGCCACGCGGCCGCGACCGCCTCGGCTTGGGGGAGGAAGGACTCAGGAGATGCGCGGCGTCCGTGACGGACGGTGTCCGCCGCATCCCGGCTGACGCCGGGATGCGCGCCACGGGATTTCAGGGTTCGAGACTCTCCGGCCAGGCGTCCATGCGCAGCGCGTAGAAACGCCGCGACTGGAACTTCCAGCCCTCGCTGGTGCACACGTAGTCGTCCTCGTAGTAGCCCGCGCCGATCCAACCCATGTTCTGCGTCGCGCAGCGCAGGTCGAGATAACAGCGCCCGTTGGCGCGGCGCCCGTCCTGGCTGTCCAGCACGTGGTTGTGGATGTAGGGGCGCGGCTTGAAGTCGAGCGCGCCACCAAAGAACTCGGCGAGCTTGTCGCGGCCCGTGATGGTCACCTCGCCCTTGTCGGACACCGCGGTGAAATGCGCGTCGACGGCGAACAGCTGCGCGATGCCGGCGGCGTCGCCGCGCCACACGCAGTCGCAGTAACGATTGGGCAGATCGCGAATGGCTTCGCGGGCCAGGAGGCCGGCGAGACTCTGGTCGAGCATGGTCATGGTCAGGGCTCCCCTCGGGTCGATTTGCGGACGGCCGCCGCGACTTACTCCCCGCGCGGCGGCCGGGCCCGGATTATGGCACGCGGCCTCGCACGCATCGGCCCTGGCTCGCGTCGCGACAGCCCCATGGCGCCGGCCTTCGGGCATAATGCCGGCGCCCACGGCAGCCCTTCGGCCGGGGCGCGAGGACAACCATGAGTGATACTGCCAAGCCTCCCCGTCTCGAAGTGGCCGGCGGCCAGGACCGCGTGTTCGTCGATCCGGCCACGACCGAAGTCGACTTCCAGTTCGACGGCAAGACCGTCGCGGTGTTCGACGACATGGTCGAACGCTCCGTGCCCATGTACGGCGAGATCCAGCGCCTCACCACCGAACTGGCCAGCGACTTCGCGGTGACCGGCTCGCGTCTGTACGACCTCGGCTGCTCGACCGCCACCACGCTGCTGAACCTCGATGCCACCCTGCCGCCGGGCGTGGCCTTCGTCGGCGTCGACAATGCGCCGGAGATGCTCGCCAAGGCGCGCGCCAAGTTCGCCGCGCGCGGCACCCATCGCGACGTGCAGTTCGTCGCCGCCGACCTGCAGCGCGATCGCGTGGTCGAGGACGCCTCGGTGGTCATCCTGCTGCTCACGCTGCAGTTCATTCGCCCGCTCAATCGCGAACACGTCATCCGCCGCATCTACGCAGGCATGCGCGAGCAGTCGGCGCTGATCCTGGTGGAGAAGATCATCGTCGACAATGGCATGTTCAACCGGCTCTTCATCCGCCACTACTACGACATGAAGCGGCGCAATGGCTATTCAGAGTCGGAGATCGCACACAAGCGCGAGGCGCTCGAGAACGTGCTCATCCCCTACCGGCCGGACGAGAACGTCAAGCTGCTGCGCGACGCGGGCTTCTCCCACGTCGAGGAATTCTTCCGCTGGTACAACTTCAACGGCCTGGTCGCGGTGAAGTGACGCAGGACGCCGCCCCGCTCGCGGTGCGCTACGGCCGCTGGCTGTTCAAGCATCGCAACAAGGTGTTCACCGCCTTCATGCTGGCGCTGCTGCTCGGGCTGCCGCCGGTGACGGTCGGTGGTGACTGGCGCATCGACCGCTGGTTCGACCTGCTCGGCTTCCTGGTCGCCGCCAGCGGCCAGGCGCTGCGCGCGGCGGTGATCGGGCTCGAGTACATCAAGCGCGGCGGCGTGAACAAGCAGCCGCATGCCGACAAGCTCGTCACCGGCGGCATGTTCGGGCACTGCCGCAACCCGCTCTATGTCGGCAACCTGCTGATCCTCGCGGGGCTGTTCATCATCCACAACCACCCGCTCACCTACCTGCTGGGCGGCCTCTTCTATCTCAGCGCCTACCACGCCATCGTCGCCGCGGAGGAGGACTACCTGGCCACCAAGTTCGGCGCGGACTTCACCCGCTACTGCGCCGAGGTGCCGCGCTGGACCTTGCGCTGGCAGGGGCTCGGCGAGACCTTGTCGTCGATGGAGATGAACTGGAAGCGCATGGTGCAGAAGGACTATGGCACCGCCTATTTCTGGCTGGCGGGCGCGGCCGTGCTCTTGCTGGTGGAACGCCTGCGCGACGCGGGCTACGCCGGCCAGGCGCCGACCGCGCCGCTGGCCGCGCTGGCGGGGCTGACCGCGGTGTTCTTCGTGGTATGGCGGCTGAAGCGCGCTCGCTTCTTCCAGACCAGCAATGGCTGAGGGCGCCTCGCCCGCGACCTCGCAGGTGGCGCTGCTCCGCGCGCGTGGCCGCCACACGCGCTGGTTCGCGCTCGCCGTGTTCGCGCTGTTCCTGTTCGCTCAGCCGCTGTCGGCCGACCACCTGGCCATCGAACGCAGCCTGGTCGCGGCGGGCACGCTGCTGATCGTGTTCGGTGGGCTCATCAGGGTCTACGCCTCGCTCTTCATCGGCGGCTGGAAGAACCAGCGCCTGGCCGCCAACGGTCCCTACGGCATGGTGCGCAACCCGCTCTACGTCGGCTCGCTGGTGGCGACCGTGGGCGTGGGCCTGGTCACCGCGAGCCTCGCGCTGACGGTGCTGCTCTTCACCTTCATCATGACCTATTACAGCCGCACCGTGGCGCGCGAAGAAGCGTTTCTCGAAGAGACCTTCGGCGCCGAGTATCTGACCTACATGCGCGACGTGCCGCGCTGGTGGCCGAAGTCCGGCGCGCGCCTCGAACTGCCGGACGAAGCGCCGTGCAAACCGCGCTACGTGCTGAACGGCATACGCGACATCACCCTGCTGCTGCTCGCCACCCCGCTCTGCGAAGCGGTGCGCGTCGCGCATATCGAAGGCTGGCTGCCGAGCTTCTATCGCCTGTGGTGAGCGCTACGCCGTGACCTGACGCGGCGCGCGGCGACCTGCAATAATCCGCCGTCAGTGCGGTTCTCGGGGAGGCGAACCGTGCCGCCGCCCCGAGCGCGGGTTCGGCACCGCCGTGCCCCGCGTCCGCCCATGTCGGCAAGCGCCTGCCCACCACCCACAGGGAGACTTCACCATGAGCGAGATCATCCAGCCCTACGACACGCGACTCGAGTACGTGAGCATCGCCCAGGCCCGCAAGATGAGCGGACTGCGCCTGGTGCTCGGCAAGTACACCGTGCCCGGGCCGTGGCGCGAGGCGTGCAAGGGCCTGTTCCACGTGAAAGGCATTCCCTTCACCAACGTGGTGACGGCCGACGAAGGCAAGTCCGATCTCGCGCTCGGCATGGACGGCTCGCAGAGCGAACTCATCGCCTGGACCGCACAGGCCAGCGCGCCGGTCGCCGTGTGGAACGACGAGCGCCCGCGCTCGAGCTGGATAGACCAGCTGAATCTCGCCGAACGCTTGAAGCCCGAGCCGCGCCTGGTGCCGACCGACATCCACGAACGCATGCAGATGTTCGGCATGATCAACGAGCTCGCCGGCGAGAACGGCATCGCCTGGGAAAAGCGCCTCTTGATGTGTCACGGCCCGCTGTCCAGCATGCCGCCGGGCGCCGAGGGCCGCGCCTTCTTCGAGTTCTTAGGGCAGAAGTACGGCTACTCGCCCGCCGCCGCCGAGGCCGCGGCGCTGCGCATCATCGAGATTCTCAAGGTCTTCGACGCGCAGCTCGCGCGGCAGAAGCAGGCGGGCCGCGAGTATCTCATCGGCGCGGGCTTCACCGCGGTGGACATCTACTGGGCCACCTTCTGCGGCCTGCTGAACCCGCTGCCAGCGGAACTGTGCCCGATGGCGACGTCCTTCCGCGGCGGACTTTATGGCAATGACCACCCTGGCGTCGCCGCGGCACTGACGCCCGCACTGCTCGCGCACCGCGACATGGTCTACCAGCGCCACCTGGAATTGCCGGTGGTGTTCTGAGGCAATTCAGGGCGTGTCACGCGCCTCACGCGAGCGGCGGTCCATGCGCGATCCGCGACGCGCCCACCACTCCGCCACTCCTGCGAACGCAGGGGTCCACCGGCGATCGGAAAAGCCCATGGATTCCTGCTTGCGCAGGAATGACGGGTTGCATGGGTGAACGGACGCTCGACGTTCTTCGCCATCGCCCACTACTCCGTCACCCCTGCGAAAGCAGAGGCCCATCGGCGATCAGCGAGGCCCATGGATTCCTGCTATCGCAGGAATGACGGGTGCCATGGGTCAAAGGGCGGCTGACGACCTTCGCCTGCACTTGCCAGTCCGTCACCCTCACTGACACGACAACGCCTGGAGTGGCCTCGGCGCTGAGCTTTGCAGGCCTTTCACGGCCGGCGCGCCGGGCGCCAAACGCGCCTGCCGCGGCCACCATTTCGTCACGGTTTTTGTGTATTCTGCGCGCCGTTCCCGCCTGCCGGAATGACGATGTCCTACCCCGCGCTGCGCTCCAACGGACTGCCTCTCCCCCTCACCGAGCGCTACGTCGGAACGCTCGCCAGCACGCCCCTCACCGCACTGGACGACGGCCGCGCCGCCGCCCGGCTGGTGACGCATGGCTACGTGTTCCTGCGCGGCCTCTTGCCGCGCGAACTGGTGATGGCGATGCGTGAACGCTTCTTCGCGTTGTTCCCCGCCGGCTTCGTCGCCGACGGCGATTGCCGACGTGGCGCCTTCGGCGTCGCGCAGCCCGCGCTGCCGGCCCACGGTACACGCGGACATCCCGCGCATCGCTACGTGCGCTCGAGCGAATTTCTGGCCTTCACCGAGCATCCGCTGCTGCGCGGCGCGAGCGAGCGGCTGCTGGGCGGCGCGGTGGAACGTCTGCGCCGCACGCCGGTACGTCACTTCGTGCCGGGCCGCGAGATTGCCTCCCGCGCGCACATCGACGGCACCTATGTCGAGGCCGCGCAGCAAGACCTGCTGACCTTCTGGGTGCCGCTCGGCGACTGCCCGCTCGCGAGCGGCGGACTGGTCTACCTCGAGGACTCGCACCTCGAAGCCGACGTCGGTCGGCGCACGCGCGACATCGCGCCCTTCGATCGCGCCGAGGACCGGCGCCCGCTCACGCACGATCTGCGCTGGATGGCGGACTACACCGGCAGGCGATGGCTGGTGGCGGACTACGCGGCCGGCGACGTCGTGGTCCATACGCCGCGCATCGTGCATGCCTCGCTCGATTGCCAGAGCGAGGAGATGCGCCTGTCCACCGACATACGTTACCTGCGCGCCGGCACGCACTACGACCCGCGCTGGCGCGGTGACTGGTCGGCCGACGATGGCTACTGAAGGGCGGCCCGGGTCTCAGCCGTGACCATCGCGCCGAGCCTGATGCACGTGCTGCTCATCCCGGTGGTGAGCGGTTCGATTTTCAGCCTGCTGACCGTGATCACCACCTGGCTGTTCGTGCGCCGTAGGTCGCCGCGCGCGGACTTCCAGCCGCCGGTCACCGTGCTGAAGCCGATCTACGGCATCGATCGCGAGCTGCGCCACAACCTCGAGAGCTTCTGCACCCAGGACTATCCCGTCTACCAGGTGGTGATGTCGCTGCAGCGTCCGCAGGATCCCGCGCTGCCGCTGCTGCGCGAACTGGAAGCGCGCTACCCGGCGCGGGTCACTGTCGTGGTGGCGGACAGCGCGCCTTCGGTCAACGGCAAGGTGCAGAACATGGTGATCGGCCTCGGCGCCGCGCGTCATGAGTATCTCGTGGTGAGCGATTCCGACGCCTGCGCGCCGCGCGACTACCTCCGCACCATGGTCGCGCCGCTCGCCGATCCGCGCCTCGGTTTCGTCTGCAGTCTCTACCGCATCAGCTGCGCGCGTAACGTCGCGGAGAAACTCGAACAGCTGTCGATCAACGCCGACTTCATGCCGAGCGTGATCTTCACCTACCTGACCCGCGCGGCAACCTTCTGTCTCGGCGCCTCCATCGCCTTCCGCCGCAGCGACCTCGAGGCGGTGGGCGGCATGGCGGCGTTCGCGGATTACCTGGTGGAAGACCACGAACTCGGTCGGCGGCTGCACGCGCGTGGACTCGGTGTGTGCCTGGTGCCGCTGCGCGTCGACCTGCTGGCGGACTACGCGAGCTTCGGCGACTGGTGGTCGCACCAGGTGTACTGGGACCAGAACACCCGCGCGGCGAACGCGGTCGGCTTCGCGCTCACGGTGCTGACCCGCGCGGTACCGTTCGCGGCGTTGTACGCGTTGGCCGCGGGTCTGTCCGCCGCCGCGCTCGGCGTGCTCGCCGCGACCATCGCGCTGCGCCTCGCGACCGGCGCGCTGGTCGCGCTGCAGCTCGAGGACGAGGAGACCCTGCGCGCCCTGCCTTGGCTGCCGCTGCGCGATGTGCTGGGGCTGGTCTCGTGGGCGCTGGCGTTCACCCGCCGCAGCTTCGTGTGGCGCGGCCATCGTTTTCGCCTCGCGCCCGGCGGCCGCATCATTCCGCGCGACGAGACGGCGTGAGACTGGGCTCGGCGCTGGCGCTGGCCGTCGGCCTGGCGCTGCTCGGGCTGGTCATCCGGGCGAGCGATCCCCAGGCCGCCATGGCGCTGCTCGGGCGCCTGCCGCCGAGCGCGGCGCTGTGGGTGCTCGCGCTGTTCATGTTGGCCTGGGCGGCGGAGATCGAGGCCTGGGCGCTGACCTTCGCTGCGCGCCCCGTCACGCCGCGGTGGTACGGCCAGCTGTGGCTGGTGAACATGGTCGGCGAGGCGCTGAACGTGGTGATGCCTTTCGGCGCGCTGGGCGGCGAGCCGGTCAAGGCCTGGCTCCTGAAACGCCACCACGCGGTGAGCTACCGCGAGTCCGGCGCAACCCTGGTCCTGATGCAGACGTTGCTGGCGGTCGCCGAGGCGCTGTTCGTGGTGATCGGCGCGGCGCTCGCCGCGGCCCTGGGCCTGCTGCCACCCGCCATGGCCCAGCTGCTCTATGTCGCGGCCGCCTGCCTCGTGGCGGCCATGACCCTCGCCCTGCTCGGTCTGCGCCTGCGCTGGCTGCGCACGCTGCTCGCGCACATCGAGTCGCGTCTCGCGCAGGCCCGCCACCGCCGCTGGCTGGCGGCGCTCGGCGACATCGAGCATGCGCTCGCGGACTTCGCGCGGGTCGAGCGCCGGCGACTCGTCGCCAGCACCGGTCTCTACCTCGTCAACTGGCTGGGCGGCGCGGCCGAGGTATGGCTGATGCTCGAACTGCTGAACGCGGCCCTGCCCTTCGCCCATTGCTGGGTGGCCGAAGCCGCCATCGTCACCATTCGCTCGCTGACCTTCTTCCTGCCGGCGCAGCTCGGCTCGGTGGAAGCGGTGACGGTGTGGGTCGTCGCCGCGCTCGGCGGCTCGACCGAGAGCGGGCTCGCGCTCGCGGCGCTGCGCCGCGCGCGCGAGCTGGCCTGGGCGGCGCTCGGGCTCGGCGTGGGTGCCGCCTACCGGCTCGAGTGGCGCGGCGCGCCGCGCGACTGAACCATCGACACGAGAATCACCCGCGGCTCAACCGAGCAGGCCGCGCGTGCGCGCGTCGGCCAGCGCCGCCAGCACGCGCGCGACGTCGTCCTCCGTCATGCTCGCGAACATCGGCAGGCACACGTGGCGCGCGCACAGGTACTCGGCCTGGGCCAGGTCGGGCGTGGCCAGGTGCGCGAGCGCCGGATGCTGGTGCAGCGGCTTCTCGTAGACCTCGCCCGCGCAGATCACGCCGTGCTCGGCGCGCAGCCATTGCTTCAAGGCCTGGCGATCCACGCCGTCCCGCAGCATCACCGGGTACTTGTAGTAGTTGGCGTGGCAGTCGGCCGGCGGCGCGATGGGGCACACGCCGAGGTCCGCGCCCAGCAGCGCGGCGTCGTAACGCGTGGCCCAGTGACGGCGCGCGGCGACCATCTCGTCGAGGTGGGTGTGATGACGCAGGCCGATGATCGCGTGGGGTTCCGACATGCGCCAGTTGCTGCCGATGCGCACGTGCAGGTTCTGGTGAAAGCTGGCCTTGCCCTGGTCGCGCAGGATGCGCGCCTCGGTGGCCAGCCGCTCGTCGTCGGTGACTATCATGCCGCCCTCGGCGCTGGTCATGACCTTGGTCGGATAGAAGCTGAAGGAACCCGCGATGCCGAAGGTACCGGCATGCCGGCCGGCGAGTCGCGAGGCGTGCGCGTGGGCCGCGTCCTCCACCAGCCACAGGCCGCGGTCCTGGCACAGCGCGGCGATGTCCGGCATGGCGTCGGTAACGATGCCGGCGATGTGCACGATCATCACGCCGGCGGTGTTCGGCGTCAGCTTGCGCAGGATCTCCTCGGGCGTGGTCGACATGGTGCGCGGGCAGCTGTCCATCAGCACCGGCCGGCCACCCGCGGCCAGCACCGCGGTGGCGGTCGCCATGAAGGTGTCGGCCGGTACCAGCACGTCGCGTCCCGCGACGTCCAGCACGCGCAGGATGATCTCGAGCGAACTCGTGCCGGAGGACGTCGCGATGGCATGGCGCGCACCACTCGCGCGCGCGAACTCGGCTTCGAACTGCTCGCCGTACTTGCCGAGGGTGAGCTGGCCATTGGCCAGCACCTCGTCGATGCGTTCGGTGATCCAGCGGCGATCCTCGGCGCTGAAATCGATGCGGATCGGGGGGACGGGCGGAGAGTCGACGGCCATGGGCGAGTGCTCGATGAATGAACGTGCAAAGGTGGCGGACGTACCGCGGGTGCGATCATCGCCGAGCGCGGTCCGTCCGTCGAACGGCGCGCCTCAGGCGAAGTCGGCGAAGCCGCCCGGCTCGAGCCCGAGTTCGCGCAGGCGCGCCTTGACCCTTGAGCTCGTGAGCGCGGCGAACTCGGCTTCGTTGGCATAACCCGGCATCGCGGCGGCGATCTCGGCGTCGCGCCGCACCGCCGGGTGCAGGTGCAGTTCCACCCGGCCCGGCGGCAGCCGCTCGAGCAGGTCGAGCACGCGCGCCTCGTCCAGCCGCCCGCTGTCCGCCACGCCGAGCAGCCAGTCGTTGGAGCGCCGCCCGGCACGCTTCAGGCGCCAGGCGACGAGCGCGAGCCAGGGCGCGAGCAGCGCGCCCGCCACGCCGGCCTGGGCCCACGGCTCGCGCGGCAGGCGCACTGCCGTCGGTTCGTCCGGCCGCAGGTTGGCCAGCACCTCGGCGAGCACCGCCGGATGGAGCTGCAGGTGGTTGTGCACGTCGACGTGATCGAGGGCGAGCCCGGTGGCGCGGAACGCCGCGAACTGCGCGGCTATCTCGCGCGCGAGTTCACGCCGCGCGCGCGGATCGAGGCTCCAGCGCAGCGCGGCGGCCAGCAGGTTCTCGGGGAAGCGACCGTCGGCGGCCAGCAGGTGCGGGACCTCCCCGGCCGGCAGCAGCGGTTGTCCGCGCACCACGGTCACGTGCAGCCCGACGCGCAGGCCGGGCAGGCGGCGGGCGCGAAGGACCGCGTCGGCCGCCGCGGGCGCGGACACCATCAGGCTCGCGCTCCGCAACACCCCTTCGCGATAGCCGCGCTCCACGGCCTCGTTGACCGCCGGGCTGAAGCCGAAGTCGTCGGCGGTGATGACGATGGTGCGCATGGCTGCCTGCGTGTGATGGGCCGGCAGTCTAGCAGGCGAGCCGCGCGGACCACCGCCGGGACGGTCGTTACCGTGCTGCGGCGCAATGTCGATAAGGACACGATTGCTCGCATTTTCAGACGCTTCGCCTGTCGCCACGGGGGGGTGTCCGGGTCTACCATAGGGGTGGTTACCGAGCATTCGGTACCGTTTCAGGGGAGCGACAAGAACATGCAACAGCCCGTCACCGCGCGGCCCCGCCCTGCCGTTCGCGGTTCCATCCGCCACCCGGAGCGGCGACCGTGAGCGCCGTCGGCAACAGCCTGACGTTCGCTCGCGCGCCGGTGCCGGCCAGCGCCTGGCGCACGCGCCTGTTCAGCGGCGCGTCCGGCATGGCGCTGCGCATGCGCCAGATAGACTGGGAGAACACCCCGCTCGGCGCGCCCGAGACCTGGTCCCACGCGATGCGCACCGCGCTCGGCCTGTGCCTGGGCTCGCGCCTGCCGAGCAGCATCTACTGGGGCCCACAGCACATCCTGCTGTACAACGACGCGTTCGCTTCGCTGCTCGGCACCAAGCACCCCTGGGCGCTGCTGCAATCGGCCGAATCGGTATGGCCGGAAATCTTCGATCTGATGCTGCCCATGCTGCGCGCTTCCTACTACCACGGCGAGAGCGCCGGCATGGAGGATTCGCCGAGCTTCATCAATCGGCGCGGCTACCTCGAAGAGTTCTACTGCACCTACAGCTACACCCCCATCGTCAACGAGTACGATGCGATCGAGGGTGTGCTGATCACCGTGCCGGAAACTTCGACTCGCGTCATCGCCGAGCGTCGGCTGCACACGCTGCAGCGCCTCGGTCTCAGCACCCGTCGCGCGCGCCACAGCGAAGAGACCTTGCGCGTCGCGGCCGAAGTCATCGCCGAGAATCCCTACGACGTGCCCTTCGCCTCGCTCTATCTGTGCGACGAGGACGGCGAGCAGGCCAAGCTGTGCGCGGTGGCCAACATCGAGACCGGCGCGCCCTTGAGTCCCGCGGTGCTGCGCGCCGACAGCGATTCGCCGCTCGCGCACTTCGTGACCCGCGAGCCCCGCCCGCTGCTGCAGTTCATCGACGTCACGCCGGCCATGCAGCCGCTGCCGCTCGGCGCCTGGCAGATCCCCGCGCAGCAGCTCGCCGTGCTGTCGCTGGTCTCGCCCGACACGCGCGCGCCGCGCGCGGTGGTGGTGGCCGGCATCAGCCCGCACAAGCGTTTGGACGACGATCACATCACCTTCTTCCGCATGCTCGCCGACCAGGTGATGCGCGCGCTGGGCGAGGCCTTCGCCCACCAGCAGGAGGACGATCGCAT
This sequence comes from Gammaproteobacteria bacterium, assembly GCA_050186725.1. GTDB lineage: Bacteria > Pseudomonadota > Gammaproteobacteria > JADJYF01. Next base: position 32,979 of record JBFWYG010000031.1, on the reverse strand, counting down.
CAAGGCATTACAGACCCGCGCGCGGGTCGCGCAGCAGGAAGAGCGGCTGCGCATCGCGCGCGATCTGCATGACACCCTCTTGCAGAGCGTGCAGGGCATGCAGTTCCTGCTGGAGGCCGGCCTCGATCGGGTGAAGGCCGGCGACCCGTCCGCCGCCGATCTCTTCTCGCGCGCGCTCAACGCCTCCAAGCACGCGGTGACCGAGGGCCGCGAAGTGCTGTCGCTGCTGCGCTCCTCGTCCCACGGTGTCTACGACCTCTCCACCCGGCTGGACAACCTGTGCGCGGAGCTCACCACCGAGACCGACGCGCGCTGCGTGGTGGAAGTCGAGGGCCTCGAGCGCAACTTGGATCCGAGCCTCTCCTCCGAACTGCAGGTCATCTGCCGCGAGGCGGGCCTGAACGCGGTGCGACACGCCAACGCGCGGGTCATCCGCCTGCGCGCGATCTTCACCGACGACCTGGTGGTCGAGGTGACCGACGACGGCGAGGGGGTCCCCGAGGACTTCATCAACAACGGCAGGCCCGGGCACTACGGTATCCGCGGCATGCGCGAGCGCGCCGCGACCCTCGGCGCGCAGTTCCAGGTGCAGCGCCGCCCAGGTGGCGGAACTGCGGTACGATTGACCCTGCCGGGCAACTCGGCATATCTCGACTGAAGGGCAACACGTGTTGGCACAAGAACTCACCCAGAATCCGGCCATCCGCGTCATGTGCGTGGACGACCATCCGATCTTTCGCGAAGGCCTGGCCGCGGTGCTGGCCAACGACCCGGGCTTCGAACTGGTGGCCGAGGCCGGCACCGGCGAGGAGGCCATCGAGAAGTTCCGTGCAGCGCGTCCCGACGTGACGCTGATGGACCTGCGCCTGCCGGGCATCTCCGGCACCGAGGCTATCGCTGCGATCCGCGCGGAATTCCCCGAGGCGCGCATCGTGGTGCTGACCACCGAGATGGGCGACGTGCCCATGCAGCGCACGCTGAACGCCGGCGCGAAGGGCTACGTGCTGAAGGGCATGGCGATGTCGGAACTGCTGGACATCATCCGCGCGGTGAACGCCGGCAAGACGCGCATCCCCGAGCGGGTCGCGACCCACATCGCCGAGCATCTCACCGACAAGAACCTGAGCGCGCGTGAACTGGAAGTGCTCAGGCTCATCGCCGGCGGCCACCGCAATCGCGAGATCGCCCACAAGCTGTCGATCAGCGAGGAAACGGTGAAGATGCATGTGCGCAACATCATGGTGAAACTGAACGCCAACGACCGCACCCACGCCGTGACCATCGCGGTGCGCCGCGGCTTCATCACCTTGTAGGCAGAGCGGCGGACGCCCGCGCCGGCGCGCGCGGGCCGCCCGCCCGCCGGCGACGCAGGACCACGTCTTCCCCCGCCCGGCCGCGCTGACCGCTCCGTCACGCCGCGCCCATGTTGTCCTCCGAGTTCAGTTTCACCCGCGACACCTGGCGCAACTGGCTGACCCAGCTGCGCAACTTCGTGTTCGCCCCCGGCATCGGGCGCACCGCGCGCATGCTGTTCGCGCTGGTCATCGTCGCCGCGCTCGCGACCAATTCGTTGAACGTGGTGAACAGCTACGTCGGGCGCAACTTCATGACCGCCATCGCCGAGCGCGACCGCCTCGGCTTCTTCACCCAGGCGCTGATGTGGATAGGCGTGTTCGCGGCCGCCACGGTGGTGTCGGTGCTGGGTCGCTATGCCGAGGATCGCCTCGGGCTCGTGTGGCGCACCTGGGGCACGCGCGAGCTGCTCGAGCGCTACATGGCGCGTCGCACCTATCTCAAGGTCGCGACGCTGGGCGGCATCGAGAATCCCGACCAGCGCATCTCCGAGGACGTGAAGTCCTTCACCACCGTCACGCTGTCCTTCATCCTGATGGCGCTGAACGGCACGCTGACCGTCATCGCCTTCTCCACCGTGCTGTGGACCATCAGCCCGACGCTGTTCGTGGTGGGCGTGCTGTACGCCGTCTTCGGCACCGTCATGAGCCTGCTGCTCGGCCGCCCGCTGATCCGGCTCAACTACCAGCAGCTCGATCGCGAGGCGGATTTCCGCGGCGCGCTGGTACACGTCAAGGAGCACGCGCCGCTGGTCGCGCTGGCCGGTCGGGAGGCGATCTTCAGTCATCACCTGCACCAGCGCCTCGAGCGGCTGGTGGAGAACGCCGGCAAGGTGATCGTCGTACAGCGCAACCTGAGCTTCTTCACCACCGGCTACAACTGGCTCATCCAGATCATCCCCGCGCTGCTCGTCGCGCCGCTGTTCATCCGCGGCGAGGTGGAGTTCGGCGTCATCACCCAGTCGGCGATGGCCTTCACCCACCTGCTCGGCGCGTTCTCGCTGATCGTGACGCAAATCCAGACGCTGTCCTCGCTGGCCGCGGTGGTGGCGCGGCTCGACACGCTGATCAACGCCATCGTCGGCAACCATGACGCGGGCCAGGGCATCGTCACCGAGGTGGACGACACGCGCATCGTGTTCGACCAGGTCACCATGCATTCGGCGCATCGCCACCGCGTGCTGGTCGCGGCGCTGAATCTCGAAGTGCATCCCGGCGAGAACCTCCTGATCCGCGGCGGCGCCAACGACGTGCGCTCGGTGCTGTTGCGCACCACCGCCGGACTGCGCCGCAGCGGCACGGGGCGCATCGTGCGGCCCGGACCGCGCCAGCTGATGTACGTCACCGAGCAGCCCTACCTGCCGGACGGCACGCTGCTCGATCTCCTGCACGCCGGCAACGGCGACCCGCCGCTCGATCTCGGCCATCGCGACGAAGTGCTGGAGGTGCTGCAGCTGGTCGGGCTGGAGTCGATTCTCGCGCGCTGCATCGACGTCGACGTCGATCAGAAATGGAGTTCGCTGCTCACCATCGGCGAGCAACAGCTCCTGGTCTGCGCCCGCGTGCTGCTGGCTCGGCCGCGCTTCGTCATGCTGGAGCGACTGAGCGTGACGCTCGAACGCGCGACCATCCACCGCCTGCTCACGATGCTGCGCGAACGCGGCGTGACCTACCTGGTGCTGGAACCCGACAGCGACTCCCTCGCGGACTTCGACCTGGTGCTGCAGCTCGGCGAGGGCGGCGCCTGGCGCGCGGAACGTGTGCCCCACGGCCGCGCCGACGGCGCCGTCGGCGGCGCGCGGTGACGACCTCCCTGCGCGTGCTGGACGACTTCGCCTCGCTCGCCGCGTGGCAGGCCATCGCGCCCGGCGATGCGCGCCTCGAACTCCACGTCGTGCCGGGACCGCGCGGCCATGCGCTGTGCCTGGACTACGACCTCGGCGGCAACGGCTTCGTGATCGCGCGCCGCCCGCTCGATCTCTCCCTGCCCGAGAACTACGCCTTCCTGCTCGAGACCCGCGGCGAGGGACCGGCGCGCATCGTCGAATTCAAGCTGGTGGACGAGGCGCTCGGCAATGTCTGGCGGCTGCGCGACGAGGGCTTCGTCTATCACCGCGACTGGACTCCGTGGCGCATCGCCGCGCAGGACATCGAGTACGCCTGGGGCGCACGCCGTCAGACCGTGCTGGCCCACGCCGACGCGCTCGAGATTGCGGTGGTGGGCAGCGGCCCGGGGCGCCTGTGGCTGGCCGAGCTGGCTCTGCAGGATCTCAGCCCGCGCGCGGCGCCGGTGGTGACCGCGAGCAGCACCGCGCCCGGCCGCGACGCAGCGCAGGTGCTGCGCGCCGACACGCATCCCGGCTGGCTGAGCGCGGCCGGCGGCGAGCAATCGCTCACGCTCGAGTTCGACGCGCCGCGCGCGCTCGGCGCGCTCGGCATTCACTGGGACGCCGCCGCGCCATCGGCGAGCTTTCGCCTCACGGCGCGCGACCTCGACGGCACGTGGCGCACGCTGCGCGCGGTGGACGCGCCGCCGGCCGCGCACTCGCTGCTGCTGCTGCCAGGCCTGCGCGCCACGGCGCTCAGGCTCGACTGCGTGGCGGCCGGCGAGGCCTGCGGCATCGCGCGCCTCGAGCTCCATCCCTGGCACTACGCGCGCACCCTGCTGGACGGCCTGACCTCGCGCGCGCTGGCCGCGCCACGCGGCGACTATCCGAAACCGCTGGTGGAACAACAGAGCTACTGGACCGTCACCGCGCCAGCGGTGGGTGGCGGCATTGCGCTCATCAACACCGAAGGCCTCGTGGAGATGCCGGGCGCGGTCTGCGCCGTCGAACCTTTCCTGCGCCTGGACGAACGCTTCCTGACCTGGGCCGACGTGGCGCTGGAACGCAGCCTGCCCGAGGACGGCGTGCCGCTGCCGGCGGTACGCTGGCAAGCGGCGGAGGCCACGCTCGACATCGCGCCGCTGGCGACCGCGCGTGAAGGCCACACCCAGTGCGACATCGAGTACCGCGTGACCAACCACGCCGCGCGGTCGCGCGACGTCACGCTGTACGTCGCCGCGCGCCCCTACCTGGTGACACCCGCCTGGCAGATCCACCACGGCGTCGGCGGCGTGGCGCGCCTGACCGAGCTGACGCTCGCCGGCGCGCGCCTCGAGCTCGGCGCGGCCGGCCGTCTCACCGCCTTGACGGCGCCCACGGCGACCGGTGTGCTCGGTGACGCGCAGGGCGCGCTGGTCACCGAACTACGCGCCGCACGCGTGCCCGTCGCGACCGACGTGACCGATCCGGACGGCCTCGCGAGCGGCGTGTTCGCCTGGCGCTTCACACTCGCGCCGGGCGATAGCGCGAGCCTGCGCTGCGCCTGGCTGCCGCCGGGCGCGCAGTCCGCGCCGCAGCCCATCGACGGACACGCGGTGGCGGACGACTGGCGCGCGCAACTCCCGCCCTGCGCGCTCGAACTGCCGGCCGCGGCCGGCGCCCTGGCCGCCACGCTGCGCGCCGCCGCCGCGCACATCCTGGTCAACCGCGACGGCCCGCGCCTGCAGCCCGGACCGCGGCGCTACATCCGCGCCTACCTGCGCGACGCGGTCGGCATGGGTACGGCGCTCGCGCGCCTCGGCAAAGTCGCGCCGCTGCGCGACTTCCTCGATTACTACCGCGCCTTCCAGCGCGCGGATGGCGAGCTGCCGGACTGCGTCGACTCCCATGGTCCCGAATGGCTGCCCGAGTTCGACGCCTACGGCCAGTACCTGCATGGCGTCGCCGAGGCCGAGCGCTACGCGCCGGACGCGGCATTCCGCGCACGCCAGGCGCCGCACGTGGCGGGCGCGCTGGCGAAGTTCGAAGCGTTGCGCGCCACGCGCCTGGGCGAGGCTTTCGACACCGACGCACTGCGCGCGCGACGCGGCCTGCTGCCCGAGTCGATGAGCCACGAGGGCTACATGGCGCAGCCGGTGCACGCCTACTGGGATGACTTCTGGGCGCTGCGCGGGCTGGAGGACGCCGCGTGGCTCGCGGCCAGCGGTGGCGACGCGCGAGAGGCGGCGCGGCGCGACGCGCTCGCGCGCGACTTCGCCGCCGACCTGCACGCGTCGCTCGAGCTCACCATGGCGAAGCACGGCATCGACTTCCTGCCCGGCTCGGTGGAACTCGGCGACTTCGACGCCACCGCGCTCGCCGTCGCGCAGAGCGTCGCCGACGATGGTCACGCGCTGCCGCGCGCGGCGCTGGACGCGACCTTCGACCGCTACCTCGCGATCCGCGCCGAGCGCGCGCGGAGCGCCAACTGGAGCAACTACAGCGCCTACGAGATCCGCATCGTCGGCGCGCTCGTCCGCCTCGGCCGGCGCGCCGACGCGCTCGCGCTGCTGGACGCGTTGTTGACCGACTGTCGACCGCGTGAGTGGCGCCAGTGGCCGGAGCAATCCTGGCGCGAGCCCGACGCGCCGGCCTTCCTGGGCGATTTGCCGCACAGCTGGATAGGCGCGGAGTTCATCCACGCGACGCTCGCGCTGTTCGCCCACGAGCGCCGCGCCGATGCGAGCCTGGTGCTCGCCGCCGGCGTCGCGCCGGGCTGGCTCGACGACGGCGGCGTCACGCTGCGCGGGCTCGAGACCCATTACGGCCGGCTCGCCTATCGCCTGTGGCGGCGCGACGCGCGCACCGTCGAATGCCGCGTCGAGAGTCCACTGCGCATGCCGCCCGGCGGCCTGGTGCTCGCGCCACCCTTGCCCGGCCCCCTCGCCGCCGTCACCATCGACGGCGTGGCGATTAGCGAATTCGCGCCCGATCACTGCCGTTGCATGCATGCGCCGGCGCACCTCGTCCTGACCTGCAAAGAGAATGCTTCATGACCTGCCGCGTAGTGGAGAACGACGCCGGACTGCGCGTCACGTTGAACGCCAACGCCGCGCTCGCGCGCATCGATCACGCCGACATCACGCTCACGCTCTATCGCGGCAACGTGATGGAGAGCGGCGTCAGCAACCTGTGGCTGCGGCGCCTGGACGGCGGCACGCGCCACCTGCCGCTGCTCGGGCCGGCGAGCGGCGGCGAGATCGAAGATGACGCGCAGGGCTACACACTGCGCGGCCGCTGGCAGGACATCGCCTGGCGCGTGAGCCTGCGGCTCGCGCACGCCGCGCCGACCTGGTTCTGGCACGTCACCCTCGAGAACCTGGGGACTCAGCCGGCCGAACTCGACCTGCTGCATGCCCAGGACCTCGGCCTCGGCCAGTACGGCTTCCTGCGCACCAACGAGTACTACGCGAGCCAGTACCTGGACCACGCGCCGTTCCGCCATGCGAGCCACGGCTGGTGCCTCGCCACGCGCCAGAACCTGCCGATGGGCGGTCGCCATCCCTGGTGCCTGCTCGCCTCCCTCGGCGAAGCCGTGAGCTACGCGACCGACGCGCTGCAGTTCCACGGCTACGCGAGCCGCGCGGGCGACACATCGCCGGCGCTGCGCGCGGGTCTGCCCGGCACGCGCCTGCAGCACGAGCATGGCCTGCCGGCGCTGCAGGACGCAGCCTTCACGCTCGCCCCTGGCGCACGCGTGACGCGCGGTTTCGTCGCCTGCTACGCGCCCGACCATCCCGCCGCGAGCGCGGCCGCGGACCTCGCACAGCTGGACGCGGCGCTCGCGCTGCCCGAGGCGCAGCCACCGCAGCCGGCAGCGCCGTTGCCTCCCGCCCATCCGCTGCCGGTCACGCTGTTCACCAGCGCCGCGCGCTTCGCGGCCCGCGATCTCGCGCCGGCCGAGTTCGATGCGCGCTACGGCGCGCCGCTGATCGTCGAAGCGTCCGCCGACACACGGCGCGCGAGCTTTCATGCCGACGAAGTGCATCTCGTCATGCGCGCCAAGGAACTCGACGTGCAGCGCGCCCACGCGCAGATCCTGCACACCGGCAACGCGCTCGTGCCGGACGAGGCCGCGCTCACCACCACCGCGTGGATGGGCGGCGTGTTCAACTCGCTGCTGACCCAGGGACACGTCGGCATCAATCGCCTGCTGTCCTCGGCGCGCGGTTATCTCGGCCTGTTCCACAGTCTCGGTCAGCGCCTGTTCGTCGCCACGGCCGGTGGTCGCTGGCGCTTGCTGGATGCGCCGAGTGCGTGGGCGGTCACGCCACGCGGCTGCACCTGGTTCTACGACGACGGCGAGCACCGCGTGGAAGTCAGCACCCGCGTCGCGACGGACAGTCACGTCATCGAATTCGCGGTCGACGTCACGCGCGGCGCGCCGCTCGCGCTGCTCGTCAGCCATCACGTCGCGCTGGACGACGACGATGGCGCCGACGCCGGCCCGCCCGACGTCAGCGTCGCGGGCGACGAGGTCCTGCTGCGCGCCCACCCGGGCTCGGCGGTGGGCGCGCGTTTCGGCGCGCGCGGCTTTCGCGTGCGCGCGCTGGACGGCACGCCGCTCGCGCGGGTCGGCGGCGACGAGCTCCTGTTCGACGACGGCCTGAGCCGCGCCGCGCCCTACCTGTGCCTGGTGACCGCGCCGCTCACGCGCGCGCGCTTCGCCTATACCGGCGAACTGATCGACGCCGAACGCGTGCCCGCCGCGCTCGCCGGCGGCGACCGCGGCCCGGCGAGCGCGCTCGCGCCGCGCGCGCCCGGCGGCGCGGCGGCGGACGCGATGGCCGCGTGGTCGGCGATCCTGCCGTGGTTCGCCGACAACGCGCTCACCCACTACCTCGCGCCGCGCGGTCTCGAGCAGTTCACCGGCGGCGGCTGGGGTTCGCGCGACATCGTGCAGGGACCGCTCGAGATGCTGCTCGCGCTCGGTCGCCTGGCGCCGGCGCGCGATCTGCTGGTGCGCGTGTTCAGCACCCAGAACGCGGTCGGCGACTGGCCGCAGTGGTTCACCTTCTTCGCGCGCGATCGCGGCATCCGCGCGGGCGACTCCCACGGCGACATCGTGTTCTGGCCGCTGCTGGGCCTCGCTCGCTACCTGGAGGCGAGCGGCGATCATGGCCTGCTCGACACGGTCGTGCCGTTCCACAGCAACGGCCCGCTGGACCAGGCGGAGCAGGTGACGATGTGGGCGCACGTGGAACGCGCGCTCGCGCACATCGAGCGCAACTGCCTGCCGGGCACCGCGCTCATCTCCTACGGCCACGGCGACTGGAACGACTCCATGCAGCCGGCCGATGCGCAGCTGCGCGAGGAACTGTGCAGCAGCTGGACCGTCGCGCTGCACTACCAGATGCTGACCCTGATGAGCGCCGGTCTCGCCGCCGCGGGCCGAGCTACAGAGGCGACGCGTCTCGCCGCGCAAGCGGCGCGCGTGGCGAGCGATTTCCGTCGCCTGCTGCTGGTGGACGAAATAGTGCCCGGCTACCTGCACGCGCGCGCCGACGGCGGCCGCGACTACCTGCTGCATCCACGCGACGAGATCACGGGGCTGCGCTACAGCATGCTGCCCATTCCGCACGCGGTGCTGACCGGGCTCCTGAGCCCGAGCCAGATGGCGCGGCACTTCGAGCTGGTCGACCGGCATCTGCGCGGCCCGGACGGCGCGCGCCTGTTCGACAAGCCCATGGCCTACCACGGCGGCACCATGCGGTTGTTTCAGCGCGCCGAGAGCGCGGCCTTCTTCGGCCGCGAGATCGGTCTCATGTACACCCACGCACACCTGCGCTATGCCGAGGCCCTGGCTTATGCCGGCCGCGCCGAGGAGTTCTTCCGGGCACTGCAGCTGGTCAATCCCATCGGCATCGAGACGCGCGTGCCGGGCGCCTCACCGCGGCCGTCCAACTGCTACTACTCGAGCTCCGATGCGGCCTTCACCGATCGCTACGCCGCGCAGGAACGCTACCGCGACGTGTTCGAGCGCAAGATCGGCTTCGACGGCGGCTGGCGCGTGTACTCGAGTGGCCCCGGCCTCGCCATCGCCATCCTGCTGCGCTCGTTGTTCGGTCTACGTCTCGCGGGCGACGGCCTGGTGATCGATCCCGTGCTGCCGACAGCGCTGGACGGCGTGTCGGTGGCGTTTCCGGTGCAGGGCAAGGTCGGACGCTTCACCTACGCCGTCGGCGCCCGCGGTTACGGTGACCTGCGCGTTCATCTGAACGGCGTGGAACTGCGCGGCGAGCCCATCGCCAACCCCTACCGCGCGGCGGGTGTGAAGATAGCGTTCGCGAGCCTCGATGGAGTCCTGCGTGACAGCGACAACGAGTGGCGGGTGGAGACGGCGTGAAGTTTAAGGGACAGACCCCGTCCGGGGTCTGTCCCTTCGACTTCGAATAACGCCCTGGACTGGAATGGCGGGTTGAAACCCGCCCTACAGGACGGGATATCGGGCTGCCCAACGAACGAGCGGATCTGTAGGGCCGATTTCAATCGGCCAGGCACGGCCTCACGAATGGCAGGGACAGACCCCGTCCGGGGTCTGTCCCTTCGACTTCGAATAACGCCCTGGAATGGAATGGCGGGTTGAAACCCGCCCTACAGGACGGGATGTCGGGCTGCGCAACGTACAAGCGGATCTGTAGGGCCGAATTCAATCGGCCAGGCACGGCCTCACGAATGGCAGGGACAGACCCCGTCCGGGGTCTGTCCCTTCCTCAATACTCCGGATCCGGATCCCGCAGCGACCCCGGCTGCGCCTTCGGGCGCTGGCGCTGCGACAGTTCACGCAGCACGTCGGGGATCATCGCGAGCCCCGGCGCGTCGCCATACTGGTGCTTGAGGTCGACCAGGTAGCTGGTCACGAAGTTGAGTCGCTCGGCGAGGCCGGCGGCGACCAGGGTGGTGATGGCGGGATGGCTCGCGAGCAGCGCGGCGCCGTCGTCCGCGCGACGCAATACGCACTCGGTGGCGGTCTCCACGTTGGCGCCGTAGGGCGTGCCGAGCAGCACGGAGATTTCGCCCACCACGGCGCCGGCCTGGCTGATGACGTTCACCACCATGCCGCCCTTGCGTACGTTCAGCGCGCCCTGCTCCAACACCCAGATGGTGCGTTCGCGGCCGCCTTCGCGGATCACCGTCTCCCCCGCCGGCACCGTGACGGTGGGCAGGTGGGTGGTGAGGCTCAGCATGTCGTCCATGACTGGATGATAGTCCAAGGTCGCGCGCTTTGGTGCAGTGCGGCGAGCGCTCAGAACACGCTGCGCGGCGGCGCCGCGGACGCGGCGAGATCGAGCGCCTCCTCGCCCATCAGCGAGCGCCAGGCCGCGGCGCCGGCGGCGAGATCCAGTTCCACGTGGGCGGGCACCGGGCCGATCTGCCGGCCGGGATTGAACACCCAGGTCGGACCGATGCGATCGGCCCAGGCGCCGTCGTGCCGGAACGGCGGCTGGTGCACGTGTCCACAGAGCACGAAGTCCGGCGCGAAGCGCGCGATCCAGCCGCCGAGGTCCGCGTCGCCATAGTCGCGCCTGCCGGTCCAGCAGGTCGGCGAGCCGGACGGCGGCCAGTGGTAGACCCACAGCCAGCGCGCCGGGCGGCGCGCGGCGTCGGCCGCGAGCTGGGCCTCGACCGCGTCGCGTCCGAGCGGGCCGTCCCACCAGGGGCAGATGGTCACCAGCGTGTCGCCGAGGACCAGCGACATGCCGTCGCTCGGCACGCCGGCGGCGCGCGCGTCGTCCAGCCACAGCGCGGCCTTCTCGCCCTGCGCATCGACGCCGGTCAGATCGTGGTTGCCGGAGCTGACCACGATGCGACCGGCGTCCTTGAGGAGCTCGAGGTAGCGCAGCAGCACCACGGTCTGCGCGTCGAGCGGCACGCTGGAGGCGATGTCCAGGTGATCGCCCGCCATCACCACCAGGTCGTAGCGCGGCGCGGCCTTCACCAGCCAGTCCAGCTGCGGCAGCGCGTAATGCAAGTCCGCCACCAGCAGGATGCGCATGGAGCACTTATCCTCGCGGCAGCAGCACGTCGCGCCCGACATGCTGGATGTCGGTGTGTCCGCAGAAGGCCATGCTCAGATCCAGTTCGCGGGCGATGATCTCGAGCGCGCGGGTCACCCCCGCCTCGCCCAGCGCGCCGAGGCCGTAGAGGAAGGAGCGGCCGATCAGCGTGCCGCGCGCGCCGGCGGCCCAGGCCTTCAGCACGTCCTGGCCCGAGCGTATGCCGCCGTCCACCCACACCTCGATGCGTGAGCCGACCGCGTCGGCGATGGCCGGCAAGGCCGTGATGGTGCTCGGCGCGCCGTCCAGCTGACGACCGCCGTGGTTCGACACCACCAGCGCGTCTGCGCCGCTGTCGGCCGCGATGCGCGCGTCCTCCACATCCATCACGCCCTTGAGAATGAGCTTGCCGCCCCAGCGCTGCTTGATCCACTCGACGTCGGCCCAGGACAGGCGCGGGTCGAACTGCTTCGCGGTCCACTCGCCGAGCGTGCCGATGTCGGTCACGTCCTTGACGTGGCCGACGATGTTGCCGAAGTTGCGGCGCTTCGTGCCGAGCATGTTCAGGCACCAGCGCGGATGCAGCGCGAGGTTGGCCAGGTTGCCGAGCGTCGGCTTGACCGGTGTCGACAGGCCGTTCTTGATGTCGCGATGGCGCTGGCCGAGCACCTGCAGATCGAGCGTGAGCATCAGCGCGCCGCAGTGCGCGGCGCGCGCGCGATCGATGAGATCCTCGACGAAGCCGCGATCGCGCATCACGTAGAGCTGGAACCAGAACGGCGCCTGGGTCTGCGCCGCCACGTCCTCGATCGAGCAGATGCTCATGGTCGAGAGCGTGAAGGGAATGCCGAATTTCTCCGCGGCGCGCGCGGCCAGGATCTCGCCGTCGGCGTGCATCATGCCGGTCGAGCCGGTGGGCGCGATGGCCACCGGCATGGTCACGTCCTGGCCGATCATGCGCGCGCGTATGCTGCGCTTCTCGATGTTGACCGCGACCCGCTGGCGAAACTTGAGCGCCTTGAAGTCGGCTTCGTTGGCGTGGTAGGTGCTCTCGCTCCACGAGCCGGTATCGACGTAGTCGTAGAACATGCGCGGTACGCGACGCTTCATCAGCACGCGCAGATCTTCGATGCAGGTGACCGCGGTCACTCGTCTCCCCCTTGTGCGAACTCCCCCTGGACGCGCCAGCATAACCGCCGGCGCAGGCCCAATCGAGCCTCGTTCAGGCCGGCGCCGGCTCCGGTGGCGTCAGCTCGGCGGCGCGGTGCAGGCGGGCGAGCAGCTGTTCGGCGCGGGCGGCGTCCAGCATGTGGCCGGCCTCGTCGGTGACGAAGAACACGTCCACCGCCTTCTCGCCGAAGGTCGCGATGTTGGCGCCGCGGAGATCGACGCCCACCTCGGCGATGGCCGCGGCGAGACTGGCCAGCAGGCCCTTGCGATCGGCCGCCACCACCTCGACCGCGGTGACGGTCTTGGCTGCCGCTTCCAGCAGCCGCACCTGCACCGGCAAGGCCTTCATCAGCACGTCGGGCTTGGCCGGGCGCTTGATGGCCGGCGGCTCCTCGCCCGCCAGCACGCTTTCCAGGCGCTTCTTCAGACGACCCATCTGGTCGGCCTCGCGCACCGGCTGGTCGCCGGCGTCGGTGACGTGGAACTCGTCCAGGATGCGCCCGTCGCGCAGCGCGTAGGCATGGGCCGCGAGCGCCTTGGTGTTGGCGTTGGCGAGCGCGGCGGTCAGGTGGGAGAAGAGCTTGGGCCGGTCATGGCCCCAGCACAGCACCTGGGTGTAGCCGCCGGTCTCGTTGACCTCGAGATGGGCGCCGGACTCGCGTTGCAGGAGGCGGCACAGCTCGAGCAGGCGCGCCGGCGGAAAATGCAGCGCGAGCGAATTGGACACGGCCGCGAGCGCGCCGCCCACCGCCTCGCGTTCGGCGGGCGCGCACAGGCTGAGCACGCTGTCGCGCCGTGACTGCAGCCGCTCGGCATGATCGTCCGGCAGCACCTGGCCGGTCTGCAGGTAGGCCTCCGCCGCGCGGAACAGCTGCGCGAAGAGCGAGCCCTTCCAGTCGGTCCAGACGCCCGGCCCGACCGCGGTGACGTCGGCCACGGTCAACAGGAACAGGTACACCAGGCGCTCGCGATCGCCGACCAGGCGGCTGAAGTCGGCGATCACGTCGACGTCGCCGAGATCGTAGTGCTGCGCGGTCTTCGACAGGCGCAGGTGATGCAGCACCAGCCACGCGACCAGGTCGGCATCGTCCTCCGACAGGCCGACGCGCCGACAGAAGCGTCGTGCGAGGTTCTCGCCGATCTCGGAGTGATCGCCGCCGCGGCCCTTGGCGATGTCGTGGTACAGCAGCGCGATGTACAGCAGCTCCGGACGGTCCAGCGCCGGCATGAGCTTGGACGCCAGCGGCATCTGGATGAACTGGCCCTCACCCAGGCGGAAGTCGCGCAGGATGTCGATGGCGCGCAGCGTGTGGGCATCCACCGTGAAGTGATGGTAGCGATCGAACTGGCAGTGGCCGGTGATGCGCCCGAAGTCCGGAATGAGCCGGCCGAGCACGCCGGTTTCATGCATCTGCCTGAGCGCGGTGGCGACATTGCGCGGCGAGCGCAGGATGGCGAGGATCATCTCGTTCGCGGCCGGCGCGGCGCGCACGGCCGCGTCCACCAGGCGCGCATGCTTGCGCACCACGCGCAGCGCGCGGCTGTTCAGGTAGCGATGCTCTTTCTGCGACTCGACGAAGATGCGCACCAGGTTCAAGGGATCGGCGGCGAAGGCGTCGACGTCGTGCACGTTGACCTCGCGCCCATGCACCTCGATGCCGTGGCCGAGCCTGCGCCGACGGCGCAGTCGCCCGCCCGGCCGGATCTGCTCCTCGAAATGCAGGATGAACGTGTCGGCGAGATCCGCGATGGTGCGCACGTGCAGGAAGTAGTTCTTGAGGAAGCGTTCCACCGCGCTCGAGCGCTCGCTGTCGCGATAGCGGAAGCGGGTCGCGAGCTCGGGCTGCAGGTCGAAGCGCAGCTTGTCGGTCTCGCGGTCGGTGGCGAGATGCAGCGCCGCGCGCACGCGCCAGAGGAAGTCGCGACCGCGCACGAAGCCGTTGAACTCCTCGTCGTCCACCAGGCCCTGGCCGACCAGTTCGCGGGCGGTCGGTACGCCATACCAGGCCATGGACAGCCAGAAGATGGTGCTGACGTCGCGCAGCGCGCCCTTGCCGTTCTTGAGCTCAGGCTCCATGACGAAGGCGGTGTCCCCCTGGGCGCGACGGCGCGACGCGCATTCGTCGAGCTTCAGGGTGCAGAACTCCACGCGCTCGCGCTTGCTCCAGTGCTGCTGGCCGCTGCTCTTCAGGAGTTCGGCGTAGAGCCTGCCGCTGCCATGCACCATGCGCGACTCGAGCAGCGCGGTGCGTGCCTGGTGGTTGTCGCGGGCGAACTTGCGCGCCTCGACCACGGTGCGCACCGCGTGACCGAGATGGGCGCCGCTGTCCCACACCAGCTGGCTGAAGGTCTTGATCGCCTGGTCGACGCGCGCGTCATCGGCGCGCGCCACCAGGAACAGGAGATCCCAGTCGGAATGGGGGCAGAGTTCGGCGCGGCCGTAGCCACCGACGGCGACCACGTCCACCGTCTGCGCCACCTCGCCCGCCACGCGCCGCCACAGGTCCACCACCAGTTCGTCCACCGCCGCGCTGACGTACTTGACGATGGCGCGGCCACCGTGGGCGTCGAGACGCGAGTCGGCGCCCGCCATGATGGCCTGGCGCCGGCTTTTGACGTATTCGCGAAGATCGAGATCGAGCACCTGGCGGACTCCGCAGGACAGCCGCGGGCCGCGGGCATCGGCGCGAGGGTAGCAAGTCGGCGCGGCCGGTGAAAGGCGCGACGCCGCGCCGACACCATTGCTTGAAATCGCCGGCTAGCGCAGGCTGCGGATCGCGCCGCAAGACCCTGCGAGGAGGCTGCCATGCTCGAACTGCGTCCCACCTGCGAACACTGCAATCACGCGCTGCCACCGGCGTCCACCGAGGCGATGATCTGCAGCTACGAATGCACCTTCTGCCGAACCTGCGTCGACACCGTGCTGGCCAACGTCTGCCCGAACTGTGGCGGTGGCTTCGCGCCGCGGCCGATACGCCCGAGCGTCGATCGCAAGGGCGGCAATTTCTTGGGCAACGATCCGGCCAGCGTGACGGTGAAGCATCGGCCGGTGGACGGGACCGCGCAGCGCGCGCTGGTCGCGGCGGTGGGGCATGTGGCGCCGGAGAAGCGGTAGGATTGGGGGCGTCGTTCGAGGCTCTAGGACCGAATGGCGGGTTGAAACCCGCCCTACAACGACTCCCCTGTAGGGCCGATTTGAATCGGCCATGCACGGCGATGAACGAGCGCCGTGCATGGCGGGTTGAAACCCGCCCTACAACGACCTCCCTGTAGGGCCGATTTAAATCGGCCATGCACGGCCACGGACGAGCGCCGTGCATGGCGGGTTGAAACCCGCCCTACAACGACCTCCCTGTAGGGCCGATTTAAATCGGCCATGCACGGCGACGAACGACCGCCGTGCATGGCGGGTTGAAACCCGCCCTACAACGACTCCCGTGTAGGGCCGATTTAAGTCGGCCATGCACGGCGACGAACGAGCGCCGTGCATGGCGCGGGTTGAAACCCGACCTACAGCGACACCGGCAGGAGCACGCGCACGGTGGTGCCGGCGTCGACGGTCGACTCGACCAGCAGGTGGCCGCCGGCGGCGTGGACCGCCCCGTGCACCACGGCGAGGCCGAGGCCGGTGCCGCGACCCACTTCCTTGGTGGTGAAGAAGGGATTGAAGATGGCGTGGCGGTGTTCCTGCGCTATGCCGACGCCATCGTCGCTGATGCGCAGTTCCACGTAATCGCCCGCGAAGTCCTCGCCGCAGGATTCGCAGTGGCCGTGCACCGCGCACGGCGCCAGCAGGCTGACCGACAGGCTGCCATGCCCCTTGCCATCCAGGATCGCGTCGCGCGCGTTGATCGCGAGATTGCTCAGCACCTGCTGCAGATCCATGGGCTCGATGCCGAGCGCCGGCGTGTCTTCCAGCGCGAGCGCGAAATCGATGCTGACCGGCAGTGCGGCGCGCAACAGCCTGAGCGTATCGTCGACCAGCGCGCGCGGCGGATGATCGAAGCGCAGTTCCTCGGGCCGGCGCGGGCGTCCGAACACCTGCAGTCGCTCCACCAGGCCGGCGGCGCGCTCGGCGGCGCTCACCACCTCGCGCAGGTAGGTCTCGACCTTGCCGCCGCGCACGAGCTCGGCGTGGCCCAGCGCGAGCTTGCCGTAGCCGAGGATGCCGGTCAGCATGTTGTTGAAGTCGTGGGCGATGCCGCCGGCGAGCTGGCCCAGCGCGTCCATCTTCTGCGCGCGCAGGAACTGCGCCTGCAGTCGCTCGCGTTCGGACTGGGCGCGTTGCTCCGCGGCGCGCAGTTCTTCGGCGGCGCGCTTGCGCGCGTCGATGTCCCAGGTCACGCCCTGCACGCTCGTCACGCGACCGTCGGCGTCGAGGCTCGGCGTGCCGCGTGAGCACATCCAGCGCGTGCCGCCGTCGCGCAGGCGCACGCGAAACTCCACTTCGTAATGCTCCCCGGCGCCGATCGTCGCGATCTGCGCCTCGACCCGCGGGAGATCCTCGTCCAGCATGCAGGCCTTGAGACGAGCGTGGGGCAGGCAGCAGGGCGTGTCCGGCGGCAGCTCGAACAGCTCGCGGATGAGCGGGTCGAGCGTCAGCATGTCCGTCGCGCAGTCCCAATGCCAGGTCACCAGCCGGGCGGCGTCGACCGCGAGCCGCAGCCGCGCCTCGCTCTCGGCCAGCGCGGCGCCGGACTTCACGCTTTCGCTGATGTCGTCGAACACCACCACCACGTGGTCGACGCGCGGCGCGTAGACCGACAGCGTGTACCAGCGGTCCAGGCTGCCGACCCGCGCGTCGCGGCGCGTGGCCGGCGCGCCACGGCCGATGCGACCGAAAAGATCGAGTAGCTCCACCTCGTCCGCGCCGAGCAACGGCAGGAACTCCGAGGCGCGACGGTCGCGCAGATCGGTCAGACCGGTGAGTTCGAGACAGGCGCTGTTCGCGGCCAGTACCGTCAGATCGACCGCCCGCTCGTCCTCGTAGTGCAGCGCGCAGTAGGCCACGCCGTTCAACAGGTGCTCGAACAGCGCGATGAAGTCTTCGTCGGCGCTCCCTGCCTGACCGCGGGCCAACAAGGTGTACATGGCGGAAAATAACCTATGAACGGGTCGAAGCGAGTGGCGTGTGCCCACGCCGGCCAGGCAGAGCAACGGACAGGTTAGCGGCCGACATCGGCAAAACTTCAGCGTCGCGGCTTCGGCGCCGGGCGGGTCAGGGCCGCCATCGCGTCGCGCGCCGAGGTGCGCAGCGGGTACTCGGCGTGGTCGAGCTTGAGCTCCACCGTGTGACCGTCGGGGTCGCGCAGGTAGACCGAGGTGCCGAAGCCCGTCGCGCCGTAGAGTTCCACCGGGCCCCAAGTGACTTCGACGTCGTGCCGCGCAAGGTGTTCGAGCACGGCGTCCATCTCGCCGTCCACCAGCAGGCAGACATGCTCGATGCCGCGGTTCGCGGGTGGCGCCAGCGGGGTGTCGGCGCCGAGCACCTTCAGATCGACGATGTGGCGCCCGCAGCGCAGCTGGTAGATGCCGGCCTCCTCGATGATGCGCTCGAGGCGCAGGCCGAGCGCATCGCAATAGAACGCCAGGCTGCGTTCGATGGCGGTGACCTGCAGGACCACGTGATCCAGACCGTGATAGCGAAAGGGTGCGGCCATGGTGTTCGCCCGAGGTTCGACTCGGCGGCCACCGTACTGCGCGCCGCGCCCGCCGTCGAGTCCTCGCGGCGGACAGCGACGCCGACGCGCTGGTAGTCTTGCACGGGAGTACCGCCCATGCCCGAGATTGCCCTCACCACCGTGGCGCGCCTCGTCGACGACGCGCCGACCCGTATCGCACTGCCCGGCCTGCCGCCGCTGGTGGTGGTGCGCCGCGGCGCCTGTTTCCACGTGTTCGACGACCGCTGCACGCACGATGAAGCCTCGCTCGGCGACGGCAGCGTCGAGGGTGAGGAACTCTTCTGTCCGCGTCATCGCGGCGCCTTCGCGCTGGCCGACGGCCGCGCCACCCGACCGCCCTGCTTCGTGCCGCTCAGGCGTCACGCCGCGCGCGTGGTCGACGGCGTGCTCTACGTCGAATGGGCGGGTTGAGCCGCGCGTCGAGGCGCTGGCCTGGATTTCTCACAGGTGCTCGTCGCGAGGGCGACGAGATGCCGTTGTAGCGGGCCGCACGGAGAAAAAGCTCGGCGAAGGCATGGTTGACACCATGTCGAGACGGGTTTTGCGAGTACCGCCCGCCACGACGCGCAGAGCGGCGGCCGCAGCAGCGGACCTGTGTGAAATCCAGGCTACTATGGGCCGCCCCTTATCAGCACATATCGCGGAGGTTTCCATGGACATAGGCGTGATGATCTTCCCCACCGACAAGTCCATCCAGCCGGTGGAGCTGGCGCGCGAGGTCGAGGCGCGCGGGCTGGAGTCGCTGTGGTTTCCGGAGCACAGCCACATTCCCGTGAGCCGCGAGACGCCGTGGGGCGGCCGCGAGGGCGCGCCGCCGCTGCCCGAGCAGTACTGGCGCTCGCACGACCAGTTCGTCGCGCTCGCGGCCTGCGCGGCCGTGACCAACCGCATTCGTCTCGGTACCGGCATCACCCTGGTCGCGCAGCGCGATCCGATCTGGCTCGCCAAGGAAGTCGCGAGTCTCGACTTCATCTCCAACGGCCGCTTCGAGCTCGGCATCGGCTACGGCTGGTGCGTCGAAGAGATGCGCAACCATGGGCTCGCCTACCGTGAGCGGCGCGCGGTCCTGCGCGAACACATCCTCGCGATGAAGGAACTGTGGACCAAGGAGGAAGCGAGCTTCGAGGGCAAGTACGTGCGCCTCGAGAAGAGCTGGGCCTGGCCCAAGCCCGTGCAGATGCCCCACCCTCCCATCGTCATGGGTGGCGCGGCCGGCCCGCAGACCGCGGCACATGTCGCGGAGTTCTGCACTGGCTGGATGCCGCTCGGCGGCGCCTACGACCTCACGAACGGCTTGAAGGAGATCCACTCGGCCTGCGCCAAGATCGGTCGCGATCCCTTAAGCCTCTCGCTCGGCATGTTCTACGCCCGCCAGGTGCCGGAGGACGCGCTGAAGAAGCACGCCGCGCTCGGCTTTACCCGCGCCATCCTGCCGCTGCCCTCCGAAGGCCGCGACACCGTGCTGCCGATGCTGGACGAGCTGGCGAAGATCCG
>JBFWYG010000031.1:0-13320 GCA_050186725.1 Gammaproteobacteria bacterium | reverse complement strand
CGCCACGGCCGCGCGGATTCGATCTGCGCGGCGAGTCGGAACAGCGTCGCCTCGTCGCCGTCGCGGCCGACGAACTGCACGCCGATCGGCAGCCCTTCCTTCGACCAGCCCATCGGCACCGACATGGCCGGCGCGCCGCTCGCGTTGAACGGCGCGGTGTAGCAGCAGTCGGGGCCCATGCGCGTGTCGTCGTAGGCTTCCACATCCAACTGCATGTCGTAGTAGCCGTGACCGCGCGGCAGCATGGGCACGGTCGGCATCAGCCACGCGTCGTAGGCCGTCATGCGCGTCATGAGGTCACGACAGGCGGCGCGCAGCGACTCGATGTTGCGCGCATGCGCAGGCCCGTCGATGGCGCGGCCCTTGGCCGCCATCGTCCAGTACAGCGGCGCCATGTCCGCCGGCCCGGCCGCGCGGCCGACCAGCGGCGCCATGCTGTCCAGGAACAGCGCCGTCTCCACCGCGACGATCGCCGTGTAGGCCTTGTACAGCGGCCAGAAGTCGTAGGGCACGGGCTTGGGCTCGACCACGTGGCCGAGGGTCTCGAGCAGCCGACCGGCCTCCTCCACCGCCTGGCGCACCTCTGCATTCAGCGGCGTGCCCTGGCTCGGCGTGTCGGTGACGAACGCGATGCGCAGGCGCCCCGGCTCGGCGCCGACCTCGGCGCTGAAGGGACGCGCCGGCCGCGGCAGGGCGTAGGGCTCGCCGGGCAGACCGCCGGCGGTGACGTCGAGCAGCGCGGCGCTGTCGCGCACCGTCAGCGACACGCAGTGCAGCGTCGCGCCGCCGCACCAGAAATCCACCGCCAGCGGCGCGAGCGAGATGCGGCCGCGTGCCGGCTTCATCCCGAACAGCCCGCAGTTCGCCGCCGGCACGCGGATCGAGCCGCCGCCGTCCGAGGCGTCGGCCATCGGCAGCACCCGCGCCGCCACCGCCGCGGCCGAGCCACCGCTGGAACCGCCCGGCGTGCGCTCGAGATGCCAGGGGCTGCGCGTCACGCCGTGCAGGCTCGACTCGGTGGCGAGCGCCCAGCCCTGCTCCGGCGACGTGGTCTTGCCGAAGGGTATGAGGCCGGCGGCCTTCATGCGCGCGATCAGCAGCGAGTCGACCGGCGCGATCTGCTCGCGCAGGTAGGGCAGGCAGTTGGTGAAGGGCTGGCCGGCCCAGGCGCTGGCCAGTTCCTTGACCAGCCAGGGCACGCCCTTCAGCGGACCGTCGGGCAGGCGCGCGGAGTCGGCCGCCGCGAGCGCTTCGTCGTAGGCGCGATGGGTCAGGAAATTGAGCGCGGGGTTGACCTGCTCGGCGCGGGCGATGGCCTCGGCCATCACTTCGCGAGCCGACACTTCACTACTGCGTACCAGGGCGGCGAGGCCCACGGCGTCGAACTGATCGTATTCCTGGAACGCCATGCTGCCCTCCACGCGCCGCTGGCCGGGAGTATGGGCCATGGCCTGTGAAAAGGGATTTCTCCTATCGGGGTAGTGGCGACCCAACGGCCGCCCCTCTCCTCAGACGGCGGGCATCCAGTTGCCGTGAAAGCCGGACGGCACGCGCGTCTCGAGGCGCGCCTGCGCCACCGGGCCATCCGTGAGGTGCGCGGCGTCGAGCACCAGGAGATCGCTGCGCCCTTCGCGCGCGCGATGGGCGACGGCCAGCAGCCAGCCCTCGCCTTCCGGCGCATCGGCCGCGCGCGGCACGAACACCGGCTCGGACACGCTGTCGCCGGCCGGCAGGCGGTAGACCTCGCGCGCGCCGCGCGCGAAGTCGTAGCGCGCGATTTCATCGAACACCGCGGCACGCCCCTGCGCACCCGGCGTGGTGGAGAAATAACCGTAGCGATGCGCGCGTCCGGCGTAGCGTTCGTCCAGGCGCGGAAACTCCGCGGCCTGCTCGTCCAAACGCGTGGTGGTGAACGTGTCGGTCGCGCCGTCGAGGTCGAGTCGCCAGCGCTCGAGGCGGGCCTCCGCCTGGCGCGGGTCGGGCGGACGCCCGTCGGCGTGGGGGAAGCCCGGGCCGGCGTCGTAGCGCAGCATGTCGGCGACGATCACGCCGTCGGCGTCGTAGGCGTTCAGCGGATGGAACACGCAGCAGGCCTCGCCCGCGAACCAGCGCAGATCGGCGGCCGAACCGTCGCGCGGCATCACGCCCAGCAGGCTCGGTCGGTCCTGCTCCCAGGCCAGCAGCGGCCCGCCGCGGCGCGCGCGTTGCGGCGCGATGGTCAAGGGAAAGATCGGAAACACCAGGTAGCGCTCGGTGACGATGAAGTCGTGCACCATCGCGCAGTAGGGCGCGTCGAACTCGACCGTGCGGGTCAGCGCGCCCGTAGCGTCGACGTGGTGATAGGCCATGCGCGTCGAGCCCCAGCCATCCACGCAGTAGCCGAAGGCGTGCAGCGCACCGGTCAGGGCATCCACCTTGGGATGCGCCGTCATCGGGCCGCGCAGGCGGCCGGCGAAGTCGCATGGGCCGCACGAGGCGAGCGTGGTCGGGTCGAGTTCGTAGGGCGGATTGAATTCTTCCAGCGCCAGCAGGCGCCCGCCGTGGAACAGCACGTTGGTGTTGGCCACGTTGTAGCGCACGCCATGCACCTCGGGTTCGCTGGTCGCGGGATTGCCGAAGGTGCCGAACAGCGCGCGGCCAGCGGCCACTTCGCGGTTCAGTTTCTCGGTGCGCACCCAACGGTTGCGATAGGACACGCGGCCGTCCCGCAGGCGAAAGGCGTGCACCATGCCGTCGCCGGAGAACATGTGGTAATCGTCGCGCGGCGGGTAGTAGGGATTCGGCCCGTTGCGCAGCAGCGTGCCGTCGAGTTCGCGCGGCAGCTCGCCCTCGATGACGAGATCCGGCGCGTCGCACTCGAGTCGCAGGGGCGCGAAGTTGCCGCGCAGGAAGCGGTTGTCGGGATAGGCATGGGTCATGAGCGGTCTCCTGCAGGATCGTGCGGCGCGCGCGAACTCATTCGCCCTGGCCGGCCACCGGCGTCGGCGGGAGCGCGGGCGGCGGCGGCGCGTCGTCCCACACCAGGCGCTCGTTGAACACGAAATGCTGACGCGCGCCGGGCGCGAGCGCCAGCCACTGGCCGTCCAGTTCCACCCACTGCGTGACCTCGGGCTGCGTGTAGCGCTGCGGCACGGCCTGTGGATCCGGCCCGGCCAGTTCCGGCCCCAGCAGGCGCGTGGCGACCGCGGGCTCGAGCGCCTCGGAGAAGTTCAGCGTGACGCTCACCACCGCGCCGTCTCCACCGACGCTGCGACCTTCGATGCCGAGCAGTTCCCAGCCCTCCGCGTCGAGCTCCATCTGCCGCACGTAGGTTTCGAAGGGCACGATGCGCGCGAAGCCCGGCCCACGCAGCGCGTAGGTGGTCTCCCAGTCGCCGGCCTTCTCGGCCTCGTAGTAGGTGAGCATGGCCTGCACCAGGGCAGGGTTGCCGAGTTCTTCGAGTCCGCCCACCGCGAGGGTGTCGCCCGCCTGCCCGGCGCGTGCACCGAGCAGGCACAGCACGCCCACGATCACCCCGAGCCCTCGCCGCCGCACGACGCGTCGCGTCGCTTCCATCCCCATGCTCCTCGCGTCCTCGCTGTAGCGCGCGGGCATGGTAACAGGCGTGGGCGTCGGGACGGATGGGACAGACCCCGTACGGGGTCTGTCCCTTCGTGTGGCCCGTCAGCGCGCCTCCAGCGCCTCGGCGATGCGGGACAGCACGTGCTCGAAGTCCACCGGCTTGATGAACACCTCGCGGATGCCGATGCTCTGCGCGAGCAGCGCGTCGAGGCGATCGCTGTAGCCGGTGCAGATGAACACCGGCAGCTCCGGCCTGCAGCCGAGCACCGCGCGCGCGAGGCCCTCGCCGGACAGGAGCGGCATGGTCATGTCGAGGATCATCGCGTCGACCGCGTCGGGCGCGGCTTCGAAGGCGGCCAGCGCCGCCGCGCCGTCGGCGTGACAGCTGACGCGGTAGCCGGCGCCTTCCAGCACTTCCATCCACAGGCGGGTGAGCGACGCCTCGTCGTCCACCACCATCACATGCCCGCCGCGCGTCGCGGGCAGGTCGGCGGCGTGGCCGTGCGCCGGCGCGGCCGTGACGGACGCGGCGGCGGCCGGAAACAACAGTTCGAAGCGGGTGCCCGCCGCGGCCGAGGACGTGAGCAAGATGTGGCCGCCGGCGCGGTGCACGATGCCATGCACCATGGCGAGCCCGAGGCCGGTGCCCTCGTCCACCGGCTTGGTGGTGTAGAACGGCAGGAACAGGTCCGCCGGCGGCACGTGGCCGATCCCGGGGCCATCGTCGTGCACGGCGAGCTCGACGAATTCGCCGATGATGTCGGCGCCGCAGGCGCTGCAGACCGGACCCAGGTGGCGCACGCGGCGCAGGGTGAAGTCGAGGCGTCCCTCGCCGCGCATCGCGTCGCGCGCGTTGATCGCGAGATTCATCACCAGCTGGTGGAACTCCACCGCATCCACCGGTATCGGCGGCAGGCCGGCCTCGCTCTCTCTGCGCACCGCCATGCTCGCCGGCAGCACCGCGCGCAGCAGCTGCAGCACGTCGGCGAGCGCGGCGACCGGATCCAGCGGATCGACGGCGTCGCCGGAGCCGCCGCCGCGGCTGAACTTGAGCATCTTCGCCACCAGGTCGCGGGCGCGCTCGGCGCCGCGCTGCACCTCGCCGAGATACTGCGCGAGCTTGCCGTCGGGTTCGCGCACTTCGCGACTGAGGGCGAGCGTCGCGAAACCCAGCACGCTGCCGAGGATGTTGTTGAAGTCGTGCGCGATGCCGCCTGTCAGCTGGCCGATGGCTTCCATGCGCTGCGCCTGCACCAGCTGCGCGCGCAGACGATCGCGTTCGCGTTCGGCCAGCACCTGCTCGGAGATGTCGACCACCACGCCGCTCCAGTGGCGCCGCCCGTCGTCGTCGCCTGCATGTCGCGCGAGCATGCGCACGTAGCGCACGGCGCCCTGCACCTCGAATCGCAAGTCCGCCGCCACCGGCCCGGGGCCGTCGCGATAGGCATCGCGCACCTTCTGCACGATGGCGCGATCCTCGGGCAGCACCTTGGCGAGCGGCAGGTCGACGCCGGCCAGGATCGCGTCGCGGTCGTAGTCGAACATCGCGCAGAACGGCGGACTTACGTAGTCGAAACGTGGTGGACCCTCGCGCCCGATGGACAGCTGGAAGAGACCTACCGGCACTTCCGCGGTGAGCGCCTGGTAGCGCTGCTCGGAGGCGCTCAAGGCCTCGACGGCCGCCGCGCGCGCCTGCTCGCGCGCCTGGTTGTCGAGCGCGAAGGACATGTCGAGCCCCATCTCCTCGAGGGTGGGCCAGGTGCCCGGGTCGACGTCCGCGGCATCGCGCGAGTAGAGGTTCAAGGTGCCGAGCACTTCGCCGTGGCGCGCGAAGGGAATGGCCACGACGTGCCAGCCGTCGGCGCGCGCGGGCGCGAACCAGGGCGGCGGCTCGCGTGTCGACTCGAAGCCGGTGACGCGCAATGCCGTGTCCCGTGGCACGGCGCGACCCGGCCAGCGTGCGGGGCGCGCGCCATCGAGGTCGCGCAGCGCGTCGCCGACCTGGCCGGCCGCGGCCACTCGTCGCGTCTCGTCCGCCGCCGACTCGAAGCGGGCCACCCAGGCGCATTCGTAGCGGCCATACTCCACGGCGACGTTGCACAGACGCTGGTAGAGCGCAGCCTCGTCGGGGCTGCGCACGATCGCCTGGTTGGTCTGCGAGAGCATGGCGTAGAGCCGCGAGAGCCGCGCGATGGTCTGGTCGTCGACGTTCGCGCGGCGCACCGTCAGCCACTCGAGCAGCGTGACCGCACCGGTGAAGCCGACGCACATGAGCGCGAGCCCGACTTCGGTGTCGTACAACCCGAGCCGCTGGCCCAGCATGCGCAGCCAGCCGACCAGCGGCACCATCGCGATCACCAGCAGCAGGGTGCGCCGCGCCGCCGAGGAGGCGGGACTGGGCAGCGACAGTTCGCCCACCCAGCCGCGGTTGCCGGTGGCGAACAGCACGCCGAGTGCGAGCAAGGTCAGCGCCAGCGCCGTGTGCAGCGCGATGGTGGGGTACTCGGGCAGGTGATAGAGGACCGGCGCGTTGAACAGGTAACCGTAGATCACGGTCAGCATGGTGAGCGCGACCACCGCCGCGAGGCGCTGCGGCCAGGGACCGTGTCGGGTGCGGGAACTGGCGAGCAAGCCCAGCGCCAGCGCGGCGAGCGCGACGGTCGCGGCACTGATTGGCGACATGCCGCTCGGCCGGTGCAGCGGACCAAAGGCCAGCAGCCGGTCGAGGCCGATGGGGCGCTCGGCGGCGAACTCGACCAAGGTCAGCAGCGCGATCACGCCGGCCGGCAGCGCGAGCGCAATCACCGCGCGCGTATCGCTGCCACACGCCCGCTCTTCGCGTTCCGCCCGCACCGCGACCCACAGTGCGCCGCCCAGCAACAGGATTGCGAGCGCGGTGTTCGCCTGCATCACCGCCCCGCGTGGAATGAGCGTGACGAGCAGCGGCGTGCCGCTCACCCAGCCCACCAGGGCCAGTGCGGCAACGACGAGGCCGGATACGGCGGCAGCGCGTGCCAGCAGCAGCTGCCCTTCACGCAGACGCACAGATGCGTTCGATCGCGACACCCCCATGGACGAGGACTATCTCGCAGCGGACTCGGCCCTGGCAAGTGCGCTACGCACAGGCACGCACCGGTTTGACCTATCTCAAGTGGGGCAGGTCACGCGGCGCGCAGAGACGCGGCCAGCTCGTAGGAGCGCAGCCGCGCGTCGTGAGCATAGAACTGTCCGGTCAGCATCAGCTCGTCGGCGCCGGTCTGCTCGATGAAGTGTCGCAGCTTGGCGCGTGCGGTGACGGGCGAGCCGACGATTGCATAGCGCAGCGCGTGATCGACGCGCTGCTTCTCGAACGGCGCCCAGTAGCCATCCATGCTGTCGCGCGGTGGCTGCACCTTGCCAGGCTCGCCGCGGAACAGATTGGTGAACTGCTGCTGGGCGGAGGTAAAGAGCCGCGCCGCTTCTTCGTCGGTGTCCGCGATCACGCAGTTCACGCCGAGCAGCACGTAGGGTTTGGCGAGCCGCGGCGATGGCTGGAAATAGCGTCGATAGATGTCGACGGCTTCGAACAGCATGTCCGGCGCGAAATGCGAGGCGAAGGCATAGGGCAGGCCGAGCGTCGCGGCGAGCTGCGCGCCGAAGGTGCTCGAGCCCAGGATCCACACCGGCACGTGCAGGCCGCAGCCGGGCACCGCCTGGATTTGCTGGCGCGGCTGGGCAGGTTCGAACAGGCCGAGCAACTCGGCGACGTCCTGCGGAAAGCGCTCGGCGGCGTTCATGAAATCGCGCCGCAGCGCGCGCGCGGTCACGCCGTCCGAGCCCGGTGCGCGGCCGACCGCGAGATCGATGCGCCCCGGGTGCAGCGATTCGAGTGTGCCGAACTGTTCGGCGATCGCGAGCGGTGAATGGTTGGGCAGCATGATGCCGCCGGCGCCGACCCTGATGGTGCGCGTGCCGGCGGCGACGTGACCGATCACCACCGCCGTGGCGGCGCTCGCGATGCCGGCCATGTTGTGGTGTTCAGCGAGCCAGAAGCGCTCGTAGCCCCAGGCTTCGGCGTGGCGCGCGAGGTCCACGCTGTTCCTGAAGGCGTCGGCCGGGGTCGCGTCCTGCGCCACCGGGCAGAGATCGAGGATGGAAAATGGAATCATGCGTACTCCGGGCGCGGCGTGACGAAACACGCCGCGGTGAAGCCTACCGCGGCGCCGAACATGACGTAATAGGCGGCCGCGAAGGAGTCACCGGTGACGTGGATGAGCCAGGTGACGATGAACTGCGCGAAGCCACCGAACATCATCACCGCCAGATTGTAGGCCAGCGACAGGCCGGTGGAACGCACGCCCGGTGGAAACTGCTCGGCGACCGCGGTGGCGACGCAGCCGAAATAGATGGCGAACACCGCGCATACCGTGACCTGCAGCAGCATGAGATTGGCGAAGGTCGGCGCCGCGTGCACGCGCTGGAAGAGCGGCAGCAGCACGATGAGCAGGCCGGCGGCGCCGGTCATCAGCACCGGCCGCAGGCCGACGCGGTCCGCGAGCCAGCCGACCAGCGGCGTCAGCACCACCATGGTGAGCAGCGCCGTGACCTGCACTTCGAACGCGTCGCTGGACGAGATGTGCAGTTCGCGCTGGGCGAAGGTCGGCATGTAGATGAGGATGACGTAATAGGTGATGGTGCCGCAGATCACCAGACCGAAGGTCACCAGCACGGCGCGCAGGTTGTCGCGCAGCATCGCGACCAGTGGCACGCGCGGCGCCTGGGCGCGCTGGTGATCGAGGAACGCGTCGCTCTCCTCGAGATGGCGCGCGATGTACACACCGACCGGCGCGATGAGGAGCCCGAACGCGAAAGGCAGCCGCCAGCCCCAGGCGTCGACCTGCTCTGGTGTGAGCGAGACGCTCAGCAGCATGCCCGCGCTGGCCCCGCCCAGCGCCGCGAGCGCCTGGCCTACCTGCTGCATGGAGCCGTAGAGCCCACGCCGGTGCGGCGGCGCGACCTCGACCAGGAAAGAGGTCGCGATGGCGTACTGCCCGCCGGTCGCGAAACCCTGCAGCAGCCGCGCGAAGACGATCAGGAGCGGCGCCGCGAAACCGATGGTGGCGTGGGTCGGCGCGCAGGCGATGATCACCAGCGACGCGCTCATCAGCGCGATGATCAACTGCATGGCCTGCTTGCGCCCGTGGCGGTCGGCGTACATCCCCATCAGGACCCCGCCTACCGGCCGCATCACGAAGCCGACGCCGAAGGTCGCGGTGGTGGCCAAGAGCGCGATATAGGGGTCGCCAGCAGGAAAGAACAGGCGCGAGACGATCACGCTCAACAGGCCGAAGACCACGAAGTCGTACCACTCGAGCGCATTGCCGAGCACGGCCGCGGCTACCTGCTTTTCACGGGAAGCGGGCATGGGGTTCCAGTCGGGGATGGGGGTGCCGGCGAGGGTACTCGATGGCCTGGGCCACCTCAACCGCACGGGCTGATGGACGCCTGCGTGCGCAGGCAAGCAGGATCGAATGCATCCACTGATGCCTGTGGGTCTGCGCCTTCGCCCACGACCTCGTCATCCCCGCACACGCGAGGGGCCCCATGGGCGGTCGGCGAAGCCCATGGATGCCTGCTTACGCAGGCGTGACGGAACTGAAAGCGTAGAGGTCTGCGACCAGGCCCACTACTCCGTCACCCCTGCGAAAGCAGGGGTCCATCGGCGATCGGCGAAGCCCATGGATGCCTGCTCGTACCGGCCTGACGAATCTGAGCCGGTTCGAAAGACATGGAGAAAGCGCAACCAGCAGCGCCACCGCCCACAGGGTCCCCATGTGTCGCCACCGGTTGACGCGTCGAAGCGCGCCACGACATAGTCGGCCGGCCCCGACCACAACGCGAGGATGCCGCCATGAGTTCTGCCGCGCCCCATTATCTGGATCTGACCGCGCTGTCCGCGCTGCTTCGCCAGCGCGAACTGTCTCCGGTGGCCGTGACCGAGGCGCAACTCGCGCGCATCGCGGCGCTGGACGGGGACCTCAAGAGCTACGCCGCGGTGATGGCGGACACCGCGCTGGCCGAGGCGCGGGCGGCCGAGCAGGAAATCACCGCCGGCCGCTGGCGCGGGCCGCTGCACGGCGTGCCGCTGGCGGTGAAGGACCTGTGTGACGCGACCGGTGTGCGCACCGTGGCCGGCATGCCGCGGGTTCGCGGCGCGGTGCCGCCCGCGAGCGCCGATGCCACCGTCGTCGCGCGCCTGCGCGCCGCGGGCGCGGTGATTCTCGGCAAGCTGCAGCTTACCGAGGGCGCGGTCGCTCACCACCATCCCGACGTGCCGCCGCCGGTCAATCCGCACCACGCGGGCTACTGGAGCGGCGCGTCTTCGAGCGGCACCGGCGTCGCGGTCGCCGCGGGCCTGTGCTACGGCGGGCTGGGCTCGGACACCGGCGGCTCGATTCGCCTGCCCTCCTTCGCCAACGGCGTCACCGGCCTCAAGCCGAGCTGGGGCCGGGTGAGCCGCGCGGGCGTGTTCGCGCTCGCCTGGTCGTTCGATCACGTCGGCCCGATGGCGCGCAGCGCCGCCGACTGCGGCGCGATCCTGAACGCCATCGCGGGCGCCGACCCGGCCGATCCGACCGCGCTGCAGGCGCCGGTGCCGGACCACCTGTACAAGCTGGACGGCGATCTGCGCGGCCTGCGCGTCGGTCTCGACGCGGCATGGGCTTCGTACGGCATCGACGCGCCCACCCAGCAGGCGCTCGAGGCCTGCCTCGCGGTGCTGAAGGACGCCGGCGCGACCGTGGTGCCGGTGAAGATGCCGGACACCCAGGCGGCGCTGACGGCCTGGACGCCGATGTGCTGCGCCGAGGTCGCGGCCACCCATGCCGACAACTACCCGTCGCGCGCGCCCGAGTACGGCCCGGGCCTGAAAGGCCTCATCGAGGCCGGCAGCGCCACCTCGGGACTCGACTACGCCCGCGCCCACGATGTGCGCCAGCAGTTCCGCGGCCAGATGGCGGCGCTGTTCCGCGGCGTCGACGTGCTGCTCGCGCCGGCCTTCCTCGGCCAGAACATGACGCTGGAACGTTTCGCGAGCTTCGGCTCCGAGGTCGACGACTGGGACAACCTGTTGCGCTACACCGCGCCCTTCGATGTGTCCGGCTCGCCGACCCTGTCCTTGCCCGCCGGCTTCAACGCCGACGGCGCGCCCTTCGGCTTCCAGCTGGTCGCCGACCTGCTGAACGAGCCCTTGCTGGTGCGCGCCGGCGACGCCTGGCAGCGCGCCACCGATCATCACCGGCGCCGCCCCACGCTCGCGCCCTGAGGCGCCGACGGGGGCGGCCGCGCGCCGCGCCCACGAACGGCACAAGCATCTTCTCGTCAGTCATGGAAGCACCCGACATGGATCAACTGCAGACCTACCGCGAACTCGCCACCCACTACCTCGCCGAAGGCGCCGTCAAGGTCGGCGCGGCGCTGCTCTTCTGGATCGTGGGCCGCTGGCTCATTGGCCTCGTCGGCCGACTGCTGCAGGAGATGATGCAGCGTCAGAAGGTCGACCCGACCTTGATGCGCTACATCGGCAACATCCTCTCGGTGATGCTCAACATCGCGCTGGTGGTGGCCATCCTCGGCTACTGCGGCATCGAGACCACGAGCTTCGCCGCGCTGGTCGCCGGCGTCGGCATCGCCATCGGCGCGGCCTGGGGCGGGCTCTTGTCCAACCTCGCGGCCGGCGCCTTCCTGATCGTGCTGAAGCCGTTCAAGGTCGGCGACTTCATCACCGCCGCCGGCGTCACCGGCACGGTCAAGGAAGTGGGGCTCTTCGCCACCGCCATCGACACGCCGGACAACGTGCTGACCATCATCGGCAATGGCAAGATCTTCAGTGACACCATCCAGAACTTCAGCGCCAATCCGCATCGCCGCGTGGAGCTCAAGTGCCAGTTGGCCGGCGGCGCCGATCACGTCGCAGCGATGGAACTGCTGCGCGCGCGCATGGCCGCGATACCGAACGTGGTGAAGTCACCGGCGCCGGAAGTCGAGATCCTCGACTTCAACCTGGTGGGCCCGGTGCTGGCCGTGCGGCCGTTCTGCCACAACGATCACTACTGGCAGGTGTACTTCGACGGCAACCGCGCGATCCGCGAGTCGCTGGGCGAAGCGGGCTTCCCGGCGCCCATGCCGGCACAGCTGGTGCTGACGCGGGCGGGGTGAGGGCCATCCTGTAGGGTCGATTTCAATCGGCCAGGCACGGCGGGTCGACCAAAACCGTGCATGGCGGGTTGAAACCCGCCCTACAACGTCTTTCACATCGTGCGATGCGGGATGCCGATGTCGTCGAACTCGCGCTTTCGGCTGTAGGGCCGATTTCAATCGGCCAGGCACAGCGGGTCGACCAAAACCGTGCCTGGCGGGTTGAAACCCGCCCTACAACGTTTTTCGCATCGTGCGATGCGGGATGCCGATGTCGTCGAACTCGCGCTTTCGGCTGTAGGGCCGATTTCAATCGGCCAGGCACGGCGGGTCGACCAAAACCGTGCATGGCGGGTTGAAACCCGCCCTACAACGTTTCTCGCATCGTGCGGTGCGGGATGCCGATGTCGTCGAACTCGCGCTTTCGGCTGTAGGGCCGATCTCAATCGGCCAGGCACGGCGGGTCGACCAAAACCGTGCATGGCGGGTTGAAACCCGCCCTACAACGTCTTTCACATCGTGCGATGCGGGATGCCGATGTCGTCGAACTCGCGCTTTCGGCTGTAGGGCCGATTTCAATCGGCCAGGCACGGCGGGTCGACCAAAACCGTGCCTGGCGGGTTGAAACCCGCCCTACAACATCCTTCGCATCGTGCGGTGGGGAATGCCGGCGTCGTCGAACTCGGGCCCTTCGGCGATGAATCCGGCCGCGGCATAGAACTCCAGCGCGTGGACCTGGGCGTGCAGGTGCACTTCGCGCGCGCCGGCGGTCCGCGCGTGGGCCACGGCGGCATCGAGCAGGCGCCGGCCGACGCCGTGGCCGCGATACTCCCGCAGCACCGCCATGCGGCCGATGTGGTCACCAGCGCGCAGGCGCACCGTGCCGATCGCGGTATCGCCCAGCCAGGCGAGCCAGTGCAGCGCGGCCTCGTCTTCGCCGTCCCACTCGAGGTCTTCCGGCACCGCCTGCTCTTCGATGAACACGTGACGGCGGATGTGCTCGATGCGCGCATGCTCGTCCGCCCACGTCGCGGGCGCGACGCGAACGTCGAACTCACGCATCACGCGCATCCCATGTGAGGGCCTGCTGCGCGAGAAGCGCGGTGGCGAGCGCCAATGCGGCCGGCGCGCGCAGCGCCTGCGCATCGAAGCGCGCGGCGGTGTCGGCGCAGAGCCGCAGCGCGAACTCGACCGCGGCGCCGCGACAATCGTGAGCCTCGCCATCGACGTACAGCGTGAGACCGGCGCCGCGCGCCGCGCGCACGTACAGGAAGCGGCTCGCGGGATGACGGGCCAGCCGCCCGCCCCGCGCGAGACGCGCCCGCACCTCGGCCGCGCCCGCTGGCGCTTCGTCGGCCTCGGCCCGCGGATACTTGGGCTCGCTCACCAGCCGCGCGAACCAGTCGGTGAAGCCCGCGTCGTCATCCAGCGCGGCGCGCATCAGCGCGCGCACCCGTGCGAGCGTCGCGCCATCGAGTTCAGCGGGGTCGGCGTCGGCGGTGAGCAGCGCGTCGGTGTAGCGCAGATCCTCGCTGTCCTGCTGCAGCAGGTGATCGGCCCAGTGGCCGACGAGTTCCGCGCGGC
>JBFWYG010000030.1:47248-51129 GCA_050186725.1 Gammaproteobacteria bacterium | reverse complement strand
TGATCCTGACCCGGCGCTGGCCGGCGGAGGTGGAATCCGCGCTCGCCGCCCGCTACGAACTCGAGGTGAACCAGGACGATCGACCGTTGGATGCCGCGGCGCTGCGCGACGCGCTCGGCCGCGCCGACGCGCTCTGTCCGACCGTCACCGACCGCGTCGATGCCGCCGTGCTGGACGCGCGCCCGCTGCGCGTGCGGGTGCTCGGCAACTTCGGCGTGGGCTTCAATCACATCGATCTCGACGCCGCGCGCCGCGCGGGTCTCACCGTGACCAACACCCCGGGCGTGCTGACCGAGTGCACCGCCGACATCGCGCTCACCCTCCTGCTGATGGTCGCGCGGCGCGCCGGCGAGGGTGAACGTGAATTGCGCGCCGGCGCCTGGACGGGTTGGCGGCCGACCCATCTGCTCGGCACCCAGGTGAGCGGCAAGACGCTCGGGCTCATCGGCTTCGGCCGCATCGCGCAAGCGGTGGCGCGCCGCGCCCATGCGGGCTTCGGCATGCGCGTCTTGTTCCATACCCGCGGCGCACCGCCGCCCGCTGTCGCGGCCGCGCTCGGCGCGACCCAGGCGGCCTCGCTGGATGATCTCCTCGCGCGGTCCGACTTCGTCTCGCTGCACTGCCCGGGCGGCGCCGCCACCCACCACCTGCTGAACGCCGAGCGCCTCGCGCGCATGCGGTCCGACGCGTTCCTGATCAATACCGCGCGCGGCGACGTGGTCGACCAGGACGCGCTGATCGCCGCGCTCGCCGCCGGCCGCCTGGCCGGCGCGGGCCTCGATGTCTACGCCGGCGAGCCGCGCGTGCCCGCGCCACTGCTCGCGATGCAGAACGTGGTGCTGCTGCCGCACCTCGGCAGCGCGAGCCGCGAGACCCGCGTCGCCATGGGCCTGCGCGTGCTCGCCAATCTCGACGCTTTCTTCGCCGGACATGAGCCGCCCGATCGCGTCGCCTGAGCGGCGCATTCCCGTATCGCTGGCGCGGGATCTCGCGCACCGCTATCCAGCCTCGTCGGGGCGGTGGCACAATCCCGCCTCACTCCACGGTGACCGCGCCCGGCGCGCTCACCCGCAATCCACAACTAAAGACACTGGCTACGGAGGTTGATGTGACCATCAAAGCAGGAGACAAGATGCCCAGCGGTACCTTTGGCGTGATGACCGCCGAGGGCCCGAACAAGGTGTCCAGCGACGATCTGTTCAAGGGCAAGAAAGTGGTGCTGTTCTCGGTGCCGGGCGCGTTCACGCCGGCCTGCTCGGCCAAGCATCTGCCGGGCTTCATCCAGAACGCCGACGCGCTGAAGGCCAAGGGCGTCGATACCATCGCCTGCCTGTCGGTCAACGACGTGTTCGTGATGGGCGCGTGGGCCAAGGACCAGGGCGCGGCCGACAAGGTCACCCTGCTGGCCGACGGCAACGCCGACTACGTGAAGGCGCTGGGCCTGACGCTGGACGCGAGCGGTTTCGGCATGGGCACCCGCGGTGAGCGCTTCGCGCTGGTGGTCGAAGACGGCGTGGTGAAGCAGGTGCATCGCGAGGCGGCGCCCTCGGATGTCAAGGCCAGCGCGGCCGAGAACATCCTCGCCAATCTCTGAGCACGTCGCGGCGACGGGCGTTCACGTCCGTCGCCGCCGCATCGACCATGAGCGACCAACGCGTGCCGCACATGTCGGCGGAGGAATTCCGCCGCGCCGGGCATGCGCTCATCGACTGGCTGGCGGACTACCAGGCGCGGGTCGCCGAACTGCCGGTCAAGCCACAAGTCGCGCCCGGCGACCTGCGCGCCCAGCTGCCGCCTGCCGCGCCCGAACAGGGTGAGACCTTCGACGCGATCCTGGCCGACTTCGAACGCATCCTGCTGCCGGGCTTGATGCACTGGCAGAGCCCGAATTTCTTCGGCTACTTCCCCGCCAACGCTTCCGCGCCCTCGATCCTGGGCGAACTCATGAGCGCGGGCCTCGGCCAGCAGGGCATGCTGTGGCTGACCAGTCCGGCCTGCACCGAGCTCGAGAGCCACGTGCTCGACTGGCTGGTCGACCTGCTGGCTTTGCCGCAGCGCTTCAAGAGCGCGGGACCGGGCGGCGGCGTGATCCAGGACACGGCATCGTCCGCCACGCTCTGCGCGCTGCTCGCGGCGCGCGAACGCGCGAGCGGCTACACCGCGCGCGAGCAGGGCACGCCTGCAACCTTGGTGGCCTATTGTTCGGAAGAAACCCATTCCTCCATGGACAAGGCGGCGAGCATCGCCGGCCTCGGGCGCGCGCGGCTGCGCAAGATCGGCACCGACGCCCGGCTCGCGATGGATGCCGCGGCGCTCGCCGCCGCCGTCGCCGCCGATCGCGCCGCCGGCCTCACGCCCTTCTTCGTGTGCGCGAGCGTGGGCACCACGTCCTCGCTCGCGGTCGATCCGGTGCCGGCGATCGCGGATCTCTGCAAGCAGGAGGGGCTGTGGCTGCACGTCGACGGCGCGATGGCGGGCAGCGCCGCGCTGTGCCCGGAGTTCCGAGATTTGCATGCCGGGCTGGAAGCCGCCGACAGCTATTGCTTCAACCCGCACAAGTGGCTCTTGACCAACTTCGACTGCGACTGCTTCTTCGTCGCCGATCGCGAGCCCCTGCTTCGCGCGCTGACCGTCTTGCCGGAATACCTGCGCAACGAGGCCAGCGCGAGCGGCGCGATCATCGACTACCGCGACTGGCAGATCCCGCTCGGCCGGCGCTTTCGCGCGCTGAAGCTGTGGTTCGTGCTGCGCAGCTACGGCGTCCAGGGTCTGCAAGCCTTCATTCGCCGGCACGTCGCGCTCGCCGCCGAGTTCGAGCAATGGGTGAAGGACGATCCGACGTTCGAACTCGTGGTGCCGCGCACGCTGAACCTGGTGTGCTTTCGCAAGCGCGGCACGAACGCCGACAACGAAGCGCTGCTGAAACGCCTGAACGACAGCGGCCGGCTGTTCCTGAGCCACACGGTCATCCGCGGGCAGTACACCCTCAGGTTCTGCGTGGGGCAGTCCTATACCGAGGCTGAGCACGTGGCGGCGGCGTGGGAGTTGATCAGGACGTTGTAGGGCCGGTTTCAACCGGCCATCGTCGACTTCGAGCGTCACGGTGCGTGGCCGGTTGAAACCGGCCCTACAATGGGGCTCCGCCTCCGGAGGATTCGGCATGCCGCGCCCACTCTTGCTCCTGCTCGCCCTGCTCGTCTTCAACGTCCACGCCGACGAACATGGCCCCACCCGCAACCTCGTCTCGCTCTCGGTCTCCGCTCGCGAGGACGTGCAGAGCGATCTCTTGGTGGTGCAGCTCGCCGCGCAGCACGACGGTCGCGAGCAGGCCAAGGCCGGCGCGCAGGTCAACGAGGCCATGGCCTGGGCGGTGGGCAAGGCGCGGCAGGTGAAGGGCATCAAGGCCCAGACCCAGGACTATCGCAGCGATCCGATGTATGACGACGGCCGCATCTCGGGCTGGCAGGTGCGCCAGGGCCTGCGCCTGGAAAGTGCTGACCACGCCGCGCTGACCGCGCTGCTCGGTGAGCTGCAGCAGCGTCTCGCCATCGAGTCGGTGAGCTATGGCATCTCGGACGCGGCGCGGGAGGCGGTGGATGAGCGGCTGATCGCGGCCGCCATCAAGCGTTACGGCGCGCGTGCCCAAGCCGTGACCGAGAGCTTCGGACGCAAGTCCTACACCCTGGTCAACGTCAACATCGATCACCGCGGCGCCATGCCGCCGCCGGTCGCCTATGCCGGTCGCGCGCTGGCGATGAAGGCCGAGGCCGCCGCGCCGACCATCGAGGCGGGCACGCAGTCGGTGGAGGTGACGGTGAGCGGGACGATCGAACTGGCGCCTTAGCGCCTGAGGAAGGGACAGACCCCGAACGGGGTCTGTC
>JBFWYG010000030.1:38789-47148 GCA_050186725.1 Gammaproteobacteria bacterium | reverse complement strand
ACCTCGGCCTGGGTGTCGTGGGTGAAATGGTTGATCGCGACCACACAGGGCAGGCCGTAGTGGCGCTGGATGTTGGTCAGATGACGTTCGAGGTTCACGCAGCCGACTTCCAGCGCCGCGAGATTCTCGCGGTTCAGTTCGGCCACCGCCACGCCGCCGTGGTACTTCAGCGCGCGAATGGTCGCGACCAGCACCACCGCGCGCGGCATGAGACCGGCCATGCGGCACTTGATGTCGATGAACTTCTCCGCGCCGAGATCCGCGCCGAAACCGGCCTCGGTCACCACGTAGTCGGCGAGCTTCTGCGCGGTGCGGGTCGCGGTGACGGAGTTGCAGCCGTGGGCGATGTTGGCGAACGGCCCGCCGTGGACGAAGGCGACGTTGTTCTCCAGCGTCTGCACCAGGTTCGGGCTGATGGCGTCCTTCAGCAGCGCGGCCATCGCGCCGTGGGCCTTGAGATCGGCAGCCGTCACCGGCTTCCGCTCGCGGGTGTAGCCGACCACGATGCGCCCTAGGCGCGCCTTCAGATCGGCGAGCGAAGTGGCGAGGCAGAAGATCGCCATCACTTCCGAAGCCACCGTGATGTCGAAGCCATCCTCGCGCGCATAGCCGTTGGCGGTGCCGCCGAGCCCGACCACGATGTCACGCAGCGCGCGATCGTTCATGTCCACTACGCGTTTCCAGGTGATGAGCCGC
This sequence comes from Gammaproteobacteria bacterium, assembly GCA_050186725.1. GTDB lineage: Bacteria > Pseudomonadota > Gammaproteobacteria > JADJYF01. Next base: position 46,452 of record JBFWYG010000030.1, on the reverse strand, counting down.
GGGTCGATGTCCAGCGCGTTGCCGTGATTGATGTGGTTGTCGAGCATCGCGGCGAGCAGGTTGTGCGCCGCGCCGATGGCGTGGAAGTCGCCGGTGAAGTGCAGATTGATGTCTTCCATCGGCACCACCTGCGCATAGCCGCCGCCGGCCGCGCCGCCCTTGACGCCGAAGCAGGGGCCGAGCGACGGCTCGCGCAGGCAGATGATGGCGCGTTTGCCGGCGCGGTTCAGCGCGTCGCCCAGGCCCACCGTGGTGGTGGTCTTGCCTTCGCCGGCCGGGGTCGGGCTGATTGCGGTGACCAGGATCAGTTTGCCGTCGGGTCGCGCTTCGAGCCCGCGGATGTAGTCCAGCGAGAGCTTGGCCTTGTAGTGACCGTAGGGCACCAGGTGCTCGGCCGCGATGCCATAGCGGCCGCCGACCAGGTCGACGATGGGCTGCATGCGCGCCGCCTGGGCGATTTCGATGTCGGACATGTCCATTCCTCGGGTAGGGCTGCGAATTCCGGGCGCCGGGACCGCGAACGCGGCGCGGCTGCCCGGCGGCGCGGGCATCTTATCACCGGCCTCCGGCCGCTCCGCCGAGGGCTCGGCGGCGACCCGGCGTCGTTGAGGCAGGGCGGCCGATCTGGTAACTTGGCGGCCGTGCGCGTGGTGCCGTGGAGCGGGCGTCGCCGTACGACGGTTAAGGCACCTGGCACCCGAATCTTTACTGCATGACGCGATATATTTTCGTTACCGGCGGCGTCGTGTCCTCGTTGGGGAAGGGTATCGCTGCCGCCTCGCTCGGGGCCATCCTCGAAGCGCGTGGCCTCGAGATCTCGATGGTCAAGCTCGACCCCTACATCAACGTCGATCCGGGCACCATGAGCCCCTTCCAGCACGGCGAGGTGTTCGTCACCGACGACGGCGCGGAGACCGATCTCGATCTCGGCCACTACGAGCGCTTCGTGCGCATGCGCACGTCGTCGAAGAGCAACTACACCACCGGCCGCATCTACGCCAACGTCATCCGCAAGGAGCGTCACGGCGAGTACCTCGGCGCGACGGTACAGGTCATTCCGCACATCACCGACGAGATCATCCGCTGCATCAAGCAGGGCGCCGGCAATGCCGAAGTCGCAATGGTCGAGATCGGCGGCACGGTGGGCGACATCGAGTCGCTGCCGTTCCTCGAGGCCATCCGCCAGATGCGTGTGGAACTCGGCGCGCAGAACACGCTGTACATCCATCTCACCCTGGTGCCTTTCATCAATTCCGCCGGCGAGATGAAGACCAAGCCGACCCAGCACTCGGTGAAGGAACTGCGCTCCATCGGCATCCAGCCGGACATCCTGCTGTGCCGCGCGGACCGGCCGCTGCCGCCCTCCGAGCGGCGCAAGATCGCGCTCTTCACCAACGTCGAGGAGCGCGCCGTGATCACCGCGCGCGACGCCGACACGATCTACAAGATCCCGATGCTGCTGCAGGAAGAAGGCCTGGACGACATCGTGGTCGAGAAGCTCGGCCTGAAAGTGCCGCCGGCCGACTTGAGCCAGTGGTACAACGTGGTCCACGCGCTGGAACATCCCGAGCGCGCGGTGGACATCGCGCTGGTCGGCAAGTACGTCAACCTGACCGAGTCCTACAAGTCGCTGTCCGAGGCGCTGATCCACGCCGGCATCCACACCCGCACCAAGGTCAACATCCACTACGTCGATTCCGAGCGGCTCGAGAGCGAGGGCTGCGACGAACTCGCGCGTATGGACGCGATCCTGGTGCCGGGCGGCTTCGGCGAGCGCGGCATCGAGGGCAAGGTGCTGGCGGTGCAGTACGCGCGCGAACAGCGCGTGCCTTATCTCGGCATCTGCCTCGGCATGCAGGCGGCGGTGATCGAGTTCGCGCGCCACATGGCCGGCCTCGAGCGCGCCCATTCCACCGAGTTCGACCAGCGCACGCCCAACCCGGTGATCGCGCTCATCACCGAGTGGAAGGCGGCCGACGGTTCCATCGAGCAGCGCAGCGCCGACGCCGACGTCGGCGGCACCATGCGGCTCGGCGGCCAGGCCTGCAAGCTCGCGCCCAACAGTTTCGTGTCGCGCGCCTACGGCACCGACCTCATCAACGAGCGGCACCGCCACCGTTACGAGTTCAACAACACCTACACCATGGACCTCGAGGCCGCCGGCATGCGCATCGCCGGGCGCTCGATGGACGGCAACCTGGTCGAGATCGTCGAGATCCCCAGCCACCCGTGGTTCGTCGGCGTGCAGTTTCATCCGGAGTTCACCTCCACGCCGCGCGATGGCCACCCGCTGTTCACCGCCTTCCTGCAGGCGGCGCTGCGCCAGCAGAAGCAGCCGGTCGCCGAAGCGCGCGACGCAGTGGTGTGAGCCGCGCGCGGCGCACCACACCCGCGGGCGGCGCGCCCTGGCGCCGCCCTTCATGACCCCTTCATTCACTTTCAAACGGCACGACGATGAGCAAGATCGCAAGCATTGAAGCCCTGGAAATCATCGACTCGCGCGGCAACCCGACGGTGCGCGCCGAGGTCGTCACCGACAGCGGCGCGCGCGGCGCGGCGGCGGTGCCGTCCGGCGCCTCGACCGGCGAGCGCGAGGCGCTGGAACTGCGCGACGGCGACAAGTCGCGCTACCTCGGCAAGGGCGTGACCAAGGCGGTGGCCAACGTCAACGGCCCCATCGCCCAGGCATTGAAGGGCTTCGCGGTGGCCGACCAGGCCGGCCTCGACCGCGTGATGCGCGAGCTGGATGGCACGCCGAACAAGGGCAAGCTCGGCGCGAACGCCATGCTCGCGGTGTCCATGGCCGCCGCCCACGCCGCCGCCGCGGTCGCCGGCAAGCCGCTGTTCCAGTCGCTCCGCGAACAGGACCAGTACATCCTGCCGGTGCCGATGATGAACGTCATCAACGGCGGCGCGCACGCCAACAACAGCGTGGACCTGCAGGAATTCATGATCCTGCCGGTCGGCGCGCCGAGCTTCCGCGAAGCGCTGCGCTATGGCGCCGAGGTGTTCCACGCGCTGAAGGCGCTGATCAACGCGGCCGGCATGAGCACCGCGGTGGGCGACGAGGGCGGCTTCGCGCCGGACCTGCCGTCCAACGAGGCGGCGCTCGAACTCATCGCCCGCGCGGTCGAAAAGGCCGGCTACAAGCTCGGCGACGACATCGCGCTCGGCCTCGACTGCGCGAGCTCGGAGTACTACAAGAACGGCCGCTACGAGCTCGAGTCCGAGGGCAAGAGCTTCGACGCCGCCGGCATGACCGACATGCTCGCCGACTGGTGCAAGCGTTATCCGATCATCACCATCGAGGATGCGATGGACCAGAACGACTGGGCCGGCTGGCAGCACCTGACCGCGGCGCTCGGCAAGTCGGTGCAGCTGGTGGGCGACGACCTGTTCGTGACCGACGCCGCGACCTTGCAGCGTGGCATCGAGCAGAAGGTCGGCAATTCCATCCTCATCAAGGTCAACCAGATCGGCACCCTGTCCGAGACCTTCGCGGCGATCGAACTCGCCAAGGCGTCGAACTACACCGCGGTGGTGTCCCATCGCTCGGGCGAGACCGAGGACGCCACCATCGCCGACATCGCGGCGGCCTTCGGCACCGGCCAGATCAAGACCGGCTCGATGTCGCGCTCCGATCGCATCGCGAAGTACAACCGGCTCCTGGTGATCGAACACCTGCTGGGCGCACGCGCGGTGTATCCCGGGCGCAAGGCGTTCTACAACCTGGGGCAGTGACCGTCACGGCTCCAGGTGCGCCTCGTCATCGTCACACTGATCGCGCTCACGCTGTACTTGCAGTATTCGCTCTGGTACACCCGCGGCGGCATCCGTGACGTGGACAAGCTGAAGACCGCGGTCGCCGAGCAGAAGGCGGAGATCGCGCGGCTGAAGGAGCGCAACCGCTCCCTGTCGGCCGAAGTCATCGACCTGAAGCAAGGCCTCGAAGCCATCGAGGAGCGCGCGCGCAGCGAGATGGGCATGCTGAAGGACGGCGAGGTGTTCTTCCGCATCACCGATCCGAGCCGCCCACCCGCGCCCGGTGCCGCACCGCCGAACGCCGCCACCGCGGGACTCGCCGCGGCGCCGGCCCAGGCGCTCGATCGCTTCGCCGAGGGCGAGGCGCCCGCGAGCGAGGACGGCGCCACCACGCCGCCACCCGCCGCCAAGCCCGCGGTACCGCGCGAAGTCGCCAAGCCGGTGGCGAAGCCCACCGCGAAGCCACCGTCCCGACCGGCGGCCGCCGCTGGCAAGCTGTCTCCCAAGCCGGCGCCCACGGCTACCAAGCCCGCGCCTAGGCCCGCGGCGCGCAAGCCGGCGCCGGTCGAATGAACCCGGTCTACGCCGTGGTGCCGGCCGCCGGCGCCGGCAAGCGCATGGGCGCCGCGATCCCTAAGCAGTATCTCGAACTCGCCGGCCGCACGGTGCTCGAGCACACCCTCGCGCGCCTCGCCGCGCATCCGCGCGTCGCGCGAGTGGTGGTGGCCGTCAGCGCGGGCGACGAGTTCTACCCCGCCCTCGCGCCACGCCTGTCGCCCAAGGTGCGCGACGTGGTCGGCGGCGCCGAGCGCTGTCACTCGGTGCTGGCCGCGCTCGATTCGTTGGCACTGGTAGCGGACCTGAACGACTGGGTGATGGTGCACGACGCCGCGCGGCCCTGTGTGCGCACGGCGGATCTCGATCGCATGCTGGCCGAACTCGAGCAGCACGCGGTGGGCGGCATCCTCGCCGCGCCGGTGCGCGATACGCTGAAGCGCTGCGACGCCGACGGCGCGATCGTGGCGACGGTCGATCGCAGCGCGCTGTGGCACGCGCTGACCCCACAGATGTTCCGCCTCGGCATGTTGCGGGACGCGATCAGCGCGGCCCTGGCCGATGGTGTGCTGGTCACCGACGAGGCGATGGCCATCGAGCGCGCCGGCCTCGTGCCGCGGGTGGTGGCGGGCCACACGGACAATCTCAAGATCACCCATCCCGAAGACCTTGCCCTGGCCGCCGCGATCCTCGCCGCGCAGGGCCCTGGAGAACAGGCATGAGAGTCGGACAGGGCTACGACGCCCATCGTTTCAAGGACGGCACGCACGTGGTGCTGGGCGGCGTGGAGATCCCCTTCGAGTTCGGCCTCGCCGCGCACTCCGATGGCGACGTGCTGCTGCACGCAGTGTGCGACGCGCTGCTCGGCGCGGCGGCGCTCGGCGACATCGGCCGCCACTTCCCCGATTCCGATCCTGCCTACAAGGGCGTCAGCAGCCGCGCGCTGCTCCGGCGCGTGCGTGAACTGGTGAGCGAGGCCGGTTACGCGGTGATCAATGTCGACGCGGTGGCGATCTGCGAGAAGCCGCGCATCTCGGCCCATGTCGCCGCCATGCGCCAGAACATCGCCGACGACCTCGGCATCGCGCTCGACGCGGTCAACGTCAAGGGCACCACCACCGAGAAGATGGGCTTCACCGGCCGCGGCGAAGGTATCGCGGCGAGCGCGGTGTGCCTGCTGGAAAGTTCGTGACGGGACAGACCCCGCGCGGCACGCGGGGTCTGTCCCATCAATTTTCCCGCCGCGCGCGCAGCAGCACGAACATCGCGCCGCTGCCGCCGTCGGCGTCGCGCGCCGCCGCGTAGGCCAGCACGCCGTCGTGGCCGCGCAGCCAGCGCGCCACCTGCGGTTTCAGCACGGGGCTCCGGCCCGGCGAACTCAAGCCCTTGCCGTGGATCACGCGCACGCAGCCGAAGCGCTGTCCGCGTGCGTGTTCGATGAAGGCGCCGAGCAGCGCGCCCGCTTCCTTGAGCGTGAGCCCGTGCAGGTCTATTTCGTCCTGCACCGGGAACTGCCCGCGTTTCAGCTTCTTCAGCACCGCGCGCTGCAGGCCCGGGCGGTGATAGTCGCCGCACACCGCGGTGTCGTGCCGATCGCTCGCGATGGCCGGCCGCGCGTCGGCGACCAGCGCGGTGCTCTCGCTCTGCACCTCAGGCCGTCGACGTCGTGGCGGCGTGCGGCGCGGCTCGGGCTCGATGCCGTCGTAGGTCAGCGGCCGCACCTTGCCGATGAGTTCGCGAAACGGCTTGTCGTTCATGACATTTCCGCGCGCCGGTCTGTGAGCTAGCGCCCCGCCAGCCACGCGCGCGCGTTGTTGAACAGCGCGAGCCACGGCCCTTCCTCGTCTCGCCACTCGCGCGGCAGCCAGGAATGCTGGCGACGCAGGAAGATGCGCTCGGGGTGCGGCATCATGATGGTCGCGCGGCCGTCGTCGCTGGTCACGCCTGCGAGGCCGAAGGGCGAGCCGTTGGGATTGGCCGGATAGCGCGCGGCGACCGCGCCGTGACTGTCGACGTAGCGCAGCGCGAGTCCGCGCGGATCCGCCGCCTGGCCTTGCGCCCATTCGGCGCGGCCCTCGCCGTGCGCGACCACGATGGGCGCGCGCAGACCTTCGAGCCCGCGGGTCAGGATGGAGTTGGACTGCACGACCTCGGCCATCACCAGCCGCGCTTCGTACTGCTCGGACGCGTTGCGCTCGAAGCGCGGCCAGTGCGCCGCGCCGGGGATCAGGTCCGCCAGGTTGGCGAGCATCTGGCAGCCGTTGCACACGCCCAGGGTGAAGGTGTCGGCGCGCTGGAAGAAGGCTTCGAAGCGCTCGCGCGCGCGGGCATTGAAACGGATGGTGCCGGCCCAGCCGCGGCCCGCGCCCAGCACGTCGCCGTAGGAGAAGCCGCCGCAGGCGGCGAGACCCTGCATGTCCTCCAGCGTCTGGCGACCGGCGAGGATGTCGGTCATGTGTACGTCCACCGGCGTGAAGCCGGCGCGGGCGAAGGCCGCCGCCATCTCCACGTAGCCGTTGACGCCCTGCTCGCGCAGGATCGCGACGCGCGGCTTGGGACCTGCACGCGTCACCGGGCGATGCGCGCTGAAGGTCGGCGTCGGCAGCTCGAGGCCAAGTCCGCGATCCGCCTCGTCGAGAATGCTCGCCAGTTCCTCGTCGGCGCAGCGCGGATTGTCGCGCAGCCGCTGCATGGCGTGGGTGGTGGCACTGTAGTGTTCGAGGAGCGTGGTGAGCGACGCGCGGTAGAGTTCCGCGTCATCACGCAGGATGCGCACTTCGCGTGTGCCGTTCGGCCTGCCTACCGCGTGCAGGCAGTCGCCGAGCCCGGTGTGCGCCCGGCACCAGTCGAGGACCGCGGTAACGTCCGTCGCGCGCACCTGCAGGACCGCGCCCGGTTCCTCGGCGAACAGCGCCGCGAGCGTGTCGCCCGCGAGCGCGGTCAGGTCGAGGTCCACGCCGCAGCGGCCGGCGAAGGCCATCTCCGCGACCGTCACGGCGAGGCCGCCGTCCGACACATCGTGGTAGGCGAGCAGGTAGCCGGCGTCGTTCAGGCACTGCACGGCGCGGAACAGGTCGGCGAGATCCTGCGCCGAATCGCAGTCCGGCGGCACATCGCCGAGCGCGCCATGGCACTGCGCGAGGATCGAGCCGCCGAGCCGTTGGCGTCCGCGGCCGAGGTCGAGCAAAAGCAGGCGAGTGTCTTCGCCGGCGCGGAGTTCCGGCGTGAGGCTCGCTTCGATGTCGATGACCGGCGCGAAGGCCGAGGCGATCAGCGAGACCGGCGACACCGTGCGCCACTCGCCGTCGGCGGCGCGCCACGCGGACTGCATGGACATGCTGTCCTT
>JBFWYG010000030.1:0-38689 GCA_050186725.1 Gammaproteobacteria bacterium | reverse complement strand
ATCACGTCCATCGGCAGATCGATGGGCGCGTCGTCAGCGGCGTTCGACGCAGCCGGATCGCGCAGGCGCAGGTGCTCCTCCACGCGCGCGTGACCGACCACCGCGTAGGGGCAGCGCTCGCGCTCGCAGAGTTCAGCGAAGCGCGGCACGTCGGCGCGATCGAGCGCCAGCACGTAGCGCTCCTGGGCCTCGTTGCACCAGATCTCGAGCGGCGACATGGACGGCTCGGCGTTCGGTACCGCGCGCAGATCGAGTTCACCGCCGCGCCCGCCGTCGTGGAGGATCTCCGGGATCGCGTTCGACAGGCCGCCGGCGCCGACGTCGTGGATCATGCGGATGGGATTGTCCTCGCCCATCGCCCAGCAGGCGTCGATCACCATCTGCGCGCGGCGTTGGATCTCGGCGTTGTCGCGCTGCACGGAGGCGAAGTCGAGATCGGCCTCCATCGCGCCCGAGCCCACCGAGGACGCCGCGCCGCCGCCGAGCCCGATCAGCATCGCCGGGCCGCCGAGCACGATGATCGCGGCGTTCTCCGGCATGCCGAGCTTCTCGACGTGGCCGTCGCGGATGTTGCCGAGACCGCCGGCCAGCATGATCGGCTTGTCGTAGCCGCGCAGCAGGCGTTCGCCCTCGACGTGCTCGAAGCTGCGGAAGTAGCCGGCGAGCGCCGGGCGACCGAACTCGTTGTTGAACGCCGCCGCGCCGATCGGGCCCTCGAGCATGATGGCGCAGGCGTCGGCGAGGCGCGGATTCAGCGGGCGCTCGCGCTCCCATGCGCCCGGCAGACCCGGAATGCGCAGGTGCGAGACGCTGAAGCCGGTCAGCCCGGCCTTCGGCTTGCCGCCGCGGCCGGTCGCGCCCTCGTCGCGAATCTCGCCGCCCGCGCCGGTGGCGGCGCCCGGGTAGGGCGAGATGGCGGTCGGGTGGTTGTGGGTCTCGACCTTCATCAAGACGTGCACGTCTTCGACCACTTCGCGGTACTCGCCGCTCGCCGGATCGGCGAACAGGCGCGGCGCGCGGTAGCCGCGGGTCACCGCGGCGTTGTCGCGGTAGGCGGACAGCACTTCGTTCGGATGGGTCGCGTGGGTGTTGCGGATCATCGCGAACAGGCTTCTGTCCCGCGGCGCGCCGTCGATGGTCCAGCTGGCGTTGAAGATCTTGTGGCGGCAGTGCTCGGAGTTGGCCTGCGCGAACATCATGAGTTCGATGTCGTTCGGATCGCGGCCGAGGGCGGTGAAGCGTTCCACCAGGTAGTCGATCTCGTCGGCGGCGAGCGCGAGCCCCAAGCGCGCGTTGGCGTCGACCAGCGCGGCTCGGCCTTGGCGCGCGAGCGGCACGCGCACCAGCGGACGCGGGGCTTCATCGCGCAGCAGGCGACCCAGGTCGGCATACCCGGCGAGCACGGTCTCGGTCATGCGATCGTGGAGCAGGGGCAGCAGCGCGGCGCGCTCCTCGGCCGCGACGCCAGCGAGCCGCCAGGCGGTGACCCGCTCGATGCGCGCGAGCGGCGCGCCGCAGTTGCGCGCGATATCGCCGGCCTTGCTGGCCCAGGGCGACAGCGTGCCCAGCCGCGGGGTGACGATGAGATCCGGCGCCGGGTCACGCGCGGGGTCCACCTCGCCCGCGGCGCGCAGCAGGGCGATGAGTCGCTCGCGCTGCGCCGGGGTGTCGTCGGCAGGCGTGGCGGGCCAGGCGACGAACAGGTGCTCGGCGGAGAGCCCGTCGAGCGTCGGGCAGACCGCGCGACACGCGGCCATGAGCTTGTCGAGACGGAACGGCGAGAGCGCGCGGGAACCGCGGAATAGGCGCATCGTGAAACGGATCCTGGTCTGGCGAGACGCCGCGCGAGCGCGGCGCCGGGGACGTCATTGTCCGGCAGTCAGGGCACGAGTTCCACTTTTACCCAGACGTCATAGGCGGTGTTGCCGGCCTGGGTGGTGGTGCTGAGCACGCTCGCGCGCTGGTCGTGGCTCGCGCTGCTGGCGCCGCCGAGCGGCAGCCATTCGCCGAGGCGACCGCGCACCACGGCGTTCGCCCCGCGTTCCTCGATGGCGCCGCCCATGCGTCGATCGAGGCGCTGGTCGTAGGGCGAGATCTCGAGCGTCACCTCGTCGCCGGCGAGGCGTGGCGTGACGTACACGCCGCTGCCCACCGCGCGGTAGTCGAGCGACTGCTGGACGCTCGCGCCGTAGGGCGTGAGCACCGCCGAGGTGCTCGGCAGGGGCACGGACTGGCCGGTGCCGATGAAGGCCGGCGTGCCTTCGAGCGCGTTCACGAAGTGGGTGCTGGCGCGGTCGTCCTGGCCGTGGGTGCGATAGGACTCGACGCTCGCGCCCACGTCGCCCGAGTCGTAGCGAATCGCCGCGCCGGGGGCGTCACCCGGCCCGCCGAGGCCGACTTCCGCGCCGCCGATGCGCGCCCGCGCGGCGAGCGCGTCGGCCGCCGCCTGGCTCGCGGTCTGGGTGTTCTGGCGCACCGTGATGCGCAGCATCTGCTGGCGCGTGTCGATACTCGCGAGCACGCGTTTCAGCTCGGCGAGATTGGCCGGCGTGCTCTTGATCACGAGCTGGTTGCCCATGCCGGTCACGGCGCCCTCGGCGACCACCAGGTCGCGCAGCATCGGCAGCACCTCGGTGGCGAGGCGATGGCGCAGCGGCACCACCTCGGTGACCAGCGGCTCGGCCGCGGCCAGCAGCGCGTGGCCCACGAGCAGCAGGGCGAGGAGCGCGCGTCTCACAGGTGCAGTCGGCGAAGATTGGCGTCGCGCTGACCGCGCTCCCACATCTCGTCCAGCCGCTCGCACAGCGCCGCCGCGCGCCGGCGGCCGTTGAAGTCGACCTCGGCGGCGTAGCGATCGGAGAACTGGCGGTGGGCGTAGCCGGTGTGGTCGGCGCTCAACCAGGCTTCGTTGAATTCGCGGTGCTGACGCGCCGGCGTGCGGATGTCGATGAAGCTGCTGAGCCGCTGGGCGAGTTCGATCAGCCGATGACCCTGGCCGACCAGCGGCCGCGGGTCGAGGATGAACAGCCGAATGCGCGCACTGCGATGGCCCAGGGACAGGCGCTTGACCGCCTCGGCGAAGGGCTCGTTGTCGTACAGCGCGGGATCGAGGTGGCGGCTGACGATGTCGAGCGTGCGCCGCGCCTGGCTCGCGAGCGCGAGGCAGGTCTCACGCAACGCCTCGCGGCCATCCTGCTCGCTCGCGCCGGCGGTGATGCCGAGCAGCGGCTCGAGGGGCGCCGGGTCCATGTCAGATCTCGCGCGCCAGGCGCGGCGCGAGTCCTACGTAGCCGGCCGGCGTGAGCGCCTTCAGCGCGTCGCGCGCCGCCGCGGGGATCGCCAGCCCGTCGACGAAGGCGTGCAGGCCGGCGCGATCGATGCGCTGGCCGCGGGTCAGCTGCTTCAGCTGCTCGTAGGAATCGGCGATGCCGTAGCGGCGCATGACGGTCTGCACCGGCTCGGCGAGGATCTCCCACGCCTGGTCGAGGTCGCGCGCCAGCGCCTCGCCGTCGACCTCGAGCTTGGCCAGGCCCTGTGACAGCGAGCGGCAGGCGATCATGGTGTAGCCGAGCGCGGCGCCCAAGTTGCGCAGTACGGTCGAGTCGGTCAGGTCGCGCTGCAGGCGCGAAATAGGCAGCTTGCGCGAGAAGTGTCCGAGCAGCGCGTCGGCCAGGCCCAGGTTGCCCTCGGCGTTCTCGAAGTCGATGGGATTGACCTTGTGCGGCATGGTCGAGGAGCCGACCTCGCCCTCGACCTTCTTCTGCTTGAAGTAGCCAATGGAGATGTAGCTCCACACGTCGCGCGCGAGATCGATCAGCACCGTGTTCACCCGCGCCAGCGCGTCGGCGTAGGCCGCGACGCAGTCATGGGGTTCGATCTGCGTGGTGTAGGCGTTCCAGGAAAGACCGAGGCCGCTGACGAAGCGCCGCGACAGCGCGGGCCAGTCGACCTCGGGATAGGCCACCACGTGGGCGTTGTAGTTGCCGACCGCGCCGTTGATCTTGCCGAGCATGGCCACGCCCTCGAACTGCGCGAGCTGTTCGGCGAGCCGCGCGGCGACGTTGGCCATCTCCTTGCCGAGCGTGGTCGGGGTCGCGGTCTGACCATGGGTGCGGGCCAGCATGGGCAGTTCGGCGTGGGTGTGGGCGAGGCGCTTCAGCTCGTCGCGGATGGCGCCGAGCGCGGGGGCGACGATGGTGTCGCGCGCATCGCGCAGCATGAGCCCGTAGGACAGGTTGTTGATGTCCTCCGAGGTGCAGGCGAAGTGCAGGAAGGGAATGGCGCGCTCGAGCGCCGGCACGTCGGCGACCTGCTCGCGCAGGAAGTACTCCACCGCCTTCACGTCGTGGTTGGTGCTGCGCTCGATGGTCTTGACCCGCGTCGCGGCGGCGGCGTCGAATTTCGTGACGATGGCGTCCAGAGTCGCGAGCGCGGCGGCATCGAAGGGCGGCAGCTCGACGATGGCCGGCTCCGCCGCCAGCGCCTTCAGCCATTCCACCTCCACCAGCACGCGGTAGCGGATCAGTCCGTACTCGCTCATGGTCGCGCGCAGCACGCCGGTGTGACGCGCGTAGCGGCCGTCCAGCGGCGACAGGGCGGTCAGTTCGGACAGGGGTGGAACGGTGGACGGAACGGACGGCACGGTCGACGGACTCCTGGCGAGGGGCGGCACCGCTCGGAGGGTGTCGCGCACGGGTGATGACGTGAGTGCGCATGATACCGCCCGGCCGGCCCGGCGCGCACCGCGCGCCGCGCCGTCGCGGCTGCCTCGGGGCCGCGGCGCGAAGATCGTGAACGCGTTGGCGAGCCGCCTTGCGCATCGAGCCGCCCGGCGCAGGCCGCCGCGCGAGGGTGGTCAAACCTGTGCAATCGCGACGAAGGGCTTATCATGAGGCTGCCGCCGCGCGCTTCGACCCGCGGCCGCCCCGTACCGAGCAGCCTGGATTCCGTCCTTGATCACACTTTCGCCAGCACCGACGCGCCCGTCCTCGGACGGACCTCGCGCGAGCGCTCAGCCATGAGCAGCAGTCCCGTCGCCGGCCGCTTTCGCGGCTTCCTGCCCGTCATCGTCGATGTCGAGACCGGCGGCTTCAACCCGGACACCGACGCGCTGCTGGAAATAGCGGCCGTCACGCTCGACGTGGACAGCGAGATAGGCTGGCACCGGCAGGCGACCTTCGCCTTTCACGTCAAGCCCTTTCCCGGCGCCAATCTCGACCGCCGCGCGCTGGAGTTCAACGGCATCGATCCCTGGCACCCGTTCCGGCTGGCGGTGGAGGAGGGCGACGCGCTGCGCGAGATCTTCATCGCCGTGAAGCGCCAGATCATGGAGCACATGTGCACGCGCGCGATCCTGGTCGGCCACAACCCGTCGTTCGACCTGTCCTTCGTCAAGGCCGCCGCATCGCGCAGTGGCATCAAGGATTTCCCGTTTCACAACTTCAGCACCTTCGACACCGCCGCGCTGTCCGGGGTGGCCTATGGTCAGACGGTGCTGGCGCGCGCCGTGCGCGCCGCGGGCTTCGACTGGGACGCGCAGGCCGCGCACTCGGCCATCTACGACGCCGAGCGCACCGCCGACCTGTTCTGCGCGATCGTGAATCGCTGGGACAAGGTGAACGGTAAGCTGTAGGACGGACTTGCACCCGACATTCGATTCGGGGCTTGTTCAGCACTCTGGAATGGAATGGCGGGTTGAAACCCGCCCTACAGGCGACTCCGATGTAGGGCCGATTTCAATCGGCCATGCACGGCTACATGATCGGATTCCAACCCGCCAACCCGAAAGCCGCCTTGTAGGGCCGATTTCAATCGGCCAAGCACGGCGCTTCGACGATCAGCGTAAATGTCGGGTTGAAACCCGACCTACAGCTTCTGCCCCCACTCCTCGGCGCTGGCTTTCAAACCCAGCACGTCCAAGGTCGCGAGCTGGCGGTTGCGTACCACGTGGCGACCGGCGACCCAGACCTGGGTCACCTGGTCGCGGTGCGCGCTGTAGACAATCTGCGAGACCGGGTCGTAGACCGGGCGGGCGCGCAGGTCGCCCAGATCGATGGCGACGAGGTCGGCCTGCTTGCCGACTTCTATGGAGCCGATGCTGCGCTCGAGGCCGAGCGCCTGGGCGCCATTCCAGGTCGCCATGCGCAGCGCCTGGGCGGCGGGTAGCGCGCAGGGATCGCCGGCCACGCCCTTGGCCAGCAGTGAGGCGGTGCGCAACTCGCCCAGCATGTCCAGATCGTTGTTGCTCGCCGCGCCGTCGGTGCCGAGCGCGACGTTGACGCCACGCGCGAGCAGTGCCGCCACCGGGCAGAAGCCGCTGGCGAGCTTCAGGTTCGACTCCGGGCAGTGCACCACGGTCACGCCGCGGGTCGCGAGCAGGTCCATCTCTTCGGGATCCAGGCAGGTCGCGTGCACCGCGAGCAGGCGCGGCGTGACCAGGCCCAGGCCCTGCAGGCGCCGCAGCGGCCGCAGGCCATTGGCGGCGATGGCCTGTTCGACTTCGTCCGCGGTCTCCTGCACGTGCATGTGCACCGGGCAGTCGAGTTCCTCGGCCAGCGTCGCGATGCGAGTCAGCGCGGCATCGTCCACGGTGTAGGGCGCGTGCGGCGCGAAGGCGGTAGTGATCAGGGGATGATCGCGGTACTGATCGTGCACCGCCTGGCCCTTGCGAAAGTACTCGTCGACGTCGGCCGCCCAGGCGCTGGGAAAGCCGATGACGATCATGCCGATCACGGCGCGCAGGCCGGCCTCGATGGCGGCGGCCGCGGCCTCGTCACCGAAGAAGTACATGTCGTTCATGCAGGTCGTGCCGCCGAGCAGCATCTCGGCCGCGGCGAGGCGCGTGCCGTCGCGTACGAATTCGCGGTTGACCGCGCGCGCTTCCGCCGGCCAGATGTGATTGGTGAGCCAGTCCATCAGCGGCCGATCGTCGGCCATGCCGCGAAACAGGCTCATCGCCGCGTGGGTGTGGGTGTTGACCAGGCCAGGGATCAGCGCGTGCTCGGGCAGCGCGAGTTCCTGCATCGCCGGGCCCGGACTACGCCACTCGGCGGTGGGCAGTACCGCGCTGATGGTGGCGTTCTCAATGACCACGGTATGGTGTTCGAGCACCTGTCCCGCGGGCTCGACGGGAATGACCCAGCGAGCGTGCAGGGCCTGTGCGTTCGGGACCATGAAGTGTCCGGCTGCGTGCGGTTTCGACTAAAGTACCACAGCACCAATCACGGGACACTTGCATGGCCGCGGCCGCACCACACACGCAACCGATACGCTGGGAACAGGACCGGCTGGTACTGATCGATCAGCGCGTGCTGCCCCGTGAGCTGCGTCATGTCGAGTGTCACGACGCCGCGAGCGCGGCCGAGGCGATCCGCGCGATGGTGGTCCGCGGCGCGCCCGCCATCGGCATCACGGCAGCCTACGCGGTCGCGCTCTCGGCGCGCGAGCATCACGCGCGCGCGGGCGCCGACTGGCGCGCAGGCGTCGCGGCCGACATCGCGCTGCTGCGCGCCGCGCGACCGACCGCGGTCAATCTCATGTGGGCCTTGGATCGCATGGCGGCGGCTTGCGCAGCCTGCGCGCACGAGCCCTTCGCCGAGTTGCTCGCGCTCGCCGCGCGCCTGCACGCCGAGGACCTCGCCGCCAACCATGCGATGGGCGCCTTCGGCGCGAGCCTGATCGCGCATGGCGCGGGCGTACTCACCCACTGCAATGCCGGCGCGCTCGCGACCGCCGGGCATGGCACCGCGCTCGGCGTGATTCGCAGCGCCTGGCAGGCCGGTCGCATCGCCGCGGTCTACGCCGGCGAGACCCGTCCGTGGCTGCAGGGCGCGCGGCTCACCGCCTGGGAACTCATGCAGGACGGCATTCCGGTCACCCTGATCGCGGACAGCGCGGCGGCCTGGCTGATGCGCGAGGGACGCGTGCAATGGGTCATCACGGGCGCCGACCGGGTGGCGGCCAACGGCGACAGCGCGAACAAGATCGGCACCTATGGCCTGGCCACGCTGGCGCGGGCCCACGGCGTGAAGTTCATGATCGTAGCCCCGCTCTCGACCATCGACCCGGCCACGCCGAACGGCGCCGACATCGAGATCGAACACCGCGCCGGCGAAGAGCTCACGCAGCTCGGCGGCACGCCGCTGGCGGCACCGGGCGTCGCGGCCTGGAACCCGGTGTTCGACGTCACCCCGGCCGAACTCATCGACGCGCTGGTGACCGAGAAGGGCGTGATCGAGCGGCCCGACGCGGCAGCCATCGCGCGGCTGTTCGCCTGAGTCTCGAGCCTGCCCCGCGGGGGTGCTTCGCGCACGATTACGGTGTTATACTGCCGCCTTTCCCGGGCTCGGGAAATCTCATAAAAATTCAACACGTTAATTAGCCTTCCCCATGGCCGATTTCGCGCGCCAGCTGGTGCCTGTCAACATCGAGGACGAGATGCGCCAGTCCTACATGGATTACGCCATGAGCGTAATCGTGGGACGCGCACTGCCAGACGCCCGCGACGGCTTGAAGCCGGTGCATCGCCGCGTGCTCTACGCGATGCAGGAAGCGAACAACGTGTGGAACCGGCCGTACGTGAAATGCGCGCGCGTGGTCGGCGACGTGATGGGTAAATACCACCCGCACGGCGACAACGCGATCTATGACACCCTGGTCCGCATGGCGCAGGATTTCTCCCTGCGCTACACGCTGATCGACGGCCAGGGCAACTTCGGCTCGGTGGACGGCGACGCGCCCGCGGCGATGCGTTACACCGAGTGCCGTCTCGATCGCATCGCCAACGAACTCCTGGCCGACATCGATCGCGAGACGGTCGACTTCACGCCCAACTACGACGGCAAGGAATTCGAGCCGACGGTGCTGCCGTCGCGCATTCCGAACCTGCTGGTCAACGGTTCGAGCGGCATCGCGGTCGGCATGGCGACCAACATCGCCCCGCACAATCTCTCCGAGGTGATCGACGCCTGCGTCGCGCTCATCGACGAGCCGACGCTCGACGTCGACGCGCTGATGAAGTACATCCCGGGGCCGGATTTCCCCACCGCCGGCATCATCAACGGCGCGGCGGGGATCCGCGAGGCCTACCGCACCGGGCGCGGCCGCATCTACGTGCGCGCGCGGGTCGACATCGAGGACGGCGACACCGACTTCCCGCGCATCGTCGTCACCGAGCTGCCCTACCAGGTCAACAAGGCGCGGCTGATCGAGAAGATCGCCGAGCTGGTCAAGGAAAAGAAGATCGACGGCATCCGGCCCGATGGCCTGCGCGACGAGTCCGACAAGGACGGCATGCGCATCGTCATGGAGCTGAAGCGCGGCGAGAGCGCCGAGGTGTTGCTCAACAATCTGTACCGCCACACGCAGATGCAGTCGGTGTTCGGCATCAACACCGTCGCCCTGGTGGATGGGCAGCCGCGCACGCTGAACCTCCTCGAACTGCTGGAGTGCTTCCTGCGCCATCGCCGCGAGGTGGTGACCCGGCGCACATTGTTCGAGGTGCGCAAGGCGCGCGAACGCGCCCATATCCTGGAAGGTCTCGCCGTCGCGCTCGCGAACATCGACCCGATCATCGAACTGATCAAGGCCTCGCCGTCGCCGGCCGAGGCGCGCGAGGCCCTGATGTCGCGTCCGTGGGCGCCCGGCCTGGTGCTGACCATGCTCGAGCGCGCCGGCGCCGAAGTCTCGCGCCCGCAGGACCTGCCGCCACAGTTCGGGCTCAAGGACGACGGCTACCACCTGTCGGAACGCCAGGCGCGCGAGATCCTCGACATGCGCCTGCAGCGCCTGACCGCGCTCGAGCAGGACAAGATCCTCGAGGAATACCGCGAGGTGCTGGCGCGCATCGACGACCTGCTCGACATCCTGCGTCGCCCCGAGCGCCTGATGCAGGTCATCCGCGACGAGCTGCTCGAGATCCGCGAGAACTTCGGCGACCCGCGCCGCACGCAGATCATCGACACCCACGAGAACCTCTCGCTCGAAGACCTGATCTCCGAAGAGGACGTGGTGGTGACCCTGTCCCACGCGGGCTACGCCAAGTCGCAGCCGATCGAGGTCTACCGCTCGCAGCGCCGCGGCGGCAAGGGCAAGACCGCGACCACCACCAAGGACGAGGATTTCGTCGACAAGCTGTTCGTGGCCAATACCCACGACACCATGCTGTGCTTCTCCACCCACGGCAAGCTGTACTGGCTGAAGGTCTACGAAGTGCCGCAGGCCGGGCGCACCGCGCGCGGTCGGCCGCTGGTCAACCTGCTGCCGCTGGCGGAGAGCGAGCGCATCACCGCGGTACTGCCGATCAAGGAGTTCGACCCGGAACTCTACGTGGTGATGGCGACCGCGAGCGGGGTGATCAAGAAGACCTCGCTGGACAGTTTCTCCCGCCCACGAACCGCCGGCATCATCGCCGTCGATCTGGACGAGGATGACCGCCTGGTCGGCGTGGCGCTGACCCAGGGTGCGGCGGATCTGCTGCTGGTGACGTCCGCCGGCAAGGCGGTGCGCTTCTCCGAACGGCACGTGCGACCCATGGGGCGGCTCGCGCGCGGCGTGCGCGGCATCACGCTGGCCTCCGGCCAGGAAGTGATCGCCCTCATTCCGCTGGAAGGCGAGGGCACGGTGCTGATCGCCACCGCCAAGGGCTATGGCAAGCGCACGCGCTTCGAGGAATTCCCGGTCAAGGGCCGCGGCGGCCTCGGCGTGATCGCGATCCAGGAGAGCGAACGCAACGGCGTGGTGATCGGCGCGGCCGCGGTCAGCGACGACGACGAAATCATGCTGATCAGCGACAAGGGCACGCTGGTGCGCACGCCGGTGGCCGGCATCTCGGTCATCGGGCGCAACACCCAGGGCGTGCGACTCATCGCGCTCAGCGACGGCGAATCGCTGGTCGGCGTGTCGACCATCGCGGACCTCGGCGGCATGGTCGGCGACGGCCTGGACGGCGAGGCGGGCGAAGGCACCGATGAAGCCGGCGGCGACGACGAGTCGTCCGACGCTGACGAGCGTGGCGCGCTCGATGCCGAGGGTGGCGACGATGCGTGAGGCGGCGCGGCCGTGCGACACCTGGCGCTGGCGACGCTGGCGACGCTGGCGGGCCAGCGTGCGCGTGGGTTGAGCCGCGGGCGATGTCCACCGAGCAGCGCATCGGCGAACTGCGCGTCGAGATCGACGCGGTCGACGACGAGCTGCTGCGACTGCTGAACCGCCGCGCGGCGCTCACCATGGAAGTGGGCGAGGTCAAGCGCGCCGACGGCAGCGCCACCGAGTTCTACCGGCCCGAACGCGAGGCGCGCATCCTGCGCCGCCTGCTGGAACACAATCCCGGTCCGCTGCCCGACGAAGACCTCGTGCGCGTGATGCGCGAGATCATCTCCACCTGCCTGTCGCTCGAACAGGCGCTGCGCATCGCCTACCTGGGCCCCGAAGGCACCTATACCCACGCGGCAGTCCTGAAGCACTTCGGCGGCGCGGTCGCGCCGATGGCCTGT
This sequence comes from Gammaproteobacteria bacterium, assembly GCA_050186725.1. Classification (GTDB taxonomy): domain Bacteria; phylum Pseudomonadota; class Gammaproteobacteria; genus JADJYF01. The sequence continues at coordinate 27,197 of JBFWYG010000030.1, read as the reverse complement.
GCGCACGTCAGCGAAGTGTTCCGCGATGTCGAGGCCCGCGCCTGCGACTACGGCGTGGTGCCGCTCGAGAACTCGGTCGGCGGCTCGGTGAACCAGACGCTGGACAGCCTGGCGGCATCGTCGCTGCGCATCTGCGCGGAGATCGTCCTCGACGTGCATCACCAGCTGCTCTCGACGCGCGCGACGCTCGGCGAAGTACAGCGCGTGTATGCGCACGAGCAGGCGCTGGCGCAGTGCCGCGGCTGGCTGGACAGCCACCTGCCGACCGCGGAGCGCATCGCCTTCAGCAGCAATGCCGCCGCCGCGCAGCGTGCCCGCGAGGAAGACGCCAGCGCCGCCATCGCCAGCGTCGAGGCGGGCCAGCGCTACGGACTGACCGTGTTGGCCGCGAACATCGAGGACTTTCCGCACAACACCACGCGCTTCGCGGTGCTCGGTCGAGCCATTCCCCGCGCCAGCGGTGACGATCTCACCAGCGTGATGTTCGCGCTGCACAACAAGCCGGGCGCGCTGCACGCGATCCTGGCGGTGCTGGCCGAGCGCGATATCAGCATGTCGCGTATCGAGTCGCGCCCGGCGCGGAACGGCACCTGGGACTACCTGTTCTTCGTGGACCTGCGTGGCCACAGCGAAGACCCGGTGATGGCCGCCGCGCTGGCTGAGATCGAGAGTCGCGCGATCTCCTTCAAGCTGCTCGGCAGCTACCCCCGCGCGATCCTCTGAGCGCGACGACACGGCCCGCATGATCGACAAACTGGTCGTCATCGGCGTCGGTCTGATCGGCGGCTCGCTGGCTTGCGCGCTGCGCAAGGCCGGCGCCGTCGGTGAGGTCGTCGGAGTCGGTCGCGGCCGCGAGAACCTCGAGCTCGCGGTGCGGCTCGGCGTGGTCGACCGCTATTCGCTCGATGCCTCCGCGGAAGTCGGCGACGCCGACGTGGTCGTCATCGGCACCACCCTCGGCGCGACCCGCGGCGTGCTCGAGCGCATCGCGCCGGCGCTCGGACCCGACACGGTCGTCACCGACGTCGGCAGCACCAAGGCCAGCGTGGTGGCGGCGGCGCGCGCCGCGCTGGGCGCGCATTTCCCGCGCTTCGTCGCGGGGCACCCCATCGCCGGCACCGAGCACAGCGGCGCGGGCGCGGCCTTTGCTGAACTCTTCGTCGAGCACCGCGTGATCCTGACGCCGGTGGCCGACACCGACGGCCGCGCGCTCGCGCGGGTGCGCGCGCTGTGGGAGACGGCCGGCGCGCGGGTGTGCGACATGGCGGTGGAGGATCACGATCGCGTGCTCGCCGCGACCTCGCACCTGCCGCACATGCTGGCCTTCACCCTGGTCGACATGCTGGCCTGCGCGGCGGACGCCGATGACATCTTCGCCTTCGCCGCCGGCGGCTTTCGCGATTTCACCCGTATCGCGTCGAGCAATCCCGAGATGTGGCGCGACATCGCGCTCGCCAACGACGCCGCGCTGCTCGAACTCTGTGAAACCTTCGGCGCGCGGCTCGCGCGCCTCGCGGACGCCATCCGCGCCGGGGACGGCGCGGCGTTGGAACTCTCCTTCCGCCGCGCCAAGGAAGCGCGCGACCGTTGCCTGATCCCGGAAGCCAATGCACGTCGCTAATGATCTGACCGTCGCGCCCGGGGGCGCGCTCACCGGACGCCTGACGGTGCCGGGGGACAAATCCGTGTCCCACCGCTCGGTGATGCTGGGCGCGCTCGCCGACGGCGTGTGCCAGGTGTCCGGCTGCCTGCTGGGCGAGGACGTGCTGGCCACCATGGATGCGTTCCGCGCGCTCGGGGTCCAGGTCGAGAACCACGGCGACGGGCGCCTGACCGTGCACGGCGTGGGCGTCGATGGTCTACGCGCGCCGACCGCGCCGCTCTACCTCGGCAACTCCGGGACCTCCATGCGCCTGCTCTCCGGCATCCTGGCCGGCGCCGGCCTGCCCGCAACGCTGACCGGCGATCCCTCGCTCAGCCGGCGGCCGATGCGCCGCGTGGCCGAGCCGCTGAACCGCATGGGCGCGCGCATCGCCACCGCCGAAGGCGGCACGCCGCCGCTGACGCTCGCCGGCGGCGGGCGGCTCTGCGCGATCGACTACGTGCTGCCGGTGGCGAGCGCCCAGGTGAAGTCCGCCGTGCTGCTCGCGGGGCTGTTCGCCGATGGCATCACCCGCGTCACCGAGCCGGCCCCGACCCGCGATCACACCGAACTCATGCTGCGCGCCTGCGGCGTGGACCTGGCCGTCGACCACGGCACGGTCAGCCTGCGCGGCGGCCAGCGTCTCGCGCCGTTCGACATCCAGGTGCCGGCCGACATCTCCTCGGCCGCGTTCTTCATCGTCGGCGCGGCCATCGCGCCGGGTAGCGCGCTGACCCTGCCGGCGGTGGGCGTCAATCCCACCCGCATCGGCATCCTGGACATCATGGCCGCGATGGGCGCGCGCATCGACCACGGCCAGCCGCGCGCCTGCGGGGCCGAGCCGGTCGCGGACCTCACCATCCATGGCGGACCGCTGCGCGGCATCGAGATCCCGGCGGCGGCCGTGCCGCTCGCCATCGACGAGTTCCCGGCCATCTTCATCGCAGCCGCCTGCGCGGACGGCCGCACCGTGCTGCACGGCGCGGAGGAACTGCGCCACAAGGAGAGCGACCGCATCGCCGTCATGGCGCGCGGCCTGGCCGCGCTCGGCATCGCCTGCGAGGTGTTTGACGACGGCATCGCCATCGAGGGCGGCCAGCTCCAGGGCGGCGAGATCGACGCCGAGGGTGACCACCGCATCGCGATGTCCTTCGCCATGGCGGCGCTGCGCGCCAGCGGCCCGGTCACCATCCACAACGCGGCCAACATCGCCACCTCCTTTCCGAGCTTCGTGGCCGACGCTCGCGCGGTCGGGCTCAGGATCCAGGCCTGATGCCCGCCCCGGTCATCGCCATCGACGGGCCGAGCGGCACCGGCAAGGGCACCATCGCCCGCCTGATCAAGGCCTGGCTCGGCTGGCACCTGCTCGATTCGGGGGCGCTATATCGAGTCACCGCCTGCCACGCCGAGGCGCGGGGCGTGGCCCTGGACGACGCCCCGGCGGTGGCGGCGCTGGCCCTCAACTTGCCGGTCGGCTTCGTCGAGCATCCCGCGGACACCCATGTCCTGCTGGAGGGGGTGGACGTCACCGACCGCATCCGCAGCGAAGCCGCCGGCGCCGCCGCCTCGCGCGTGGCGGCCTTAGGCGCGGTCCGCGATGCGCTCCTCGCGCGCCAGCGGGCCTTCCGCCAGCCGCCCGGACTCGTCGCCGACGGGCGCGACATGGGGACGGTCGTGTTCCCCGACGCCGAGCTCAAGATCTACCTCACCGCGAGCGCCGAGGAACGGGCCCGCAGGCGCTATAAGCAGTTGAATGAAAAAGGGATGGGTGTTACCTTTCCGCAGCTTATAGAGGACATCGCCGAGCGGGATCGTCGCGACGAACAGCGCGCCATTGCCCCTCTTAAGCCGGCCACCGACGCCATCATCCTCGATACGACCGATAGCGATATCGCCACCGTGGTCGACCATGTGAAGCGGCTGGTGCGGAAAACTGGCCTGGCCTGAGGCGCGAGCCTCGGGCGCCAGGCCGTCCGATCAACACAACTTGTTTTAGGAGACGAGAAGGTCTGCGTCCTCGCCCCGCGCATGCGGCGGCGGTCGGGCAGGCGTTCGTTTTTGAAATATATGGCGGAAAGTTTCGCAGAGTTATTCGAACAGAGTCAGGTCGCCGCCAAGATGCGGCCGGGCACCATCGTCAAGGGCATGATCGTCGAGATCCGCTCGGACTTCGTCGTCGTGAACGCCGGCCTGAAGAGCGAAGGCGTCATTCCGCTCGACCAGTTCCGCAACAATGCCGGTGACATCGACGTCAAGGTCGGTGACGAAGTGGACGTCGCGCTCGACGCGGTCGAGGATGGCTACGGCGAGACCCGCCTGTCGCGTGACAAGGCCAAGCGCGCCAAGGCCTGGGAAGAGCTCGAGAAGGCCTGCGAAACCAACGAAACCGTGGTCGGCATCATCAGCGACAAGGTCAAGGGCGGTTTCACCGTCGACATCAGCTCGATTCGCGCCTTCCTGCCCGGCTCGCTGGTCGATGTGCGCCCGGTGCGCGACACCAGCTACCTGGAAGGCAAGCCGCTCGAGTTCAAGGTCATCAAGGTCGATCGTCGCCGCAACAACGTCGTGGTCTCGCGCCGCGCGGTGGTGGAGAGCGAGAACTCGGCCGAGCGCGAGGCGCTGCTGGAAGGCCTGAACGAAGGCGCGGTGATCAAGGGCCTGGTCAAGAACCTCACCGACTATGGCGCGTTCATCGACCTCGGCGGCATCGATGGCCTGCTGCACATCACCGACATGGCCTGGCGCCGCGTCAAGCATCCGTCCGAAGTGGTCAACATCGGCGACGAGATCGAAGTGAAGGTGCTGAAGTTCGATCGCGAGCGCCAGCGCGTGTCGCTGGGCCTGAAGCAGCTCGGTGACGATCCCTGGGTCGACATCGCGCGCCGCTACCCCGAGCACTCCCGCCTGTTCGGCAAGGTCTCGAACATCGCCGACTACGGCTGCTTCGTCGAGATCGAGGAAGGCGTGGAAGGCCTGGTGCACGTCTCCGAGATGGACTGGACCAACAAGAACGTGCATCCCTCCAAGGTCGTGCACCTCGGCGAGGAAGTCGAGGTCATGGTGCTGGACATCGACGAGGAGCGTCGCCGCATCTCGCTCGGCATGAAGCAGTGCCGGTCCAATCCCTGGGAAGAGTTCGCCGCGACCCACAACAAGGGCGAGCGCGTGGTCGGCAAGATCAAGTCGATCACCGACTTCGGCATCTTCATCGGCCTGGAAGGCGGCATCGACGGCCTCGTGCACCTGTCGGATCTCTCCTGGGATCTGCCGGGCGAGGAAGTGGTGCGCAACTACAAGAAGGGCGATGAGCTCGAGACCGTGGTGCTGGCGGTGGACGCGGAGCGCGAGCGTATCTCGCTCGGCGTCAAGCAGCTGGCCCAGGATCCCTTCTCCACCTACCTCGCGCAGCACGGCAAGGGCGCCGTGGTCAGCGGCAAGGTGGTGGCGGTGGACGCCAAGGGCGGCACGCTGGAACTCGCCGAGGGCGTCGAAGGCTCGATTCGCGCGTCGGAACTGTCCATCGACCCGGTGGACGACGCGCGCAAGGTGCTGCGCGAGGGCGAAACCATCGAAGCGCTGATCGTCGGAGTCGACCGCAAGCGCCGCGTGGTGAACCTCTCGATCAAGGCCAAGGAAAGCGAGGAAGAGGCAGCTGCCCTGCAGGAATACAGCGCCGACAACGAAGGTGGCCGCACCACCTTCGGTGACCTGTTGAAGGAACAGCTGGACAAGTAAGCGGTCGCGGGCCGACGCGCGCGCTGCCCGCGTGCGCGTCGGCGCCTGCCTAGTCGAGAACAATAATGACCAAGTCTGAATTGATCGAATCGCTGGTGCGCAAGCAGTCTCAGCTTGGCTACCGTGACGTCGAGCTGGCGGTCAAGACCATGCTCGAACACATGGGCCAGACGCTCGCGACGGGGGAACGCATCGAGATTCGCGGCTTTGGCAGCTTCTCTCTCCATTACCGGCCGCCGCGCGTGGGACGCAATCCCAAGTCGGGCGATCCGGTGTCGCTGCCGGCCAAGTACGTGCCGCACTTCAAGCCGGGCAAGGAACTGCGCGAGCGGGTCAACCTCGGCGCGGTCACCGCGCCGGAGATCAAGCTGGCACGGGACTACGATCCGGATACCGATGGCGACGGCGACAATGACCTGCTGGACGACGACGACGAGTCCTGAGTCCGGCGGCTCCCTTCTCAGGCGCTCGGCGCGCGTGGTCACGCGCGCGCGGGCCACGGCGCGATGACCATGACCCGCATCTTCTACCTGCTGGTCGCGCTGCTGGTGGCGGTGGTCGGCATCCTGTTCCACGTGCGCAACCGCCAGACCGTGGCGCTCGACTACTTCGCCGGCAAGCTCGACCTGGAAGTCTCGCTGGTGGCGGTGGGCGCGCTCGCGCTCGGCGTCGCGCTCGGCCTGCTGGCGATGGCGAGCGTCGTGTTCGGGCTCAAGCAGGAACTGCGGCGCCTCAAGCGTCGCCAGCAGATCACCACCCGCGAACTGGACAGCCTGCGCGCGCTCACCGCGAAAGATGTCACCTGACTACCTGTTCGGCCTGGTGGTCTGCCTGTTGCCGGTCGCGGCCTATTCCGGCTGGCTGATCGGGCGTCGCGACGCGCGTCGCCAGCGCCCGCGCGGCGGCGGCGGCTCGCTGCCCAGCGACTACATCCGCGGACTGAATTTCCTGCTGAACGACCGGCCAGACAAGGCCATCGAAGTGTTCATCAAGGTGCTCGAAGTCGAGAGCGAGACGGTCGAGACCCATCTCGCGCTCGGCAACCTCTTCCGCCGACGTGGCGAGGTCGATCGCGCCATCCGCATCCACCAGAACCTGGTCGCGCGACCCACGCTGGAATTCGACCAGCGCGCGCTCGCGCTCCTGGAACTGGGCCTCGACTATATGCGCTCGGGCCTGCTCGATCGCGCGGAGAGCCTGTTCAAGGAACTGCTGGAGAGCGGCGCGCACCAGCGTCAGGCCATCGATCACCTGGTCGACATCTACCAGCAGGAACGCGATTGGGACAAGGCGCTGGAGTACACCCAGCGACTGGAGAAGCTCGGCAATACCGACCTGCGCGACCGGCGCGCGCACTTCCTCTGCGAGCAGGCCGAGGCGCTGCGCGCCGAAGGCAATGTCGAGGACGCGAGCGCGAAGCTCCGCCAGGCGCTCGCCGTGGACGACAAGTGCGTGCGCGCGAGCCTGATGCAGGCGAAGCTTGCCATGACCGCCGGCGCCTACGAGGCCGCCATCCGCCACCTGCAGCGCATCGAGACGCAGAACGTGGCCTTTCTGCCCGAGGCCATCGCGCCGCTGGTCGAATGCCATCGCGCGCTCGAGCGCATTCCCGACCTGGTGTCCTATCTCGAACGCCTGGGCCGTCTGCGTACCGGCGTGACGCCAGTGCTGTCGCTGGCCGAGATCCTGCACGAGGTGCAGGGACCGGAAGCCGCGCGCCAGCGCGTGGTGGAGGAACTGCGTCAGCGGCCGACGGTGCGCGGCATCGATCGCCTGCTCGAGTATTCCCTGGCGGGTGTCGAAGGCGAGGCGCGCGAGAACCTCGGGCTGTTGAAGGAAGTCACCTCGCGGCTCATCGAGCAGAAACTGAACTACATGTGCGGCAAGTGCGGCTTCAAGGGCCGCTCGCTGCACTGGCATTGCCCGAGCTGCAAGTCCTGGAACTCGGTCAAGCCCATCCACGGCCTAGAGGGCGAGTGACCCTTTGACGTTTCCACGCCGGCGCGCGCGCCGGCCCGCTGCCGGATCCGCTACACACATGCATACCCACGACAACGCCCTGATCGTCGCTCTCGATTTCGCCGATGCCCGCGCGGCGCTCGACCTGGCCGCGCGCCTCGATCCCGCGCAATGCCGCGTCAAGGTCGGCAAGGAACTCTTCACCAGCGCCGGGCCCGCGGTGGTGCGTGAACTTGTCGCGCGTGGTTTCGCGGTGTTTCTCGATCTCAAGTTCCACGACATTCCGAACACCGTGGCCGGCGCGTGTCGCGCGGCGCGGGACCTCGGCTGCTGGATGCTGAACGTGCACGCCGCGGGTGGTCCGGCCATGCTCGAGGCGGCGCGCACGGCGGTCGGCGAGGGCGCCGACCGGCCGTTGCTGGTGGCGGTGACGGTGTTGACCAGCATGGACGAGGCGAGCCTCGCCGCGGTGGGCGTCACGGGTGGTATCGCGGCCCAGGTGGCGCGTCTCGCCGCGCTGACCGAGCAGGCCGGACTCGACGGCGTGGTGTGCTCGCCGTTGGAGATTGCGGCGCTGCGCGCGGCTCGCGGACGGGATTTCAAGCTGGTCACGCCGGGCGTGCGCCCCGCCGACAGCGCGGCGGACGACCAGGTGCGCATCGCCACACCAGGCGCCGCCATCGCCGCCGGGGCGAGCTACCTGGTGGTCGGCCGGCCGGTGACCCAGGCGCCCGATCCGCTCGCGGCGCTTGCCGCCATCAACCGCGAGATCGCTGCCGCCCGCGCGGCGTCCTGAGCGCGGTCGAGGTGGCCCTGTCATGAGCGATCCTTCGCGCCTGAGTCCTCTCGCGCCCGCGCCGGTGGGCGCGCCCGGCTCTACCACCCGCTGGTCGCGCCTGTACGGTTCGGCGCGCGCGCTGGCCATCGCCAACGCGGCGCAGAACAGCGCGGGGCCCGTCCTGCTGCTGGCGGCCGACGCGCAGGCGGCGGCGCGCTTCGAAGCCGAACTCGCGTTCTTCGCGCCCGACCTGCCCCGGCTCGCGCTGCCGGACTGGGAGACCCTGCCCTACGATCGCTTCAGCCCTTACCAGGACATCACCTCGGAGCGCATCGCGACCCTGAGCGCGCTGCCCGGTCTCACGCGCGGCATCGTCATCGTCGCGGTGCAGACCGCGCTGCATCGCCTCGCGCCGCGTGCCTGGCTCGAAGGTCGCGCGTTCCGCCTGCGCAAGGGCGAGCGCCTCGATCGCGATGCGTTTCGGCGACGCCTGGACGCGGCGGGCTATCGCGCCCAGTCGCAGGTCGCCGAACACGGCGACTTCGCGGTGCGCGGCTCGGTGGTCGACGTGTTCCCGATGGGCAGCGACGCGCCGTTCCGCATCGACCTGTTCGACGATGAGATCGACACCTTGCGGCTGTTCGATCTCGACACCCAGCGCTCGACCGATGAGATAGACGCGGTCGAAGTGCTGCCGGCGCGCGAGTTCCCGCTCGACGAAGCCGCGACCCGTGAGTTCCGCCGCGCCTGGCGCGAGGAGTTCGGCGGCCGACCGCAGGACTGCCCGGTCTACCAGGACGTGGGCGAAGGCCTCGCGCCCGCCGGCATCGAGTACTACCTGCCCTTGTTCTTCGACCAGCTCGATCTGCTCGGGGCCTACCTGCCGGCCGGCACGCTGGTGGTGCTGGACGAGACGGTTGCCCTCATGGCCGAGCGTTTCGGCGAGGCGGTGGCCGAGCGCTACGAGTCGCTGCGGCACGACGTCGAACGGCCGCTGGTGAAGCCGACGCGGGTGTTCACCGATCTCACCGAACTGCTGGCGAGCTTCGCCGGCCACGCGCGGGTGCAGATCGCGGGGCTCGGCGACGAGGGCGCCGGACAGGTGGAGTTCGCCACCCATGTGCCGGTGCGCGTGCCGGTGGACGCGCGCGCCGCAGCGCCCTTCGCGCTGCTCGGTGAACACATCGCGCGCTGCAGCGGTCGCGTGCTACTGCTGGCCGATTCCCTGGGCCGACGCGAGAGCATGCTGGAGATGCTGCAGGCGCAGTCCTTTCGCCCGCGCGCCTACGACAGCTGGCACGAGTTCCTCGCGGGTGACGCGCCGGTCGGCATCGCGGTCGCGGCCTTGTCCGACGGCGCGGAGCTGGAGACCCCACGGCTCTCGCTCCTGACCGAGGGGCAGCTGTTCGGCGAGCGCGCGCAGCAGCGCCGTCGGCGCCGCGCGACCACTGACCAGGAAGCGGTTATCCGCAATCTCACCGAGCTTCGACCCGGCGCGCCGGTGGTGCACGAGCAGCACGGCGTCGGGCGCTACCGCGGCCTCGAGGTGCTGACCGCCGGTGGCGTGACCAACGAGTACATCAAGATCGAATACGCCGACGGCGACAATCTCTACGTGCCGGTCAGCGCGCTCGATCGCATCAGCCGCTACTCGGGCGTCGATCCGGACCATGCGCCGCTGCACAAGCTCGGCAGCGGGCAATGGGAGAAGGCGCGGCGCAAGGCGCAGGAGAAGATTCGCGACGTGGCCGCGGAGCTGCTCGAGATCCACGCGCGCCGCGCGGCACGCAAGGGCCATCGCTTCGCGCTCGACCGGTCGGGCTTCGCTGCGTTCGAGGCGGCTTTCCCCTTCGAGGAGACGCCGGACCAGTTGAACGCCATCCAGGCGGTGCTGGAGGACATGCAGCGCGAACAGCCGATGGACCGGCTCATCTGCGGCGACGTCGGCTTCGGCAAGACCGAAGTGGCGATGCGCGCGGCCTTCGTCGCGGTCAACGACGGTCACCAGGTGGCCATCCTGGTGCCGACCACGCTGCTCGCGCGCCAGCACTTCGAGAGCTTCAAGGATCGCTTCGCCGACTGGCCGGTGCGCATCGGCCAGCTGTCGCGCTTCGCCGACGCGAAGGAGACCAAGGCGACCCTCGCCGGGCTCGCCGACGGCACGGTCGACGTGGTGATCGGCACCCACAAGCTGCTCGGCAAGGAGGTCAAGTTCAAGCGCCTCGGGCTCCTGGTGATCGACGAGGAGCACCGCTTCGGTGTGCGTCAGAAGGAGCGCATCAAGGCGTTGCGCGCCGACATCGATATCCTCACGCTCACCGCCACGCCCATCCCGCGCACGCTGAACCTCGCCCTGTCCGGCACCCGCGAGCTGTCGATCATCGCCACCGCGCCGCAGCGGCGACTCGCGATCAAGACCTTCGTGCGAGAGTGGTCGAACAACCTGCTGCGCGAGGCCATCCTGCGCGAGATCGGCCGCGGCGGGCAGGTGTACTTCGTGCACAACGAGGTCGAGAACATCCAGGAGATGGCGGCCACCATCACCGAGATCGCGCCTGAGGCGCGCATCGGCGTGGCCCACGGGCAGATGCGCGAGAGCGAGCTCGAGCACGTGATGCTCGACTTCTACCACGGCCGCTGCAACGTGCTGTTGTGCACCACCATCATCGAGACCGGCATCGACGTGCCGAACGCCAACACCATCATCATCAACCGCGCGGACAAGTTCGGTCTCGCGCAGCTCTACCAGCTGCGTGGTCGCGTGGGGCGTTCCCATCATCGCGCCTACGCCTATCTCGTGATCCCGCATCGCCGGGAGATCACCGCCGACGCGGTCAAGCGCCTGGAAGCCATCGAATCGCTGGAGGATCTGGGCGTGGGCTTCACGCTGGCCACGCACGACCTCGAGATCCGCGGCGCCGGCGAGATCCTCGGCGAAGAGCAGAGCGGACAGATCCAGGAAATCGGTTTCGGACTCTACTCGGAGCTGCTGAACCGCACGGTCGCGGCGCTCAAGGCCGGTCGCGGCATCGATCTCGACGAGGCGCTGGACGCGCGCGTCGAAGTGGAACTGCACGTGCCGGCGCTGCTGCCCGAGGACTACCTGCCCGATGTGCACGCCCGCCTCATTCTCTACAAGCGCATCGCGAGCGCGCGCACCACGGCCGAACTCGACGATCTGCGCGAGGAGATCATCGATCGCTTCGGGCTGTTCGCGCCGCCGGTCGACAATCTCTTTCGTGTAACATCGTTCAAGCTCGAGGCCGAGGCGCTGGGCATACGGCGCATCGATCTGGGCGGACGCGGCGGACGCATCGAGTTCCACCCGCGGCCGAACATCGATCCCGCGCGGGTCATCGAACTCATCCAGCGCGATCGCGCCTACCGTCTCGATGGCCCGGAGAAGCTCAAGCTCGCCAAGGAACTGCCGGATGCCGAAGCCCGATTCGCCGAACTGGAGCAGCTCTTCCAGCGTCTCGGTCGCCGCCAGGCGGCCTGAGCGCGTGCCGCGCGCGGCGCTGCTGTTGCTGGCGCTGCTGCTGCCCGGTGCCGCCGAAGCGCGCTGGTACCAGGTCGAGGTGGTGGTATTCCGTCACCTGGTCGAATCCGCCACGGGCGCGGAACAGTGGCCGGAGATGACCTCGCGTCCGGACTACGGGCAGAGTATCGAACTCGTCACCGAGGTCGAGCCACCGGTCGCGGCGCCGTCTCCCGGGACGCCTGCGGCCGGCCAGACGGTGCCTTTCATGCTGCTCGACAAGGGTGAACGCGCGACGCTCGAGCTGGAACGCAAGCTGCGCAACAGCAGCGAGTACGCGCCTCTCGTGGCCGCGGCCTGGCGCCAGCCGAGCTTCGGCGTCGGCGGCGCGAAGCGCGTGCACCTGTCCGATCTGCCGCCGACGCCGCCATCACCGCCACCCGCTTCCAGCGCGCCTGTGCTGGTGGATCCCGAGGCCGCGCCACCCGGTCCTAAGGTCGAAGGCGTGGTGGCGCTCAAGGTCGCGCGCCAGATGGCGGTCGACGTCGACTTCATCTTCGACCACGACGGCACGCCGGTCAGGCTCAAGGAGTCGCGCAGCCTGCGGCTGCGTGAAGTGCATTACTTCGATCACCCGCTGTTCGGCGTGCTGGTACAGGTGCTGCCGTGGGTGCCGCCGGATGAAGACCCGGCGGCGGGCGCCGGTGCCGACGAGCCGGTGGACGAAGGCGATGCCACGGGGCAGAGCGATGAAGCGCCGGTGGAACCGGATTGAATGAAATCGGGGACAGACCACGTTTTCGCGGAAAACGTGGTCTGTCCCCGATTTCGAATGTCGGACTGAAGTCCGACCTACACGAGCCTTGCGCACAGCGCGGCGATGATCGTTCTCACCCTGCCCATGCCTTCCGCGAGCGCGGCTTCGATCTCGGCCATGGTGATCTCACCCGTGGCGCGGCCGGCGGCGGCGTTCACCACCAGCGAGATGTTGGCGTAGTCGAGGCCGAGCTCGCGCGCGAGGCCCGCCTCCGGCATGCCGGTCATGCCGACGATGGTGCAGCCGTCGCGCTCGAGCCGGTCGATCTCGGCGGCGGTCTCGAGGCGAGGACCCTGGGTCGCCGCATAGACGCCGCGGCGGCGCACGGCGATGCCGGCGTCGTCGGCGGCCGCGAGCAGCGCGGCGCGCAGAGACGGCGTGTAGGGCTCGGTGAAGTCGACATGCAGCGGATGGGCCTGGGTGCCGTCCGAGTAGGTGTGTTCGCGACCGTAGGTGTAGTCGACGAGCTGGTCGGGAATGACGATGGTGCCGGTGCCCGCGGCGTACTCGATGCCGCCGACCGCGGCGGTCGCGACGATCGCTTTCACGCCGGCGTCGGCCAGCGCGGCGATGTTGGCGCGGTAGTTCACCTGGTGCGGCGGCAGGTGATGATGGGCGCCGTGGCGCGGCAGGAACACGAGATCGAGTCCATGCAGCCGGCCGAGCGTCAGCGGCGCGGAGGGCGCGCCCCAGGCGGTCATCACCTGGCGCTGGCCCTGGGATTCGATGCCGGGCAGCGTGTACAGGCCGCTGCCGCCGATGATGCCGAGCTTCATGCCGTGCCCTCGACCGCGAACACGCCCGGCGCGTTGCGCAAATAGGTCTTGTAGTCCATGCCGCAGCCGAACAGGTAGGCGTCCGGCAGCGTGAGTGCGGAGAAATCCGCGTGTTGCAGGCCGGGACGCGCGGCGATGGTCTTGGTCACCAGCACCGCGGTCAGCACCTCGGTCGCGCCGAGCGCGCGGCACTCGTCCGCCAGCGCGGCCAGCGTCACGCCGTGATCGAGGATGTCGTCGACCAGCAGCACGTTGCGCCCGGCGATGCCGATCGGCGGTCGCCGAATCCAGGTGATGGCCCCGCCGCTGGTCGCCGCGCCGTAGCGTGTCAGGTGCACGTAGTCGACCTGCAGCGGGAAATCGAGACGTTCGAGCAGCAGGCCGAGCGGCATCGCACCGCCCGTCATCACGCACAAGAGGAGTGGATTGGCGTTCGCCAGCCGCGCGGTGATGGCCGCGGCCATCGCATCGCAGCCGCGCGCGACGTCATCCAGGGTGGCGAGACAGCGCGCGTTGCGCCGCACGCTCTCGACTTCGGCCAGCGAGACTTCATCCACGGCCCTGCTCCAGCGCCTGGCGGCCGGCGTAGTCGCGCGCGAACTGGTGCGCCGCGCGGCCGCTGCGCGAGCCGTGCAGCAGCGCCCACTGCAGCGCCGCGGCGCGGGCCGCCTCGGCGTCCGCGAGATCGGCGCCGAGCGCGCGCAGCCAGTGATCGGCGATGTCGAGATAGCGCTCCTGGCTGAGCGGATGGAAGGACAGCCACAGGCCGAAGCGCTCCGACAGCGAGATCTTCTCTTCCACCGCTTCGCTCTGGTGCAGCTCGCCGTCGATGACGCGCGCGCCCTGGTTGTCGCTCTGGTGCTCGGGCATCAGGTGGCGGCGATTGGAGGTGGCGTAGATGATGATGTTCTCCGGCGTATCCAGCACCGAGCCATCGAGCACGGTCTTCAGCGCGCGGTAGGTGGCGTCGTTGTCGTCGAAGGACAGGTCGTCGCAGTAGATGATGTAGCGCCCCGCGCTGTCGTGCAGGCGGTCGACGATGTCCGGCAGGTCGGTGAGATCGAGCCGGTCGACCTCCACCAGGCGCAGGCCCTGGGGCGCGTAGTCGTTCAGGAGCGCCTTGACGAGCGAGGACTTGCCGGTACCGCGCGGCCCCCACAAGAGCGCGTTGTTGGCCGGCAGGCCGGCGAGGAACTGCCGCGTGTTGCGCTCGAGCGCCTCCTTCTGGCGTTCGACGTGCAGGAGATCGGCGAGCGACACGCGGTTGAAGCGGCGTATGGGTTCGAGCCGGCCGCGGCCCTGGCTCTTGCGCCAGCGCCACGCGATGGCGTCGTCGAGTTCATCCTCGACCGTGGCCGGCAGCAGTCGCTCGAGACGCTCGAGCAGGTGGTCGGCGCGGGACAGGAACTTGGTGAGCTTGCCCAAGGCGGGTCTTCCATCCAATGGGGTGAAAGCGCGCCATTCTACTGGATGGGCAGCGGCGCGCGACGCGCGGGCGACTCAGGAGGCGAGGGCGACCGAGCCGCCGCCGGCCACGTCGCGCAAGAGCGCGCGGGTCAGCTGGAATTCGATGCGCTTCTTGTAGTTCAGGAGGTCGAGCGGCCGCAGCGACTCGATGCCGATCTGCTTGCGGAAGCGCGGTGAGAGGTCGAGGTCGGTGATGTAGATCGGATAGACCTCGCCGAGCCGTCGCTGGGACAGCACGAACTCCGCGACCTGCACGAACAGCGACCCGCCGTGCTCCCAGGTGGAGAACTCGCGGTGATTGGCGTTGATGGTGAACTGCTGATGTCCCTGGCTGTCGGCGTCGGCCAGCACCTGGATGGACAGGTAGGGCGTAGCCTGCTCGGGCAGGTCGACATGGGGTTTCAGATGCACCACCCCGCCGGCGGTCATGATCTCCACCGTGTCCACAGGCAGCAGGCGCGCCGAGTCGTGCTCGCCGATGCCGTCGTAGCCGCAGCGCGGCAGCGCCTTCTCGATGAAGCGCCGGTAGTGATGCAGGAGCGCCGGCATGCTGTAGCACTCCTGGCGATGGACCAGCAGGAGGCCGCGTTCGTCCAGTATGTAGACGTCGGCGAACTGCTCGCGTTGACGGGCGAAGATCTGCAGGCGCCCGGGGCGATTGTGCGTGTAGATCTGCGGCAGCACGCCGGCATGCAGGCAGGCGCCGTCGAAATGCACGGTGTTGAAGTTGCTGCCAGGCGCGTCGGCCAGCGCGCGCACCAGGCCCGCCTGGCCGCCGTGCACGTCCATCTGGGGCTTGCCGTCCTGCAGCCGCAGGTGATGGAGCTGATCGTCGATCTCGATGACGTAATGCGGCGTGGCCTCGCGCGCCTGGCCGAGCAGGAAGCCGTAGGCCCCGCTGAAGGTCTGCGCGACGCGTTCGGCGATCTGCGCGGCGTAGTCCGAGGTGAAGCAGTGCGCGACCACCGGCGGCGCGGCGGTCTCGCCGGCCTCGAGTTCGCTCCACTGCAGGCATTCGGCCAACGCTTCCAGCACCGCGCCGTTGCCCTCGTAGTGGTAGCAATAGGTCTCGCCCCAGGTGGTGCCGAACACGAGATCCACGGCGCGAACGAGATTCATGCGCCGCGCGCCGAACTGGAAGGCGTCGGTGCGGGTACTGGTCAGCACGCCGCCGCCGCCCATCGCGTTGGAGAAGGTCGACACGCCGACGTTCACCAGGAGGGTGACCCGCGCGATGCGCGGCTTGGCGCGCACGCCGTCCTCGCTGTCATCGCCGTCGTCGGCGGCCAGGCTGGTGGCCAGCGCTTCGTTGGTGCGCTTGATCTCGAGCGCGGTCAGCTCGTTGGTCTGGGTGAAGACGTGCCAGGTGGTGGCCGGGTCGCTCAGGCGATTCAAGTGGCACCACACCAGGATCTCCGCCGCCGAGGCCGAGCGCTTGAGCGGCCGGCGGAACTGCACTTCGGCCGGGCGCACGGTGCCGGCGAACAGCATCCACACCAGGCTCGCATCCGCGGTGCGCACTTCGTGCAGCGACAGGCTCGCTTCCTGTGGATGACTGCAGATGCCGCGCGTGACGACTTCGATCTTGGCCGGCTTGCGCTCGAAAGCCGCGTACAGCTGGCGGCCGAGCACGTGCAGGTCCTGGCCGCTGATCTTGTGATCGTTGGCGTGGTTGCGCGCGAACTGCGACAGCACGGTGTAGCTGTCCTTCAAGGTGTTGATGAGGTCGCGCCGTTCCTCCACCGCGGTATCGATGCGCCAGGCCTCGCGCTGGTCGAGCCGCGAGACCTGTTCCCAGCGCCAGCCCCAGGCCTTGACCATCTCGCCGAGCACGTCGGCGCGCCAGTCCTCGGCGGCCAGCGGGCCGCGGGTCGAGAGCCGCAGATTGGCCTTGATGTAGAAGCTGCGGCGCAGGACGTCGAGGCGCACCGGGTCGTTGCGCGCCATCAGGTGCTCCTCGACCTTGGTGTACATCAGGATGTAGGGGTCGAGGCTGTCCAGGCTCACGTGTTCGGATTCGATGTTGCGCTTGTAGCGCTGGGACAGCAGCGTGATGCGCGGGTACTCGGCCGCGTAGGCCTCCATCAGCAGCAGCTTCAGCACCGACTTGTAGGGGGACTTGATGCTCTTGTAGAGCTGCCACACGGCGGCGCCGAAGAACTCCTCCACCGGGATGCTGTCGAGCCCGCCGAAGTCGATGTAGTCGCGCACGTCCAGGCGGCGCGCGGCGGCGGCCTCGCGCACGTAGTCCTGGTAGTCCGCCTCGAAGCGCGACGGCACCCGCCACCACAGCGGGCGCAGACCGGCGACCAGCAGGCTGGAGCGGTAGAACTCGTCCAGCAGCAGCGAGTGCTGCGAGGAGCCGCTGGACTCGTCGGACATGGCCAGCGTCTCGCCGGCGCGGAAGCGCTCGGCGTCGAGCACGAAGAAGTGCACCTCGAGGCCGATCTCGCCGGCGAAGGTCTCGATGCGGCGCGCCTTCTCCGCGAGCAGCTCCACCGCCGGCGCCGGCAGGTCCGGGTCGTGGCACAGCCACATGTCGAGATCGCTGTGGCGGGTATAGGCGATGGTGCCGGGGCTGCCCATCATGTACAGCGCGCGAATGGGGAAGCGCACCGCCTGGCGCCGGTCGTAGTCGAAGGACCGGCACATGCGCCGCACCGCGCGCAGCGTGGCCTCGGTCGGCCCGTAGTCGTTGATGCCGGCCGGGGTCTCCTTGGAGACGTAGCCCGGCAGCAGCGGATGGTTGATGTGGAACAGCAGCGGCAGGATCTCGAGGAAGTCCCGCTGGCGAGGCGTGAGCGAATCCTGCACGCGCCGCAGGCGATCGCGATTCAAGACCAGGAAGCGTTTCTCGCCGTGTTCCTCGGTCGCGGTCACGGTGTCGCGGGCGTCTGTGAGCATGCACCAGATAGCGGCACATGCGGCCGAATCTTCAGTCCGCCGACGGTTCCGGCGCGAACCCGTGGCGGCCGGCAGAACTCCAGTAAATTCAAGCGTTTTGCATTGTGCCGGCGACGCATCTGGTCGATAATCGCGGCTTCGGCGGCGGCTTGGGGGAAGGGCGGCGCGCCGCGACGACCACGCAAGCCTGGAGGAAGCCCCGAGCATGTTTTCCCGCGATATGTCGATTGCCGGTTTCGACGATGAACTGTGGCAGGCGCTGGAGGCCGAGCGCGAACGCCAGGAGACGCACATCGAACTCATCGCCTCGGAGAACCACGCAAGTCCGCGCGTGCTGGCCGCGGCGGGCACGGTGCTCACCAACAAGTACGCCGAGGGCTACCCCGGCAAGCGCTACTACGGCGGCTGCGAGCACGTCGACGTGGTCGAGGAACTGGCCATCGCGCGGGCCAAGGCGCTGTTCGGCGCGGCGTTCGCCAACGTCCAGCCCCACTCCGGCTCGCAGGCCAACGGCGCCGTCTACCTGGCGCTGCTCGAGGCCGGCGACGTCGTGCTCGGCATGAGCCTTGCCCACGGCGGCCACCTGACCCACGGCGCCTCGGTAAACTTCTCCGGCAAGACCTACCACGCCTTCCAGTACGGCCTGAATCCGGACACCGGCCGGGTCGACTACGACCAGGTGGCGAAGCTCGCCCGCGAGCACAAGCCGAAGCTGATCATGACGGGCTTCTCAGCCTATTCCCGCATCCTCGACTGGGCGAAGTTCCGCGAGATAGCCGACGAGGTCGGCGCCTACCTGGTCGCCGACATGGCGCACGTGGCGGGCCTCGTGGCGGTCGGTCTGTACCCGAGTCCCGTGGCGATCGCCGACCTCACCACCAGCACCACCCACAAGACCCTGCGCGGCCCGCGCAGCGGACTCATTCTCGGTCGCGGCGACGAAGCCATCGCCAAGAAGGTCAATTCGGCGGTCTTCCCTGGCATCCAGGGCGGCCCGCTGATGCACGTCATCGCCGCCAAGGCGGTGGCCTTCAAGGAGGCCATGCAGCCCGAGTTCCGACGCTACCAGGAACAGGTCCTGGTCAACGCGCGCGCGATGGCCGAGACCTTCCTGTCGCGCGGCTTCAACGTGGTCTCTGGCGGCACCGACAATCACCTCTTCCTGGTCGACCTGGTCAACAAGGGGCTGACCGGCAAGGCCGCCGACGCGGCGCTCGGTCGCGCCCACATCACGGTCAACAAGAACGCGGTGCCGAACGATCCGCAGTCGCCGTTCGTGACCAGCGGCATCCGCGTCGGCACGCCGGCCATGACCACCCGCGGACTTGGCGAAGCCGAGGCCTGCACACTGGCTGGCTGGATGTGCGACGTGCTGGAGCACATCGAGGACGAGCGCGTGATCGAACGCGTGCGCGGCCAGGTGAACGAGCTGTGCGGCCGTTTCCCGGTGTACGCCGCCTGAGCCTCGGACTGTCCCAAGGGGAGTAGCGCGCCATGCATTGCCCGTTCTGTGCCCACATCGACACCCGCGTGATCGACTCGCGCCTGCTCGGTGAGGGCGACCAGATCCGCCGCCGTCGCGAGTGCATGAGCTGCAAGGCGCGCTTCACCACCTACGAGACCGCGGAACTGAGCCTGCCGCGGGTGATCAAGAGCGACGGTCGGCGCGAGACCTTCAACGACGACAAGCTGCGCGGCGGCTTCCTGAAGGCGCTGGAGAAGCGGCCGGTCTCCATGGAGCGGGTCGAGGGCGCGATCAACGACGTCAAGCGCCGCGTACGCGAGAGCGGCGAACGCGAGATCGAGTCGGTGCGCATCGGCGAACTGGTGATGGATGCGCTGCGCGGGCTGGACCAGGTCGCCTACGTGCGCTTCGCTTCGGTGTACCGCAGCTTCGAGGACGTGCGCGCGTTCCTGGAAGAGATCGAACGACTGGAGAACGAACTGCCGCCCGATCTGCGCGACCAGCAGCTCGACCTGCTGCCGGGGGCGAAGGCCGAGAAGGGCGGCAAGGCGAGCTGACAGCGCGCGCCGCGTTCACCCGTGAGCATGCAGGACGACGTGCAGTACATGAGCCGCGCGCTGGCGCTCGCCGCGCGCGGTCGCTATTCCACTTCGCCCAACCCTTGCGTCGGCTGCGTGCTGGTGAAGGATGGCACGATCGTCGCTGAAGGCTGGCACCGCCGCGCCGGCGGTCCGCATGCAGAGGCCGATGCGCTCGCGCAGGCCGGCGAACGCGCGCGGGGCGCCACCGCCTACGTGACCCTCGAACCCTGCAACCATCACGGCCGCACGCCGGCCTGCAGCGAGGCCCTGATCGCGGCGGGCGTGGCGCGCGTGGTCTACGCGATGGACGACCCCAACCCGCGGGTGTCCGGCAGCGGCGCCGCGCGCCTGCGCGCCGCGGGCATCGACGTGCAGGGCGGCGTGTGCGACACCGAGGCGCGCGCCTTCAACCGCGGCTTCTTTCACCGCATGCGCACCGGGCTGCCGTTCGTGCGCATCAAGCTCGGCATGAGCATCGACGGCGGCGCGGCGCTCGCCGACGGCAGCAGCCAGTGGATCACGAGCGAGGCGGCGCGCGCCGACGTGCAGCGCCTGCGCGCCGAGTCCTGCGCCATCGTCACCGGCATCGGCACGCTCCTGGCCGACAATCCCTCGCTGAACGTGCGTGACCCGCGCTTCGAGATGCACGGCCGTCAGCCCCATCGCGTGATCCTCGATCGCCACCTCGAGACGCCACCCGACGCGCGCCTGCTGTCCCTGCCTGGCGAGACCTGGATCTTCTGCGGCGAGGAAGCGCTGGCCCGCGCGCGGCCACTCGTCGACGCGGGCGCGCGGGTCGAGGCGCTGCCGCTCGCCGGCGGACGCATCGACCTGCCGGCGCTGCGCGCGCGCTTGGGAGCGCTCGAGATCAACGAGCTGATGGTCGAATCGGGACCACGGCTCGCCGCGGCGTTCATCACCGCGCGCTGTTTCGATCAGCTGGTGCTGTACGTCGCGCCCAAGCTGCTCGGGGTCGACGCGCGGCGCGCGCTGGAAGTGTCCTCACCGGCGACGCTCGATGCGGCGCTCGCCCTGCCTATGGTCGCGTGTGATCGAATCGGGGATGATTTGCGTATCACGCTCGGAACCGCCTGACGGAGTCGCCCATGTTCACCGGAATCGTCGCCTGCGTCGGCCACATCACCCAGCTCGTCCGCCGTGGCGATGCCATGCGTCTCGGCATCGCGGCCGGCACGCTCGATCTCGGCGACGTCGCGCTCGGCGATTCCATCGCGGTGTCCGGCCCCTGCCTGACGGTGGTCGAGTTCGACAAGCACAGCTTCGCCGTCGACGTATCCAGCGAGACGCTCGCCCGCACCACGCTCGGCGCGCGCAAGGTCGGTGACCCGGTGAATCTCGAGAAGGCCCTGCGCCTGACCGACAGGCTCGGCGGCCACCTGGTCAGCGGCCACATCGACGGCATCGGCACGGTGGTGCGGCGCGAGAGCCTGGCCGAGTACATCCGCTGGGTGGTGCGCGTGCCCGCCGACCTCGCCCACTACCTGGCCTTCAAGGGCTCGGTGGCGATCGACGGGGTGAGCCTCACGGTCAACGGCGTCGACGGCGACACCTTCGAGGTGCTGACCATTCCCCACACCCTCGAGCGCACGACGCTCGGCCACCTGGCGGCCGGCGCCGCGGTCAACATCGAGGTCGATCTCATCGCCCGCTACATCGAGCGCCTGCTCAGCCGCTCGGCCACGCCGGGCGCCGGCGGGCTGACGCTGGAGGCGCTCGCGGCCGCCGGCTTCGGCGCGCCGCGCGAGGCCTGATCCGGCGCAGTTCCGCGCCGGCCGCGCCCGCCCCGGGCCGGCCGAAATGGATATAATCGCCCGCCTGTCACGCACCGTTACCCCATCCGCACCATGGCACTCAGCAGCACGCAGGAACTGATCGACGAACTCCGCGCCGGTCGCATGATCATCATCATGGACGACGAGGATCGGGAGAACGAGGGCGACTTCATCATCGCCGCCGAGCATTGCACGCCCGAGGTCATCAACTTCATGACCAAGTTCGGGCGCGGCCTCATCTGCCTGACCCTGACCGAGGATCGCTGCCGCCGGTTGAACCTGCCGCTGATGGTGCAGGACACGCGCTACACCCACCGCACCAACTTCACCGTGTCCATCGAGGCCGCCGAGGGCGTGACCACCGGCATCTCGGCCGCCGATCGCGCGCGCACGGTGCAGGCGGCGGTGGCGCGCGATGCGCAGCCGGCGGACCTCACCCAGCCTGGCCACATCTTCCCGCTGATGGCCCAGTCGGGCGGCGTGCTGACCCGCGCCGGGCACACCGAGGCCGGCTGCGATTTCGCGCGACTCGCGGGCCTCGAACCCGCCGCGGTCATCGTCGAGATCCTGAACGACGACGGCACCATGGCGCGCCGGCCCGACCTCGAGCGCATCGCCGCCGAGCACAATCTCAAGATCGGCACCATCGCCGACCTGATCCATTTCCGCATCGCCAACGAGAAGACCGTCGAGCGCATGGCGGACTCGGTGCTGCCCACGGAGTTCGGCGACTTCCATCTCTACGCCTACGAGGACGCCATTCACGGCGACCTGCACATGGCGATGGTCAAGGGCGACATCGATCCCGAGCGGCCGACGCTCGTGCGCGTGCACATCTACAATCCCTTCGAGGACCTGACCGCCAGCATTCGCAAGGATGCCGGCTGGCCGCTGCGCGACGCGCTCGCGCGCATCGCCGCGGCGGGCGAGGGCGTGGTGGTGGTGCTGAACAACCAGATCACCAACCGTGAACTCGTGCGCCAGGTGCGGCTGTACAACGACACTTCGGACGGCGCGGTGCCGAAGCGCGAGAATCCCACCATGGACTGGCGCCAGATCGGCCTCGGTGCGCAGATCCTGGCCGACGTTGGCGTGCGCAAGATGCGCGTGATGAGCAACCGGCGCAAATACCATGCGATCTCGGGCTTCGGCCTCGAGGTCGTCGAATACGTCAATTGACGCGGACCGTTTGAGAAGGTGACGACGATGCAGGACGTGAAAGTGATCGAAGGGCGGCTGGTGGCCGAGGGCAAGATGCGCATCGCCATCGTCAGCGGCCGCTTCAACGGCTTCATCGTCGAGGCGCTGGAAGCGGGCGCGCTGGATACCCTGAAGCGCCACGGCGTGGACCTGTCCGACGTCACCGTCACGCGTACGCCGGGCGCGTTCGAGATCCCGGTGGTCGCGGCCAAGCTCGCGCGCTCCGGCAAGTACGACGCGGTTATCGCGCTTGGCGCGGTGATTCGCGGCGCGACCGCGCATTTCGACCACGTGGCCGGCGCCTGCTCGCGCGGTCTCGGCAGCGTCGCGACCGAGACCGGCATTCCGGTGATCTTCGGCGTGCTGACGGTCGACACCATCGAACAGGCCATCGAGCGCGCGGGCACCAAGGCGGGCAACAAGGGTGGCGAGGCAGCTGTCACCGCGATCGAAATGATCTCCCTGCTGCGCCAGCTGTGAGCAAGCCGGGCGGCGGACACCATGGCCGGGTGCGCGCGCGGCGCTGCGCCGTGCAGGCGCTCTACCAGTGGCAGATGGCCGGCCAGGAACCGCGCGATATCGTGCAGGAGTTCGTCAACGATCGTGAGCTGAACAGCGTCGACCTCGAATACTTCACCACCCTCGTGCGCGAAGTGCCCCGTCACTTCGAGACCCTGCAGACCGATCTCACGCCTTATCTGGACCGTGACTGGCCGAAGCTCGATCCGGTCGAGCGCAGCGTGCTGCTGATCGGCGCCTACGAGATGCGCTACTGCCTGGAGATCCCCTACCGGGTGGTCATCAACGAAGGCGTGGAACTGTGCAAGATGTTTGGCACGGTCGAGGGCCATCGCTACGTCAACGGCGTGCTGGACAAGCTCGCGCACACGGCCCGCGCGGTCGAGATCGGGGCTGGCCAGGCCTGACCCCTGCCGTGGATGAGTTCGACCTCATCGCGCGCTACTTCCAGCCGCTCACTTTCGCCACGTCCGGACTCGAACTCGGCATCGGAGACGATGCCGCGGTGTTCTCCCTGCCCCCCGGCGAAGCGCTGGTGGTGACGGTCGACACCCTGGTCGAGGGGGTGCACTTCCCCGACTGGTTTCCGCCCGCCGCCATCGCGAGCCGCCTGGCCGCGGTCAACCTGAGCGATCTGGCGGCCATGGGCGCCACCCCGCGCTACGCGACGCTCGCGCTCACCTTGCCCCGGGTCGACCCCGCCTGGCTCGCGGCCTTCGCCTCCGCTCTCGGCGCGGCGCTGGCCGCCGCCGGCATGAGCCTCGTCGGCGGCGACACCACGCGCGGCCCACTGACCCTGACCCTGCAGGCGATGGGTAGCGTGCCCGCAGGCCAGGCCCTCACCCGCGGCGGCGCGCGGCCCGGCGACCTGGTGGTGGTGAGCGGCACGCTGGGCGACGCGCGCGCGGGTCTCGACGTCGCGCTCGCCACGCTCCGGGCCGATGCCGACGATCCATTGCTCGCGCGCTTCGTCGCGCCGACCGCGCGCGTGGCCCTCGGGCGAGCGCTCCGGGGTCTCGCCCACGCGGCCATCGACGTGTCCGACGGCCTGCTCGCGGACCTCGGCCACATCGCGACGCGCAGCGGCTGCGGCGCGCGCATCGACGTGGCGCGACTGCCGCTGTCGGCGACGCTGCGTGAAGGGATCGGCTACTTCCGCGCGCGCGAGTTCGCGCTCGCCGGCGGCGACGACTACGAACTCGTGCTGGCGGTGCCGCCGGACCGGCTCGCCGCGGCCGAGCAGCGCGCGGGCGAGCTGGGCGTGCCCCTCACTGTCATCGGCGAGTTCGTCGCCGGCGCCGGCGTCGTCTGTCACGACGCCGGACACGCCTTCGAGCCCGCCGCGCGTGGCTACCTGCACTTCGAGTGAGGCGCCGCGCCTGCGCTATCATGGGGCGTGACGACGAGGCGCGCGCCGCGCGCGTGGGGAGGACGCCATGCCACACCTGACCAAGCTTTTCCTGCTGTGCTGCCTGGTGCTGCTGAGCGGTGCGGCCGGCGCCGACGACGCGGCCGGCGCGTCCGCGCCGGTCGAGGTCGATACCTGGGCGACGCTGTTGAAGCCGCACTACTTCGGCGACACGCCGCTCATCGAAGGCCGCGGCATCATCGATCTGAAGACGCCCTACCGCTCCGAGGACGCGGCCTTCACGCCGGTGTCGATCATCGCCGGCATGCCGCAGACCGAGACGCGCTACATCAAGGACATCTACGTATTCGTGGAGCGGAACCCGCAGCCCTTGGCGGGCGTGTTCCACATGACCGCGGCGGCCGGGCGCGCGGACCTCGCGCTGCGCGTGCGGGTCGACGCCTATACCAATATCCATGCCGTCGCGGTGCTGAACACCGGCGAGCATCATCACGTCGCCAATTTCGTCAAGGCGCAGGGCGGTTGCTCGGCGCCCGCCGCCTCGGACTTCGCCAAGGCCATGCAGCACATCGGGGAGATGAAGTTCCGCGCGCTGCCGGACGCCGAGAATGCGGATCTCATGATCGGCCAGTTCCTGCTCTCGCACCCCAACGTCACCGGCATGCAGAAGGATCAGAAGACCCAGCTCATCCGGCCCGAGCACTACGTGAAGACCATTCGCCTGTTCGAGGGCGACACGCTCTTGATGACCGCCGAGACCGGCTTCTCGGTGTCCGAAGATCCGAGCTTCCGCTTCTTCTTCCGCCGCCGCGGCGCAGGCGAGATCCGCGCCGAGGTGGAGGATTCCAAGGGCCTGCACTGGCAGGAGAGCTTCCAGATCAAGGGTTGAGCCGCGCGCGGCTCGCCAGCGGAGCGCATCGATGAACGCCAACTTCCGTCACCGGCTGCGCGCGGGGGAGACCCTGCTCGGCACCATCGTCACGCTCGAGGCGCCGGAGGTGGTCGAGGCGCTGTGCCACATCGGCTACGACTGGCTGTTCATCGAGACCGAACACGCGCCGCTCGCGCCGCCGGCGGTGCAGCGCATCGTGCAGACGGCGGGCGGAACGCCCTGCATCGTGCGCCTGTCGCGCGGCGACGAGATCTCGATCAAGCGCGCGCTGGACGCCGGCGCGGCCGGCATCATCGTGCCGCAGGTGAACTCCGCGGCCTACGCGCGGCTCATCGTCAGCTATGCCAAATTCGCGCCGCAGGGCAGCCGCGGCTTCGGCCTGTCGCGCGCCAGCATGTATGGACTGAGGGCCGAGGAGTACGTCGCCCAGGCCAACGACAGCACCGCGGTCATCGTGCTTGCCGAACACGTCGACGCGGTCGAGAACATCGAGGAGATCTGCCAGGTGGACGGCGTCGATGCGGTCTTCATTGGCCCCTATGACCTGTCGGCCAGCCTGAACCGCATCGGCCGCGTGGACGATCGCGAAGTGGTCGAGGCCATCGATCACATTCGCGATGTGTGCCGCAAGCACGACGTGCCGGTCGGCATCCACGGCGCGACGCCGGAGTTCGTCACGTCGCGCATGCAGGACGGCTTCACGTTGCTGTCATGCGGCGCCGACATCGCGATCTTCGCCGCCGGCGCCAAGCAACTGCTCGCCACACTGCAAGGAGCCCGCAGCGATGGATAAACATCTGCACGCCGACCTCACCGCGCTGGCCTGTTCGTCCTTCGCGGACGCCGACAAGACCCTGCGCGTGATGGACGCGGGGATGAGGCGCATGAACGACGGCGCCAAGCTGGTCGGCGTGGCGCGCACGGTGCGCTGTCACGAGGACTTCCTCGCCGTCATTCGCGCGTTGGCTGACGCGCAGCCGGGGGAAGTGCTGGTGGTCGACACCGACGGCAGCCGCCGCGCCGTGGTTGGTGAACTGTTCTCGCTCGAGGCGACCCGCCGCGGGCTGGCGGGCATCATCGTCGACGGCACGGTGCGCGACCTGCGCACCGTCGCCGGCCTGCGCCTGCCGGTGTGGGCGCGGGGCCTGAATCCCAAGTCGGGCACCACGCGCGATCCCGGCGCGGTGCAGGTGCCGGTGACCTGTGGCGGCGTGGTGGTGAATCCGGGCGACGTGGTGCTCGGTGACGAGGATGGCATCGTGGTGGCGACCGCCGCCGAATTCGCCGCGCTGGTGCCGACCGCGCGCGCCATCGAGGAACGCGAGGCGCGGGTGCGCGCGCGCATGGCCGCCGGTCACGCGTTGACCGACATGCTGAACCTGGACGCGCATCTCGCGGCGCTCGCGCGAGGCGAAGCAAGCAAGCTGGCATTCAAGCTCGATGACTGAGGTGCGCCTCCTGCTGCTTGCGCTGGCCGCCGCCCAGGGCGCCGCCGCGGCTGAACCGCCGCCAGCCGCCGCGCCGCGCGCCGCCGACTACGCGACCTGCGCCGCGTTCTATTTCAACGCGGTCAACGTCAAGCCCATGGGCGAATACGAAGCGCTGTACGGCGCGGGCGAGCGGGCCTTCAACGAGGGCCTCAAGCTGGTCGGTCGCAAGGCACTGGACGACCTGGTCGCGGCGGCGTCCGCCGAGATGATGAAGCTCAGCAATTCCAACTGGAAGAACTTCGCCACCGTCGAACAACGCTACGGCGGCGATTGCCAACGCCTGCTGGAGCACACGCCGGTCGACGCGGTCGAGTAGGGCTGAGGGCGAGCCT
>JBFWYG010000029.1:49906-51956 GCA_050186725.1 Gammaproteobacteria bacterium | reverse complement strand
GATCGCGCGGTGTCGCGCGACGAACTGCTGCACAAGGTCTGGGGCTACGGCAACGCGCCCGATCTCGAGACCCGCACGGTGGACATCCACGTCGCCAAGCTGCGGCGCAAACTGGAACGGGATCCGGCCGCGCCGCGCGTGCTGCTGACGGTGCGCGGCGCGGGCTATCGCCTGGTGCGGGCGTGAGTCCGCGCGCGCGCCTGCGGGCCGCGCTCGCGCTGTTCTTCCTGGCGCTGGCGACGCCGGCGGCGCTGCTCATTCGCGAGGCCTACCTGCGCCTGCAGTGGGAGGCCTTTCACCAGCTGCAGCTGCAGGCCGAGGAATTCTCGAGTCGCGTGCTCGAACGCCTGGACGAACTGGCGCGCGCCGAGCAGGCCCGGCCGTTCGCCGAGTACGGCTTCTTCGACACTCTGAGCGCGCCCGGCGCGCGGGTGCGCTCGCCGCTCGCTGCCTTTCCGCCGACGGCCCAGGTGCCGGGGCTCATCGGGCATTTCCAGGTGGATGCCGACGGGCGTTTCAGCGCGCCCTTCGTGCCGCCTGCGTCCGCCGCCGCGGAACTCGCGACCGCCGAGCGTGAGCTGCGTCAGCAGCGCGCCGCCGTGCTCGAGAACCTGCTGGTCAACAACCGCCTGTTGGCCGACACGCGCGCGCCGCCGCCCGCAACGGCATCGATGGCGGGCCAGTCGGCGGAAGTCGCCGCCTACGACAGTGCATCGGCCGAGGCGCGGGCTGACAGCGGCTTTGAACGACTGAAACAAGGTCCGCTCGCGGCGACCAGGAACAGTCTCGGTCGCGTCGCCGATCTCGCGCTCGCCGAGCGCTTCCAGGGCGCGCCGGTGCTGGAGTCCGAGGTCGCGGCCAAATCCGCGGCGGCGCCGGCAGCCCCGGCGCGCAAGGTGGACGCGCGCGATGCCGAGTCGGCCGCCGCGTACATCGCGCCGGTAACGCCGCCGCCCGAATTGCGCGTGCGCGCCTTCGCCGCCGAGATCGACGCATTCGACGCAGGTCTCCTGGACAGCGGTCAGCTGGTGCTGTTCCGCAAGGCCTGGCGCGATGGCCAGCGCTACGTGCAGGGTCTGCTCATCGAACGCGAGCCGTTCTTCGCGAGCCTCGTCGCCGAGCCTTTCTCACGCAGCGCGCTGGCGCGGAGCGCGGATCTCGCGCTCGCGAGCCACGGTGAAGTTCTGCTGACCAGCGCGGGTCACGGCGCGCGCGGCTACGTCAGCGCGCCCACGCTGCGCGGCACGCTCCTGCAGCGCGTGCGGCTGTCGGCGCCCTTCGACGACTTCGAGCTCATCTTCAGCGTCGCCGAGCTCGAGATAGGCGCGGGCGGCCGGGTGGTCGGCCTGCTCGCCGCGACCTTCGCGCTGGTACTGGTGGCGGGCACCTTGCTCATGTACCGCCTCGGCACGCGCCAGCTCGCGCTGGCGCGCCAGCAGCAGGACTTCATCGCCGCCGTCAGCCACGAGCTCAAGACGCCGCTGACCGCGATCCGCATGTACGGCGAGATGCTGGCGGAAGGCTGGGCGCCGGAGCCCAAGCGCGCGGGCTACTACCGCTTCATCCGCGACGAGGCGGAGCGCCTGACCCGGCTCATCAACAACGTGCTCGGGCTCGCGCGCCTCGGTCGTGACGAACTCACGCTGGAACCGCGCGAGATGGCGGTGACGACGCTGGTGGACTCGCTGCGCGCGCGCCTGAAACCCGTGTTCGAGTCGGCGAACCGCGCGCTGGCGCTCGACATCGACGCGGCGCTGAACGACACGCGCGTGCGGGTGGATCTCGACGCCTTCACCCAGGTGCTGCTGAATCTCGTCGACAACGCCATCAAGTTCAGCGCGCCCGACACGCCGGTGGAGCTCAGCGTGCGCCGCGTCGGTGACGAGGTGCTGTTCGGCGTGCGCGACCACGGTTCGGGCGTGCCGCGCGAGGAGATGGGCAAGATCTTCGACCTCTTCCAGCGCGGCGCCGGCGCGCGGCGCCAGGCCGCACCCGGCACCGGCATCGGGCTGGCGCTGGCGCGCCGGCTGGCGCGGGCGATGGGCGGCGA
>JBFWYG010000029.1:47938-49806 GCA_050186725.1 Gammaproteobacteria bacterium | reverse complement strand
GGCAACTGTTCCGACATTCGTCCTGGCGAATCGCGTGCCGCTCTGGAAACGAATGGCCGATTGAAATCGGCCCTACAACCGCGGCAACTGTTCCGACATTCGTCCTGGCGAATCGCGTGCCGCTCTGGAAACGAATGGCCGATTGAAATCGGCCCTGCAACCGCGGCAACTGTTCCGACATTCGTCGTGGCGAATCGCGTGCCGCTCTGGAAACGAATGGCCGATTGAAATCGGCCCTGCAATCCCGGCAACTGTAGGGCGGGTTTCAACCCGCCATTCCATTCCAGAGCGGTATTCGAAGCCGCGACGGGACAGACCCCGCATGGGGTCTGTCCCATCTCTCCCATCTCACCACATCAAATCGTCCGGCACCTTGTAATCCGCGTAGTCCGGATCTTCCTGGATGTCGGGTTCGGTGCCGTCGCGCAGCACCAGCACCGTGCGCGCATCGCGCTCGGCGATGCGCTCGGCGGTCTCACGGGTGACAACGGCGAAGGCTTCCTTGTAGCGCACCACGCCGAGCGAGCCCTTGACCAGCGCGGCATGCTGCTCGGCGGTGACGTAGATTTTCTTGATCTTGCTCTTCACCACGAAACGGAACGGCGTCTCACCGTCCTTGGTGGACAGGCGCTGCGCCTCGATGATCTGTTCGAGCTGGTTGATGATGGCGCGCCGCTCGCGCTCGGCCTGGCGCTGACGGTTCAGCTCCTTGTCGCGCGCGGCCTTTTCGGCGGCGGCCTTCTGCGCCTCCTGCTGGGCCGGCGTCGGCGGCGCGGCCTTGGCCTTCGGCTGCTGGCGCGCCTGCTTGCGTTTCTGCTGGTTGACCTCGGTAACCTGTTTCGGCTTGACCAGGCCAGCTGCCAGCAGCTGTTCCTTGAGGGACTTGCTCATTGCGGCTGCCCGTCGGCGGCGGGTCGCGCCTCGGCGCCCGTGGTGGCGACGAGCAGGGCCTCCCACTGCGGCACCTTGGGCAGTTCGTAACCGGGGTTGTTGGCCCAGATCCGTTCCAGCGTGGCGCGCGCCGCGACCGGCTCGTCATGCAACTCGCGCAGGCGGTAGACGTAGACGAAGGCCGACGCCCGCGACCCCGCGTAGCAATGCACCAGCACGCGCTTGCCGGCGAATTGCGCCATGGTCGCGAGGAAGGCCTCGACGTCGGCCGCCGGCGGATGATCCCAGTCCACCGGGATGTGGTGGTAGCCCATGCCGAGGCCCCGCACCACGTCGCCTTCGTCCGCGAGCGCGCCCGGATCGGTCACCGGGGCGAGGTTGATCACAGCCTCCACCCCGGCCGCGCGGATCGCGGGAAACTGTTCGCGGGTCGGCTGACCGGCCGACAGCAGGCGCGGCGAGTACTCGTAGTAGTTGTACAGCTCGAGCAGGCCGACCGACTGGCCGTCCGCGGCCAGCGTGGTGGCGGAGACGAGCAGCGAGAGCCAGGCGAACAGGCGCGCCATCAGCCCTGCTCCACCGCGAGCGGACGCGCGAAGCTCCACTCGTTGCCGTCCGGATCGCGGACATGGAAGTAGCGCTCGCCCCAGGGTGCATCGGCAGGCGCGGTAGCCGGCGTGTAGCCGGCGGCGAGAACTCGGGTATGCATCGCGTCGACGTCCTTCACGTAGAGAATGGCGCGCCCCCACAGGCGCCCGGGCGGCGTGGCCAGCGCGACGTTCACGTACCCGCTGCCGGCGCTGAAGCTGGTGAACCTGGCGTCCGGTCCGCCATAGAGCCGCGGCAATCCAAGGGCTTCGTAGAACCTCACGGCGCGCGCCATGTCGGCGGTGAACACCGTCACCGCGCTGATGGATTCGACCAGGGATTCCATGGCGCGACTGTAGCGCAATTGTGTGAGCGTGGGGGCGGGGCGG
>JBFWYG010000029.1:46573-47838 GCA_050186725.1 Gammaproteobacteria bacterium | reverse complement strand
GGTCGCCGCCCGCACCCGCGGCAGCACCTCGCCGGCCAGCAGCTCCATCGCGGCGCGGACCTTGGCCTCCGGCAGCGCGCCGATGCGGGTCCAGCACAGGAGTTCGTCGAAGCCGAACTCGCGCGCCGCGTAGGACAGCTTCTCCACGCAGTGGTCGACGTCGCCGCACACCATGGCGGGGGTGTCGACGAGGTCATCGACCTTCAAGTGCCGGGCGAAGTCGCGTGAACGCGCGTAGTACTCGTAGGACGGCACATAGCCTTGCGCCGGCGCCGCCTGGCGCGCGATGGCCTCGTAGTACCACGACAGCGGCTCGCGGAACTCGCGCCGCGCCTGCGCGTGGCTGCGGGCCGGGTAGACCATCATGAGACAGCTGCGCCGGCCGCCGTCCGGGTCGAGACCGACCGCGGCGCGACCAGCGCGATAGGCCTCGAGACCACGCCGCGCGCCGGCGAAGGTCAGCCCGAAAGCGAAGCCCATCAGCAGGTTGAAGCCCGAGCGCCCGGCACGCTCGAAGCTCTCCGGCGAGATGGCCGCGACGTGCACCGGCGGATGGGGCTGCTGCAGCGGTTTCGGCAGCACGGCGACGTCGCTGACCTGCCAGAAGCGGCCCTTGAATTCGACGCGCGGCGCGGTCCAGCATTCGATGATGAGGCGCAGCGCCTCGTCGAACATCTCGCGCGAACGGCCCTGGTCGAGATTGAAGCCCGCGAATTCCTGCGGCTGGTAACCGCGACCCACACCGAATTCGACGCGCCCCTCGGACAAGAGATCGAGAAAGGCGAAGTCCTCGGCGAGTCGCACCGGGTGGTGGAACGGCAGGGCGACGATGCCGGTGCCGAGGCGGATGCGCGAGGTGCGCGCCGCGACCGCCGCGAGCGACACCTGGGGCGATGCGCACCAGCCGTAGGTGGAGAAGTGATGCTCGGCCGGCCACACCGAATCGAAGCCGAGCGCCTCGGCCTCGACCATCAGATCGATATGTTCGCGCACGATGCGCCGCTCCGGCGCGCCGGCCGGGTTTTCGAACACGTGCAGCATACCGAGCTTCATCGCCGCGAGTTTCCAGGACCCCAGGAAACGCGATGCTCGATGCTCCGCGCGCCGCTAACTTGATCCAGGTCAAGTCGCGCCGCGTAGGGCGTGATTGCGCGCGCGCGGCCGGGCTGGACCGGCCGTGGCGCGCGGCCCATCATGCCGCCGCCACCTCGGAGTTGCCCCATGGCCCGCCAGTCGTTCGTGCCGACCGAACTGTTCCCGCCCAT
>JBFWYG010000029.1:14065-46473 GCA_050186725.1 Gammaproteobacteria bacterium | reverse complement strand
ACCAGCCGCGATGCCGCCACGCGCCGCGTCGCGGCCCGCGCCTGGTCGCGCTGGGAGGGCGCGACCAGCAAGCTGCTGGTCGATCCGGGCATGGTGCGGCGCTTCGGCGCGAGCCGCTTCGCCGAGGCCTTCGGGCGCATCGAGGCGCACTACTTCGTGAACGGCGGCTTCTTTCGTCGCGACGGCGAGCTGCTGCGCAAGGTCGCGCGCATCCGTCACATCCCGGCCGTGATCGTGCAGGGCCGCTACGACATGGTGTGCCCGATGCGCTCTGCCTGGGACCTGCACCGCGCCTGGCCGGAAGCCAGGTTAATCGTCGTGCCGGACGCGGGTCACTCGATGAGCGAGCAGGGCGTGCGCGCCGCGCTGGTCGCCCACACCGACGCCTTCGCGGGTCCGCTCCGACGTCGACGCGCGCGGTGCTAGACTGCCGCGCCGTGACCCCCACGCGTGCCGCCATCGCCATGAACCCGCGTCCGTTTCTCGCCTGCGCCCTGCGTCTCCTGCCGCTGCTCGCACTGCTGATGCCGGTGATCGCGGCGCAGGCCGAAGACGAACGTCTGAACGGCAACTGGACGCTCGACGTCGAACGTTCGGAGTCCTACGACGGCGCCGCGCAGCGCATCAACGAACAGGTCATGGCGCTGCGCAAGCGCCATCGCGAGGAACACTTCGACAAGGGTGAGCGGCCGCGCAGCAGCAACAAGTACGACGCGCAGCGCCTGGCGGCGGAAGAGCGCATTCGCGAGGACACGGTCAACATCAGCTGGACCTTGACCGACGAACTGACGGCGATGCTCCAGGGCAAGACCCTCAAGATCTACCAGTCGCGCATGTGCGCGGTCTTGTACGACAAGACCTTGAAGCGCCTGTTTCCGATCAATCCCGCCGGCAATTCCTATTCGCTGAAGGGCAACGAAGTCGCGCACGACACGCTAGGCAACACGGTGAGCTGGTTCGAGGGCAAGCGCCTGGTGGTCGACACCGACATCCAGGGCGGCGACCGCCTGATCGAGCACTTCACCGTCAGCGAGGACGGCAACGAACTCACTCTGCTCGCCAAGCTCAGGCGCAGCGACCTCGGCCGCACGGTCGAATTCAAGCGTGTCTTCCTCCGCGACTGAGCGGCCGCCGCTCGTTCAGCCCGCGGACCCGGCGCGCCTCCCCACGTACTCCACGCACATCGCGATCACCCCGGCCGCGAGTTCCGCGCGCCCGGGGGTGTCCGAGCGCGGCGGTTCGATGTTGGTGGTCGCGATGTCGGTCAGGCCATGCAACGCGCTCCACACCGCGAAGGCGACGGCGCCCGCATCTGCCACCCCACAGGCGGTCACCGCCGCAACCAGCGTGCCGTAGGCTTCCTGGCTCGCCTCGTTCACGTCCGCGTCGCGCAGCAGCGTGTGCTTGCGCCCGAACATGAGTTCATACCAGCTCGGATGGGCGACGCCGAAGCGCAGGTAGGCGCCGAGGCCGGCCTCGAGCCGCGCGAGCGGCTCGGGCAGCGGCGCGGTCGCGGCGCGCACCGCCGCGGTCAGGCGGCGAAAACAGGCGGCGGCGACCGCGGTCTGCAGCGCATCGAAATTGGCGAAATGGCGATAGGGCGCGGTATGGGACACCTCGCAGGCGCGGGCCAGCGCGCGCCAGGACGGCAACTGCCCGTCGGCGTCGAGGCTCGCGAGCGCGGCATCGAGCAGCGCCTCGCGCAGGTCGCCGTGGTGATAGGCGCGGGAATTCATGGCGCGATCCTGCCGAGCGGTGTTGACAGCGTCAACACGGGCTGCCTAGCATGTTGACACTGTCAGCATCATCCAACGCCAGGAGCAGTCCGATGCACGCCCAGACCCAGACCCTGCCCCGCGAGACCGTCCAGAACCGCGGCGCGCACACCGCCGCGCTGGTGAGCCTGGATCACGAACACGCTTTCCAGCCGCTCACCGTCGAAGGCGAACTGCCCGCCGACCTGCGCGGCACGTTCTACCGCAACGGCCCCGCGCGCTTCGACATCGGCACGCGGCCGCACTGGTTCGACGGCCGCGGCGCGGTGAGCGCGGTGCGCTTCGACGGCCAGGGCGGTGCCAGCGGCGCCGTGCGCCTCACCCATACACCGACGGTGGACGCGGATCTCGCCGCAACCACGCCGCGTTTCGGCGGCTTTCGCCAGCCGTCCAGCTGGGGCCGCAGCCTGGCCGGCCTGTTTGGCGGCGAGGTGGTGCGCAACCTCGCCAACATCAACGTGCTGCCCTGGCAGGGACGGCTGTTCGCGCTCTACGAAACCACGCTGCCGGTGGAACTCGATCCACGCACACTGGACAACCTGGGTGAGACCACCCTCGACGGCCTGGTCGGCGCCTGGAACGCCCATCCGCACCACGTCGCCAGCCGCCACGCCATCTACCAGTTCGGCGTGCGCATCGGCCGCGAAGTCATGCTGGACGTCTACGAACTGCCGGCGCGCGGCGCGGCGCGACGTCTGACCTCGGTGCCGTTGCCTGGCGTCGGCGAAGTGCACGACTTCTTCGCCACCGACAACCACCTGGTGTTCATGCTCGCGCCGCTGTGGTGCTCGCCCCTGGAGCTCCTCGCGCGACGCAGCTTCGTCGACGCGCTGCGCTGGCGCGCGGACCAGCCGAGTCAGGTGCTGGTGATCCCCATCGACCGGCCGGACCAGGTACTGCATCTGGAGACCGAGCCCTTCTTCTTCTGGCACTCGGTGAACGGCCACGAGCGGGCCGGTGGGCGCGAGCTGGTGCTGGACCTGGTGCGCTATCCCGATTTCGCCACCACCCGCGACGCGCTCGCGGCGCGCTCCGACGGCATCCCGGCCCCGACCGGCGCGGGCGGCAGCAGCCTGTCCCGCGCGGTGCTCGAACTCGATGCCGGCCGCGTGCGCTGGGAGACGCTCGCCACGCGACCCTGCGAGTTTCCAGCGGTGGCGAGCGCGCGCCAGGGCGCGGCCTGCGATCATGCCTGGCTCGCGACCCAGTCACGGCCCGCGGCGCGGAACGGCTGGTTCAATGCCCTGACGCGTTTCGACCTCGAAACCGGCGCGAGCCGCGACATCGCGCTCGGCGCCGGCTGCACGGTGAGCGAGCCGGCGCTGGTCGCGAAGCGCGCGGGCACGGGCCACTGGCTGCTGTGCCTGGTCTGCGATCACGAGGCCGCGCGCAGCTGGCTCGGCGTGTGGGACGCGGACGGCGACGACGACGCGCCGCGCGCGCGGGTGTGGTTCGACCAGCTCGTGCCGCCGCCGCTGCACGGCTGCTGGATGGGCGCGCGGGACTGAGCCAGGACGGCGGTGCGCGACGACGGATAGTGCGGCGCCGCGCGCCTCGCTTACACTCGCGCTCGCGGGCGGCGCCGCCGCTCACCATCCACGCAGGCAGGCACCATGACCGCATCACTCCGCTTCGGCACCGCCCTTCGCTCGCCCTACGACGTCGCCCAGAACGCGAAGTACATCGAGGATCTCGGCTTCGACGTGATCGGCTGCGGCGAGCACGTGAGTTTCTATGGCGAGACCGCCAACGGCTTCGTTTCGCTGTCGGTGGCGGCGGGCGCGACGAGCCGCGTGCAGCTGATGAGCGCCATCACGCTCGTACCGCTCTATCCGGCGGCGCTGCTCGCCAAGCTCGGCGCGGCGCTGGATGTCGCCTCCGGCGGGCGCTTCATGCTCGGAGTCGGCGTCGGCGGAGAGTATCCCAAGGAGTTCGAGGCCTGCGGCGTGCCGGTCAGGCAGCGCGGCTCGCGCACCGACGAGGCGCTCGAAGTGCTGCACCGGACGTGGTCCGGCACCGACGTCACGTTTCACGGCAAGTACACCACGCTGAACGAGTTCAGCCTGAAGCCGCTGCCGATCCAGAAGCCGCGCCCCCCGATCTGGGTGTCGGGCCGCAAGGAAGTCGCCATGCGCCGCGCCGCGCGCTACGCCGACGGCTGGCTACCCTACATGTACACGCCCGAACAGCTCGCTGAGTCCATCGAGCAGATCAGGAAATTCGGCGAGGACGCGGGCCGCGACATGCGGGACTTCACCCCCGGCGTGTTCCTCTTCACCGCCGTGCACGAGGACCAGGCCGAGGGCTTCAAGATGGCCAACGACAAGCTCTCTGTGCAGTACGCCCAGGACTTCACCAAGCTGACTGCCAAGTACACGCTGGCCGGCAATCCCGACCACTGCCGCGCGCGCTTGAAGGAATACCTCGACGCCGGCGCGCGCTTCGTGTTCGTCTCCACCGCCTGCCCGGACGACTACATCGACCGCAACCTCGCGCTGATCGCGCAAGAGTTAGTCAAGCCGAGCCGCGGCGCCTGAGTATCGGCAGCAGCAGCGCGCTGACCAGCAGCGGCAGCGCGCCGGGCAGCGGCACCGGCGCCAGTACCTCGCCGAAGGTGCCCGAGGTCGAAGCGGCGAGCGTCACGCCACTCGGCAGGGTGAGGGTCAGGCGCGCGGTGTTGTCCAGGCTGCCGGTGATGGTTTCACCGGGCCTGGCGTAGAACACCGCGAAGCTGAGCAGCGCGTCGATGAACACATCGGTCGTGCCTTCCACTTCGATGGTCACGCTGAGCACGTCGTCGATCGCGCCGGACAGGTCGTAGCTGTTGCTGTCGTTGGTCGCCGCGCCGACCGGCCCGAAGAACAACCGCGCATTGACCAGCGGCCTGATGGGAATGCCGGCCCCGTAGCTGAGCGCGCCATCGATGGCCATGTCGAGCGTCACCAGCTGCTTGCCGGGCAGGGCCGAGACCAGGGTCAGGGTGTCGCGCAGCTGCGCGCGCACGCTCATGATCGCGAGCCCATCGCCGACGAGGTCGGCGCCGGTGGTGTTGGTCAGCGAACCGTAGATGCGCAGGGTCTGGTTGCCGATGTCGGCCTCCGAGAAATACTCGAAGCCTGTGCCGGCGTCGCTGATGCTCACCACCGAGCGTGGGTAGGGCAGCGAGATCTCGAACTCGTTGGCCGAGGACAAGGGCGGGTTCGGTCGCAGGCGCCCGTCGAGGTCGACCGTGGCCGCGACTTCGAGGCCGGTGTCGTCACGCAGCAGCGCCTGCGCATCGCTGGCCGCGAACGACGCGCCGAACGCAAGCGCCGCCACCCAGGTATAGCCGTAGAATTTCATCCTGCCCCTCCATCTCATGGTTCGCGCCGCGTGCGTGACGCTCTCCAGGCAGGTTAAGTGCCGGCAGGATGCAGAAACAGATCCCGAATTCCGCAATTCTTGCTTGTTCTTCCGCCGGTGCGTGAGGACGATCACGCTGTGCCGGCCGAGGAGGGCGACAGCCGTGGCTGAGAGGGAGTCATTGTCAGCGGCCCTGCGCGCGCTCAACCTGCGCGCACGCCTCGCCTACGTGGGCGGCGTCTGCGGCCGCTGGGCCGTCGATCACAATTCCGACACCGACATCTGGTTCCACATGCTGGTCAAGGGCGAGGGCTGGATCCACTCTTCGACCTGGCCGCAGCCGCTGCCGCTGGAAGAAGGCGACGTGCTGCTGTTCCTGCCCCACGCGCCGCGCCACTACCTGTCCTACAGCCGGGACGAACTGGTGTTCGACGCGCCGGGCGCCGCCCAGGTGCCGATGCCCGAGGGCTCGAGCGGCTTCGTCTGCGGGCTGTTCGCCTTCGACACGCCGCGCGCGCCGTGGTGGCGGCTGTTCCCCGGTGAGATCCTGGTCCGTCGGCGCGAGGCCGGCGACGCACTGGCGCGCCTCGTGCAGATCATGGTCGACGAGGCTCGCGCGCCACGCCTCGCAAGTGACCTCCTGCTCGAGCGGCTGATCGAAAGCTGCCTCGTGCTCGCGCTGCGCCATTGCCTGGCGCAGGCGCCCTCGTCCGACGCCCCGCTCGCGGTGCTGATCGATCACCGCCTGCGCACAGTGCTCGAGGACATCCACCGCGATCCCGCGCGGGGATGGACGCTCGCCGAGCTGTGCGCGCGTAGCGGCATGTCCAAGACGGTGCTCTGCGAGCGCTTTCACGCGGCCTTCGCCTGCGCGCCGATGGAATACCTCAAGGCGTGGCGCATGCAGCTCGCCGCCGGCTGGCTGGCCAGCGGCGCCGACGGCATCGAACGCGTCGCCGCGCGCTGCGGGTACGACTCCGTGCCCGCCTTCAGCCGTGCCTTCCGCCAGTGCTTCGGCCTCGCGCCGGGCGCCTACCGGCGCGCCGCCGCGCTCAATGAGGCGGCGCCGTCGCCAGCTCCGCGAACTGCGCCTCGAAATCCTTGATCATGGCGTTGGCGAGTTCCTGCTCGCCGTAGAACACGCCGCCCACCCGCTCACGCACCAGGAGCTCGGCCTCCTCGTCGCTGTGCGCGCGGGCGATGGTGCGCACGCCGGGATTGAGCATGCGCGCGATCTCGAGGATGCGGCAGCTGCGCGCGGCATCCGGCATGGCGATGATCAGCATCGACGCGCGCACGATGTGGCCCTGGATCAGCACCTCCGGATCGGCCGCGTCGCCGGCCACCGCCGGCAGGCCCGCGGCGCGCAGATCCTCGACCGTGCTGCGACTGCTCTCGATCACCACGAAACGCCGCCCGCGCGCCATGAGCGCGCGGCCGATGCGTCGCCCGACCCGCCCGTAGCCGACCAGCACCACATGACCGGTGAGCTGATCCGAGGTAAAGGTCATGGGCAGGATGGCGAGCGGATCGGACGGGCGCTCGAACACGCCGGCGAGGCGCGAGTTCGCGCGCAGCCAGGCGTGCAATGGCTGCAGCGCGCGGGTCAACAGCGGGTTGACGCCGATCGAGATGAGCGAGCCGGCAAGGATCAGGTTGAGACCCTCCGGTGCCAGCAGGCCGAGCTGCAGCCCGAGCCCGGCCAGGATGTAGGAGAACTCGCCGATCTGCGCGAGCCCGATGGCGATGGTGAGCGCGGTGTTCAAGGGGTAGCGGAACAGGGTCACCAGGCTGAAGGCAACGCAGGGCTTCAGCACGACGATGAGGCAGGTCACGCCCAGCACCTCGAGCGGTCGCTCGAGCACGATGTGCGGGTCGAACAGCATGCCGACGGACACGAAGAACAGCACGGCGAAGGCGTCGCGCAGTGGCAGCGATTCCTGCGCCGCGCGGTAGGCGAGGTTGGATTCGCGCATCACGATGCCGGCGAAGAACGCGCCGAGCGCGAACGACACGCCGAACAGGATCGAAGCGGCATAGGCCACGCCGATGGCGCCCGCCACCACGCTCAAGGTGAACAGCTCGCGCGAGCCGGTGTGCGCCACCGACCACAAGAGCTTTGGCAGCAGGCGCTTGCCGACCACCATCATCAGCGCCACGAAGGCCGCGACCTTGAGCAGTGTGAGTCCGATCTGGAAGACGAGCGGCATGCTGGTGCTGCTGGCGTGACCGCCGAGCGAACCGGCGAGCGGTGGCAGCAGCACCAGCACCAGCACCATGGCGATATCCTCGACCACCAGCCAGCCGAGCGCGATGTGCCCGGTGATCGACTCCAGCACGTTCTGCCGCTCGAGCGAACGCACCAGCACCACCGTGCTCGCCACCGACAGGGACAGGCCGAACACCAGGCAGGCGCCGACCTCCCAGTCCCACCACCAGGCGAGCGCCGCGCCGGCGCTCGCGATGGAGGTCATCTCCAGCAGCGCGCCGGGCAGCGCGATGCCACGCACCGCGATCAGCTCATCGAGGGAAAAGCGCAGTCCCACGCCGAACATCAGCAGGATGACGCCGATCTCGGCGAGTTCGCGCGACAGCTCGAGGTTCGCGACAAAGCCCGGCGTGCCGGGCCCCAGCACCACGCCGGCCAGCATGTAGCCGAGCAGCACCGGCAGGCGCAGGCGCGCGCACACGAAACCGAAAGCGAGCGCGAGCCCGAAGCTCGCGGCGATGGTCAGCAGCAGGGAGGCCTGGCCGTGCATCGCGGCGCGGCGCGGCCCTATTCGCGCCGCTCGAGCCATTCGTGCTCGAGCACCCGCAGCCGCGACGTGACCGACAACAGGAAGGCGGTCGACCAGGCGAGCAGGATCACGCCGTTCGCGGCCTCGATGGCCGACAGCACCCGCCAGCGCGGCGACACCACCACGTCGCCGAAGCCGACCGCGGTGAAGGTGGTGGTGGAATAGTAGAGCGCGGTCTCGAAGTCGCGCATCTCGCCGAGCGCGAGGTAGAGCGCGGCGTACAGCCAGATGTGCACCGTGACCAGGGCGAAGATGCCGAGAATCACGAACAGCAACAGGCCAGCCTGGCGCAGCACGCCCTCGTGCGGCCGGAGATGATGGCGCGAAGCGCTCAGGACATAGGTGAGCAGCAGGAGTCCGAAAAAATGCAGTGTCACCGTCAGCATGACCATCAGGCTGGCGAGGCCGAGGTTGCTCAGCAGCCGGTAGAGTTCGTTGCCCATGTGCCCCCGCGTGCGTTGCGACTGCCATGTTAGCGGTCAAGCCACTGGGCCAGAAGGGCCGCGACACGTCTCTGCGTCGATCCGCGCGGCTTGCTAGGATGACAATTGATCGCCATCAAGGAGCCCGCGCATGTCGCCACGCCTGCTGTCCACCGCCCTGTTCGTACTCGCCCTCGCCGGCTGCTCGGAGGAGCAGCAGAACCAGATCTCGCGCATCGGCGTGAGCTGGCTCGAGGGCGACTACCGCGTCACCTATGCCGACGGTGAGCACGCCCGCACCTGGGAGGTGCGTGACGGAAAGGTCACGAGCGATCCGCAGAAGGGCTACTACTACTTCTGGGCGCTGATCGACGGCAAGAAGGCCTACGTGCAGACCCCGATCGAACGCACCTACATCGAGGAAATCCCCTGAGCGCGCGCGCCTTTTCCCACCCGGCGGCGCTGGTTAAGATGCCCCCTCGCGTCGGCGCCGCTCGTGGTGAGCGGCGAGGCGCGCCTACCGGGGAGACCTTTTCCATGACCGAGCTGCCGGCCGTTCCGCGGTACGACCAGATCACGGCCGCGTGGCTCTGCGCGGCGCTCGCGCGGCGCGGCATCGACGCCCGCGTGGCGGACTTCAGCATCGAGACCGTCGGTACCGGACAGCTCGGCGAGACCCGACGCTTTCACCTGCGCTACGCCGGGACCCCGCCGCCTGAGGCGCCGGCGACCGTGGTCGGCAAGTTCCAGTCGGACAACGCGGTCGCCGCGAGCAGCGGCCGCGACATGGGCTGGTATCGCTCCGAGGTGATGTTCTACCGCGAACTCGCGCACCGCGCCGGCATCCACGTGCCGCAGGCCTACGTCGCCGAGTACGACGAGACCAGCGGCCACTTCGCGCTGCTCCTGGAGGACATGGCGCCCGCCACCACGGGCGATCACATGCAGGGCTGCTCGGTGGAGAACGCGCGCAAGGCGCTCGGCGAGGCGGCGCGCCTGCACGCGACCTTCTGGAACGACGCCGAACTCGAGGCCCAGCCCTGGCTGTACAAGCCCTCGGGCGCGCAGGGTTTCTATACCACCGAGCTGCTGGAATCGTCCTGGGCGCATTTCCAGAAGACCTATTCCCACCTCATGGACCCGCAGGTCATGCAGGTGTGCGACAAGTTCGTGCGCTGCCACGCGCGCTGGAATGCACCACGCCCAGCGCCGAAGTGTTTTTCCCACAACGATTTCCGCGTCGACAACATGCTGTTCGGCGGCCCGCGCATCTGCGTGGTGGACTGGCAGACCAGCGCCTGGCTCGGTACCGGCATGGACGTGTCCTATTTCCTCGGCGGCGCGTTCGATCGCGCCACGCGCCGCGCGGTGGAGCAGGACCTGCTGCAGGAATACCTCGCGGAGCTCAAGCGTCTCGGCGTGCGTGACTACGACTTCGAGCACCTGATGGCCGACTACCGCCATTACAGCTTCGCAGTGCTGGTGGTGGCGATCGCCGCGACCGTGGTGGTCAAGCAGACCGAGAGAGGCGATCGCCTGTTCATGAAGATGGTGACCGACGGCGCCTGGCAGGCGCTGGACAACGACGCGGTCGACGCCCTGCCCTCTTGAGGAGAATGCCATGCGCCTCGCCAAGCCCCATCTCGACATCGGCATGTTCACCAACGACATCGCCGCGCATCGGCGCTTCTGGGAAGAGTCCTGCGGGTTGAAGCTCGATCACGAGTTGAGCTTCGGCGACGGCTGGGTGCAGCATCGCTACGACGCGCACGGCTCGGTGATCAAGGTGAACCAGTACCCGACGCCCTTCGCACCGACGCCGCCCACCGGCTATGCCGGCCTCAGCATCGCGCGCGCCGGTCAACCCGCCTGGGAGGGACCGAACCCG
Organism: Gammaproteobacteria bacterium; assembly: GCA_050186725.1. Lineage (GTDB taxonomy): Bacteria > Pseudomonadota > Gammaproteobacteria > JADJYF01. Next base: position 36,248 of record JBFWYG010000029.1, on the reverse strand, counting down.
GGCGGTGAGCCGGTGCGCCTGGTGCCGCCGGGCAGCGACGGCGTGGTCGGCATCGGCATCACCGTGTCGACGCCCGATCCTGACGCGATGATGCGCTTCTACCTCGAAGCCCTGGAGTTCGAACGCATCGCGCCGCGTGTCGCGCGCTGCGGCGACAGCCTGCTGTTCGTGGTCGAAGGCCCGGGCGGGCGCCCGATGGAAGAGTTCATCGGTCCAGGCTTCCGTTACCTGACCGTGCAGATTTTCGACGCCGACGCCGAGTGCGCTGCGATCGAGAAGCGCGGCGGGACCATCGTGCAGGCCTGCAAGACCTTTCCCAAGGTCGCGCGCTACGGCTTCGTCGCCGACCCGGACGGTAACTGGCTGGAGATCTCCGCCCGCGCGCAGTGGACCGGCGTCATGCCGGTCGAGGACTGAGCGGTGGCGGCCAGCCGCTTCACGACGCCGGCGCCAGCGGCTTCGGTCACCCGGTGTGCATCAGGAGCGACAGCGCGAACGCGGTGTCGGACAACGCCGGCAACACGGCCTGCGTGAGCACCCTGCCGACCACCGACCGCTGAGTTCGACGCACGCGGCGCGCGGCGCCGACGATAGTTTTTCTCGCGCCGCTTACCTATCCTTCCGCCAGTGCCTCGTCTCGAGGCCACGGGCGGAGGCCTTGCCGATCTGATTCCTTCCACGCCACCGCCGGTCGCGCGCCGCGTCGGGCTGCTGGTCGCCACGGGACTGGCCTCGGGACTGATCTGCTGGCTGGGCGGCCTGCTCGCCCCCGAACACTCGACTCTCATCCGTGTCTTTCCTGGCCTCGTGTTCGGCGCCCTGCTTGCCGCCGTCGGACCGCGCGCCGGTCTGGCCGGCCAGCACGCGGCGCTGCTCCCGGGCCTCATCGTCACCTTGGCCGGGGTCGGCGCCTGGCGCGCGGCGGTGGACTGGGGCTACCTGCATGGCCGTCCGTGGCCGATGCTGGCGGCCGGCGCGCTGGGCGGTGGCCTGCTAACGGCCGGGCTCGCGCTGGCCTGGCGCTGGCGTGAAGGCGTGTGGCGCACGCTGCTGGTGGTGACGGTCTGCGGCGCGCTCGCTGCCCAGGGCGTGCAGTGGCTGTGGAACCTGTGGCCCGGCATGGACGAGAACCTGCGCGCGGGCCTCCTGTTCATCGCCTGGCAGGTGTGCGTGGCGGCCGCCCTGGGTTATGCCGCGCCGAGCACACCCCGCGCCTCGTGAGCGAAGACATGTCGGCGCGCGCGCCGGGTGGTATCGTGCGCGCGCCCTGAGGCCAATGCTCGCCATCGCACCGCCCGCGTGACCCCTCCGCCCCTCTTTCGCCCCTGCCGCTGGTTGCTGTTGCTGACGTCTTTCTCGCTCGGCGGCTGCGGGCTGATCGGCACCGTGCCCGAACCCGCGCCGGTCGAGGAGGCCGTCGTCCCGTCGCCGGTCGTCGCCCCCGCGCCGGCGCCACGCGATGACGGCGCGGCGCTACGCGCCCACCTGCGCGAACACTACAAGCTGTGGAAGGGCACGCCCTATCGCCTCGGCGGCCTCACCACCCGTGGCATCGATTGTTCGGGCTTCGTGCTGGTGACCTTCAAGGCGCTGCTCGGCACCACGCTGCCGCGGACGGTCGAAGCCCAGGCGCAGCTAGGCCAGGGCATCGGACCTGAGCAGCTCGAAACCGGCGACCTGGTGTTCTTCCGCACCGGCGGCGCCACCCGTCACGTCGGCATCTACCTCGAGCAGGGCCGCTTCCTTCACGCCTCCACGCGCCGTGGCGTGATGATCTCGCGACTCGGCGACGGCTACTGGCGGCACCGCTACTGGCAGGCGCGCCGCGTGCGTCCCGCGCCGCCGCTCGCCCCGGCCGGACCCGCGGTTCAATCGGCCGGCAACGATTAGTCATCGCGCGCGGTTCCGAGAGCGGGGCCTGCGTTGGATCAATAAGCCCGCCGGCCGCCCGCCGGAAGATGCATGCGTACTCCAACGCAGATGAAAGGCGAGCCCATGATCCACGAAGTTTCCGGCGACATCCTGTTGAGCAAGGCCCAGGTGATCGCGCACGGCGTCGCGCCCAACGATCCCATGACCCAGGGCCTCGCGCGCGCGCTGCACGAGAAGTTTCCGGCCATGCACAAGGATTTCCACCATTGGTGCAGCCAGCGCCATCCGGCCCCGGGGCAGGTCTGGATGTGGGGCGGGGCGGGCGGCACGCGCATCGTCAACCTGCTGACCCAGGAGGGCGGTTACGGCCACGGCGCGCGCCCCGGGCGCGCGAGCGTGAAGCACGTGCGCGACGCGCTGCGCGAACTGGCGCAGCTCGCGCAGGCGGAGGGTTTCACCTCCATCGCGCTGCCGCGGCTCGCCACCGGCGTCGGTGGCCTGGACTGGGACGAGGTCAAGCCGGTGATCGAAAGCCGGCTGGCCGAGCTCGACATGCCGGTCTACGTTTACGCCGAGTACCACGCCGGCCAGGCGGCGCGCGAACCCGGCCTCGGCTGAGCGTGTGGCCCGCCCCGGGCGGGCCTTCAGCGCAGACTGCGTCACACAAACGCGGCAAGCGTGCACAGTCGACTTTTTTAAAGCGATCAGGCGGCGTATACCGGCACATAAGTTTACAAAGGAACGCGCCGGCACGACCGGCGCGGGTCAGGGACTTCGAACCCCGAGTCACCATCCAGGACGGACGCCATGTATCGATACGCGCTGCTGTTGATGAGTTTCCTGATGTGCGGGCTGGCGGCCGGCCCGGCCACGGCCCGGGTGGTGGATCAGTCCTTCTTCGCCCTGTGGAACATGAAACTCGCCGGGCCCGAGGGCAAGGCGCTCCAACGCCTGCCGTGCCGGCAGGCGCCGAGCCTGTGCGCTCGCAAGGGCAAGACGCTGGAGACGCGCAAGCGTCTCGGCAAGGTGGACCCGTTCGCCAAGCGCCTCGCGAGCAAGACCAAGCACGCGCGCAGGAGCAAGGCGACGACGCGCCGCATGACGCTCGCCGCCCCCGGCAACCGCGGCGTTCTCCTGATGATGGTGAGCGACAGCGGACCGCGGCGCTTGGAGGTCAACCTCGCGCAGCCGCAGGCGACCGGCAACAATGTCGAATCGCTGCGTCACTATCTCGGCAAGCGCGCCACGCGCCGCCCGGTGACGCCCGCGCTCACCGCGGCGCTGGGCGGGGTGGGCGACAGCGCCTACGCCACGCTCTACAACTTCGACGACGAGACCGGCGGCGACACGCTGCGCAAGCTGCCTGAGCTGCCGACCGTGCTGGCCGCCAGTCCGGTGGTGGCGGCCGCGGCGGTGGCCGAACCGAATGCACTCGCCTTGCTGGGACTCGGACTCATCCTCGGCTGGCGGCGCGCGCGGCAGGGCCGCGCGCCCGTGCTCACGCCGCGCTTCGCCTGATCGGCCGAGCGCGCCCTGCGGTGACGGTGTCGGACGGCATGCCGCCGCGACGCCTGTTGGCCGCGCTGCTGGCGCTGTGTCTTGCCGTCGGCGCCGCGGCCGAGCCGCAGGTCTCGCTCACCGAGCGCTACGAAGCCGGGCTCGCGCGTCTCAACCGCGGTGACGCGCACGGGGCGATCGCCGACCTGCTGGGCGTGCTGGCGAGCGATCGCAACCACCTGCCGGCACGCATCGCGCTCGGCACGGCGCGGCTGCGCGACGGCGACCCGGCCGGCGCGGAGAAGGAGCTGAGGCTCGCCCGCGGTCTGGGCGCGGCGCCGGAGCAGATCGACGCGCCGCTCGGCAACGCGCTGCTCGCCCAACGCAAGTACAACGACCTCCTGGAACTCGTGCGTCCCGCCCGCGAAGGGGCCGGCGACGGCTTCGAGGTGGCGGTGCTGCGCGGCCGCGCGCTGTTCGAACTCGGCCGCCGCGAGGAGGCGGCTACCGCCTTCAGCCACGCCGCCGGCCTCGCGCCGGACCGGCCCGAACCCTTGCTCGGCCTGGCGCAGGTCGCGGCGGCCGACAGCGACTATGGCGCGGCGCTGCGCGCCGTCGATGGCGCCATCGCGCGCGCCCCGCGCAGCGCCGAGGGCTGGTTCCGCAAGGGCGAGATCCTGCGCGAGCGCGGCCATGGCACGGCGGCGCTGGCCGCCTATGACGAGGCCGCGAAGATCGAACCGATGGCGCTCCGCGTGCGCCTGGCGCGCGCCGCCGTGCAGCTCGCCGCCGGCAACGAAGCCGCCGCGCGCGCCGACCTGGACGCGGTGCGCAGCCGCGCGCCGGACGACCTCGGCGCGGCATTTCTGGACTGGCAGCTGCTCGCAGGTCGCGGCGCCCCCGGCGCCAAGGCCGGGCTGGCGCTGGTGACGGGCAAGCTCGCCACCTACGACGACGACACCCTCGAGCGCGAACCCTTTCTGCTGCGCATCGCCGCGCTGGTATATCGCGCCAACGGCGACGCGGCGCGCGCGGCGGGCTACCTGCGTCGCTACGTAGAGCTGAAGCCGAACGACCGCATCATGCGCCGCCTGCAGGGCGAGGTGCTGCTCGAGCTCGGCGAGGCCGAGGACGCGGTCGCGGCGCTCAGCCCTCTGTACCGCGAGTCGCCGGACGACCTGGACGTGTTGCTGCCGCTCGGCGAGGCGCTGCTCGAGCTGGGCCACTACAGCGAAGCCGAGGGCGTGCTGGCGCGGGCCGCGGCGCGCGCGCCGGCAGGCGAAGCCATCGCCGGCAAGCTGGCGCTCGCGCGGCTCGGGCTCGGCAACCTGGACGCGGCGCTCGACGGACTCGACGCGGCGCTCGCGCGGGCGCCCGAGGACCAGGGCGGCCGCATGCTGCTGGCCCTGCTGGCATTCAAGTCCGGCGATGCGCCCCGCGCGCTGGCCACCCTGGAAGCGCTGGCCACGGCGGCGCCGCGCGACGCGGACGTGCAGAACCTGCTGGGGGTGATGCGCGCCGCGGAGGGCGACAACGACGGCGCCCGCGCGGCCTTCACGCAGGCCCTGGCGCTGGCCCCGGACAACAGCGCGCCGGACTACAACCTCGCGCGCCTGGCGCTGGCCGAGGGCGAGACCGACGCGGCCCGCCAGCGGCTCGAAGCCCTGGTGGCGCGGGAACCGCGCGCCGACCTGGCCTTGATGATGCTGGCCGACCTGGCGCTCGCCGCCGACGATCGCGTGCAGGCGGTGCGCTGGCTCGATCGCGCCGTGGCCGCGCAGCCAGACGCGCTGGACGCCGAGGCGCGCCTCGTCACGCTGCGCCTCGAACTCGGCCAGCGCAGCGAGGCGCTGGCGGCGGCGGCGCGCATGGTCGAACGCCATCCCGAGGATGCGCTGGCGGTGGAGTCGCTGGCGGCGGCCGAGGCGGCCAACGGCCAGGTCGACCAGGCGCGCCGGCATTACCGCGACGCGGCACGTTACGCGGGCTTCGACGGCGCCCAGCTGCTCAGGCTGGCCGAACACCTCGAAGCGCTGGACGACGCCGCCGAGGCGCGTCGCACCCTGATCAAGGCGCTCGGCTCCGACGCCGCGGTCGATGCCCGCGAGGCGCTGGTGCGCCTCGAGATTCGCGCGCGTGACTTTGCCGCGGCGGCGCGCCGCCTGGACGAACTGCGCGGTGACGAGGTCGGCGACACGCGCGCCGATCTCCTGGCCGGCGAACTGGAACTCGCGCGTGGCGACGCCGCGGCCGCAACCGCGGCCTACCGGCGCGCGCAGCAGCGCCTGCCGAGCACGGAGGGGGTGATCGGCCTCGCCGACGCGCTGATCGCCGCCCACGAACTGGCCCGCGCCGGCGAGACGCTCGAAGCCTGGCTGGCCGAGCACCCCGATGACCTCGCGGCGCGCGAGACGCTCGCCCAGGTCTATCTCAAGTCCAACCGCCTGGAGCGCGCGCGTCCGCTGTTCGAGGCCTTGCTCGCGGACGCGCCGGACGACCCGGTGGTGCTCACCAGCCTCGCGCGGCTCTACCAGCTGAGCGGCGACCCACGTGCCCGCGCGCTGGCGGAACACGCGGTCGAACTCGCGCCCGATTCGGCGCTCGCGCTCGATACCCTGGGCTGGATCCGCGTCACCGCCGGCGACGCGGCGGGCGGCCTGGAACTCCTGCGCAACGCCATCTCGCGGCAGGCGAGTCCGCTGGTCCGCTATCATCTGGCCCAGGCGCTGACCGAACTCGGTCGCCTCGACGAGGCGCGCGCCGAACTGCGCAAGGTGCTGCGCGCCGGCCAGCCGGCGGCGCTGATGGACGACGCCCAGCGCTACTACGACGGACTGGCCGCGCAGCAACCCTGACGCGCGGCCGATGCCCGAGGCCGGCGATGAATCTCGAAGACATCTATTTCGTGAGCCAGATCCTGGCCGCCGTGGCCATCGTCGCCTCGCTGGTGTTCGTCGGCTTGCAGCTGCGCCAGGGAGATCGCACCCAGCGCGCGCTGATGCACCAGGCCATCATCCAGCGCACCATGGCGCTCAACACGCGGCTCATCGACCCGACCATCACCGCGCTGCTGGTCAAGGCGCGCGATCCGGCCGCGGACTGGAACGCGACCGAGATCTGGCAGCTGCGCGCGATGATCCGCGTGCTGCTGCTGCACGTGGAGGACATGGACTGGCAGCGGCGCGCCGGCATGCTCGACGGCGGCGCCTTCGACAACGTGCTGACAGTCGCGCGCGCGCTGTTCTCGCTGCCCGGGTTTCGCATCTGCTGGGAGCTCCTGCGGCCGCGCATCAGCGTCGCCGAGCAGGCGCTGGTGGACCGCCTGCTGCTGGCCGACGTCGAGTCGGCGACGCCGAGTGATGTCAGCGCGCGCTGGCAGGAGCTCGCCGCGCGTCTCTACCCGCCGGCCGCCTGAGACCCCTGGGCGCCGCCGAAACCCGTCACCAGCGCCTGCTCGAACAAGGCCATCACGCGCGTGCGCGGACGCTGCGCGGCGCGCGCCACCGCGACGAAGTGCGTGGGCATGCGCACCGCGTCGGGAAACAGCAGGAAGTGGCCCCCGAGCCCGCCGAAGTCCGCCGCGGGATGCAGCATCATCATGAAGGCGTCGGTGGCGCGCAGGAGCGCCAGCATCAGCTCGAAGCTGTTGGTCGAGTACTGCGGCTTCAAGGGCGGCAGGCCGAGCTCCGCGTAGCGCTTGGCGAGATCAGACTGGCTGGGCTCGACACTCTGCGGCAGCACGATGGGATAACGCAGGATGTCGAGCTCACAAGGGTGCGCGAGCGCGGCCAGCGGATGCTCGCGGCGCACCATGCAGGCCTGGTGGAGCCGCACCAGGCGGGTCACGTCGAGGTCGCGCCAGCGCTCGAGATAGCTGGACGAGCCGACCACGAGATCGAGCTCGCCGTGCAGCAGGCGGGCGCAGAGCGTCTGCTCGGAGGCGTGGGTGGTCTCCAGCGAGATGTCCGGATGGACGCCGGCGAACTTGGCCATCACCGGGCACACATGGTGGCCGGTGATGCCGAGGCCGACCCGCAACCTGCCGGTCAGCGCGTCTGGCGCCGCGCAGACGTCGGCGATCAGGTCATCGACGTCGGCCAGCACGCGGCTGGCTCGGGTCACGAGCCGCTTGCCGCTCTCGGTGATCTGGATGCCGCGCGGCGAGCGTTCGAACAGCCGCTGCCCGAGCGCGCCCTCCAGCTCGGCGACGGTGCGCGACACCGCCGACTGGGTGAGCCCGAGAGTATTGGCGGCGGCGGTGATCGACTCGGTCCGCGCCACTTCGAGCACGGTGCGCAGGCGGCGCAGGTCGACCTGGGCGCGGGAAGGACGGTCCATTCCTGTTCCTCATGCAACTAGTCGATAACATCATTTGACAGAATGACCCGCCGGCCGCAGTTTGTCAGCCGACGGCCAGGATGCGCGCGGCGCGCGGCCGACGGAGCACGCACAAGGGGAGAGAGCAATGCACATTCGCAAGTACGATTTCGACTACAGCCGGCGCTTCTTCCTGGAGAAGACCGCTCGGGGCCTCGGCGGCGCCGGCGTACTCACCTCGCTGTGGCCGCAGATCTGCGCGGCCGGCGACGTCTCCAAGGCCTATCCGGAGGAACTCCTCAGCATCGAGGCCTACACCAAGGGACAGGTGAAGCCCGGCGACACGATTAACGCCGACAACGTCGAACTGGTGCAGGACCTCCTCGATCCGATCATCTTCCAGGAGGTGCAGCAGGACGGCCGCACGTTCTACATCCAGCCTGAGCAGAACGACGCCACGACGCTGTTTCCGCCCTACTTCCTCGACGCGACCATCAAGAACCAGGGCCAGGCCAAGTTCGGCGACGACGGCAACGTCTACACCCAGGACGGCAAGCCGTGGATCGGCGGCCTGCCGTTTCCCGACGTGCAGGACGGTTTCCAGGCCATCGCCAACATCACGCTGTCCTGGGGACGGCACGATCGCGCCATCTATCCCATTCCGGCCGTGACCTGCACGCCGGAGGGCGATCCGCATTTCGAGTACGACTGGATCTGGGGCGAGCAGCAGTGCGCGGGCCTCGTCCACCCGGATTCCAGCGGGCCCTACCTCTCCGGCCACGAGGACCTGGCGCGCATGCAGGTGATCTGGTTCACCTACACGCCGGAGATGAAGGGCACCGCCTTCTTGAGTCACTGGAACTACGACCAGCGCAAGATCCCCGACCTGTGGGGCTACCTGCCGACCATCAAACGGGTGCGCCGCTTTCCCGCCGACCAGCGTTTCGAGCCCTACATGCCGGGCATGAATCTCTATCTCTCCGACGCCTGGGCGTCGGGCGATCCGATGCTGACCTGGGGCAACTTCAAGGTCGTGCACCGCGGCCCCTATCTCGCCTCGATCCACTCGCAGTGGCATGCGCAGAACGACAACTGGATGCCGCCGCTGGTCGGCGGCAAGCAGGGCAAGTCCTACTTCCACGTCGGCAAGTCGCTGGTGCCGGAAATGATCGTCTTCGAGGGCGAACCGACCGGCTTCGGTCGCGCACCGGTCAGCAAGCGGCGCATCTACATGGATGCGCGCATGATGGGTCCCGCCATGGCGGTGACCTACGACCGCAAGGCCGAGATGTGGAAGGGCTTCGAAGGCGGCGGCGGCCAGGCCATCGCCGACGGTCAGTCGATGAACGCCAAGGACGGACGCCCGGAGTGGACCTGGTGGTGGGCCATCAGCCACGACGTGCAGCGCAACGACGTCACGCGTTTCCACCACGGCAAGAGCTGCCGCGGCTTCGAGGGCGGCGGCCTGCTCGACCCCGACTTCGACATGGTGCAGCGATACATGACCGAGCAGGCGATCCGCCGCCTCGGCACCTGAGGCCTCGCGACGCGACCACAAGTTCCGTGATGCCTGAGCAGGCGGGCATCCACGGGCTTCGATGACCGCCGATGGACCCCTGCTTTCGCAGGGGAGACGGAGGCGAAGCGAAAGCGCTTACTGCTCCGCCTACTCGCAACCACCCGACCCGTCATTCCCGCGAAAGCGGGAATCCATGGGCTTTGATGACCGCCGATGGACCTCTGTTTTCGCAGGGGTGACGGAGAAGTTAAAACTCGCGGCGTGTCAGCGCGCCGCCTCCCCGCGCAGTTCGTACTGCGTGAGTCCCGAGTCGTAGCGCCTGGATAGCAGGGTGACCGGGTCACCCACCGCGAGCTTGCGGGTGCGGAACACCCGCACCTGCTCGCCATCCTCGAGCGTCACGAGATACGCGCGTTGATGCACTTCGGCGACCACGCCGCGCACCGCGCCTTCGCCGACCAACTCACCCGGCGCGCCATCGAGTTCCCACCACAGCATGCCGAGCACCGGCAACAGCACGAAAGCCGCGAAGCGCGCGACGCGGTTCCTGAGCAGGGTCAGAAACCACTCCATGGCGACGCGCAGCTTTCCCTCAGAACGCGTCGGCGGCGAGCGCCATGAGATTGTCGGCGCCGGCTTCGACCCGCGCGCGATGCACCGCGGTCTCGGGCAGCATGTGCGAGAAGAAGTAGCGCGCGGTGACGAGCTTGTTGGCGTAGAACGCCTGGTCGCCCTCGCCGCTGGCGAGCGCGGCCTGCGCGGCGACCGCCAGCTGGCCCCACATGTGGCCGAACATCACCAGCGCCATGAGATGCAGGTAGGGCACCGCGGCGGCGCCGGCGTTGTCCGGCTTCATGAGCGCGTTGCGCATCAGCCAGCCGGTCGCGGCCTCGAGGTCCTTGGCCGCGCAGCCGAGCGCCGCGACCATCGGCCCCAAGGTCTCGTCGTTGGCGTGGGCCGCGATGAAGTCGCCGACGATCTTCGAGTAGGTACGCAGCGCGCGGCCGCCGTTGGCCGGCAGCTTGCGCCCGACGAGATCGAGCGCCTGGATGCCGTTGGTGCCCTCGTAGATCATCGCGATGCGCGCGTCGCGCACGAACTGCTCCATGCCCCACTCGCGAATGTAACCGTGGCCGCCGAAGCACTGCTGGGCGTTGGTTGCGTTCTCGTAGCCCTTGTCGGTGAAGTAACCCTTGATCACGGGCGTCAGCAGGCCGATCAGGTCGTCCGCCCGGGTGCGCTCTTCTTCGGTCGCGGCCTTGTGGGTGAGATCGACCTGCAGCGCGCCCCACAGCGCGAGCGCGCGGGCGCCCTCGTTGAAGGCGCGCGCGTTCATCAGCATGCGTCTGACATCGGCATGCACGATGATCGGATCGGCCTTGCCGTCGGGATTCTTCGGGCCGGAAAGCGCGCGGCCCTGCTGGCGCTCGCGCGCATAGGCGACCGCGTTCTGCGTGGCGACCTCGGAGATGGCAAGCCCCTGCACGCCTACGCCTAAGCGCGCGGCGTTCATCATGATGAACATCGCGCGCATGCCCTTGTCCTTCTCGCCGATGAGGTACCCGGTCGCGCCGTCGTAGTTCAAGACGCAGGTGGCGTTGCCGTGGATGCCCATCTTCTCTTCGATCGAACCGCAGGACACGGCGTTGCGCGCGCCCAAGGAACCGTCAGCATTGACCAGGAACTTGGGCACGATGAAGAGCGAGATGCCGCGAATGCTGTCTGGCGAATCGGGCATCTTGGCGAGCACCAGGTGCACGATGTTCTCGGTCAGATCATGCTCGCCAGCGGAGATGAAGATCTTCGTGCCGGTGAGACGGTAACTGCCATCGGCCTGCGGCTCGGCGCGGGTGCGCAAGAGACCCAGGTCGGTGCCGCAATGCGGCTCGGTCAGGTTCATGGTGCCGCTCCACACGCCCTCGACCATCTTCGGCAGGTAGGTCGCCTGCTGCTCGGGCGAACCGACCGCGCGAATGGCCGCCATCGCGCCGAGCGTCAGGCCCGGATACATGGCGAAGGCCATGTTCGACGCGATCATGAATTCCTCGAAGGCATTGGCGATGACGTGGGGCAGACCCTGGCCGCCGTGGTCCTGCGGCGCGGCGAGGCCCATCCAGCCGCCGGCGCAGAACTGCGCGTAGGCCTCCCTGAAACCGGGCGGCGCGGTGACGCTGCCGTCGGCGTGACGCGTGCAACCCACCTCATCGCCGACCTGGTTCAGAGGCTGCAACACTTGCTCGACGAACTTCGCGCCTTCTTCGAGGATCGCGTCGATGAGATCGGGCGTCAGCTCGGAGAAGCCCGGCAGGTGGGCGTAGTCGCCGATGCGGAGCACGTCGTTCAGCACGAAACGGGTGTCGGCGAGCGGGGCCTTGTAGCTGGGCATGGGGAACGTCCTCGATGGTTGCGCTGCGATTCCTGGCAGGATGCCGATTGTCCGGCGACGCAGGTGCCGGCCGCAAGGACGGGACCGTAGCGTCAGGTCAGGGCGCGTGCCAGCGCATCGAACAGCTGGGCGGAATCGATGGGCTTGCGTAGACGCGCGCGCACTGTTGTCGACAGGTCGCCGGCATCGTCGTTCAGCGCGCCGGCACCGGACATGATCAGTACTGGCAGGTCCGCCCTGTGCGCCGCAATCGCCTGAGCGAGCGCGTCGCCGGTCAGCCCGGGCATGGTGAGATCGGTCAGCACGGCGTCGACGGCTTGTGGCGCCGCCGCGATCGTCCCGAGCGCCTCACGCGCGTCGACGAACACGCTGACCCGATATCCTTCGAGTTCCAGCAGTTCGCCCAGCAACCTGGCGAGGGCCGGCTCATCGTCAACCACGACGACGTGGCGGCCCGCGCCGGCGTGATCCAGCGGCGTCTCGAGCGGCACCGCGGCCTGCTCGCCGTCGCCGCCGTCGTTGTGTGGCGGCAAGCACAGGCGCAGGCGCGTGCCGCGCCCCGGCGGGCGCTCGATCAGCACATGCCCCCCGGCGCGGTGCACGATACCGTGGACCACCGCCAGTCCGAGGCCGGTGCCCCGTCCCACTTCCTTGGTGGAGTAGAACGGCTGGAACACGCGCGAGAGATCCGCGCTTCCGATGCCGTGCCCATCGTCCTCGACGGTCAACTGCACGTATTCGCCGGCGAAGGGCGCGCGGCAGGCGGTGCATATCCGCTCCTCCAGCACCGTGTCCGCGAGCTCGATGACGATGTGACCGCTGCCTTCGATCGCATCGCGCGCGTTGATCGCGAGATTCATGACCAATTGCTCGATCTCGATGGCATCGCAGCGCACGGGCCTGGTGTCCCGCGCGAGGCGTGTTTCGATGTCGATGGAAGTCGGCAGCGCCGAACGCAACAGCGCCACGGCCTCCGCCACCGCCGCGTGGGGCACGGTGCTGACGGCCGCATGCGGCGCGTCACGGGTGCGGCTGAACGTCATCAGCTTGGCGACGAGGTCGCGGCCGCGGCCCGCGGCGGCCGCGATCTGTTCGAGATAACCCGCCAGTGCGCCCGCGCCGCGCCGCTGCGCCAACTCGGTGTTGCCGACGATGGTGGCCAGGATGTTGTTGAAGTCGTGAGCGATGCCGCCGGTGAGCTGCCCGATGGCTTCGAGCTTCTGCATCTGCGTGACCTGTTCGTTCAGCCGCGCCTGTTCCTGCTCGGCCGCGACGCGGACACTGACGTCGCGCAATACGAACATCATCGCGTCACCGCCCAGTTCGCCGAGCGAGAAGCGGATCAGCACGAGTTCGAGCGGAAAGCATTGGCCGTCGCCCCGCAGGCCGTTGAGCAGGCTCTGCGCTCGGCCACTGACCATGGCTTCAGACAGCAGCTCGGACAAGCGCGGCGCGGACGCGGGATCGACCAGCTCGGTTGCAGGGCGGGCAAGGAGGGCGACACGCTCGAGGGCGAACATGTCGAGCGCGCGGGTATTGCACTGCGTGAAGCAGCCCACGTTTCCCGCGACGTCGAGCTCGGCGATCAGCACGCCGTCGTCGCCGATGTCGAACAGCGTGCGAAACAGCGCCTCGCGCTCCTGCAGTGCGCGCTCGGCAAGGTGGCGGCGATTGATGTCGCGCGCGATGCCGAGCGTGCCAATGCACGTGCCCTCCGCGTCGTGCACGGGCACGAGTTGGACGTTCACCCAGCCGATGGTCGCCGGCCCCGGCCAGGGCGCCTCGAACTCGAGTGGCGCCAGGGTTGCAAGCACCCGCGTTTCCGCCGCGGCGAAACGCGCGCCCTCGACGCCCTGCAATGCGCCATCCGTGCTGCCGATGATGGTCGCGCGCGGTGCGCCGAGCACCTCGGCGAATCGCAGGTTGCAATCCACGTAGCGCCCGGCCAGGTCCTTGCGCCACACGGGGTCGGGGAGTTGATCACTCAACAGCCGATATTCACCGCGCACCACGCGCTCGCGTGCCAGCGCATGCTGCAGACGTGCGGTGCTGCGGTGCAGGGCGCCGCTGGCGAGGCTGACCGCGACCCCGGTGCCGAACAGCACGGCAATCTGGAAGAGGAACAGGTTGCGCAGGCCGATGTCGTCGGTCTGCTCGATGCCGAGCACCAGCATGCACTGTCCGAGCACCGCGAGCAGCGTCGCGAGCATGCCGGCGCTCCACCCGCCGAACAGCGCCGACAGCGCAATTGGCAGCGTGAAGAGGATCATCATCGGCCGTTCGACCAAGGGGATGTCGATGGCCAAACGCAGCACCAGCATGGCCGCGCTCGTCAGCAGCGCGAGAGCGTAGGCCGGTGCCGGCGCGAGGGGCGCGCCGCCGGCCAGCGCTGGGTGGTCGGCGCCGGGCGCGGAAGCGAGTTCACGCGCGCTGCGTGCCGCGATGTGACGCAGGGCGAGCAGCAGCAGCCCGGAGGTCACGAAGACGAAGGTCAGGCCTTTGGCGCTGCCCAGGCGGGTGATGCGCTCGGCGTCGACGAACAGCTCCAGCAGTTCGTCCGAGAGCACGATCCACGCCGCGGCGAACAAGGCGTAGAACAGGGTGAGTCGCAATATGAGACTGGTGACAGCGTCTTGCTTCACCTCCACGACGGCCTGCCCCCGATGCCCATGGTGAATCTTCGCCCTTCCTCGTCCAAGCGCGGGTGGCGAGCACGCCGGCCCTTCACCGAAGGCGAGGTCCGGTCTTATAGTCACGACATTACGCCACAAGCAGGGGAGATCACACCATGGCCAGTCCACAAGCGGCCGCGATAGACAAACTGTTCGACGGCTTCGTTGCCGAGTTGAGCGCGAACCCGGCGATGGAACTCGCCGAGCTGCGCGACATGCTGGAGAAATGCGGCGACCTCGCCGCCGATCCGGGCGGCGTCGACTACCTGGAAGCCGACGCCGACGGCACGCCCTGCCTGTGGGCCGTGCCCCAGGGCTGCGCCCAGGACCGCGTGCTGCTCGCCCTGCACGGCGGCGGCTGCGTCACCGGCTCGCGCTTCTCGCACCGCAAGATGTTCGCCCACATCGCGAAGGCGGTCGGCTGCCGCGCGCTGATCCTGGACTACGGCCGCGCGCCGGAGCACACCCACCCCTCGCAGGTGAACGAGTCGGTGAAGGTCTACAAATGGCTGCTCGCCCAGGGCATCCAGCCCGGCCACATCGCGACCGTCGGCGACTCGGCCGGCGGCAACCTGTGCACCACCGCCGTGCTGGGCATCAAGGCCGCCGGGTTGCGGCTGCCGGCGGCGGTGATGCCGCTCTCGCCCTGGTACGACATGGAGGCCACCGGCGCCACGTTCGAGACCAACGCCAAGGTCGACCGGCTGGTGTCGCGTGAAATGTCGCTCGGCATGTCCGCGATGTTCCTCGGCGGCGCTTCGGCGCGCGACCCGCTGGCCAACCCACTGCATGCCGATTACGCCGGCTTCCCGCCGCTCTACATCCAGGTGGGCGGCTACGAGGCGCTGCTCGACGATTCGCTCCGGGTCGCCGAACGCGCACGCGCCGCAGGGGTCGAGGTGCGCTGCGACGTGTTTCCCGAGATGCAGCACGTCTTCCAGTTCATGGCCGGCCGCGCGCCGGAAGCCGACGACGCCATCGCCAAGCTCGCCGCCTGGGTGAAACCCAAGCTCGGGCTGTAAGGCCCGCAACGCCGCGAGCGCCCGTCGCAGGCGCTCGCGGCGCCGCTCTCGCCCGCCTCGCCGCAGGCGCTGCCTGCGTTACCCCCTGTCCTCTACTCGCCCCTGGACGGCGCCCGCAGCGCTGCCTACTTGATCCGTATCAAGTACGGCACACCCATCGGTTCAATCGGTAAAGCAATCAATCCCAGCGCCGATAAGGGGAGCGTGCCCGGAATGGCATCACAAGAAAACGATTGAAACGACGTTGCAGGGGCGCAAGACCCGTGACGGGCCGCCGGACCGGCGCCGCACTCGGGACCGCCACCTCGAGAAGACCAATATGAGCCCGATTCTCAAGCCCTGGACTGCGACGGGCCTCGCCCTGGCCGCCGCCGGCAGCCTGCTCGCCGTGGGCGGCCTCGCCGCCACGCCCGCCCTGGTCGCCACCGCCCTGATTACCGGGGGCCTCATCCTCGATCGGCAGCGCGAACATGCCCTGCGCGCCGCCATCGAGCAGGCGCTCGCCGCCCAGGCGGCGGAGCGCGCGGCCGAACTGGCGGCCAGCCGGGGTGAAGCCGCCGCCAACCTCGAAGCGCTCGGCAGCAGCGTGCTGCCCGCCTGGGTCGTCCACATCGATACCGCCCGCGCCCAGGTCGAGGAAGCGGTGGTGCAGCTGACCCGCGACTTCGCCCACATCGTCGAACGGCTCGACGACGCCATCGCCGCCTCCTACCGCAGCGCGGGCCTCGACGGCCATGGCGACGGCGGCATCCGCGCGCTGGTCACCACCAGCGAATCGCGTCTCGCCACCGTCGGCGAGATCCTCACCAACACGCTCAATGACAAGGACCGCCTGCTGTCCGAGTCGCAGCGCATGGTGCAGTTCACCGCCGAACTGCAGCAGATGGCGTCCGACGTCGCGAGCATCGCCGACCAGACCAACCTGCTGGCGCTGAACGCCGCCATCGAGGCGGCGCGCGCCGGCGACGCCGGGCGCGGTTTCGCCGTGGTGGCCGACGAGGTACGCACCCTGTCGACCCGCTCCGGCGAAATCGGCAAGAACATCAGCCAGAAGATCGACTTCATCAACCGCGCGATCCGCGAGTCCTCGTCGATGGTCGAGCACGCTGCCGAGCGCGATGCCAGCGCGCGCGGCGAGTGCGAGACGCACATCGCGAGCGTGCTCGGCGATTTCAAGGCGGCGATGGACGGCCTGACCAGCTCCGGCGAACTGCTGCGCAACGAATCGATGGAGATCAAGAGCGCAGTGGCCGCCGCGCTCGAGCAGCTCCAGTTCCAGGATCGCATCAACCAGATCCTCGCCCACGTCGCCGACAGCATCGGCGCGCTGCGCGGCACGCTGGTCGAGCAACGCGCGCTGGCGGCGCGGGACGTGCGCGAGCTGCGCGCGAGTCTCGAACGCTCCTACACCATGGCCGAAGAACGCGGCGGCAAGGGACCGCGGGACGCCGACAACGAGATCACCTTCTTCTGAGGAACACCCCATGGCCAAGACAATCATGATCGTCGACGACTCCGCCTCGCTGCGCCAGGTGGTCGCCATCGCGCTCAAGGGCGCGGGTTACGAAGTACTCGAAGCCTGCGACGGCAAGGACGCGCTGGCCAAGCTCGCGGGCCAGAAGATCAACCTGATCATCAGCGACGTGAACATGCCGAACATGGACGGCATCAGCTTCGTGAAAGCGGTCAAGCAGCTGCCGAACTACAAGTTCACGCCGATCATCATGCTCACCACCGAATCGCAGGAGAGCAAGAAACAGGAAGGCCAGGCGGCCGGCGCCAAGGCCTGGGTGGTCAAGCCCTTCAAGCCCGACCAGATGCTGAACGCCGTGTCCAAGCTGGTGATGCCGTGATGGACACCCCCGCGATCGCTCCGGGCGACCATCTCGATGCGACGCCAGGCCACGCGCCGCGGTTCGCCTTCACCGACGAGCTGACCATCTACGGCGCGGCCCAGGCCCATCGCCGCCTGCAGGACGCGCTGGCCAGCGGCCAGCCGCTGACGCTCGATCTCGGCGAAGTCAGCGAGCTGGACAGCGCCGGCGTGCAGCTTCTGCTCGCGCTGGCGCGCGAATGCGACGCGCTCGAGCAGCCCTTGCTCATCACCGCGCTGAGTGACACGGCGCGCGCGGTGCTCGACACGCTCGGCGTGACGCGCTTCAGCGCGCAGCCCGCCACGGCCTGAACCGGGAGACGCCGATGGATCTCTATCCCGCCATCCAGATGTTCATCGCCGAGAGCCGCGAGCTGCTCGAGCAGATGGAGGACGCGCTGCTGCGCCTCGAAGCCGATCCCCGGGATCGTGAGCTGCTGGACGCGATCTTTCGCGCCGCGCACACCATCAAGGGCTCGGCCGGCGTGTTCGGCTACGACCCGGTGGTGCACTTCACCCACGGCGTGGAGAGCGTGCTCGACAGGCTGCGCGATGGCGAATTTGCCCTGACGCCCACCTTGAGCGCGCTGCTGCTGCGCTGTGGCGACCACATGGGCGCGCTGGTCGACGCCTGCACCGCGAGCGAGACGCCGCCGACCGAGCTGCTCGGCGTGAGCGCGGCGCTCGCCGCCGAGCTCGCCGCCGCCACCGGCGATACCCAGGCCACCGAGACGGTCGCGTCGGCCACCGCCGAGGCTTCCATCGCCGCCGGCCCCGCGCGCTGGCACATCGAACTCGAGTTCGGGGCCGAGGTGCTGCGCAACGGCATGGACCCGCTGTCCTTCCTGCGCTACCTCGAAACTCTCGGCACGGTGCGTGACGCGCGGACTTCGATCGCGCGCCTGCCGCGCTGGTCGGACCTGGACCCGGAGGCCTGCGCGCTCGACGTCGAACTCCTGTTCGAAGGCGACGTGCCGCTCGCGACCATCGACGGTGTGTTCGATTTCGTGCGCGACGACTGCGCGATCCGCATCACTCCCGCAGGAGACCCTGACGCCGTCACGCTCGCCGCCATCGCCGACTTCCCCGAGCAGGCCCCGCGCCTCGGCGAGATCCTGGTGGGCAGCCAGGCGCTGAGCGACGACGCCCTGCGCGCCGCGCTCGCCACCCAGACCGCGCAGGTCGAGGCCGGCGCGGCGGCGCGGCCGCTGGGCGAGATCCTGGTCGCGGAAGGCGCCACCTCGCCCGCGGTGGTCGAGGCCGCGCTCGAACGCCAGGGCCAGATCAGGCAGCAGAAGGGCCAGGACAGCCGACTCATCCGCGTCGATGCCGACAAGCTCGACCAGCTCATCACCCTGGTCGGCGAACTGGTGATCGCAGGCTCCGGCATCAACGCCAAGGCGCACCGCGCCGGACTCGCCGACATCGTCGAATCCGCCGAGACGCTCGCGCGCCTGGTGGAAGGCGTGCGCGACAGCGCGCTCGGCCTGCGCATGGTGCAGATCGGGCCGACTTTCCAGCGCTTCCAGCGCGTGGTACGCGACGTCTCGCGCGAACTCGGCAAGGACATCGAGCTCGAGATCACCGGCGGCGACACCGAGCTCGACAAGTCGATGGTCGAGCGCATCGGCGATCCGCTCATGCACCTGGTACGCAACGCCATGGACCACGGCATAGAGACGCCGGCGGCGCGCGCCGCGGCCGGCAAGCCGCCGCGCGCCAAGCTCCGCCTGCATGCCTGCCACGATTCCGGCAGCATCGTCATCGACGTGGCCGACGACGGCGCCGGCTTGAACACCGAGAAGATTCGCGCCAAGGCCATCGAGCGCGGTCTGCTGGCCGCCGGCGCCGCGCCGAACGAGCACGAGATCCACCAGCTGATCTTCGCCGCCGGCTTCTCCACCGCCGACGCGGTGTCGAACCTGTCCGGCCGCGGCGTCGGCATGGACGTGGTCCGCAGCAACATCGAGGCGCTGCGCGGCACCATCGAACTCGAAAGCAAGGCCGGGATCGGCACGCGCGTGCGCATTCGCCTGCCGCTGACCTTGGCCATCATCGACGGCTTCCTGGTCGGCCTCGGCAACGCGCGCTACGTGCTGCCGCTGGACGTGGTGGAGGAGTGCCTGGAGCTGTCCCCCGCCGAACGCCTGGCGGTCAGCAAGCAGGGCTTTCTCAACGTACGCGGCGAACCGCTGCCCATGCTGCGTCTGCGCGAAGTGTTCCAGATCGGCGAAGCCGACTGGCGCCGCGAGAACGTGGTGGTGGTGCGCTTCGGCGCGCTCAAGGCCGGCATCGTGGTCGATGAACTGCTCGGCGAGCTGCAGACGGTGATCAAGCCGCTCGGCAAGCTCTTCGCCTTCCTGCCAGGGATCAGCGGCTCGACCATTCTGGGTACCGGTGAAGTCGCGCTCATTCTCGACGTGGCAGGTCTCGTCAAACGGGTTGACGCCCAGCGTCCATCAACCACGGTGGCCGCGTAGATCGCGCGGCGTCCTCAGCAAGTCAATAGCAGGGTAGATAGAACATGAGCATTTTCGAATTCGGCAATGGTGCGCGTCAGGTCTCGGACGTCACCGCGTTGGTGCGGCGCATGCAGGACGAACACGCCGCGGGAGCGATCGATTACAAGATGCCGGTCGCGGGACTGGGGGACGAGCAGCGCGCCCTGGTGTCCGCCATCAATGACCTCGTGCAGGCGCACATCGACGTCAAGATGCAGGTGGTCAACCTGATCAAGGACTACGGCGAAGGCGACTTCTCCCAGCGCATGGCGCGGCTGCCTGGCATCAAGGGCCGCATCACCGAGGTCATGGACCAGGTGCATGACAAGTTCGCGGCCAACGATCGCATGGTCGAAGCGATGCGCCTGCGCCACGCGCTGGACAACGTCACCACCAACGTCATGATCGCCGACGCCGACGGCATCATCCGCTACATGAACCACTCGGTGACGAGCATGCTGAACCATGCCGAGGCCGACATCCGCAAGGAGCTGGCGAACTTCGATGCCAAGCGCCTGCTGGGCGTCAATTTCGACGTGTTCCACAAGAACCCGGCGCACCAGCGCAACCTGCTCGGCCAGCTGCGCGGCGTGCACCGCGCCCAGATCGCGGTCGGGGGCCGGCATTTCTCGCTGACCGCCTCCCCCATCTTCGACGAGCAGGGTGTCCGCCAGGGCACCGTGGTGGAATGGAAGGACCGCACCGACGAAGTGAAGGTGGAACGCGAGCTGGGCGGTATCGTCGCCGCCGCTGGCGCCGGCGACTTTTCGCAGCGCCTCGCCCCGGAAGGCAAGGAAGGCTTCTTCAAGCAGCTCTGTGAAGGCATCAACGCGCTGGTCGGCACCTGCGACACGGGGTTGAACGAAGTGCTGCGGGTACTGGGCGCGCTGGCGCAGGGCCGTCTCGACGAGCGCATCACCAACGACTACAGCGGTACCTTCGGCGCGCTCAAGACCGCGTGCAACGAGACCGTCGAGCACCTGTCCTCGACCATCAGCGAAGTGAGCGTCACCACCGAGGGCATCCTGAACGCGGCCGAGCAGGTCAGCGCGACGGCGCAGTCCATCAGCCAGGCGGCGACCGAGCAGGCGGCGAGCGTCGAGGAGTCGAGCGCATCGATCGAAGAGATGGCGGCCTCGATCAACCAGAACAGCGAGAACGCCAAGGTCACCGATGGCATGGCGAGCAAGGCCGCCCAGGAAGCGACCGACGGCGGCCAGGCGGTGCGCGACACGGTGCTCGCGATGAAGAGCATCGCGCAGAAGATCGGCATCATCGACGACATCGCCTACCAGACCAACCTGCTGGCGCTGAACGCGGCCATCGAGGCGGCGCGCGCCGGTGAACACGGCCGCGGCTTCGCGGTGGTGGCGGCGGAAGTGCGCAAGCTCGCCGAGCGCAGCCAGGTGGCGGCGCAGGAGATCAGCGGCCTGGCCGGCAACAGCGTGGAACTCGCGGAACGCGCGGGCGACCTGCTCGAAGAGATGGTGCCGGCCATTCAGCGCACCTCGGACCTGGTGCAGGAGATCTCCGCCGCGTCCAGCGAACAGGCGACCGGGGCCGGGCAGATCAACTCGGCCATCAACCAGTTGAACCAGGCCACCCAGCAGAACGCCTCCGCGGCGGAGGAGCTGGCGGCGACCGCCGAGGAGATGAACGGCAAGGCCGCGCAGCTGCGCGAGCTGATGGCCTTCTTCGACGTCGGCACCGCGCAGCGTGCGGTGGGTGAGTCCAACGCGGTTGGGCGGCGCGCGCCGCGTGCCGCCCACGGACGTGGGCACGACAGCGCGGTGTCCGACGCCGAATTCGTCAAGTTCTGAGGGGAGCGAGCATGCAAGCGGTGAACAGCTTCGACGAGCCGCAGGCGGGCGCCCGCGGCGAACAGCAGCAGTACCTGACCTTTCGCCAGGGTGAGGAGACCTTCGCCCTGCCCATCCTGGTCACCAAGGAGATTCTGGAGTTTCCTGCCCTGACCAGCGTGCCACTGATGGCACCCTGCGTGCGCGGGGTGATCAACCTGCGCGGCCAGGTGGTGCCGGTGGTGGACCTCGCGGCGCGCTTCGGCCGGCCGCAGGCCGCCGTCACCCGTCGAACCTGCGTGGTGATCGTCGAGATCGGCAGCGAGGACGCGCGACTCGACATCGGCGTGGTGGTGGACAGCGTCAGCCAGGTGATCGACATCCCGGCCGACCAGATCGAGCCGCCGCCGAGTTTCGGCACGCGCCTCAGGCTCGATTTCATCAAGGGCATGGGCAAGGTCGACGGCCAGTTCGTGCTGGTGCTGGATGCCGAACACGTGCTGTCGGTCGAGGAGATCGCGACGCTCGGCGCGGTATCCAGCGAAGCGGCCTGAGCAAGAACACGGAACGAGGAACATCGGGCCCGCCACGCGGCAGGCTACAGACATGTCGGCCGTCATCAATATCGCACACATCTCGGACGCGGAGTTCCAGCAGCTCCGCGACTGGCTCTACGAACGCTCGGGCATCAACCTGAGCGACGCCAAGAAGCAGCTGGTGATGGG
>JBFWYG010000029.1:9512-13965 GCA_050186725.1 Gammaproteobacteria bacterium | reverse complement strand
TCTTCCTGCGCAATGTGCTCATCTATTTCGACGCCGCCACCAAGGAGGCGGTGGTGAGTCGCCTGTGCGCGGCGCTGCGCCCCGGCGGGTATTTCTTCTGCGGGCACTCGGAGAGCCTGCATGGCATGCGCCTGCCGTTGAAAGCGCTCAGACCCGCCATCTACCAGAGGGTCTGAACCGTGGTCCCCGAGCGCCGGCCGCATGATTACATGGAGTACTTCCTGCACCCCGGGGAGTTCCAGTTCACCGACGATCCCGACACGCGCCTGCGTACCCTGCTCGGCTCCTGCGTGGCGATGACGATGTACCACCCCGGGCGGCGCATCGGCGGCATGAGCCACTACCTGCTGCCGACCCGCGGCGAGCGCCGCAAGGCGCCGTTCGACGGGCGCTACGCCGACGAGGCGCTGCTCCTGTTCCTGCGCGAGGCGATCCGCCACAACACCGATCCGGTGGACTACGAGATCAAGCTGTTCGGCGGCGGCGACATGTTCTCCGAGCTCGGCGCGGGTCGCGCGCCGGGCATCGGACGAATGAACATCGACGCCGGCCTGCAGCTGCTCAAGGGCTTCGGGCTCAAGCCCAAGGCGCGCCACGTCGGCGGCTTCGGCCATCGCGTGGTGATGCTCGACCTGTGGGACGGCGCGGTGTGGGTCAAGCACCAGCCGACCAAGGTCGCGCCCCCCGCCCACTACCTGGAGGACTGCCCGTGAATCCCACCAAGGTGTTCGTGATCGACGACTCCGCTGTCGTGCGCCAGGTGGTCGCCGACCTGGTGAAGAGCGCACCCGGCCTGCATCTCGCCGGCGTCGCGCCGGATCCGATCTACGCGCTGGAGAAGATGCAGCGCGACTGGCCGGATGTCATCGTGCTGGACGTGGAGATGCCGCGCATGGATGGCATCACCTTCCTGAAGAAGATCATGAGCGAGCATCCGACGCCGGTGGTGATCTGTTCGACCCTGACCGAGAAGGGCACCGCCACCAGCCTGCAGGCGCTGTCGGCGGGCGCGGTGGACATCGTCACCAAGCCCAAGCTGGGCCTTAAGCAGCATCTCGAGAGCAACGGCCACGACCTGATCGATGCGATCAAGGGCGCGGCCGGCGCGCGGGTCGGCAAGCGCGCGGCGACGCCCGCCGGCGCTGGCACCGCGGCCGTGCCCGCGCCCAGGCTGAACGCCGACGCGGTGCTCGCCGCGCCCGGCGCCCACGCCATGGCCGAGACCACCGAGACGGTGGTCGCCATCGGCACCTCCACCGGCGGCACCCAGGCGCTGGAGACGGTGCTGAAGGCGCTGCCGCGCACGGCGCCCGGCATCGTCATCGTGCAGCACATGCCGGAGAAGTTCACCGCCGCGTTCGCGCAGCGCCTGAACAGCCAGTGCACCATCGAAGTCCTGGAAGCGCAGGGCAACGAACGGGTGATCCCAGGTCGCGCGCTGATCGCGCCGGGCGGTCGCCACATGTTGTTGAAGCGCAGCGGCGCCTACTACCACGTGGACGTGGTCGACGGTCCGCTGGTCAGCCGCCACCGGCCGTCGGTGGACGTGCTGTTCCGCTCCGCGGCCAAGGTCGCCGGGCGTAACGCGCTCGGCGTGATCATGACCGGCATGGGCGACGACGGCGCCGCCGGCCTGAAGGAGATGCGCGACGCCGGCGCGCGCACCGTCGCCCAGGACGAAGCCACCTGCGTGGTCTACGGCATGCCCAAGGAAGCGGTGAAGCGCGGCGCGGTGGAACGCAGCGTCGCGCTCGGCGACATCGCGCAGGAGATCTGTCGGCGGCATTGAGGTGGCAAGGCGTCCCTGTAGGGCGGGTTTCAACCCGCCATGCACGGCGCCACCCGTCTCGCCACGCATGGCCGATTGAAATCGGCCCTACAGGGCGGGTCTCAACCTGCCATGCACGGCGCCACCCGTCTCGCCGTGCATGGCCGATTGAAATCGGCCCTACACCCGGAGCTCGTCCAGCCCGGCGCAGATCTCGTAGCACAGCCCGAGCGTCGGGGCCGGCACGCCGAGGCGCGCGGCTTCGCGGCAGGCGTAGCCCAGGGTCTCGTGCACTTCGAGCCGCCGGCCGGCTTCGAGATCCTGCAGCGCGGACATGCGGTGGGTCGGCGCCTGGGTGATGAGGTTGCGGCCGATGTCGCGCAGGAAGGCGGCGGCGCTCGCCTCGTCCGCCGCGGTCGCGACGCTCACCACCGGTAGCGGCGACTGGTCGACCAGGCGAATGCCGCGCGCGGATGCGACAGCCGCCGCCTCCTGCACGATCTTCAC
This sequence comes from Gammaproteobacteria bacterium, assembly GCA_050186725.1. GTDB lineage: Bacteria > Pseudomonadota > Gammaproteobacteria > JADJYF01. The sequence continues at coordinate 11,690 of JBFWYG010000029.1, read as the reverse complement.
GCCCACCGCAGCGAGTCGCGGGTTCTCGAGGTAGACACCGGTGGTGCTGCGCGCGATCACCGCGAGCGTGAACATCGCGAGCCAGCCGACGAACTTCGACCATTCCACCGTCTCGATGTCGCTGACCGCCTCGGCGACGATGCCGGCGGCGTCGATCACGGCGGCAATATCAGCCGGCGCCGGCCCGCTGTAACCCGGCAGCGCGCCGAGTGGCAGACGCACGTTGCGCGTGAAGGACACCTCGCCGCTCGCCAGCAGCTCGCCGCTCACGTTCGCCATGCAACCGAGCACCGGCGCGGCGCCGTACACCGCGCGCAGCTGCTCGTTCTTCATGACGCCGTTGGCGACCGAGAACACGGCTTCCGGCCGCAGCGCGCCGAGGGCGGTCGTCGCATCACTCATCTGGTAGGTCTTGACCGTGTAGACGACGACGCCGGGGGTGGCGATCCGCGCGCCGGGCGTGACGACCGTGCAGGGCAGATCGAACTCGCGCAGGCCGCGCACCTTCAAGCCCTGCGCCGCGAGCTGCGTGGCGCGCGCGCCACGCGCCACCATGGTCACGCCGTGACCGGCGGCGATGAGGTGCGCGCCAAGGATGGTGCCGAGCGCGCCGGCGCCGACGATGGTGAAGTGCATGGCGGTCTCCCCGTTGATCCGCGCCAAGTATACGTAGGCCGCCCCTTGCGACCCACGGCGGATTGGCGCACCTTCCCTCCATGGCCGCCGTTCCGCCCCTCACCGCCAGCGCGCCGCCGCTGCCCCCGGGTCCCCGTCAGCACCCGGTGCTGCAGCTCCTGCGCTATTCCTTCAAGCCGCTCGCGTTCCTCGAGCAGGCCGCGCTTCATGGCGACACCTTCAGCGTGCACCTGGCCGGCTTCGGCCGCCTGGTGCATCTCAGTCGCCCCGAGGACATCCGCGAGGTGTTTCGCGGCGACCCCACCGTGCTGCACGCCGGCGAGGGCAACATCCTGCTCGCGACCCTGGTCGGACAGACCTCGGTGCTGGTGCTGGACGACGAACCCCACGCACGCCAGCGCCGGGCGCTGATGCCGCCCTTGAAGGGCGAGCGCATGCGCACCTTCTTCGACGCCATGCGGCGCGAGGCGCTGACGACCGCCGAGGCCTGGGCGTCGGCCGGCGGCGAAGTGCGCGCGGACGAGGGCATGCAGGCCGTCACGCTGCGCGTCATCCTGCGCGCGGTGCTGGGCGCGGAGGCCGCGGAGGACTTCGAAGAACTGCAGGCGAGCATGGGGCGGCTGCTGCGCGAGGTGCGTCATCCGCTCGCGCTGGTGATGTACGTGGTGTTTCCGCCAAGCCGCTTCGAGGATTCGCAACTCCTGCCCTTCTATCGCCTGCGCCGCCGCTTCGACGCGCGGCTCTACCAGATTATCGCCGCGCAGCGCGCGCTCACCCCCGCGGCGCGACCCGCCTGCCTGCTGTCCGATCTGCTCGACATTCGCTACGAGGACGGGCGTGGCATGAGCGACGTCGAGATTCGCGACGCGGTCGTCACCATCCTCGCCGCGGGCCACGACACCACCGCGCTGTCGCTCGCCTGGGCGCTCGAACAGATGGTGCCGAACGCGCACGTGATGGCGAAGGTTCGCGCCGAGCTGGACGCGGTGTGTGGCGGCGCGCTGCCCGAGCCCGAGCACCTGCCGAAGCTCGAATACCTGGACGCCTGCATACGCGAGAGCCTGCGCCTGCGCACCATCCTGCCGCTGGTGGTGCGAGTGCTGAAGGCGCCGTTCACGGTGGGCGGCGTGACCTACCCCGCGGGCACGATTCTGTGTCCCTCGCTGCATGTGCTGCATCATCGGCCCGACCTCTATCCCGAGCCGGAGCGCTTTCGTCCAGAGCGCTTCCTCGAGCGCCGCTACGGCCCTCACGAGTGGGCACCCTTCGGCGGCGGCAGCCGCGCCTGCCTGGGCCAGGCCTTCGCGCTGTACGAGATGAAGGTGGTGCTGGCGACGCTCTTCACCGCGCTCGATCTCACCCGCCCGCCGGGCGCGGTGTCGAAACCCGTGCGCCGCGGCATCTCCATCGGCCCGAGCGACGGCACGCGGCTCATCGCGCGCCGGCGCGGACCTGAAACCAACATGTAGGGCCGATTTCAATCGGCCATGCACCGCGCTGTGATTCAACGCCGTGCATGGCGGGTTGAAACCCGCCCTACAG
>JBFWYG010000029.1:6122-9412 GCA_050186725.1 Gammaproteobacteria bacterium | reverse complement strand
TGCACCGCGCTGTGATTCAACGCCGTGCATGGCGGGTTGAAACCCGCCCTACAGACGGATTCGGTTGGTAGACTGCCGACACATCATCCTCCCGAGGCTCTCCCCATGCGCTGTGAAGTCGTGGCCATCGGCACCGAGCTGCTGCTCGGCCAGATCGTCGACACCAACTCCTCCTGGATCGGCGAGCGGCTCGCCCTGGTGGGCATCGACTCGCACTACCAGACCAAGGTCGGTGACAACCTCGGACGCATCGTCGACAGCATCCGCCTCGCCCTGTCGCGCAGCGACGCGGTGATCTGCTGCGGCGGTCTGGGGCCGACCCAGGACGACATCACCCGCGAGGCCATCGCCACCGTGATGGGCGTGGAACTGGTGCGCCACGACGACATCGCAAAACGCATCCGCCACATCTTCGAGTCGCGCGGGCGAACGATGTCGGACAACAACCTGCGCCAGGCCGACGTGCCGGTGGGCGCCTCGACCATTGCGCAGCAGCCCGGTACCGCACCGGGTCTCGTGTGTCCCATCGGCGAGAAGGTGCTGTACGCCGTGCCCGGTGTGCCCTACGAGATGCACGCCATGATGGAAGGCACCATCCTGCCCGATCTCCAGCGTCGCGCCGGGCTCGCGGCGGTGATCGCGAGCCGCACCCTGCGCACCTGGGGTCACAGTGAATCGCGGCTCGCGGAACTGCTCGCGCCGCACATCGACGCGCTGGAAGCGGCCGGCAATCCCACGCTCGCCTTCCTCGCCAGCGGCATCGAAGGGATCAAGGTGCGCATCACCGCCAAGGCCGGCGACGCCGATGGCGCATCCGCGCTGCTGGCGGAGGAAGAACGCCGCGTGCGCGAGGTGCTCGGCAGCTACATCTTCGGCATCGACGGCCAGACCATGGAATCGGTGGTGCTGGACCTGCTGCGCGCACGCGATCTCACGCTCGCCATCGCCGAGGTCACCAGCGGCGGCATCGCGAGCCAGCGCCTGACCGCGCTGGACGGCGAGGGCCGGGTGTTCCGCGGCGGACTGGTCGCGCACGACGGCGCGACGCGCGCGCGCGTGCTCGGCGTGCCGGCCGACGCGGTCGGTACCCGCGAGGCCGCGGCGCGGCTCGCCGCCGCGGTCCGTGAGCGCTTCGGCGCCGACGTCGGCCTGGCCATCACCGGCGAACACGATCTCGGCCACATCGAGGGCACCAGCGCCGGCACCACCTATCTCGGCATCGCGCTGCCGGGCGACGAGCGCGTGACCCACGTACGCCTGCCGGGCGACCGCGAGCGCGTACGCCAGTTCAGCGTGATCAGCCTCTTGAACGCGCTGCGCCTGCGGCTGCAGCTCGGCACCTGGGACACGCAGCGGGATTTCTGAGCGACGGGAGACGTGCGGATCGGACATTCATCCCGACATTCACTCATCCATTCAATCGAAACAAGACGGGAGCACCCTCTATGCGCATCGACATCGAATACTGTGGCATGTGAGGCTACGAAGCGAAGGCCATCCGTGCGATGGGCATTCTGCGTGACGACGGCCGGCACGAGGTCACCCTGACCCGCAGCGGCGGCGGCGTGTTCGAGATCACCCTGGACGGACGGCTCGCCTGGTCGAAGAAGGCCAACGGTCGCTTCCCGGACGAGCAGGAACTACGCGCGCTCATCACGACTTGAACGAGGATATGCCATGCATCCCCTGGAATCGCTGACCACCGCGACGCTCGCCGAGGTGGCGCAGCGCATCGCGCGCCGCGAGATCTCACCGGTCGAACTGACCGACGCCATGCTGGCGCGCATCGCGCGCCTCGACGGCCGCCTGCACAGCTACATCACGGTCATGCCCGAGCATGCGCGCGCCCAGGCCCGCGCCGCGGAGCAGGAGATCGCCTCGGGGACCTACCGCGGTCGGCTGCACGGCGTGCCCATCGCGCTGAAGGACCTGGTCAATACCTGCGACGCGCCGACCACCTGCGCCTCGCCGCTGCTGCGCGACTTCCGCCCGAGCTACGACGCCGCGGTGGTGGAACGACTCGATGCCGCGGGCGCGGTCACGCTCGGCAAACTGAATCTCACCGAGTTCGCGCTGTACGGCTACCATCCCAGCCACACGCCGCCCAACAATCCCTGGAAGCTCGATCACTGGGCGGGCGTGTCCTCCAGCGGCTCGGGCGCCGCCACCGCGGCCTCGCTGTGCTATGCGAGCCTCGGCACCGACACCGGCGGTTCCATTCGCTTTCCGTCCGCGGCCTGCGGCGTGGTGGGCATCAAGCCGACCTTCGGCAAGGTGAGCCGCTACGGCGTCTTTCCGCTCGCCGACACGCTCGATCACATCGGTCCCATGGCGCGCTGCGTGGCCGACGCGGCCTACGTGCTGCAGGTGCTCGAAGGTCGCGATCCGCGCGATGCGGCGACCCGCACCGATCCGCCCGGCGATTACGCCAAGGCGCTGGTGCAGGGCGCGCGCGGCCTGCGCGTCGGTCTCGACCGCGCCTACTCGACCGCCGACACGGATCCACGCATGAGCGCCGCGCTGTTCTCGGCTGTCGAGGTGCTGGTCGCCCAGGGCGCGGAGGTGGTGGAACTGAACTCACCCGAACTTGCCGACGCCGCGCAGCACTGGCTCGCGGTGTGCGCGGTCGACGCCCTCATCGCGCACAAGGACTTCTACCCGGCGCAGGCGGCGAGCTATGGCCCTGCGTTCCGCAGGCTGCTGGACCACGGCGCGCAGGTCTCGGCCGCGGAGTACGCGCGCGCCACGCGCCAGCGCCAGGCAACCCGCGCGCTGCTGGATGAACTCCTGGCCGGCATCGACGTGCTGGTGTGTCCGGCGGCGCCGGCACCTGCCGGCAGGCAGGCGGACTTCGGTCCGCAGGACGTGATGCCGGACGAGGCCATCGCGCCGCTGGTGCGCTACTCGGCGCCGACCAACTTCTCCGGTCACCCCTCCATCACCCTGCCGAACGGCTTCACCGACGACGGCCTGCCGCTCGCCATGCAGTTCATCGGGCGGCATGGCGACGAGGCCGCGATCATCCGCGCCGCAGCGGCCTACGAAGCGGCGACCGAGTGGCACACCCGGCGCCCGCCGCTGTGAGGGGTTGAAGGCGCGGCCGACGGCCGCGCCGCGGCTTACGGCTGGGAGGTGAAGGGCCGGAAGATCTGCTGCACCACGCCGACGGTGGCCTGGAACACGCCGACGCCGACGTTGACCCCACCCTCGGCCGCCGCGCCTGCGGCGTTGACCGCGCCGCGCGCCGTGCCGACCACGGCGCCCGCGAGCGGGCCGTTGCGCGCGGTCTC
>JBFWYG010000029.1:0-6022 GCA_050186725.1 Gammaproteobacteria bacterium | reverse complement strand
CGACCTACAACTCCGTCGCGCGCCACATGTACCAGGCGGCCACCGTGCGGTAGGGCGCCCAGCGTTCGCCGTAGCGCGCGAGCTCCTTCGGCGTCGGCATCTCCTTCTTGCCGAAGGTGATGGCGTAGCCCTTGCGGATGCCGAAGTCGTCCACCGGCAGCACATCGGGCCTTCCTAAGCGAAACATCAGCAGCATCTCCACCGTCCAGCGGCCGATGCCGCGCACCTGGGTCAGCGCGGCGATCACTTCTTCGTTGGACATCTGCCGGGTCTCGGCGAAGCTCGGGATCTCCTTCGTCAGCGACTTGGCCGCGAGATCGCGCAGCGCGAGCAGCTTGTTGCGCGACAGGCCGGCGCCGCGCAGCGCCTCGTCGCTGAGCGCCGCGAAGGCCTTGGCGTTCAGCCCAGCCTTGCCGCGCGGCAGGAGTTCGCAGACCCGGCCGAAGATCGTCGCGGCGGCCTTGCCGTGCAACTGCTGGTAGACCACGGCTTCCGCCAGCGCGGCGAACACGCTGCTGGTGGGCCTGATCTCCATGCGAAACGGTCCGACCCGCTCGAGCGTGCGGCGCATGCGCGCGCTGCTCGCGGCCAGATGTTCGATGGCGTCTTCGGTGGCGAAATCGAAGATGCGGTTGTGGCTCACGTACGGGCTCCCGTCTCGAGTGGCGGGCAGTGTAGCGGCGAACGCCCCCCCATGGGCACGAAGTGGAACGCTCCTTGCTGATGAGCGGTGCACACAGCACGGGGATGCACGCATGACGCGGCACGGGGCCTCGCGGGGCGGAAATCGACACGACACCGGCAAGCTCGCCGAGCAGGCGGCGGCACATCTTGCCGCCGGCCATCACGCGGCCGCGGAAAAAACCTGCCGCCGCGCCCTGGCGCGCGCGCGGCACGATGCCGACCTGTGGCATCTGCTGGCCGCCATCCTGCTGGACGCCGGCGCGCTCGCGCCGGCTACCGACGCGGTGATGCGCGCGCGGCAGCTGCGACCCGACGACCCCGATTACGCCAACACCCGCGCGCTGATCGAGGAGCGCGCCGGCCGACCCGACGACGCGGTGGCCGCCTGGCGGCGGCTGCTGGTGGTCGCGCCGGACCACGCCGATGCGTGGTTCAACCTCGGACGCGTGGCGCTCGCGCGCGCCGAGCACGACGAAGCCCTGCGCTGCTTCCTGCGCGCGGTGGAACTGAAACCCCGCTGGGGCGACGCCTATCGCAATCTCGGCGTCGCCTGTTTCCAGCACGGCGACGCGGCGGGCGCCGAGGAAGGTTTCAAGGCCGCGCTCCGCTGCAATCCCGCGGACCACGACAGCCTGCAGAATCTCGCGCGCCTGCGCCAGGATGCGGACGACGTCGACACCGCGCAGCGGCTCTACGCGGCTGCACTCGCGCTCGTCCCGGACGGCGTGACGGCGTTGCGCGCGGCGCTTGCCATGCCGATCTTCGCCGATGACTGCGCGAGCCTGGAGGCTGCGCGCGCGCGCAGCCAGACGGCGCTCGCCGCGCTCGCCGATACGGCACTGCGGCTTGACGATCCACCCAGTGAACTCGGCGCGCCGGCCTTCTATGCAGCCTACCAGGGCCTGGACGATCGCCCGTACATGAGCGCGCTCGGCGACCTGGTCGCACGGGCCTGGCGACCGAAACCGCCGCGTGCCGTCGCGCGCTCGTCGCAGCCGCGCGTCGTGGTGGTGTCGTCCCATTTCAAGGAACACACCATCGCCCGACTCTACGCACCGCTGCTGGAGCAACTGCCGCGCACGGGCTTCGAGCTCGCCGTGCTGTCCATCGGTGAACACCACGGCCCGCTCGCGACGCGGATCGCGCGGGCCGCGGACCATCACCAGAGCGTCGCCGAGGATCTCGACGCCGCGCGCACGGCGCTGGCCGCGCTCGCGCCGGACGTCGTGTTCTACACCGACGTCGGCATGGACCCCTGGAGTTACTACCTGGCCGCCGAGCGGCTGGCGCCGGTGCAGTGCGTGGGCTGGGGACACCCGGTCACCACCGGCCTGCCGACCATGGACTATTTCCTGTCCTCGCGCCTGGTGGAGCCGGCGGGCGCGGCGGCCCACTACCGCGAGACGCTGATCGAATTGCCCTGCTGGCCGGTGCTGTACGACACGCCTGCGGCGTCGCCCGCGCCGGACCGCGCGGCTTTCGGCTTCGGCGCCGCGGAGCACGTCTACCTGTGTCCCCAGAGCCTGTTCAAGCTGCATCCCGATATCGACGCGACGTTCGCCGCGCTGCTCGCCACGGATCCGCGCGGCACGGTGGTGCTGATCGAATCACGTCCGGCGTGGCGCGCGCGCCTCGCGGCGCGCTTCGCGCGCAGCCTGGGCAAGCTCGCCACGCGCGTGCGCTTCGTGCCGAGCGTGCGTTCGGAGGATTTCGCGGGCCTGCTCGCCGCGGCCGACGTGGTGCTGGACACACCGCACTTCAGCGGCGGCTACACCAGCTACGAGACGCTGTGGGCCGGCACGCCCTTCGTCACGCTGCGCGGCGCCTACATGCGCGGACGCGTGACGGCGGGCTTGTGCGATCTGCTCGACCTTGACGACCTGGTCGCGAGCGACGCGGAAGACTACGCGGCGCGCGCCGTGACGCTGGCCAACGACGTCGAGCGCGCCGACGCGACCCGCGCGCGCATCGCCGCGCGCCGCGTGGCCCTGCTCGAACTCGCCGACAGCGTGCTGCCGGCCTACGAAGGATTCTTCCTGCGCGCCCTGCATGAGGCCGCGCAGCGTCGTTCCCGGGAGACCGCCGCATGAAGCCGCGCACCTTGTTCGTCAAGCCACCGGACCCCTTCCTGCAGGACGAGTTCGTCTACCAGCAGCTCGCGCCGCATTACCTGCAGGCCTGGCTCACGCAGCACGACTACCCCTCGGCCCTGCTGGTGCTGTATCTCAAGCCGCGCGCGGACGGCAGCCGGCCGGCGCCGCGGCGCCTCGCCGACTTCCACATGCTGCTCATAGAACACGGCGAACTGGTGCTGGATCAGCCCTTCGACGGCGTGGTGTTCGCCGACTACGATCTCATCGCGCTGTCGGTGATGACGCCGCAGGCCGAGTACGCGCGCTGGCTGACCGCCTGCGTGCGCCGCGAGGCGCCGCGCGCACGGGTCATGATGGGCGGCAGCCACGCGCGCTATTACCTCGATGAGGTGGTGAACGAGACCGGTCTCGAAGCCTGCGATTACGTGGTGCCCCACGACGGCTGGCGACCGCTGCTGGACGTGCTCGACGCACGGCTGCCGCGGCGCGGCCGCGGCCAGGTGCTGTCCCATCAGCAGGATCTCGCCGACATCGTGATGCCGCCCACCCGCCCGGTCGATCTCATGGCGCGCTACCGCTACGAAATCGCCGGCCTGCCGGCCTTTCACACCGTGACCGCACTCGGCTGTCCGTTCACCTGCAACTTCTGCGAGGCCGGCGGCGAACGCACGCGGCACTTCCCGGCCGCGATGATCGACGCGGATCTCGCCGCCATGGCGGCCGCCCATCGCGCGCTAGGCCGCGAACACTACGCGGTGATGTTCTTCGACGACGTGGGCCTCTTGAACCCGCGCCAGACCCGCGCGCTGTCCGCGCGCGTCGCGGCCCACGGCTACAGCGCCTGGCGCGCCTTCACCCACGCCTACCTCATCGTGCGCCACCGCGATGCGCTGCTCGGGTCGTTCGCCGATACCGGCGGTCGGCGCGTGGGCATCGGCCTCGAGACTGGTTCGCAGCGTTCGCTTGATCTCATCAACAAGCGCAATGGCAAGCAGCAGCGCGTGGAGGAACACTACGAGGCGGTGCGCATCGCCAACCGGCTCGGCATCGCCGTCGACGGCTTCACCATGATCTATCCCTGGGAAGACGAAGCCGATCTGCGTGCCACCGACGAGCTGGTGGAATTCATCATCTCGAACCCGGTGGTGGGCGAGGACCACCTCGGTCGGCCGCTCAAGAACTCGGTCGACTCGACCATCATGGTTCCCTACCAGGGCACGCGCTTCAACGAACTGCTGCGCCAGGGCGCGGTGCCCGGCGTCGCGCTCGCCGACCCGCGCGAACAGGGCACGCTCTACTACAAGGGCGTCGACGCCTCCTCGGGCTGGGTGTATCGCGAGACTGTGCTGCCGCGCGAGCGCTATCTCGCCGCGCAGAGTTACCGGAATTCGCTCAGGCCGTCGTACCGCTAATCATCGCGCCGGCGCAACTATCGACTTCGACACCGCGCGACAAGCGCGCCGACGGCAACGCGTTCGCGCGGTGTGACGCCGAGAGGAGATGCCCTCGCACTGCGCTCGCCCTCGTACTCGCTGGATGACCGACCGACCCCGCGATCCCCGGCTGCGTCGGGGTTCACAAGTTCTCCGCGCAGAAGCGCGGCGTGCGTGCCTTAGCACACCCATGTTCCATTGACGCTCAGGCCTTCATCGGATTTTTCGAAACGCGGCGACGAATAATTCGATGGCTTCGAGCGCGCAGATGACAGCGGGCTTCACGAGCCCGTCACGCGTTGCACCTACGTTCCCCGCAGCGGTCCGCCATCGGCCGGCGGTCACCGTCTCGCGCGCGCGCCAACCTCGCGCACGCAGTGACCGACCACCAGACGCTCACTCCCAAGGGGGAATCATGAAGGGCAACAAGCATCGCAAGAACGACACGACCATCAATCCCTCGGCGAACGAATCGATCACGGACGTGCTCGCCCGTATCGACGCAAGCCGTCGCGGCTTTCTCAAATCGACTCTCGGTGCATCGGTCGCGCTGGCAGCGGGCGGCCTCGCCGCCGCGGGCGGGCTGACCTGGTCTGCGGATGCGGCCGCTGCGCCCGTGCCGGCCAGCAACGGCTTCGGCGGCATCGGCTTCGAGAGCATTCCGCGCAAGCTGGCGCCGGTCGCCAACAGCGTCGAGGTGCCGCCCGGCTACACCGTCGAGGTGCTGTGCCCCTGGGGTCAGCCGATCATGCCGGGCGCGCCGAACTGGAATCCGGACGCGACCCAGAACGCGGCCGTGCAGGCCATGCAGATGGGCATGCACTGCGACGGCATGCACTACTTCGGCTTTCCTGGCCGCGGCGGTCCATCCAGCGTTCGCGGCATCATGTGCGTGAACAACGAGTACACGCACGAAGAGATCCTGCACGGGCCCGAAGGCCTCGTCGGAGGCGCGGGCGTCACGATCGCCAAGGTGCGCAAATCGCAGGCCGGTCACGGCGTGTCGATCTTCGAAGTCCGCCAGGCGGGCGGCAAGTGGAGCGTGGTGCGGAACTCGGCCTTCGGTCGGCGCCTGACCGCCAACACGCCGATGCGCGTCTCCGGCCCCGCCGCGGGCAGCGCGCTGCTCAAGTCGAAGAAGTTCGACATCCAACCCAGCGCCTCGGTCGAGAACGGCGTGAACGACGGCTTCAGCGCCTTCGGCTCGCACAACAACTGCGCCCACGGCTACACGCCCTGGGGCACCTACCTCACCTGCGAGGAGAACTGGAACGGCAACTTCGGGTGGAACGCCTCGGACGTTCTCAATACCGGCGATGCCGCACTCGATGCCGTCGTGTTGAACAACCAGAACCGCTACGGCGTGGTGCAGGGCGGCTTCGGCTACCAGTGGCACGTCGCCGATCCGCGCTTCAACGCGCGCACCAATCCGCTCGAGCCGCACCTGTACGGCTGGGTGGTCGAGATCGATCCGTTCGAGCCCCAGTCCAAGCCCGTGAAGCGCACCGCGCTCGGGCGCTTCAAGCACGAGAGCGCGCAGGTCGCGATCAGCGCCGACGCGGCCGGGACGCAGAACCGCGTGGCGTTCTACATGGGCGACGACGAGCGCAACGAGTACATCTACAAGTTCGTCTGCGCGCGCCCGTTCAGCCCGACCAACCGCGCCGCCAACCGTGACCTGCTCGACAGCGGCGTGCTGTACGTCGCCAAGTTCAGCGACACCCCGGTGCCGGGCAAGGCCGGGGCGTTCCGCGGCACCTGGATTGCGCTGCTGCCCGACACCCTGTCGATCATTCCGAACGGCAATGGCGG
>JBFWYG010000028.1:11389-52580 GCA_050186725.1 Gammaproteobacteria bacterium | reverse complement strand
GGGCTGACCGAACAGCAGTGGCGAGTGATTCGCGTGCTGGCCTCCGCCGGCCCGCTCGACGGTCGCGAACTGGCGCGTCGCTGCTTTCTGCTGGCGCCGAGTCTCACCCGCATCATGCAGCATTGTGAGAGTACCGGCCTGGTGGCGCGCAGCGCCCACCGGTCGGATCAGCGCAAAGTGTTGTTCGAGCTTACCGCGCGCGGTCAGGTCTTGTTTGACACCGTCGCGCCGGATTCCGAGCGCCTCTATCGCGGCATCGAGGCGCAGTTCGGTGTCGCCAAGCTGCGCGCGCTGTACGGCCTGCTCGCTGAATTCTCGGCGGTGATGGGCGAGCCCGATCCCGCCTAGTCACGCGCCAGCAGTTCTTCGACGCGGGCGACCATGGCGTCCTTGTCGTAGAGGTCGAAATAGATGCCGGCCATGACATTCTGTGGCCCGAAGAAGAACCGTTCGTAGAGCGCCTGGCGACTGCCGAAGGCGGAGATCGCCACATCGTGGGCGAGTCTGTACAGGCCGATGCGCTCGCGGCTCGCGAGATTGATGGTCTGGAAATACTGCGCCACATCGGGCGCGACGGCATTGCCGAAGTCCGCCTCGCACGGAATCGCCATCAGGGAACTCGAGCCGAGCAACTGCACGAGTTCAACGAGGCGCGGATACATGCGTGGAAACAGGTTGCGCGACGTGTCCAGCGGTCTGCGTAGCGGCACCCACACACCGCGCTGGTCCGGATGGGCCTGGCCTTCACCGGCGTAGCGGAACGCGCGGATGGTCTCGGCAATCCACATCGCTTCGGCGATCTGTGCCTTGATTTCCCCGTCCTTGTCCTTGCCGGTCGCGCGCGCCATCGCGCACAGCAGGCCGACGATGAACTCGGCCTTGGCGAGCTTGCCGCACGCCACCTGGTGCATCATGTGGATGACCGCGTTGGTCTCGGCGAAGGCGCGATTGCACAGCAAGGGCTCGCGGTACATGAAGACCCGTTCCCAGGGTACCAGCACATTGTCGAACACCACGACCGCGTCCATCTCCTCGAAGCGGGAGGCGAGCGGCGCATCGAAATGGCTCTGGCCTAAGTCGTAGCTGTCGCGACACAGCAAGCGGATCCCCGCGGTCGCCACGGGAAGGGCGAAGGCGAAGGCGAACGGCAGGTTCTCTGGCGCGGCGGTCAGCAGGGTCGACGGAAAGACTTCGATCTCGTCGGCGTGCGGGCCGAGCGTGGCGAGCAGGCGGGCGCCGTTCACGACGATGCCGGCATCGGTTTCCTTGACGATCTGCAGGGCGACCTTGTCGCTGTACCTGCCGTCCTTGAATTGCGCGTGGCTGAAAGTGGGATTGACCAGGGTATGGGTCAGGACCTTGTCGTGGTCGCGGACGTACTGGTAATAGCGACGCATATTGTCCGCGAATTCGGGCCGGCCTTGGGCCAGGAAGTCCGCGCCGGCGGCAAACGCCATCACCGAGGCGTTCTTGTAGTCGGGTGTGCGGCCGAACATGCCATTCGACCAGGTCGCCCATTCGTAGAACGCGGCCCCGCGCCGCGCGATATCGGCCTGGGAGCGCGGTACCAGGAAGGACATGCCATAGCGCTTGCCGTCCTCTTCGTAGGTCAGCAGCTCGCGCCGCGCCGGATCGAACTGGCGATCCATGAAGCCTGCCAAGGTGTGCGCGCCGCGGCACAGACCGGGCTCGGTGGTGACGTCCTCGACGCGTCGGCCCTCCAGCCATACCTGCCGACCGTCACGCAGGCCGTCGAGATACTGCTGTCCGTTACGAATGCCGTTGCCTTGCGCGCTCATGCAATGTTCTCCCCGCTTGGATGTTTCGCCCCTGGCCGCCCTGATGCGACGCCTTCACGCGGTTGCTGTGCGTGGATGAGTTCGTCGAGCCCGTTCTCGAGCGCGCGCCAGGTGGACTCGTCCAGGGACGCCCGTAGCGCCGCGTAGGTCGCCTGCACGTCCGGCATCAACCGTTCCTCCAGCGCCCGCCCCGCGGCGGTGGCCGCGACCTCCACCACCCGACGATCGCCCGTGCCACGGCGACGTTCCACCAGGCCCGCGGTGGCGAGGCGATCCAGCACGCCAATCAGGCTCGGCGCCGGTATGAGGGTCAGTTCCACCAGGGCGCTCTGCGGGACCGAGGGCTGTTCCCACAGCACGCGCAGCACGCGCCATTGCTGCTCGGTCAGGCCGGCCTTGGCAAAGATGCGGCGGAAGCGCGGCATGACCACGGCCAGCGCCCGGTACAGGCGCATGGGCAGGGAGCGGCTGAAATCCTGCACGGCCATGGGGCGGCTCGTCTGTTCATAGATTAAAAATTAATATATGAGTTAAATGCGCGAGCGGCAAGCCAAAGCCTGGGCGGACACGCGCGGGTGCGGTCGGCTGCGCCCCGCCTGAGGTCGCTCAGGCCGCAGCGGTCTGCGCTTCCAGCTTGTCGATGAGCTCGGCCAGCACTCGATCGAACAGTGGATCGGAATCCGCGCGAATGATGCTGGCCTGCTGGCGGGCGAGCGCCGTGGCGAGGTCCACCAGGGTTGCCTCGCGCATCACTTCGCCCTGCCGGTTGGTGAAGAGGTAGCGCCCGGTGGTCGGTGCGATCCACGTGAAACGACCACGTACCGCACCGCCCTCGCCGTCGGTGAACTCCATCCAGTCGCCGAGATCGAGCGTGGTGATCTCCTCCACGTAGGTCTCGAGTACCGCTTCGTCGAGCGGCGCGGCTTCGTGGCTCGCGCGCGGCGTCTCGTCGACCTGCGCCGACGCCGCGGCGGGCGCTGCTTCGAACGCCGAGAAGTCGATGTCGAGTTCCAGCGCTTCGCCGACCTTGCGTTCGAAGATTCGCGCCAGTCCTCGCTTGACGAACGCATCGCTGGTCGGGTCGTCCACGTCGGCGCGACGGCCCGCGGCGGGCGTGGTCGGATCCGGCGCGGTCGCGAGCTTGCGCGCCGCGATGCTCGACTCCTCGATGTTCTTGATCGCGACGACGTGGAGACTGGCGAGCATGCTCAGGAACTTGGAACATTCCGGCGGCGGCATTTCCAGTGCCACCATGCCGCGCTTGATGCACTTCAGCATCGTCGGCAGCCGTGCGGACAGCGCCTTGCGATCCTCCGGCGAGTTCTTTGGCTGGACCGACCACACCAGGTCGTCGACCGTCTGCCACTGCTCCCGCCAGGCATCGCTCTCCTCGCCCTGCTCGACGTGGGTGATGATCAGCAGCTGGCGCCAGTAGTCGAGCAGGAAGTTCTGCACGAACTCCCGCACATCGAAGCCTTTCAGCCGCGCGCGCAATTCATCGTCGACCGCCATCTTGGCGAGCACGATCTGCTCGCGGGTGCGCAGCGAGCGCGAGGACTTGGCCACCTTGGCGTCGGCGCGACGGGTCTCGAATTCGATGAACGCATTGAAATCCTCCAGCACCTGCTCGAACAGACCCACATCCTGCTCGAACTCGACGACGATGCGCTCCACCGCCTGTTCCATCTTGTCGTAGAGCGCGTCGGACTGGCGCAGTCCCTCGTACCAGCCGACCGCCGCGCGCGCGAAGGTGTCCAGCAGGCGACGGGCCGGATGGTTCTTGTGCGAGAACAGTTCGCGTTCGAGCAGCGCGACCTTGAGCATCGGGATCTGCAGCCGGCCGATGAGCGCCTTCAGCGCGTCGGGGATGGAGCGATCCTGCATGATGTAGTCGAACAGCAGGGAGACGATTTCGAGGGTCATGTCCTGCGCCGGTGCGAGCTGGCCGACCGCGCCACTGGCGCGCAGACCGCGTAGCGCATTGACCGGCGCGGCGCCTGCCATGCCGCCGGCCACACCGCCTGTGACAGCCGGCGCCCACGGCCCTTCGCCGCGCTGCAGCTCGGTCAGCGACTGGACCAGCATCGGCACGGTGGCGAAGCCGCCGCCCGCGTCGTCGAAACCGATGGCGGGAAAGCCGCCGCTGGCGCCGAGTCCGCCTGCGCCACCCACGCCACCGGGCGCCGTGCCGAAACCCGTGGCGCCGGCCAGGCCGAAACCGCCACCGCCGCCCGCTACGCCACCCATCCCAGGCAGGCCCGGGGTGCCGGAACCGACCGTGACTATGGATGGCTGGGGACCTGTGCCGATCGCGAGCGGCCCGCCGCCGCGGCTCTGGTGCGTCTGCATGAGGGACGTGAGCGTGGAGAACACGTCGTCACCAGCGGCCTCGACCTGTTCACCGTCACTCTCGATGATGACTCGCGTACGCCGCGACGGCGCCGCATGGGGGGCGGCGGCATTGAGCGTCGGCAGCACGCCACCCTTGATCAGCAGCTGGTTCAGCTCCGCGTAGAAGTGGAGCAGCGCCGGTGTCGCGATGCGGTCGAACAGCTTGTAGAGCGTGATCTTGGTCTCGATGTCGGCGGTCAGCACCGCGCAGGCCTGCATCAGTTCGTCACCGAGGGCCTGGGGACCGAGCGGATTGGTCTCGTCGCTGAGCTTGGGCTGCTTCAGCAGCACCGCGAGGCGTTGCTCGACGCCGAGCAGCTCGCGCGAGCAGCGCTGCCTGGCGCTGGCGACGAAGTTGGTGATCGCGAGCTTCTCCTCGACCTCGTCCAGGCCGAGCAGGGTGAGTTCACCCTCGAAAGTCGGCGACACGCTGCCCGTCCCAGACGGCGTGGTTTCGGCCGCATCGACCAGGCGCCGACGTATGCCAGCCGCGAAGCGCTCCTCGACCTCGCCGCGCCGCAGGCGCAGTTCCCGCATGGCGTCGAAGAAGGCGTTCTGACGGCGGGAGTTGTCCGCGCCGTTGGCGAACTTGAACAGGACGTCGTCCGCCTCGGTGAGGACGAGTTTGAGGATCTCCGGTAGTTTCTGGGTCGCCAGGCGCTGGCACTCGTCCATGAGCAGCTTGGTCTTGGTTGGGACGATGGGCGTGACGGTGGCGGTGGCCATGGCGGATTCCCCGCTATCTCTTTATCGGTCCCCCGTTGCATCGGCCGTGGCCGGGCGGATCTGAAGGCACAAGCGCGCGTGACCTCGCCGCTTGTGAACGCGGTCACTTCGAGGTCTCGAAAAGTGCGACGTCGTCTGCAGGTTTGACCGCCCGCGGCTGGCCGCGACCACGCGTGGCGGGGCGCGAAACGGTTTAGCGGCGCTCCGCGAAGCTGGCTTGAGGGGCGCCGCGCACCGCGTCACCGCGGCGCGCGGCCGGGTTCACGCTGCGCGCGCGTGCGTGCCCGGAGGGACGTCGAGGGCGAGTCGGACGGCCTCCTCCAGCGTTCCGACGAATTCGACCCGGAGCTTCTCGCGCGCTTCGGCCGGCACGTCCTCCAGGTCCTTGCGATTGCGCATGGGCAGGATCACGGTGCTGATCCCCGCGCGGAGCGCGGCCAGCACTTTCTCCTTCACGCCGCCGATGGGCAGCACCAGGCCGCGCAACGAGATTTCCCCGGTCATCGCCACGTCGTTCCGCACCGCCACGCCGGTGAGCAGGGAGCGCAGGGCAAGATAGATGGCCACGCCGGCGCTGGGGCCGTCCTTGGGCGTCGCGCCCGCGGGCACGTGGACATGCAGGTCGACGTCGTCGAGGCGACGCTCCAGGTGGGTCTTGACCAGGGTGAGCGCCGCCTGGGCGGACTCCTTCATCACTTCGCCCAGCTGTCCGGTGAGGATCAGCTTGCCGCTGCCAGGCACCTGGTTCGCTTCGATGAAGAGAATGTCGCCGCCCACGGGTGTCCAGGCCAGCCCGGTGGCGACGCCTGGCTGACCGGCGCGCAGCGCCACTTCGTTGTCGAAGCGCGGCGCGCCCAGGATGGTCTCGAGCTCAAGGGCTTCCACTTCCAGCCGGTCTCGCTCGCCTTCGGCCACCCGCATCGCGCAGTGGCGCAGCACGGCGCCAATCTCGCGCTCCAGGTTGCGCACACCCGCCTCGCGGGTGTACTCCGCCACCAGCCGCGCGAGGGTCGCGTCGGGTACGTTCACCTGCTCGGCGCCCAGCCCGCAGTTCTCGCGCTGGCGGGGGAGCAGATGACGCCGCGCGATCTCGAGCTTCTCCGCCTGCGTGTAGCCGGGCAGCTGGATCACCTCCATGCGATCGCGCAGCGGCGCCGGGATGGCATCGAGCTGGTTGGCGGTGGCGATGAACAGCAGCTTGGACAGATCGAAGTCCACGCCCAGGTAGTTGTCGCGGAACTTGTCGTTCTGCGCTGGATCGAGCACTTCGAGCAGGGCCGCCGCCGGGTCGCCGTGAAAGCCACCCTGGCCGAGCTTGTCTATCTCGTCGAACAGCAGCACCGCGTCGCGCGCGCCCGCGCGTTTGAGGGCCTGCACGATGTTGCCGGGCATGGCGCCGATGTAGGTGCGGCGATGACCGCGAATTTCGGCCTCGTCATGCACGCCGCCCAGTGGCACCCGCTGGAACGGCCGATCCGTCGCCCGCGCGATGGACTGGCCAAGAGACGTCTTGCCCACGCCGGGCGGACCGACGAAGCAGAGGATCGGGGCGCGACCGGTCGGGTTCAGCTTGCGCACCGCCAGGAACTCGAGGATGCGGCGCTTCACCTTGTCGAGGCCGAAATGGTCCTCGTCGAGGATGTGTCGCGCCGCGCCGATGTCGATCACGGCGGACGCCGGTTCGCGCCAGGGCAGCTCGCCGAGCAATTCCAGGTAGCTGCGCACCATCGACGCCTCGCCCGAACTGTCGCCCATGCGTTCGAGACGGCGCAGCTCCTTCGTCGCGTGGGCCAGCACCTCCGATGGCATGCCCGCGCCTTCCAGGCTCGCTCGCAGCGCATCCAGCTCGTTGGCGCCGTCTTCGCCCTGGTTCAGCTCCTTCTGGATCTGACGCAGCTGTTCACGCAGCACGTGTTCGCGCTGGCGCTGATCGAATTCCTGGCGGGTCTTGTCGCCGATCTCCTTGGACAGGCGCAGCACCTCCACGCGGGCGGACAGCGCGGCGAGTACGCGATCGAGACGCGCCGCCAGGTCGAAGGTCTCGAGAATGGCCTGCTTGTCCTCGTTCGGCACGTCGAGAAAGCTCGCGATCATGTCGGCCAGGGCCGCGGCGGACTGCATGTTCTGCACGACCGCCAGCAGGTCGTCCGGCGCGTTCGGCAACAGGCGGATGGCCTCACCCGCACGCTGCTTGAGCTGCAGGAGCCGCGCCTCGATGGCTGGCGTCCGCGCTTCGCTCGGTTCGACATACGCGACCCGCGCGACCATGAAGGGCCAGCCTTCGAGAAACTCCAGCACGCGGAAGCGCCGTTCGCCCTGCACGACCAGGTGCTGCGCACCGCCCTGCGCGGCTACGTAGCGCAGGATGCGCGCGGTAGTGCCGACCCAGTGCAGGTCGTCCGGCTGCACGTCGCTCTGCGCGGGATCGCGCTGCAACAGCAGGCCGACCGCGCGTTCCGCCTGCGTCGCCGTGCGCGCGGCCGCCACCGAACTCGCGCGGCCGACGGTGAGCGGCGAGGCGGTGCCCGGGAACAGCACGAGGTTGCGCACCGGCAGCAGGATCAGGGCGTCCTCCGGTAGCGGTTTCAAGGTGTCGCCGGGCGACTTCGGCGCAGCGGCAGGCGCGGCCATGCCTTCTTCGTCGTCCGACAACAGCGACTGTGACCGGGGCCAGAACTCGAACATGTGATGCTTCCTCCGCGGGCGCGGCGGTCGGTGATGCGAGGCGGGACGCCTCGATGCACGTGCGCTCCGTGGAGCTAGATGGAGACGGGCGTCCTGACCTTCAAGGCTAGGCGCTCGGCGCCGACGGGCGCGCGCGGCGGCTGCCGCGACGGGCCGTTACCGCGACCCAGTAGCCGACGGTGCCAGCCAGGGCGCCGGCGAACACCACGGCGAGCATCACGCGGCTGCTGCCGGTAGCGTCCCACACATGAGCGGTCAGCGAGGGCGCAACGGCCATGGCGATGGACATGGGCAGCGCGATCGCGCCCATGGTGCGCGCGTAGTGCTCGCTGCCCAACCACTCGATGGGCGCCACGCCGCGCAGGATGGTGGTGATGCCATGCCCGGTGGCGAAGCAGGCGGCAAAGGCGTAGAGCCAGCCCGCCTCGCGTGGCGCGAGCATCAGCACCAGCACCGCGAGCGGTGACAGCGCGGTGGTGAAGGCGCCGAGGCGTGCGGTGGACGCATTGCGTACCAGCGTCACGATCACCAGGCGCGCCACCACCTGCACCGGACCGATGAGCGCGAACGCGGCGAAGATCACCCGGTCGGCCACGCCTTCCGCGCGCAGCAGTGGCACGAACTGGAAGATGAGACTCGAGGCCGTGAGGCTGTAGGAGGTGTACCAGAGCGCCAGGCCCCAGAACACCGGGTTGCGCAGTCGCCGCCGCATGATGATGCGCGCGCGCATGCGGTCGATGGGATGACTGCGACGCAGCGCGCCGCGACGGTCGGGGATGCACAGCCAGTGCACCGGCGCGCAGAACAAGAGGTTCATCGCGCCGAGCGCGACCAGCGTGTTGCGCCAGCCCGCGATCTCCACCAGGTGGCCGATGAGCGGCACGAACACCGTGCCCGACAGGCCGGTGACCATGGTCATGGCGATGATGCCGCGCCGCGCCTCGCGCCCGAAGTTCTGCGTGATCACCGCCATCAGCGGCTCCATCAGGCAGCAGCCCATGCACACGCCGAGCGTCAGCCACATCACGAAGAACTGCGGCAGCGTCTCGACTCGCGCCCAGGCAAGCAGCAGGCAGCCGCCGCCGAGAGAGCCGATCGTCATCAGCGCGCGTCCGCCGTGACGATCGAGCGCGCCGCCCACCGGGTAGGCGACCGCCGCGATCATCAAGAAGCCGCAGCTGAGCGCGGTGTTCATGGCGGCCGCCGACCAGCCCAGCTCGCTGTGCATGGGACCCGCGAAGAGCGAGAAGCCGTAGTACATCGTTCCCCAGGACACCATCTGGGCGAGGGCGAGCGGCCACAGCATGATCCACGGCTCGTGGCGACGGCTCCAGTATCCCGAAATCAAGCGACTACCATCGAGCGTATGAGCGAGGTGAGCGCGCAGGCGCCGCGTCATTATCGATCATCAACCGCGGCGTCGATACCTCGCGCGGCTTGCGCGCGCGGCGCGATGCCATACAGTAAAAGGATGACTGCCGCGCTCCGTCCCCTGGCCCTGGTCACCGGCGCGTCCGCCGGCATCGGCGCCGAGTTCTGTCGGCAGCTCGCCGCGCGCGGTCACGACCTGGTGATGGTCGCGCGCCGCGGCGAGCGCCTGGCAGCGCTCGCTCGTGAACTCGAGACACGCCATGGAGTGGCGACCTGGCATGTTCCCGTCGATCTCGGTGAGCCCGATGCGATCGCGCGGCTGCTGGCCGTGCTGCCCGACGCACCGGTGACGCTCCTGGTCAACAACGCCGGCTACGGCGTGCCCGGACGCTACCTCGACAGCGCCTGGGAGGTCCACGCGCGCTTTCAGCGCGTCATGATAGACGCGGTCGCCGAGCTTACCCACGCGCTCCTGCCCGGCATGTTGCGCGTGGGGCAGGGCCGGGTGATCAACGTCGCCTCGCTCGCCGGCCTGCTGCCCGGCAGCGCCGGTCACACGCTCTACGGCGCGAGCAAGGCGTGGATGATCCGCTGGTCCGAATCGCTCGCGTTCGAATACCGCAGTCGCGGTCTAGGCGTGTGCGTGCTGTGTCCGGGTTTCACCTACAGCGAGTTCCACGACGTCACCGGCACCCGCGCGCAGGTCGCGCGCCTGCCGCCCTGGCTGTGGATGTCGGCCCGCGACGTGGTCGCGGCGGCGCTCGCGGCCAGCGACGCGGGACAACTGCTGTGCATTCCCGGCCGCGTCAATCGCCTGCTCGCGCGCGCCGCGCGCTGGCTGCCCGTGGGCGTCGTACACTACCTCTCGGCGCGGGAGTCGCGCCGCGTGCGCAGTCTCGATTGAACGTGGAGGACGGAGAGCGATGAGCGCGGTAACGGAAGACTGGCGCGCCGAGGTACCGGCGGTGGCGGCCAAACTCGCGCTGGCGAAACGCGTCGCGGTCATCACCGGCGCGGGCATGTCGGCGGACTCGGGGCTGCCCACCTATCGCGGCATCGGTGGTCTGTACAACGACATCGAAGTCGAACAGAACATGCCGATAGAGGACATCCTCCATTCCTACACGCTGGTGCGCAACCCGGCGCTGACCTGGAAGTACATCGCGCAGATCGGTCGTGCCTGCCGGGGCGCTGGCCCGAACGATGGACACCGGGTGCTGGCGGGCTGGGACAGTCGTTTCGAGACCTGGGTGATCACGCAGAACGTCGACGGCTTTCATCGGCAGGCCGGCAGTCGCAACGTGATCGAGATGCACGGCAACCTGTCGCGCTGCTACTGCTGCGCGTGCCGCGCCGCCTTCAGCGACGAGCAACTCGACCTCGAAATACTGCCGCCGCGCTGCGCGCACTGTGACGGCCTGGTACGCCCCGACGTGGTGCTGTTCGGCGAGATGCTGCCCGACGCAGCGTTGTCCGACTACGAGCGCGAAGTCACGCGTGGCTTCGACGTGCTGCTCGCCATCGGCACCACCGCCGGCTTTCCCTACATCGCCGAACCCATGCTGCGCGCGCGCCGGGCGGGCGCGGTGACGGTCGAGATCAATCCCGACAAGACCGTCTTGTCCAAGTCCGTCACGCACCGGTGCGCGGGACGCGCGCGCGACGTTCTGCTCGCGCTCGATGCGGCGTTGGCCGAGGTTTGACGAGAGCTGTGCGGGCGCTGCGCGCGGTTTCACGGGCAATTGCCCAGCAGAATCGAGCGCGCGCGCAATTTTCTCGGAAAATTCGGCCAAAAACGCCGATCGAGGGCTTCCCTTTTCGGTGCTGGTGATTATAGTAGCGCGGTCGCGTTCGCCCGCTCGATGCAGGCGATCTCGAGCCGACGACGAAGCGGCCGCGACGCGGGAGCGAACCACCATCGGGCATTGCCGCGGACCGGGTCGACCTCGCCGCCCACCAGAGTTGCGTACCAGTCGAACATCACAGCCACACCATTACGCTGCCACCAGACAAGGGAGACACCATGAGCAAAGCCAAGACCAGCGCCATCAAGGAGAAGCAGACCAAGTCGGCGATCATCGCCCACGTGGCCGAAGACACCGGCCTGACCAAGAAGCAGGTGCAGGGCGTACTGCAGTCGCTGAAGGCGCTGGCGACCCGTCATCTCATCAAGAACGGTTCCGGCGAGTTCGTCGTGCCGGAAATGGGCGTCAAGCTGCGCCGCGTGCAGAAGGCCGCGCGCAAGGCGGGCATGGCCCGCAACCCCTTCACCGGCGAGATGGTGAAGGTCGAAGCGCGTCCGGCCAGCCTGTCGGTGCGCGCCGCGGCGATGAAGGCCATCAAGGACGCCGTCGCCTGAGGACGCTCGCGCGGCTGACGCCGCGCGCTGCGCGCGAGAGCCGCGGCCGGTGCAGCCGGCCGCGGGCTCGAACCAGACAAGGAGTCACCACCGCGTGAGCGGCATGCAGGTGCGAAGCCTGCGACATCCAGTGCAAGGTGCCCCGCGGCCGCTCGGCCCAGGGGTGAAACGGGAAATCGGTGCGCGCGACCTTCAAGTCGTTGCCAAGCCGATGCTGCCCCCGCAACGGTAGGCGAGTCACGCCGCTCCACGAAGTCACTGTGCGCGAGCATGGGAAGACGGAGCAGGCGCCGCGGCGAACAACCGCGTAGCTCGCGAGCCCGGAGACCGGCCCTGCACTCCATGGCATGCCGTGCATTGCACGTCGTGCCGTTACCGAGTCGCGGTGGGCCGATCGGGAACCAGGGGAACGCATCCTCTCCGTTTCGCTGCGCCACGCGACTCTCGAACGGAACGGGCCCGGGGTCGGGCCGGTTCGGGAGACGTGCATGTTCAGATCCCTTTTGCTCGCAGCCCTCGCGCTGCCCACGGGCGCCCTCGCCACCTCCGACGACTATCTCGACACGGTGCTGGTGTCCGGGTCCCGCACGCCCAGCACGCTCGGGCGCGTGGGCTCGGCGGTGACGGTCATCGACCGCTCGACCTTCGATTTCCGCCAGGCCCAGTTCGCCACCGATCTCCTGCGCCACGTGCCGGGTGTCATGCTCAGCAACGCGGGTGGCGTGGGTAAGCAGACCCAGCTGCGCATGCGCGGCGCCGAGGGCAACCACGTGATGGTGATGATCGATGGCGTCGAGGCCAACGATCTCGCCGGCAACGACGAGTTCGAATTCGGCAACCTGTCCACCGCCGACATCGAGCGTATCGAGGTGGTGCGTGGCCCACAGAGTTCGCTGTGGGGCTCGGACGCATTGGCAGGCGTGATCAACGTCATCACGCGCAAGGCGGACGGCGCGCCCAGGGTCGAGGCGGGCTTCGAGGGCGGCGCTTTCGGCACGCACCAGGAACGCGCGAGCCTCGGCTTCGCGCGCGGCCGCGGCCAGGTGCGCGTGGGCTTCAATCACCTGTCCACAGCCGGCGCCAATCTCGCGCGGAGCGGCGACGAGGACGACGGTTACCACGCCACCACCGTCAACCTGAACTCGGGCTTCAAGGTCAACGAGTCGCTCGATCTCGCGCTCACCATGCGCAACGTCGAGAGCTTCAACCAGGTCGACACCGACTTCATCACCGGCCTGCCGACCGACAGCCCCGGTACGGCTGATACCTACCAGCGTTACCTCGGGACCCACGCCAAGCTCGCGCTGGCCGATGGCCACTGGCTGCAGCAGCTGGACGGCAACTGGACCGCGACCGGCAACGACAACGTCGACCCGGCCGTGTTCCAGGACAGTTCCACCGCGGGTGAGCGCTACGAGCTCACCTACCAGAGCACTTTCCTGTTCGAACTCCAGGGCGCGCTGCCCTCCAGCCACAGCGCGACGCTCGCGCTCGATCACGAGCACGACCGTTTCGAGCAGCGCGCGGCGGTCACGCCATTCGGTGATCCGAACCAGGAACGCGGCATGGATGCGACCGGCCTGGTGGGCGAATACCGCGTCGACCTGCCGCACGCGCTCGGGCTGTCCGCGAGCGTACGTCGCGACTTCAACAGTGATTTCCGCGATGTCACCACCTGGCGCACGGCCGCCGTGTGGCGCTTCGAGCCCACCGGCACGGCGTTCAACTTTGCCTACGGCACGGGCCAGAAGGCGCCGACCTTCCTCGAGCGCTTCGGCTACTCCTCGGGTGGTCAGTTCGGCCCGACCTTCATCGGCAATGCCGATCTCAAGCCCGAGCGGTCACGCGGCTGGGAACTGGGTCTGACCCAGGCGCTGTTCGCCGAGCGTCTGCGGCTGACGGCGAGCTACTTTCAGGAACGATTGGAGGACGAGATCTTCGGTTACCTGGTCGATGCGACCGGCACCACCGCGACGGCCGTCAACCAGGACGGCACCAGCCGGCGCAGCGGCGTAGAACTCGCCTACCGCCTGCGCATGCCGTGGAATCTCGCGCTCGGCGGCGGATACACCTATCTCGACGCCACCGAGATCGATCGCGTGACCGGCCTGCGCAAGGACGAAGTGCGCCGTCCGCGCCACCTGGTGAACGGCACGCTCGACTGGTCGGGCCTCGACGGACGGCTGCGCGCGTCGGCCTGGTTCAACCACGCCGGACGTCGCGAGGATCTCGGCTTTCTCGCCCCGACCTTCCAGCAGCAACGCGTGCGCCTCGATGAGTTCACCAGCGTCGGCGCCACGTTCGCCTACGACGTGACGCGTGAAATCGAGGTCTACACTCGTTTCGAGAACCTGCTCGACACCCGCTACGAGGAGATCCTCG
Source organism: Gammaproteobacteria bacterium (assembly GCA_050186725.1). GTDB lineage: Bacteria > Pseudomonadota > Gammaproteobacteria > JADJYF01. The sequence goes on along the minus strand of JBFWYG010000028.1, from coordinate 38,867 downwards.
GCTACCGCGTCCCAGGCATCGGCGTCTACGCGGGCGTGAAGCTCGCCTACGATTTGCCCTGAGCCCCGGCCATGGGTCGGCTGCAAGGCCGGCCCATGGCGTACCGGTTGGCGCGCGTTGCAATTCGCCGCCGCTCTCCCGAAGATCAGATTATCCCCATCCACCAGGCTCAACCTCATGCGCGTGCTGATCGTCGGCGCCGGGCTGCTCGGACTCACCACCGCCTGGTTCCTGCGCCACCACGGCGCCGAAGTGCAGGTGATCGAGCGCCAGGCCGGGCCAGGCATGGAGACCAGCTTCGCCAACGGTGGCATGCTGCACGCGAGCCAGGCCAATCCGTGGAACGAACCCGGCGTGCTGTGGCAGGCGCTGCGCATGCTCGGGCGCGAAGACGCCGCGCTCCTGATCCGCCCGCGCGCCCTGCCGCGCATGCTGGGCTGGTCGTGGCGCTTCTTTCGCAATTCGTCGTTGCCGCGCTATCTCGACGCGGTGGCCAGGAACGCGCGACTGGCCGATTACTCGCTCACCGTGCTGGCCGAGCACCTCGCGCCGCTCGGGCTGGACTACGAGCGCGCCGCGCTCGGCACGCTCAAGGTCTACCGCACGCAGGCGGAACTCGACACCGCCGCGCTGTTCGCCGAGCGCTGCCGCGACTTCGACATCCGTTACAGCATCCAGGACGCGGCCGGCGTCACGGCGCTGGAACCGGCTCTGGCGCCGGTGGCGCCGCGCCTCTCGGGCGGCATCCACTTTCCCGACGATGTCTCCGGCGACGCGCATCGCTTCTGCCGCGCGCTGGCCGAGCAGGCGCAGGCCGTCGGCGTGGAACTGCGTTTCGAGACCACGGTGGAACGCGTGCTGCTCGCGGGCGGCGCGGTCGACGGACTGCTGGTCGACGGCGCGGTGGAGCGGGCGGACGCGGTGGTGCTCGCGGCCGCGAGTCACAGCCCGCGGCTCGCGGCGAGCGCCGGGCTCCGCGTGCCGGTGCAGCCGATCAAAGGGTATTCGCTCACTGTGCCCATGCACCATTGGCGAGTGAAGCCGCGCCTGCCGGTGATCGACGAACATTTCCACGCCGCGGTCTGTCCGCTCGGCGAACAACTGCGCGTGGCGGGCACCGCCGAGTTCGCGGGCTTCGACAGCGCGCTCACGCCGAGTCGCATCGCCAATCTCTATGCCCTCCTGCGCCACATCTATCCCGACGAGGGCGGAGCGGTGGACGCGCGCCAGTGCAGCGAATGGACGGGCCTGCGCCCGATGAGTCCCGATGGCGTCGGCATCATGGGCCGCACGGCGGTACGCGGCCTGTACCTCAACACCGGTCACGGCCATCTCGGTTGGACCATGGCGCCCGGCGCCGGTAAATTGGTCGCCGACGACATCATGTTGGCCCGCACCGAGATCCCGGCGGAGAATTACCGCCTCGCGCGTTTCGGTTGAGTGGCCAGGACAGGGGAGGCGGACGATGGAATTCTCTGATCTCGCGCGGTCGCGCCGCAGCGTGCGGGTGTACGCGCCGGACGCGCGCATCGACGATGCCGAGCTCGAGGCAATCTTCGCCGAAGTGGTGCTCAGCCCGAGTTCGTTCAACCTGCAACACTGGCAGTTCGTGGTGGTGCGCGATGCGGCGCGCAAGCAGGCGCTGCGCGGACTCTGCTACGGCCAGGCACAAGTCGAGCAGTGCGCCGCACTGGTGCTGGTGTGTGGTCGCTTGAACGCCCACGAGGACGCCGACCGCATCTACGCGGGCGAACCCGCCGCTACCCGCGACAAGTACGTGCCGATGATCAACGGCGTGTACCACGAACGCGCGGCGCTGCAGCGCGAAGAAGCCATTCGCAGCGGCGCGCTCGCCGCCATGAGCCTCATGTACGCGGCGCGCGATCGCGGCTGGGACAGCGGCCCGATGATCGGCTTCGACGCGGCCAAGGTCGCGACCCTGCTGGCGCTGTCGCCGACCAGCGTGCCGGTCATGATGGTGACGCTCGGGCGTGCCGTGACCGAGGCCCTGCCACCGCGCGGCTACCGTCGCCCGGTGTCCGAGGTGGTGCGGCTCGAGACGATGGACGGCCCCGCGCTCGGCGCCTGATGTCCATGAGCCGGGCGAGCGATCTGAAGTGCTGGCGCTGCGGCGTGGCCATCGCCGAGGACGTGCTGCCGCTCCGCAGCGCCGAGACCTGCGCCGCCTGCAACGCCGACCTGCACGTCTGCCGCATGTGCGGTTTCTACAACCCGTCGGTGGCTGACGCCTGCGAGGAGACCGTCGCGACCGCGGTGTCCAACAAGGAACGCGCCAACTACTGCGATTACTTCAAGGCTTCGCCGCGCGCCTGGCGCGGTGGACCGGATGACGCGGAGGCCCGCGCGCGGGCGGAACTCGAGCAGCTGTTCGGCGGCACGGCGTCCACCGCGCCCAGCACCGATGCGGCCCGCAACCGCAGCGAACTCGACAAGCTGTTCGGTCTCGACGAGTCCTGACGCGCGCTCACGCTGGCAGGGCGCCAGCCGTCTTGCTAGCTTTGCCCGAACTCCGGCGCGGGCCGGGCACATAACGACGAGGGGAGAGCAATGGCGAACTACACTCTGGAAACGCTGGCCGACGATTTCGTGTTTCTCGAAGGGCCGCGCTGGCACGGCGGCCAGCTGTGGCTGTCGGACATGTGGGCGAATACCGTCTATACCTTGTCCGAGGCCGGCAAGCGCAGCAAGGTCGCGACTTTTCCCCAGCGCCCGTCGGGCATCAACTTCCTGCCCGACGGGCGGGTGGTGGTAGTCTCCATGGCCGACAAGCGCCTGATGCTGGTGGGCGCCGACGGCGCGCTGAGTCCCTATGCCGATCTGTCGGGCATGGTGGCGCACGACATCAACGACACGGTGTGCGATCGCGACGGCAACATCTACGTCGGCAACTTCGGCTACGACCTCCTTAATCACGCCGAGCCCAAGACCGCCGAACTCATCATGGTGACGCCTGCCGGGCAGTGCAGGGTCGTCGCCGACGGACTCGAGTTCCCGAACGGCGCGGTGATCACGCCGGACGGCGGCACGCTGATCATCGCCGAGACCTTCGGGCACAAGCTCACCGCCTTCAATCGCGCGGCGGACGGCAGCCTGTCCGGCCGGCGCGTGTGGGCGGCGCTCGGCGAGCGCACGCCGGACGGCATCTGCCTGGACGCCTCGGGCGCGGTGTGGGTGTCGTCCTTCATGACCGGCGAGTTCGTGCGGGTGGGTGAGGGCGGTGAAGTGCTCGACGTGATCAGCACCGGCGACAAGCGCGCGGTGGCCTGCAATCTCGGCGGCGCGGACGGTCACACCTTCTTCGGTCTGACCTTCGACGGCGCTCTCGAGGACGTCGCCTCGGGCAAGCGGCTGGCGCGGGTGGAAGTGTGTCGCGTGGCGGTGGGCGCGGCGGGCTCGCCCTGACCTCGGGCGAGAAGCGCCCGCGGTCTCAGCCCGGCGGGCGGGCCGCGGGCTCGCCCCGCCGCCAGCGATAGCGCGCCGTGGCGCGGCAGCAGGTCTCGCTGACTTCGTAGCGCTCGCAGAGCTTCGCGAGCAGGGCGTGGTTGGAGACGGCGAGCGCCTGCGGCCGCTGCGCGCGGGAACGAGCGTCTGCGCCGCTCACGTGGATCTCGAGCACGCCACCCTCGTCGTCCGGGTGATGGGCCATTTCCAGGTGAACCTCGGCATCGACGAGTTCCGCCAGGCGCCGCTCGCGCTCGCGGTAGTAGCACGCGTACCCCTGGCTGTCGCTCTTGAGAGCGCTCTCGAGTTGCAGTAGGCCTTGTTCGAGCACGTGACCGAACAGGGTCGCGGTCACCATGTAGATCTCCGTGCTGCCCGGTCCGAAACCCTGCACCGCGTCCACCACCGCGCCGAGCGCCGGCAACGGGTCGGCATTGCGCAGCGCGTCCGCGGCGAAGTCGAGCGCCACGCGCCAGTGCGTGGCGGGCTGCGCGGGCATGAGCGCGGCGCAGTCGCTGGACAGGGCGTACAGCGCGTCGTGACGAAAGCGCACCTCGAGCATGGAGATGTCGTCCTGTTGCGGCACAGCCCCGACATGCGCCTCGAGCGCGGTCCTGACCGCCGCCACGCTGTCGTGCGTGCCGCCGGTGACGCAGAGCTTGACCCGCGCCTGGCCGAACATCGCGCCGCCCGCGTCGAGGGCCTCGATCACGCCGTCCGAATAGCAGAACAGCGTGTCGTTCTCGCGCAGCTGACGCCGCACCGGTCGCGCGTCGAATTCCTCGGGCGGCAGCACGCCGAGCGGCAGGTAGGTGGAGCGAAAGCCTTTGCGCAGGCTGCCGGCGGCGCCGCGCAGCAGGATTTCCGGCATGCCACCGTTCCACACCGACACCGTGCCGCTGTCCGGATAGATTTCGATCAGCGCCGCCGACAGGAAGCGATCCCGTGGCAGGGTCTCGCGCACCTTGCGGTTCAGTTCCTGGGCCATCTGTTCGAGCGCATGGCCGCGGGCCACCATGGCGCGAAACACGCCGTGCACCACCTGCACGCCGATGGCGGCCGGCAGCCCGTGGCCCGTGAAGTCGCCGAACAGGAAGTACTGCGCGCCGCGCGGGCTGCGTCCGCCCATGATGATGTCACCGTTCAAGGTGTCCATCGGCGCGAGATGGTAGGAGACGTTGGGCAGCGCCAGTGTGCGCTCGCAGCCCAGATTGTCGATGATGCGCTTGGCGATCGCCATGTCGCGCTGGGTGTCTGCCTGGTAGCGGGCCAGCTGGTCGCGCTGGGCAATCAGCGTGTCGTACAGCTCACGGGTGCGCTGCGCCGCCACCAGCTTGGCCTTCAGCCGCGCCGGGTTCAGCGGCTTCACCATGACGTCGTCGCCGCCGGCCGCGAAGCAGCGCAACAGTGCCTCTTCGTCCGACATCCCGGTGATGAAGATCACCGGGATGTGCGCGTCCGGAAAGCGTTCGCGCACCGCCTGGGCTAGGACGTAGCCGTCGACACCCGGCAGGCCGACGTCGCAGCACACGACGTCCGGGCGCCGTTCGCGCATCAGCGCGAGCCCATCGGCGACCGTGCTGGTGACCTCGACGGTGAAGTCGAGGTCCATCAGCATGCGCTGCACCAGGTAGCGGTCGACCTCGTTGTCTTCGATCACCAGCGCGTGCATGCCACTGAAGCGGCTGTCGGTCGGCGCGTGATCATGGCCGACTTGGCGGGTCGAAAGTGGCATGACGCCCGGCCGCGCGCGGCGCCTACTCGATGGTGAAGAGCTGGTCGAAGTTGGCCACCGCGAGAATGTCGCGGATCACCGGTTGGGCATTCACCAGGCGCACGGCCTGGCGCTGACCGCCGGCGTGCTCGCGCAGCTGCAGCAGCATGCCGAGCGCGGCGCTGTCCATGTAGGTGGTGCCGCGGAGATCCATCACGTAGTTGCCGAAGCGCTTGCCCTGGGCCTCATAGGCCTGGCGCAGCTCGCGGTGCACGTTGAAGTCGAAGCGATCCTGCACGCGGATGGTGAGGGTGGCGCCGTCGGTGGAAGTCTGGGTGCTGATGCTCATGGCAGGCTCCGGTATCTGTGCCTATTGTCGGGTGCGAGACGCGTGGCGGCGGCGTCAGAAAAGTTCGATGTCGCCTTCGCCCATGCTCGCCTGGTGGGCGGGCTTGCGCGGCTGCATCTCGCGGAGCGCCTGGGACGCCGCGCGCAGCTCGGCGAGACTCTCCTCGAGCGCGGTACGCGACCAGCGCGCCACGCCGGTCTCGACCAGGGTGTCCAGCCGGCCGAGCTCCTTCTCGCCGTGCTCCGCCACCTGGCGCACGATGTCCTCGAACTGCAGCGCGCGCACCGCGGCGCCGGTGCGTGCCGAGATCTGCTCGGTCACGCCTGCGGTCTCGGCGATCAGGCCGTTCAGCGAGTCTTCGAGCGAGGACAGGTGGCGCATCATGCCGTCGATGCTCGACTTGTGGGTGAGCAGCATGCTCATGTCCATCGACGCCGAGTCGCCGACCAGTTTGCGCGTCGACTGCATGGTCGCCTGGGCGTTCTCGACGTGGGAACGGATCTGTTCGTTGAAGTGCGCGGAGTTCAGCGACAGTTTGCGCACCTCGTCGGCGACCACCGCGAAGCCGCGGCCGGCCTCGCCGGCGCGGGCGGCCTCGATGGCGGCATTCAGCGCCAGCAGGTTGGTCTGGTCGGCGATGCCCTTGACGTCACCCAGCAACTCGAAGATCTCGGTCATCTGGCTGTTCATAGTGTCGATCATGTTGACGATGTCCATGCCGCGTTTGCTGGCGACGATGGAGTTGTCGACGAAGCCCTGCAGCACGCTGGACGTGTCGCGCACGAACTTGCCGATGGTGACCTGTTCGCCGTCGGACGACGGCGCGGCGCCGGGCGCGCCGTTGGCGAGCGTGCGCACGGCCTCGTCCATCAGCGACTTCTGCGTCTGCGCATTGGCGTGAAAGCCGTCGAAGGCCTGGGACAGTTCCGCGACCGCGTCGTGAATCAGCTCGCGAATCTGGGTGAAGTCGACTTGCAGCTGGCGGATGGTCTGCGTGGCGCAGCCGTGCAGCAGTTCGACGCGCTCCACCTCGTGGGGCTCGAAGGCTTCCGCGACCTCCGGGGCCGCGTTCTCGCTGTCGGCCCGGGCGGCCACGCGCCGCGCCTCGAAGGCCCAGGCCAGGGCGACCAGTACGATGGCGGCGACCGCGACCCACGGATGCGCGACGACGAGGGTGGCGATCACCGCGGCTACGGTGACGGCGCCTGGCAGCAGGGGGAGAAACTGGGGCATGTCGCGTCGTTCTCGACTGCGTGAATGGAATGACCCTACATCGGTCGCGGTGTGGGCTTTCTTTAGCCCTGCACCAGGCGGGTGGCCAGTTCCGCGACCTTGTCGATGGGTACCACGTGATCGGCCGCGCCAAGCTTCACCGCCTCGCCCGGCATGCCCCACACGACGCTGGACTGCTCGTCCTGGCAGATGGTGCGCGCGCCGGCCTGGTGCATGGTCAGGAGGCCTCGCGCGCCGTCCGCGCCCATGCCGGTCAGCAGCACGCCGACGGCGTTGGCGCCGAGGTTGTGCGCCACCGAGTCGAACAGCACGTCCACCGAGGGCCGGTGGCGATTGACCGGCGCGGTGTCGTGCAGCTTGCAGCGAAAGCGCGCGCCGCTGCGTTCGACGGTCAGATGTCGGTGCCCGGGCGCGATGTACACGTGACCCTGCAGGATCGGTTGGCCGTCCTCGGCGTGGAACACCTTCATCGGGCTCGAGCGATCCATGCGCGCGGCGAAGGGACCGCTGAAGGCCTCGGGAATGTGCTGCGCGACGACCACCGCCGGGCTGTCGTGGGCCATGCGCTCCAGCACCATGCGGATCGCCTCGGTGCCGCCGGTGGAGGCGCCGATGGCGATCAGCTTGTGGGTGAGGTCCAGGCGCGCCGGAGCGTGCGCGGTCGGCGCACGGCTGCTCGCGGCGCTCGCCGGATCGTAGGTTCGCACCCGCGCGCGGGCCGCGGCCTTGACCTTGGCAACGATCTCGCCGGCGTACTCCTCGAGTTGGTGCGCGAGGTCGAACTTCGGCTTGGTGACGAAATCCACCGCGCCGATCTCGAGCGCCTGCAGCGTGACGTTCGCGCCCTTCTCGGTCAGGGAAGACACCATCACCACCGGCATCGGCCGCAGCCGCATCAGGTTGGTGAGGAAGGTCACGCCGTCCATGCGCGGCATCTCGACGTCCAGGGTGAGGACGTCGGGATTGAGCTGCTTGATCATGTCGCGCGCCATCAGCGGGTCGTTGGCCGCGCCCAGCACCTCGATGCCCGGGTCGGCCGCCAGCATCTCGCACAGGAGCTTGCGCACCAGCGCCGAGTCGTCCACCACCAGCACGCGTATCGGTTTCACTCGCATGTCCATCGCGGATTCCGTTCTCAGAACAGTTCCACCTCGCCGGCGGCGGGTTTGCGTTCGATGTTGATTCTGTAGCTGCCTTCGGCGTCGACCAGGCCACGGCTCTCGGTCGAGGCCAGCGGCTTGACTGCCGCGGCGCCGCTCGCCGGATGGAAGCGCACCAGGCGTCCGGCGCGTCCGCCGACGTCTTCGCCGACGATCTGGATACCTTCGTTGCGCAGGTAGCCGCGCACGAACTCGATGTTGCGTCCGCCGATGTTGGTGGCTATCTGCAGCACGTTGCCTCCACCGACGATCTTGGCGCGCAGCCGCTCGCGGCGGCCACCGGCCTTGAGGATGGCGTTGATCAAATGCTCCATGGCGAAAGAGCCGTAACGCGCCGCATCGGACGCCCCACCGATCTCCAACCGACCTTCGCCCGCGTCCGGCAGCATGAAGTGGTTCATGCCGCCGAAGGCCACCAGTGGATCCCACAGGCAGGCCGACACGCAGGAGCCGAGCGTGGTGGTGATGTATTCGTGATCGCCGGTCGCGTAGTACTCGCCGGGCAGGATCTTGGCCACCGTGGCGTCCAGCTTGACGTCGAAGCTCTTGCGGATGTGCGAGAACTCGAGCGCGAGCTGTGCCTTGATGCGCGCCTGGGTGGGGCTGGCAGGCAGGGCGCTCATGGGCGACCCGCCAGACGGTAGATGGTGCGGCCGATGAGTTCGAAGCGATCGCAGGTGCCGAACATGGTCTCGGAGTGGCCGATGAACAGGTGGCCATGGGGCGCCAGCACGTCGGCGTAGCGGCCGAACAGTCGACCCTGGGTCGGCTTGTCGAAATAGATGACGACATTGCGGCAGAAGATCACGTCGAACGGGCCCTTGAACGGCCAGGCGCCCATCAGGTTCAGGGGCGCGAAGCGGATCAGCTCGCGCACCTCGTCCTTGACCCTGAGCGCGTCGGCCGGTCCGCCGGCCGGTGTGAACCAGCGCTTGAGCCGCGCATCGCCCACGCCCTGCTGACGGTTGGCCGCGTACACGCCGGCGGCGGCGGTCGCGACCACGTTGGAGTCGATGTCGGTGGCGAGGATCTTCACGTCCCAGCCGTTGCGGTTACCGAGCGCTTCGAGCAGCGTCATGGCGATGCTGTAGGGCTCTTCGCCCGTGGAGCAGCCGGCCGACCAGACGCGGATGCGACGGCTGGTGGCATTGCTGCGCAGCAGGGCCGGGACCACTTCATGGGCCAGGCACTCGAAGTGGTGATTCTCGCGAAAGAACGCCGTCAGGTTGGTGGTGATGGCGTTGATGAAGTTCTCGATCTCCGCGCTGTTCTCATCGCGCACCAGCTCGCAATAGGCGTCGAAGCCGGGGAGGCCGAGCGCGCGGATGCGGCGCGCGAGGCGGCCGTAGACCAGCTGGCGCTTGGTGTCGTTCAGGCTGATGCCGGCGTGCCGCGCGACCAGTCCGCGCAGCAGCTCGAAATGCTTGTCGGTGAACGAGTACTCGTGGGCCGCCTCGGCGGGCGGCGCAGCGATGGCCAGGGACTGGGCGCTCATGGGCGCGGCGCCCGGGTGCATGGCGGGGTGTGCATGTCTTCCGTGTCCTTCGGAGTTGCAGGGTGCGGCACGGGCTTCAGTTCGCGGCCAGCCCGAGCAGCGGCGCGAAGCCCGCGACCCGCGCGGCGGCGCTGAGCGCGGCGGAGGGCGCGGCGAGCGTGAAGGGTCGACCCTGCGTTGCGCAGGCGCGTGACAGCGCGACCAGCAACTGCAGGCCGGCGGCGTCGATGTACTCGACCTCCGCGGCGTCGACCGCCAGCGGACCGTCGCTCGCCAGCAGCGGGTCACACAGCGCGCGGAACTCGGCGACATCGGCGATGCGCAGGCTGGAGGGCAGGCAGAGCGCGCCGCCCGACGATGGGGGGGTATCCATGGCGTTCCTCGTTGATTGAATGAAGAGTGCGTTCCGTGGCGCGGGTCAGAACTCAGCCCACGTTTCGCCGCCGACCACCGCGCGGCTTCTGCCCGCCGCCGCCGACGGCAGGCTGCGCGGCGCCCTGACGCTGGGACGGACCTCCTGACCCTGCGCCGCGGTCTTCTCGGAGAGGGTGAAGAAGCCCACGGTATCGAGCAGCACGCGGGTCTCTTCGTCCATTGCTTCGCTGGCCGCGGCGGCCTCTTCCACGAGTGCGGCGTTCTGTTGGGTCATCTGGTCCATCTGGGTCACGGCAGTGTTGACCTGCTGGATGCCCGAAGCCTGCTCCTCGGAGGCCACCGCGATCTCGGCGATGATGTCGCTGACCTTGCGCACCGCACCGACAATCTCGGTCAGCGTGCGGCCGGACTCGTCCACCAGGCGAGAGCCTTCGGCGACCTTGTGCACCGAGTCGTTGATCAGAGCCTTGATCTCCTTGGCGGCGCTCGCGCTGCGCTGCGCGAGATTGCGCACTTCGGAGGCGACGACGGCGAAGCCGCGCCCCTGCTCACCGGCGCGTGCGGCCTCGACCGCGGCGTTCAGGGCGAGCAGGTTGGTCTGGAATGCGATCTCGTCGATGACCCCGATGATGTCGGCGATCTTGCGGCTCGACTGGTTGATGGCCGCCATCGCCGACACCGCGCTCTCGACCACCTCGCCGCCTTGCGTCGCCTGGGCGCTGGCCGACGCCGCCAGCTGGTTGGCGAGTCGCGAGTTCTCGGCGTTCTGCTGAACCGTAGAGGTCATCTGCTCCATGCTGGCCGCTGTCTCTTCCAGCGACGATGCCTGCTCCTCGGTGCGGGTCGAGAGTTCTGTGTTGCCCTTGGCGACTTCGCTGGCGGCGCTGTTGATGTTGAGCGCCCCGCTGCGAATGCGGTCGACCACCTCGCGCAACTGGGCGATGGTGCCGTTCACAGCCTGCTGCAGTCGCGCGAACTCTCCCTCGTAGTGCCCGTCGAGAGTCCTGGAGAGGTTGCCTACCTGTACCTCGCTCATGACGGCGCTGGTCGAGCGCAGAAGCTCCTCGACTGCCATTTCGTAGCGCTTCTGCGCGGTGATTTCGGTCGCGATCTTGACCACCTTGGTCACGCGCCCCATCTCATCCTTGACGGGCGCGTAGGTCGCCTGGATGTAGATCTCTGCGCCGGTCTTGCTGAGCCGCTTGAACACGCCCGACCGCGGCTTGCCCTCCGCCAGGTCCTTCCAGAATTGGTCGTACTCTTGCGAGTCCGCCAAGGAGGGCGCAACGAACATCCGATGATGGCGCCCCACGACTTCTTCTGCCCGGTACCCTACCGCGGTCAGGAAGTTCGCGTTGGCGGACAGCACGTGGCCGCCGAGGTCGAATTCGACATAGGCGAAGCTCTCGTCGATCGCGCCCAGCACGCCCCTGGCGTTCTGGCGCTCGATTTCCATCTCCGTGATGTCATAGCGGACGCCGAGGTACTTCTTCGGCTTGCCGTTCTCCCCCAGGATGGGCGCAATCACCGCATCGACGTAGTAGGGCGTCCCGTCTTTCGCGCGGTTTTTGACCACGCCGCGGAAGATCTTGCCGTGGCCGATGGTGTTCCACATGTCCTTGAACACCGATTTCGGCATGTCCGGATGGCGCGTGGTGTTGTGACCGTGGCCGATGAGCTCGTCGGCCGAGTACTTGGAAACCTCCAGGAACTTGGCGTTGCAGCTCAGGATGTCGCCCTTCTTGTCCGCTTCGGACACGATGCTGGTGACATTCATGATGTCCTGGCGCACCTTGAGTTCGGTGCGCGTGTCGTCGAGTTCGTCGCGCAGGGCGGTGATGTCCATCGCGAGGCACAGGACCTTGGCGTGCTGGCTGGACGTGTCCGCCACGGCCGCCGCGGACACGCGAAGCCAGCGCCGGGCCTCGCCGGCCTGCACCTGGATATCGAAAGTCAGCGGCTGGCCGAGCCGCAGCCCGCTCCAGGCGGCCCGCCACTCGTGTTCGCAGGCCGGCGTGCACAGCGCGGCGATATCGGTGCCCTGCAGCGCCGTGGTCGTCCGTGCGGTCAACCCCGCGAACGCTTCGCTCGCGACTTCGATGCGACCCTCGGCATCGCACAGCGCCACGGGCTGGCCGTGCATCAGTGCGGCGTGCACGCTTTCCAGGTGAGAGGTCTCGGTGATTTCCGTGACGGTCGATGCGTCGAGGAGGGGCTTCTTACGCCAGAACATTAGGTTTACCTGTAATGGATTGCGACGACGACGGTTGTGGCGCGGAGCGTCCGCGCCTGTCAGGTCAATGGAGTCCCGCGGGCGGCTCGAGGTCTTCGGCGCTCATCAAGGTGTCGAGGTCGAGCAGGATCACCATCTTCTCCTCCACCGTGGCGAGGGAGCGGATGAAGTCGGTGTGGACGTGGGCGCCGAAGTCGGGGGCGTCACGGCATTGCTCCGGCGCGACGTTGTAGACGTCCGAAACGGCGTCGACCACGAAGCCGATGGTGCGCTCGCCACCTTCGCTGTGCACTTTCAGCACGATCACCACCGTGGTCGCGGTGTACTCGATGGCCGGCATGCCGAAGCGCTGGCGCAAGTCGATGATCGGCACGATCGCGCCGCGCAGGTTCATCACGCCGCGGATGTAGTCCGGCGTGTTGGGAATGCGGGTGGTCGGGATCCAACCCTTGATCTCCTGCACGCGCAGGATGTCGACGCCGTACTCCTCGCCGTTCAGCATGAAGGTCAGGTACTGGGCGGCATTGGCGCCGGCGCTGCCGAGGCCGAGTTCCACGCCCTGCTTGTGTGTGTTGGTGCTGGCTTCCATCGAAGTCTCCTAGGCGGCCTGGGGGTGTTCGTCGACCCGCTGGGCCTGGTGTTTGCGTGCCAGCGCGATGACCCCGCCGGCGTCGATGATCATCGCGACGGTGCCGTCGCCGAGAATGGTGGCGCCCGAGATACCGTCGACCTTGCGATAGTTGGTTTCGAGACTCTTGATCACCACCTGCTGCTGGCCGAGCAGTTCATCGACGAAGATGCTGGCGCGACGGCCCTCACCTTCGACGACCACCAGGAGGCCCTGCTCGAGCGTGGTGGACTGCGGCGTAATGCCGAACAGTTCGTAGAGCCGGATGATCGGCAGGTACTCGCCGCGCAGTCGGTAGAGCTCGGCGCTGCCGGTCACCGACTTCACCCGATCGGGCGTCGCCTGCAGCGACTCGACGATGGATACCAGCGGCACGATGTAGGTCTGGTCGCCCACCCGCACCAGCTGGCCGTCAAGGATGGCGAGCGTGAGCGGCAGGCGGATGCGAATGGTGGTGCCGACCCCGACGGTCGATTCGAGGTCGATGGCGCCCCCCAGCTCGGTGATGTTCCGGCGCACCACGTCCATGCCGACGCCGCGGCCGGACACGTCGGAGAGCTCTTTCGCGGTCGAGAAGCCGGGGTGGAAGATGAGATCGCGGATGGCTTCCTCGCTCGGTGTCTCGTCCGCGCCGACGATGCCGCGCTCGCGCGCCTTGGCGAGCAGCACCGCGGTATTGATGCCGGCGCCATCGTCGGTGATCTCGATGACGATGTTGCCGCCCTCGTGGCGCGCCGCGAGCGACAGCGTGCCCTGCGGCGGCTTGCCGGCGGCCTCGCGCACCTCGGGCTGTTCGATGCCGTGGTCGAGCGCGTTGCGCACCAGGTGCACGAGGGGGTCGCCGATCTTCTCCAGGACGGTCTTGTCGAGCTCGGTCTGCTCGCCGCTGATGCGCAGATCCACCGACTTGCCGAGCTTGCCGGACAGGTCGCGCACCAGGCGTGGAAAGCGGTTGAAGGAGAAGCTGATGGGCAGCATGCGGATGCGCATCACGCTTTCCTGCAGCTCGCGCGTATTGCGTTCGAGCTGGGCCAGACCTTCGCGCAGCTTGGCGAAATCGAGCGGCTGGCTGTCGTCGTCGAACTGGCCGAGCATGGACTGGGTGATGACCAGTTCGCCGACCAGGTTGATGAGCGAGTCGACCTTGCTGATGTCGACGCGGATCGACGACGCGGTCGCGCCGCCGCCCTCGGACTCGCGGCGATCCCCCTGGCGTCGGTCCGCCTGGCGGCGCTCACCTTCGCGGCGCTCGGCGGCCGGCGGCACGAGGCTCGGGGTGGCGGCGCTGGTGCTGACCGGCGGTTCTTCGCGCGCGAGGGTGATGCGCGCATCGTCTTCCACCCACTCGAACACTTCGCGGATGGCGGCTTCCTCGACGCCGCCGTCGAGCGTGATGCGCCACGCCGCGTAACAGGTTTCGGGATCGAACTGGGCGAAGTCGGGGAGGCGCTCGAAGTCGAGCTCCGCCTGCATGGTGCCGAGGCGATCGAGCTCGCGCAGCAGTCGTACCGGATCGTTGCCGGTGGTGAACAGATGCAGCTCGGGAGTGAAGCCGATGATCCAGCGACCGCTCGCGGGGAGCTCGGGCGTGGCCGCCGTGGGTGCGGTGCCGACCGCGGGCGTCGTCGCGCCGCCATGGTGGAGCTGCTCCTCGAGCTTGTGGTGGACCTCGGCCACGGCCTGGGCGTCGAAAGCCGTGCCGCTGCGCGCCGCATCGAGCATGGAGCGCAGGCTGTCGACCGCGAGCAGCAGCACGTCCACTGCCTCGCGGGTGACTTCGCGCGCGCCGCTGCGCATCTCGTCCAGCAGGGTTTCCAGCACGTGCGTGAAGTCGCTGATGGCGGTGAAGCCGAAGGTGCCGCCACCGCCCTTGATCGAATGCGCGGCGCGAAAGATCGCGTTGATTGCTTCGATGTCGGGACGACCGACCTCCAGGCCGACCAGGCCGGACTCCATGACTTCCAGTCCTTCGAAGGATTCCTCGAAGAACACCTGGTGAAACTGTGCGACGTCTATCGACATGGGTGTTTCTCGACGCTGTGCCGCGCGATGGCCGGCCTAGCCGAGGACCTTGGCGATGGTGGCGAGCAGCTGATCGGGGTTGAAGGGCTTGACCAGCCAGCCGGTCGCGCCAGCCGCCTTGCCCGCCGCCTTCTTGTCCGCGCCCGACTCGGTGGTCAGGAGCAGCATGGGCGTGAACTTGTACTTGGGCAGCGCGCGCAGCTGGCGGATGAGCTCGATGCCGTCCATGTTCGGCATGTTGACGTCGGTCAGCACGACATCGGCGGCGCCGGTCTTGGCTTTCTCGAGCGCGTCCTTGCCGTCCACCGCCTCGATGACGCCGTAGCCGGCGCCCTTGAGGGTAAAGGCCACCATCTGGCGCATGGAGGCCGAATCGTCGACCGCGAGTATGTTTGGCATGCCGTCATCTCCTGGGCAAAGGGCTGATCCGCCGCGCGGGCGGACATGAAACTCTGGGCCTCTTAGCGGCTCACGAGGGCTCGAACTTGAGACGCCGCGCCGCGCGTCCGACGCCTGTCAGGCCGCGCGCCCGGCCAGCTCCAGTGCGAGCGCGTTGCACACGGCTTCGAACTCGAACTCGAGCACGCCGAGCGGCGCCAGCGCGCGCGCCGCGCCGCCGTCGCGACCAAGCGTCTCGAGCTCCGCGCAGAGGGTGGCGAGACGGGTCGCGCCGAGGTTGGCGCTCGCCGACTTGAGACTGTGGGCGGCGTTGCGCAGCAGGTCGTCGTTGCCGGTGCTGGCCGCCTGCTGCATCTTCTCCAGCAGCTTGGGCGCGTTCTTGAGATAGATGCCGACCACCCGCGCCAGCACCTCGTCCTGGCCGTCGCGCTCGAGCGCGCGGATCTGGGCGAGCATCTTCGAGTCGAGCTTGGCGAGATTGACACTCGGCGCGCTCGCCGCCCGCGCCTCGGCGCTGGCGCTCCGCGCGGCCTGTTTCACCGCATGGCCGACCTGCACGTCGAGCGTCATCCAGCGCTTCACCACGCCCGCGAGCTGTTCCTGGGTGAAGGGCTTGGCAAGGTAGTCGGTCATGCCGGCCTTCAGGCAGCGTTCGCGGTCGCCGCTCAGCGCGTTGGCGGTCAGCGCGACGATGGGCAGCGGACGCTGGCGCTCGTTACGCGCCTCCCAGCGGCGGATGCCGCGCGTCGCCTCGAAGCCGTCCAGGCGCGGCATCTGGCAATCCATCAGCACCAGGTCGTAGGGGCGCTGGCGCCGATCGAGCGGCGAATCGGTGATGGCTTCGAGCGCCTGCTCGCCGTCCTCCACCACCACCACGCTGCAGCCGAGCGCTTCCAGCATGCTGCGCGCCAGCTCCTGGTTGACCGGGTTGTCCTCCGCCACCAGCACGTGGGCGCCGAGTTCGACGACCGCCGGCGCGGGCGGCTTGCTCGGCAGGAGCTCGGCCTGCGCGCCGATGGTGGGCCCCGCGCCGCCGGCCGCGAGCGCGATGCCGATGGCATCGTGCAGTTCGGTCTGGCGCACCGGCTTGTTGACGTAGACCTCGATGCCGGCCTTCAGCCACTGGCCGGTCTGCTCGAGCTGATCGATGGAACTCAGCATCACCAGGCGGCTGGCAGCCAGCGCCGGCTCGGCCTTGATGCGTCGCGCGAGATCGATGCCGTCGGTGTCCGGCAGGCGCCTGTCGAGCACCACGACGTCGTAGGGCTGGCCGGCGCGCGCGGCCTGCGCGAGCAAGGTCATGCCCTGTTCGCCGGTCTCGGCGCCGCGGTAGTGCATGCCCCAGTTCTCGAACTGGTGCTGGAGAATCTCGCGGTTGGTGGCGTGGTCGTCCACCACCAGCACGCGCCGGCCGGCGAAGTCGGTGTGGGAGGCGATCTGCGCGGCGATGCTGGACGCCGGCATGCGCGTCAGCTCTAGCTCGAAGCAGAAGGTCGAGCCGCGGCCCTCGGTGCTGTCGACGCCGATGGCGCCGCGCATCAGCTCCACCAGGCGCGCCGAGATCGCGAGCCCGAGACCAGTGCCGCCAAAGCGTCGCGTGGTCGAGCCGTCCGCCTGGCGAAAGGATTCGAAGATGTGCGCCTGGTGTGCGGGCGCGATGCCGATGCCGGTGTCGCGCACTTCGAAGCGCAGATGTTCACGATCGTCGGTCCGCGCGCCGGGCAGCACCTTCAAGAGCACTTCGCCGCGCTCGGTGAACTTGAGCGCATTGCCGACCAGGTTCATCAGCACCTGGCGGATGCGGTCCGGATCGCCGCGATAGGCGGCGTGCGCGCCCGGCGGAAAGTCGGCATGCAGCGCCAGGTGCTTGCGCTGCGCCTGCTCGGCGAAGAAGGCCACCGTGTCCTCGACCAGCTGGCGCAGGTCGAACACGGTGTGCTGGATCTCGAGCTTGCCGGCCTCGATCTTCGAGAAGTCCAGGATGTCGTTGATGATCGCGAGCAGCGCCTCACCCGAGCGGCGGATGGTCGAGGCGAAGCGCCGCTGCTTGCCGTTCAGCTCGGTGGCGAGAATGAGCTCGGTCATGCCCAGCACGCCGTTCATGGGCGTGCGGATCTCGTGGCTCATGGTGGCGAGGAAATCGCTCTTGGCGCGCGCCGCCTGTTCGGCGCGATCGCGCGCCTCGATCAGCGCCGCCTCGGTACCCTTGCGCTGCTCGATCTCGGCGGACAGGCGGCGATTGATCTGCTCGGCGGCCTGCTTGGCGCCGGTGAGTTCGGCTATCAGGTCCTCGTTCTGGAAGCGCAGCGCGAGCGAGGCCGCGACCGAGGCGTGCGCGACGGCACTGAACTTGAGCAGCACACCGAGGAAGGCGAGCAGCAGCGCGGCCATCGCATAGTGCAGGGCGTCGCCCACGAGCGCCTGCGCCACCATGTGCGGCACGAGCGTCAGGCACAGGAAGCTGCGCACGCCGGTCTTGTGCGGCGCGTAGATGCTGACCGCCGAGGCGCTGATGCCGGCCAGCACGAAGGACAGGAAGCATTGGCGCAGTACGTCGTCGCCGCGGAACATCAGCACCCCGGCCGCGCCCCACAGCGCGCCGCTCGCCAGCATGCCGAGCAGGAAGCGCCGCTCTGCGCGCGGCAACGCGTCGGGCGCTTGCGCCGCGCGCGCCGCGTTGTGGCGCACGTCCCACAGCCGAAACGCCGTGAGGCCGACCATCGCGACTTCCCAGGTGAGCAGCACGCCCGCATGCACATGGCCCCACATCAGCGCGCCCACCACCGCGAACAGGAAGGCCATGAAGCCGAGCGAGCTGCGGAGCGTGGGCGCGAGCAGGTCCATGCGCGCCTGTTCCAGGCGCGGGTCTTCGTCGGTGCGGAAATCGAACAGGGCCAAGCGCAACTCCTGCGCGGCGCGGATGGACGGGGGCGCGGGCGCGACTGCAGGCGAAATAGCGGCCGCGTCGCGCGAAGCTGAAGCGCCGCCGTGGGCGCGTCGCGGACGGGCGTGTACACTGCGGAGGTCGCCGGGCGGCCCTCTGCCCGCGACGTTCCTGGGGAGGAAGGTTCATGCAACACAGCCACGATCGCATTCTCACCACCCACGTCGGCAGCCTGCCGCGCGAGCGCGAGCTCGCCGACCTCCTGATCGCCCAGGAAGCGGGCCAGACCGTCGATCTCGCGCGGCTAGACCGGCTCGCCGAGGCCGGCGTGCTGCGCAGCGTGCGCGCCCAGGTCGACGCCGGGCTCGACGTGATCAACGACGGCGAGCAGCCGCGGGTCGGTTTCCAGACCTACGTCGGGCAGCGCCTCACGGGCTTCGACGCGGTCAGCGAGCGCCTGCCTTTCTCCGATTTCGCCGACTACCCGGATTTCGCGCAGGTGTGGGCCAAGCGCGGCATGGTGATGTCCAAGGTGTTCGATGCGCCCGCCGCGAGCGCCGAGGTGCGCTACACCGATCTCGCGCCCGCCAACCGCGAATTCGACATGTTCGACGGCGCGCTGGCGCAGGTGCCGGGGCGCTACCGCGAGGCTTTCATGACCGCCGCCTGTCCCGGCATCGTCTGCACCACGCTCGGCAACAAGTATTACGACAGCCACGAGGCCTACGTGCGGGCGGTGGCGCGCGAGATGCGCAAGGAGTACGAGCTCATCCACGCGCGCGGTTACGTGCTACAGCTCGATTGCCCGGATCTCGCCATGGAACGCCATGGCCAGTGGCAGAACGCGCCCCTGAAGGAGTTCCAGGATGCCATCGCCATCCACATCGATGCGATCAACCAGGCCTGCGTCGACATTCCGCCGGAGCGCATCCGCCTGCACGTGTGCTGGGGCAACTACGACGGGCCGCACGATTGCGACGTACCGTTGGCCGACGTGTTTCCCATCATCCGCGAGGCGCGGGTCGGCGCGTTCTCCATCGAGTTCGCCAATCCCCGTCACCAGCACGAGTACGCGGCGCTGAAGAAGATGGGTTTTCCCAAGGACAAGATCCTCATCCCCGGCGTGATCGACTCGACGGTCAACTACATCGAGCACCCGCAGGTGATCGCCAATCGCATCCGCGAGGCGGTGGACGCGGTAGGCGATCGGGAGCGGGTGATCGCCGGCGCCGACTGCGGTTTCGGCACCTTCGCCGGCTGGGAGATGGTGGCGGCCTCGGTGGTGTGGGCGAAGTTCGCGGCGCTGGCCGAGGGCGCGCGGCTCGCGAGCCGCGAGCTGTGGGGCTGAGCGGGCCGCGGGCATCGAGACAAGACGCATGACGCGCGGGCGCGCGCGCCCGCGGTGATCGTTTCAATGGACCAGCTCTACACAAGCATCCTCGCGGACAGCGATTTCCAGCGCCTGCAGCGCCGGCGCGAGCGGCTGTGCCTGTGGCTGTCGCTCGCGGTGTTCAGCGCCTTCCTCGGCTTCATCCTGCTCATCGCCTACGCGCCGGGGGCGCTCGCCACGCCGCTCGCGCCCGGCATGATCACCACGCGCGGCGTGCCGCTCGGCTCCTCGGTGATCCTGTTCGGCTTCGCCCTGACGGGGCTCTTCGTGTGGCGCTCGAACCGCGAGTTCGACGCCGAGATGGCGCGCATCCTCGCCCGCCACGTCGCGCGGGACTGAGGACCTTGAGCACGTTCTGTTCGCGCGGTTTCGCGCTCGTCTGCCTGTGTGTCGCGCCGGCCGCCTTCGCGCTCGGCGAGGCGGCGGGTCCGGTGGCGCGCGCGCCGCTCAACGTGCCGGCCATCGCCATGTTCCTGGTGTTCGTCGCCTTCACCCTCGGCATCACCGCCTGGGCGGCGCGCCGCACCCGCACCACCGCCGACTACTACGCCGCCGGCGGCAGCATCACCGGCACCCAGAACGGTGTCGCCATCGCCGGCGACTTCATGTCGGCGGCGTCCTTTCTCGGCGTCACCGGGCTCATCTACAGCGGCGGCTTCGACGGGCTGATCTGGGGCGTGGGTGGGCTCGCGGGCTGGCCGCTCTTGCTGTTCCTGCTGTCCGAGCGCCTGCGCAACCTCGGGCGTTACACCTTCGCCGACGCGGTCGGCTTTCGGCTTGCCGCCGGACCCATGCGCACGCTGGCCGCCTGTTCCACGCTCATCGTCATCAGTCTCTACCTGGTCGGCCAGATGGTCGGCGCCGGCACACTGATCCAGCTTCTGTTCGGCCTGCCCTACTGGGGCGCGGTGGTGACGGTCGGCGGGCTGATGGTGCTGTACGTGACCTTCGGCGGGATGATCGCCACCACCTGGGTGCAGATCACCAAGGCCGTGCTGCTGTTGTTCGGTTCGACCGTGCTCGGTCTCCTGGTGATGAACGAGTACGGCTTTTCCTTCGAGCGCCTGTTCGCGGCGGCGGTCGCCGTGCATCCCAATGGGCCCGCGGTGATGGCGCCCGGCGGCATCGTGTCCGACTCGCTCTCGGCGCTGTCGCTCGGCACCGCGCTCATGTTCGGTACCGCCGGTCTGCCGCACATCCTCATGCGCTTCTTCACCGTGCCGGACGCGCGCGCCGCGCGCCACTCGGTGTTCGTCGCGACCGCGCTCATCGGCTACTTCTACCTGCTCATCGTGGTGCTCGGCTTCGGCGCCATCGCGCTGGTCGGCGGGCGGCCGGAGTTCCTGACCACGGCCGGCAAGCTCATCGGCGGCGACAACATGGCCGCCATCCATCTCTCCAAGGTGGTGGCGGGCGACCTGTTCCTGGGCTTCGTGTCGGCAGTGGCCTTCGCCACGATCCTCGCGGTGGTGTCGGGGCTCACGCTGTCCGGCGCCTCGGCCATCGCCCACGATCTCTACGCCAACGTCTGGCGCCGCGAACGCGCCACCGAGCAGGACGTGGTCGGCATCTCACGCGTGGCGGCGGTGGCGCTCGGCCTGCTCGCGGTGGCGCTCGGCATCGCCTTCGAAGGACAGAACGTCGCCTACATGGTGCTGCTGGCCTTCGCGGTGGCGGCGGCGGTCAACTTCCCGCTGCTCGTGCTCGCGCTCTACTGGCGCGGGCTGACCACCCGCGGCGCGGTGGTCGGTGGCACGGTGGGTCTCATCACGGCCATCGCCTGCGTGGTGTTCGGGCCGACCGTGTGGGTGGATCTCCTGCATCACGCGAGCGCGCCGTTTCCCTATCGTTATCCCGCGCTGTTCGCCCTGACCGCCTGCGTGACGGTCACCGTGCTGGTGTCGCTGACCGATCGCAGCGAGCGCGCGCGCCGCGAAGCGAAGGCCTACGATTTCCAGTACGTGCGCGCGGTCACCGGCCTCGGCGCGAGCGGCGCCAGCGAGCATTGAGCCGCGTCATCCCTTCAACCTGGAACCCAAGGAGCAAGACCATGTCCCTCATTCTCACCAGCGAGAGCTTCAAGGAAGGCGAACTGCTCGGCAGCCAGCACGTGCTGTCCGAGGCCTACGGCTTCGGCTGCGCCGGCGGCAATCTCTCACCGCAGCTCGCCTGGAGCGGCGCGCCGGCAGGCACCGAGAGCTTCGCCGTGACCTGTTTCGATCCCGACGCGCCGACCGGCAGCGGTTTCTGGCACTGGGTGGTCGCGAACATCCCGGCCAATGTCACCAGCCTCGCGCTCGGCGCGGGGGACCCTGCCAGCGGCAAGATGCCGGCCGGCGCGCTCGAGGTGCGTACCGACTTCGGCAAGCCGGGCTATGGCGGTCCCTGCCCGCCGCAGGGCGCGAACATCCACCGCTACATCTTCACCGTGCACGCGGTCGGCATGAAGACCCTGCCGGTCACGGCCGACACCTCGGCCGCGGTGGTCGGCTTCTACCTGCACTACAACACGCTGGAGAAGGCGAGCCTGATCGGATTGTTCAAGCGCTGAGGCGCTCGCCGAGATTCACTTAGGACAGACCGAGGGACAGACCCCGCACGGGGTCTGTCCCATCCCTCTCGCGCGGCGTTGACTTCCCACGGGCGCACGGGGCACCGTGCGCCCATGACCATTCGCAATCTCGACGCGCTGTTCAAGCCGGCCTCGGTCGCGATCGTCGGCGCCACCGAGCGCCCTGGCGCCATCGGCCAGCTGATTACGCAGAACGTGCTGGCCGCCGGTTTCGCCGGGCCGGTGTGGCTGGTGAATCCGCATCGCGCGACGCTCTTCGAGCATCGCTGCTTTCCCGACGTCGCGAGCCTGCCGGCCGCGCCGGATCTCGCCATCATCACCACGCCGGCGGCGGCGGCGGTCGACGCGGTGGCGGCGCTCGCCGCGCGCGGCACGCGCGCGGCGGTGGTGATCGCGGCCGGTTTCGCCGGCAGCGGCGACGCGCCCGGCGCGGCCCTGCGGCGCGCGCTGCTCGACGCCGCGCGACCGGCGCTGCTGCGCATACTCGGTCCGAATTGCCTCGGCTTGCTCGCGCCGGCCGCGCAGTTGAACGCGAGCTTCGCTCACCTCGCGCCGCGCGCGGGATCGCTGGCCTTCGTCGCGCAGTCCGGCGCCGTCCTCACCTCGGTGCTCGACTGGGCCGCGCCGCGCAACATCGGCTTCTCCGTGCTCGCCTCGCTCGGCGACATGGCCGACGTCGACTTCGGCGACATGCTCGATTACCTCGCCAACGATCCGGCCACCAGCGCCATCCTGCTCTACGTCGAAGGCATCACCCACGCGCGCAAGTTCATGTCGGCGGCGCGCGCCGCGGCGCGCACCAAGCCGGTGGTGGTGGTAAAGGCCGGGCGCCACGCGGCGGGCGCGCGCGCCGCGGCGTCCCACACCGGCGCGCTGGCCGGCGTCGACGCGGTCTACGACGCGGCCTTTCGCCGTGCCGGCATGCTGCGCGTGCTGACCTTGGAGGAACTGTTCGACGCGGTCGAGACGCTGGCGCTGACCCGTCCACCGCGCGGCGAGCGGCTCCTGATCCTGACCAACGGCGGCGGCGCCGGGGTGCTCGCGACCGATGCGCTGATGGACGCGGGCGGCACGCTCGCGACCCTGTCGGCCGAGACCCTCGCGCGGCTCGACGCGGTGCTGCCGCCGACCTGGTCGCGCGCCAACCCGGTGGACATCATCGGCGATGCGCCGGCCGAGCGTTACACCGCGGCGCTCGCCGCGCTCGCCGACAGTGACGAGTTCGACGCGCTCCTGCTGCTCAACTGCCCGACCGCCGTCACTTCGCCGCTGGCTGCCGCGGAAGCGGCCCTCGCCGGCCTCGACGCGGCGCGCGACATGCCGGTCTACGCGAGCTGGATAGGCGGCGCCGCGGCCGAGGCGGCGCGGGGGCGCTTGCGCGAGGCGGGTGTGCCGGCCTACGGCGCGCCTGAGGAGGCGGTGCGCGCCTTTCAGCACATGGTGGCCTACCGCCGCAACCAGGCCGCGCTGCTGGAGACCCCGCCGTCGCGACCCGCCGAGGCGGCCACCGACCTTGCGCCCCTGCGCGCGCTGTTCGCCACCGCGCGGGCCGAGGGCCGCGAGTGGTTGAACGAGGACGAAGCGAAGCAGGTGCTGGCCGCCTACGGCATTCCGGTGGTGCGCACCGTCCGGGTCGCGACACCGGCCGAGGCTGCGCGCGTGGCGGCGGAGATCGGCGCACCGATCGCGCTCAAGATCCTGAGTCCGGACATCACCCACAAGTCCGACGTCGGCGGCGTCGCGCTGAACGTGCGGGTGGCGGACGCCGAGCAGGCGGCCGCGGCGCTGCTCGAGCGCGTGCGCGGCGCGTGTCCGACGGCGCGACTCGAGGGACTCGCCGTGCAGGCGATGGTCGCGCGCCCGGGCGCGCAGGAACTGATTGCCGGACTGTTCGACGATCGCGACTTCGGTCCGGTGGTGCTGTTCGGCGCCGGCGGCACGGCCGTCGAGGTGCTGGACGACAAGGCGCTCGGCCTGCCGCCGCTCAATCTCAAGCTCGCGCGGGATCTCATCGAGCGCACGCGCGTCGCGCGGCTGCTGGCCGGCTATCGCCACGTGCCGCCGGCCGATCGCGACGCCATCGCGCTGACACTCACGCGGCTCGCGCAGATTGCCATCGATCTGCCGCAGGTCGCGGAGCTCGACATCAACCCGCTGATCGCCGACCACGCGGGCGTGATGGCGCTGGACGCACGCATTCGCCTGGCCGCGCAGCGGCCGGGTGATGGACCGCGGCTCGCGATCCGGCCCTATCCGCGCGAGCTCGAAGAATTGATCGCGGTCGATGAGCACAGCTTCCTGTTGCGGCCCATCCTGCCCGAGGACGAAGCCGCGCTGCAGGCCAACTTCGCGCGCCTCTCGCCCGAGGAAGTACGCTTTCGCTTCTTCGTGCCCATGAAGCTCATGGATCATCTCACCGCCGCGCGCTTCAGCCAGATCGACTACGACCGGCAGATGGCGCTGGTGCTGACCGGCCCGAACGACGATGGCGCGCAGGAGATCGTCGGCGTGGTGCGGCTGATCGAGGATCCCGACCGCGAGGAGGCCGAGTTCGCCATCATCATCGAGCGCCGCCTCGGCGGCCGCGGCCTCGGTCGGCACATGATGAACCGCATCATCGCCTATGCCCGCGCGCGGGGTGTCGGCGAGATCTACGGCGAAGTGCTGGCCGACAACTTCCGCATGCTGAACCTGTGCCGCTCGCTCGGCTTTCGTGAGCGCAAGACCGTGGAAGAGCCGGGCGTGGTGCGGGTGACGCTCAGACTGCGCGAGGCCGGGTGACGCGCTCAGGCCGCGCGCCGGCGCCTGCGGAGCGGCGTCAGCGCGCCGGCAAGGCCTAGACTGAACAGCGCCAGCGAGGCCGGTTCCGGCACCGAGGGCAGTTCCACGCCGCCTTCGATCGCATCGTTGTTGCAGGTCATGCCCCAGTGCAGCGACAGGTAGTCCCAGCTCGCGAGTGTCGGCGCCTGGGACAGGTCGAGCACGAAGGAGAGGCGCTTCTCCACCGTGTCGATGCTCCAGCTGCCGGTGCCGCGCGCGGCCACGGTCTGCGCTGCGCGATCGACCTGCACCGCCTGGCCGTCGCGCACGATGGCGTTCGACTTGAACAGTTCTTCGGTCAGGATCAGGTTCTCGACATTTGTGCCGTTCAACTGGTACAGCGTGAAGCTGCCGCTCGTAGCCTGGCTCCACGGATCGTCGAAGCTCAATCCGTAGCGCCACTGCGTGCCGTTCGACGCGTTGTCGAACTTATGGCCGTCGACATTGGCCGCGCTGTTGTCGCCCGGCTTCACGAAGGGCGTCCACGGTCCGCCGAGCAACAGGTCGCCGTAGCCGATGCCCTTGTTGTTCTGGGTCAGGCTCGGGTACACGCCGACGTGGCCGACGAAATTGGTGAAGATGTCGACGCGCAGCAAGCCATTGTCGCGCGTCACCTCGGCGCGCTGGATATCGAACCAGTCGGCGCTGCCGATGATGTCGCCATAGCCGTGATCGTTTCCGCCGATATAGGTATCGGTCAGCGGCACCGCCTGCGCCTGCGCCGCGACGAGCGCACCGACCAGGCCAGCCACTCGTAAAAGACTTGCTCCGCTCATTGTCTCCGTGCTCCGCTTGCGGGCCGCGACGTTGCGACCCCGCGTGTCATGCGCTCGGAGCGGAGCAAGCGCCGTGCCGCGTCGTCGGGCACGGCCTCGCGGCGCGCGGCCGCGGCCGCCCGTGGCAGGGTGGAAGCAGGTGGCGCATCAGGCACTTGGGACGCAGGTAAAACAAGTGTGAAGACATGCGCCGCGCGCGCCGCGGACCTGCGCAGCGGACCTGGGTCACACTCTGTCCCGCGGGGTGTCGGCGCCCTGCGACAAACGCATGCATGGCGCCTGCGCGCGCGGTCACGCACGACGAGGAGGACGACATGGAAATGAGCGCCGCGCTCCTGCCCGCGTCCTGGCGCGTTGCCGGAGGGCTGCTCTACGCGGTGCTCGCGCTCGGCCTGCTGCGGCGCATGCCCTGGTACTGGCTGCGTCGACACGACGTGCCGACACGCTTCGCCGCCTTTACCGTCGCAGTGCTCGCGCTGTGGCAGTTGCGCGCCGCGCTCGGTGACGCGCCCGCCATGCACCTGCTCGGCGCCACGCTGCTGACCCTTGCCTTCGGTCCGGCGCTGGCGGTGCTGGCCCTGTCACTGGTGCTCGCGGGCGCAACCTACAAGGCGGGGCTCGGCTGGGGCAGTTTCGGGTTGAACGGACTGCTGCTGGTGATGCTGCCGGCAGGCCTCAGCTACGCCTGGGCGCGCGGCGCGGAGCGGCTGCTGCCCCGGCACGTGTTCGTGTACTTCTTCGTCGCCGCGTTCTTCGGCGCGGCCGTGAGCGCGGCCACCAGCGCGCTCGCCGTGTGCGCCGTGCTCGCGCTGGGCGGCGTGGTGCCGCGCGCGGCGCTGCTCGGCAACTACCTGCCTGCCAGCCTCCTGATGCTGTTTCCGGAGGCCTTTCTCACCGGCGGCTTCGTCACCCTGGCGGTCGCCTACAAGCCCCACTGGCTGGTGTCGTTTCGCGATTGCGATTACCTGGACCGCCGCTGACCGGCGGCGCATCGCCGCGTGCGACGACCGGTCGCAGCCGATGCGCCGCGTGGCGCGCCTAGAATGTGCGGCGCGGCGCGCCTGCCGTTCGACTCATGGCCAACAGCCACTGCGTGACATGGAAGTTCCGGTACGTTGTCTACGACGCTTAGCGCGATGGACGCTCCTTGCGCTTGTGCTGCTGCTCGCGGCCTGCGCCGAAGTGCGGCCCTGGGAGCGCGGTGTGCTGGCGAAGCCGCACATGGCCTGGGACGCCGGCCCCCTGTCGGGCGCGCTCGAAGCACACGTCTACGGCAGTCGGGAAGCCGCCGCCGCCGCCGCGGCTGCCGCGGGCGGGGGCTGCGGTTGCTACTGAGGATGTCCGTGTCGCCGAGCAACGAGACGCGCGCGGGTGGCGCCGCGCTGAAGGCGCTAGCCGCCGCCGCGCTGGCGCTGCCTGGGCTGGTCGCACCCGGTACGACCCGGGCCGAGGGCGACGGTGTCGATTTCCAGTACAGCCACTACAGTGAAGGCGAACGGGATATCTTGGGACGTGCCGGTGCCGGCCGGCGTCTGGGTGGCGTCACCGCGCTCGACAGCAAGTTCGACCCGGTAGAGGTCGACAGCCTGCACCTGCGCGGCCAGTCCGCGCTCACCGCGGGTCTCAGCGCAACCTTCGACTACCAGCAGGACACCTGGGCGGGCGCATCGCCCATCGCCACGGCGCCGGCGGTGGTCGCCGGCAACCGGCTGTTTCGCGACCTCGATCCGGCGGACGGCATCCATCTGGGCGCCGGCGCGTCGCCCTTGCTGTACGACACCCAGCCGTTCTTCCTGACCCGCGGCGGCGACATCCGCCGCGCGCGCGTCGACCCCCTCGATGGCAGCGCCACCCCTGCCGGACGCGACAACCGCTTGACCCACGTGCTGTCCAGCGCTTCGGCGGAAACGCGCCGCCAGGGCAGCGTGGAATTCACCTACGCCTGGGACGAGGTCGCGGTGCAGGC
>JBFWYG010000028.1:0-11289 GCA_050186725.1 Gammaproteobacteria bacterium | reverse complement strand
CTTCGCTACTACTCGCAGTCCCGGGCGTGGTTCTACCTGCCCTACATGGTCGAGATCTACGACGTCAACGACGTCGACTATCTCAACCCGCTGCAAACCTTTCCCGACACCTACTCGAGCGATCACCGCCTGTCCGGATTCGGCGCGTTCAGCGGCGGCATGACGCTGTCGCGACAGCTGGCGCACGGCGTAGTGCTCTCGGCGGGCGCGGAATACTACCTGCATCGTGGCGCGTTCAAGCTCGGGGGCGGCGGCGAGGGCGATTTCGCCGACTTCGACTACTGGGTGGCGCAGGCCACGCTGAGCTTCGCCTTCGACGCTGACGCGCCCCTCGCGCCGCCCGCCCCGCACGCGTCGCCCACGGTCCACGCGGCGCACGCCGCGCTGCCGGCGGGCGTGATGGCCGCGCATGCGCTGTCGGGGCGGGGTGAGTGGATGGTTGGTTATCGCTACCAGCGTGTCGCGCAGTCGGGCGTCGTGCGCCACGGCTCGCGCGGCGTGGACGGAGACAGCGTGGCGCTCCGCGCCTGTGCGCCGCAGACCTGCGCGGTATCGCCGGCGGACATGACCATGGGCATGCACATGCTGGACATCATGTACGCGCCGAGCGAGCGGCTGACCGTGATGCTCACGCCGACCTGGAGTGACATGGACATGGGCCTCACGGCCCTGGCGCCCGGCGGCCACGGCACGCATGCGCACGAGCACGAGACCGGCGGGCTGGGTGACTTCGGCATGCACGCGCTGCTGCGCGTGGGCGCCTGGGGCACGCACCAGCTGCACGCCGCGCTCGGCGTCACGGCGCCGGTGGGCGCGACCAATCTCGTGCTGCGTAATACCGTCGGGCGCCGCGCCGACGTGCCGCTGCACTACAACATGCAGCTCGGCAGCGGCACGTGGGACCTGAAACCTGCGCTCACCTATCTCGGCGCGCGCGGACGGGTAAGCTGGGGCGCCCAGGCCGGTGGCACGCTGCGCCTCGAGTCGCGCAACGACGCCGGCTTTCGCTTCGGCAACGCGTTCGAGACCAGCGTGTGGGGCGCCTACCAGTGGCTGCACTGGCTGAGCGGCACCTTGCGTGTCGCCCACCTGGCGCAAGGCGAAGTGGAGGGGCGCTACCGGGCGCTGCTGAATGAATACGGCGAGCCCTTCAGCAACGATCACCTCGGGCCCTTCGATGACCCCGACAGCTATGGCGGACGATTCCTTAACCTCGGACTCGGCGTCGCCGCCACCGTGCCCGTCGGCCCGCTGCATGGCGACGTCATCAAGGTGGAGTGGGTGCAGCCGCTGGCCACCGATTTCAATGGCTACCAGCTGGACCGAGACTACACGCTCAACGTCGCCTGGCAGCGGAATTTTTGAGCGCGTCGGCCCAATCGAGCTGGAACGAGATAAAAGCGCGCCAGGGCGCGGGGCGCCCTGGCGCGGCCCTGCTCAGAGCGCGTGGCACTCCGCGACGCTGGTGCCGAGCAGCGCACCTGCCGCGCTGTACAGCGAGTGGAGCGTCTTGAACACCGGCTCGGTGCGGCTGCTGCCGCTCTGCGACCAGTTGACCTGGATGGTCACCATGCCGGGCGTGGCGGCCAGCGCGCTGCCCTGCACCGGCGCGAGCACCGTGGCACCGTTCTTCGGTATCGGCGCGAGGAGGTTGTCGGCGATGGTCTCGACCGCCGCGCCCGCCGCGGTGCGAACCCGCACGCGATCGATGTCCACGGCATGCACGCCGTTCGGATTCATCACGCTCACGGCGACCACGCCGAACTGGTTGGTGGTGTCGATGCCGCCGGCCTGCGTCGAGCCGGCATAGCCCGAGCAGTACACCACGCCGCGTGCGGCGGCCAGCGCGTCGAAGGACGCCGCGCCGAGCAGCGCGAGCAAGGACAGTGCTACTTTGCGATGGGTGAACGAGGTCTTCATGTTGGCCTTCTCCCTAGGGGTTGATGGAGGCGCCAGTGTCTCCATCGACCCGCGAGGCCAGTATGCGAATTCCTACACGAAACGCGGAAAACGCCGAGAATCTTCGCCGCGATTGCGGCTGGACAAGCGGGCGCGTGAGGTGCGCGCCGAGGGCGACATGCGAGCGAGGATCACGCCCTGTCAGTCGAGCTGGAACGCGACCACCGAGTTGCGGAAGAAGGTCGGCACGTAGACCGTGCGTGTCGCCGGGTCCCAGGCGAAATCCGCGGTGTTGGTCTTGACCGCCTTGCCGTCGAACAGCAACTGCTTGGCGCCGTCGGCCGGCACATACCACAGCGCGCCGCTCCACACCGAGACCAGGAAGTCGCCGTTGCCGACGTGCTCCACGCCGTCCGCGCCACCGGGCATGCCGTCGGCGAGCACCGTGAATGAACCATCAGCCTCCTGCCGCTTCAGGCGATCATCGTCCAGCACGTACAGACGGGCGTCGTGGACCAGCACGCCGTTCGGTCCCTTGAGTTCACCGCTCTCGAGATGCACGGACGGCTTGTCATTCTCGACCTTGTAGATGCGACGCGTCTCGGTGTCGGTGACGTACAGCGTGCCGCCGTCGTTGACGATGTCGTTCAGGTGCGCCGCGCCCGGCAGGTCGATGCGCTTCGCGAGGCGGCCGGCGTCGACGTCGATCACCGCCACGCCGTCGGCATCGGCCGCGTACAGCCACTTGCCGTCGTCGGACAGCGCGAGGCCCTTCGGGCAATTGAGCCCGGTGACCCATTCGGCCGCGATCACCTGCCCATCGAGCCCCACCTTGCCGATCGAACCCTTGCCGTCCTTGGCCCACGGCTCGCCGTCGATGTTCGACACGTAGAGCAACTTGCGCGCCGGATCGAAGCGCACGCCTTCCGGCGTCTTCAACGTCGCGGGCGACTCCCAGCGCTGGGTGAGCTTGTGTTCGTCGGCCTGCGCGGCAGGCATCAGCGCGAGGGCAAACAGGGTGGCGACGAGTCTGTTCATGAGGTGGTCTCCAGCGCGAGTTCACTCGGCGTTTCGCCGCGTACTCGGGTGTGGGTCATGACGCGCGGCAGCGCGTAATCGTAGGGGCGCGCGCGATGCAGCAGGCAGCGGTTGTCCCACACCGCGACATCGCCGGGCTGCCAGCGATGGGTGTAGACGCGCGGCGCCTGGCAGGCGAAGTCCATCAGGCCGTCGAGGAAGGCCTCCGACTCGCGCGGCGTCATGCCGTCGATGTTGCAGGCGTGGCGACCGATGAAGAGCGAGCGGCGGCCGGTCACCGGGTGCACCTTGACCAGCGGCCGCAGCGGCGCGTCACCGGCATGAAAGCCGTAGTAGTCGCCGACCTCGGCGTCCGCGCCGATGCGCGCCTGGGAATAGAACAGCGAGTGTCGCGCGGCGAGCCCATCGACCCGCTCGCGCAGGCCCGGGTCGAGCGCCTCGTAGGCGGCGCGCATGTCGGCCCACTCGGTCTCGCCGCCACTCGGCGGCAGCACCTGCGCGGACAGCACCGAGGCCTTGGCCGCGAGCGGCATGTAGGAACTGTCGGTGTGCCAGCCTTCGTTGCCGCGCAGGAGTTTCATGAACTTCGAGTCCTCGCGCAGGATCTGGCCTTCGTCGCCGCGGTTGGAGATCGCGATGCTGCGCTTGCCTTCGACCAGCACTTCGATTTCGCCGAAGCGACGGGCGAAACGCTCCTGCGCCTCGGGCGCGAGGTGCTGGCCCGGGAACACCAGCAGGGCATGCTCGTGGAAGGCGCGCTCGACGACTGCCCAGGCGTCGTCGTCGAGCGTCGCGAGATTGACGTTCTCGACCCGCGCGCCGAGCGTGCAGCCGAGCACCTCCTTCAAGGGTGTGACACGAACCAGTGGCATGACGGTTGCTCCCCTCACCGATGCTGGTTCGAGTATTCCACGGAAGACGGCGGCGATGACAGCCACCGATTCGACGTAGGTGCGAGAACCGGCAGGCGTCGTGCGGTTCTTGCTCTCCACATCCAAAGGACGGCACGCTCCGAAGCCGTGACGCGAGTCGAAAGTCGATGAGGCAACAGATGATCAGGACGCACCTTGCGCGCTGGACGGGATTGTTGTGCGCGGTTCTGCCCGGCCTCGCCGCGGCGCATGGCGGTGACGGTGCGAGCGCCGGCTGGTGGACCGGCTTCGAGCATCCCTTCAGCGGCTGGGACCACTTGCTCGCCATGCTGGCGGTCGGCTGGTGGGCGGCGCGGCACCGTGGTGGGGCGCGCTGGACCATTCCGCTCAATTTCGTCGCCGTGATGGTGCTGGGCGCGCTGGTCGGCGCCAGCGGCGCGCGGCTGCCCGGCACGGAATGGGCGATCGCCGCGTCGGTGGTGGTGTTCGCGCTGTGCGCCGCGCGGGCGGTACGGCTGCTGCCTGGCGCCACATTGCTGGTGGTGAGCGGCTTCGCTTTCTTCCATGGCTTCGCCCACGGCCAGGAACTGCCGGCGGCGATGCAACTCGGCGTGTATGGCGGGGGCTTCGTGCTCGCGACCCTCACGCTGCACGGCCTGGGCTTCTGCGCGGCGCGCCTGGTGACGCTCGCGCTGATGTGCGGCGCGGCCGCGGTCCAGGCCGACGATGGCGAGGGCCTCCCGGAAGTGCTGGTGCGCGGACGCCAGGATTCGCTGCTCGGCCTCGCGCCCTCGGCGTCCACGGGACACGTCGGCATCGAACAACTACGCTACCGGCCGGTCCTGCGCCCGGGCGAGGTGCTGGAAACCGTGCCCGGACTCATCGTCAGCCAGCACAGCGGCGAGGGCAAGGCCAACCAGTACTACCTGCGCGGCTTCAATCTCGATCACGGCACGGACTTCCTGACCCAGGTCGACGGTGTGCCGATCAATCTGCCGACCCATGCCCATGGCCAGGGCTGGACCGACACCGCGTTCCTGATCCCTGAACTGGTCAGCACCATCGGCTACCAGAAGGGCCCCTACTACGCGGCCAATGGCGACTTCGCGAGCGCCGGCGCGGCCAATATCGAGTACGTCGACACGCTGCCCACGGGGGTCGCGAGCTACCAGGGTGGCGAGTTCGATTTCCACCGCGCGCTGCTGGCCGACAGCCAGGCGCTCGGCGCGGGCACGCTGCTCGCGGCCTTCGAAGGCGTGTACAACAACGGGCCGTGGCAGCGCGGCGATCACTACCGCAAGGCCAACGGCGTGCTGCGCTACGCCCAGGAGCGCGGCGACAGCGCCTGGCGCGTGACCTTCATGGGCTACAAGGCGGACTGGGACTCGACCGATCAGATCCCGCGCCGCGCGGTGGCGCGCGGCGACATCGATCGTTTTGGCCTGGTCGATCCGAGCGACGGCGGCGACAGCGAGCGCTACAGTCTGAGCGGCGAGTGGCGGCGGCGCAGCGCGCTCGGCACGACCCGCGCGCTGGTCTATGGCTATTACTCGAAGCTCGATCTCTATTCCAACTTCACTTACCGGCTGAGTGACCCGGTGCGCGGCGACCAGTTCGCTCAGCCCGACCAGCGCGGCGTGTTCGGCGTCACGCTCTCCCACCAGGTGGACCACGCGTTGGCCGGCGCGCCGTCTCGCACCACCTTCGGCTTCCAGCAACGCAACGACGTCATCGCCAACGCGCTCGAGCTCACCGAGCGGCGCCGCACCCACACCACGGTGCGCGAGGACGACGTCGTGCAGAGCAGCTTCGCGCCCTATGCCGAGACGCTCACGCGCTGGCTGCCCTGGCTGCGCACCAGCGTCGGCCTGCGCGCCGACGTCTACCGCTTCGCGGTCGAAAGCGATCGCGCGATCAACAGCGACACGCGCTGGGCGGCGCTGGTGAGTCCCAAGGGCGGGCTGGTGCTCGGGCCGTGGGCACAGACCGAGGTCTATCTCAATGCCGGTACCGGCTTTCACAGCAATGACGGGCGGGGCGTCAACACGCGGCTCGATCCCAACGACGGCACGGCGGTCGCCCGCGCCAAGCCGCTTGTGCGCACCTATGGCGCGGAGCTCGGTCTGCGCGGCACCTGGCTGCCCGGCCTGCAGAGCAGTGTCGCGCTCTGGGGGCTGGACAGCGATTCAGAGCTGGTGTTCGTCGGCGACGCCGGCACCACCGACGCCGGACGGCCGAGCCGGCGCGTCGGCGTGGAGTTCGCCAACCATTACACGGTGCTGCCCTGGCTGGACCTGGATGCGGATCTCTCGCTGTCCCGCGCGCGCTTTCGCGACCTGGACCCCGCCGGCCGTCACGTGCCCGGCGCGGTCGAGAGCGTGCTCGCCGCGGGCGCGACGGTACATGATCTCGACGGCTGGTTCGGCGCGCTGCGCCTGCGCTACTTCGGGCCGCGCGCGCTGATCGAGGACGACAGCGTGCGCTCGAACGCGACCTTGCTCTTGTCCGCGCGCGTCGGCTACGAAGTGCGACGCGGCTGGCGCGTGTTCGCCGATGTGTTCAACCTGCTCGACCGCGAGGACAGCGCCATCGACTACTACTACGCCTCGCGCCTGCCCGGCGAGCCGCCGGGCCCGAGCGACGGGGGCTATGACGACGTGCACTTCCACCCGGTGGAGCCGCGCAGCTTCCGGCTGGGGGTGAGCCTCAACTTCTGAGCGGGCGAGCTAGCTGGGCGGCGCGTTCAGCCAGCGCGACGGCCGCGCCGCCGCCGTGAAGTCGCGCGGCTGGCGGAGCCTGTGCCAGGCCCAGGCGCGCAAGGGATTGCGCAACATCAGCGCGCGCGCGGCCGCCGGATGGCGCGCGCACCAGTCCATGACCAGGGCGTCGACGGTAGCGGGCAGTCCGGCCGGCGCAAGCTTCCGCACCGCCATGTGATCGCGGACCGCGGCGTTCTCCAGATCGCCCTGGGCCTGGCGCAGGCGGCGCTTCCACTGGACACGCCACGCGCCCGCGTGCAGGCCGACCGGCGCCGGCAGATCCCAGGTCGCGTCGGCATGCACGTACACGCGGCGCGGTTCCCAGGCGTTCCGCGCCGGGTCCAGGTCGAAGGCCAGCATCGCGCCGAGCGTGCCGTCGACCCGGTACAGACCGAGAGGCAGGCGAATCCCGGCCGCGCGCAGTCGCCGCATCGTGGGCGCGGCGAGGAGATGCAGATTGCCGTGGATGCCGCCCTCGCGGAGCATCTGCGCGCGCAGCGCCGCGGCGCTGCGCCCCATGCTCGGCACGCCCGTGACCGCCAGGGTCCCGGGGTGGGCTGCGAGCGCGTCGACCAGCAGGCGCAGCGCGTCGGGCCTCACGCGCACGTAGCCGTCGACGAAGAACGCATGGCAGCCCGACGGCGCGATCGCGTGCAGGTATTCGTTCAGCGCGTGGGCCTTGTCGCCGAAATCGAGTTGCCACACGCGCACCTGGAAGTCCGGCTCGCTCTGCGGCCCGAGGACCGAGGCCATCGCCGTGGCGAGCGCCGGGTTGCCGTTCACCAGCAGGTCCACCACGACCGGCGCGGTGCCGCGGGCCGCGCGCAGCGCCGCGAGGCAGGCCAGGAGGTCACCCTGTGATTCGCGTGACGTGGTCACCGCGACACCCCAGCCGGCAGGCGGGTCGGTGGTGGCGATGGCGGCGAATGACATGGAGCGCTGGACCCGTGGCTGACGCGGACTGTCCACAATAGCGACGGACGCGCGCCAAAGCTTGCACAGCGTGCGCGTAGCGGCTCGAATTCGGCGCTCACGGCACCGTGGGCACACGTGCGTCAGCCCGCCGCCCCGTTCTGCTCGCGGATGTGATCCAGGTCAGTTCACCCGGCTTGCATGGGCCGATGCGACCTGCGACCTTCGACGACGAGCGCGGCGCAACGACCGCGCGCCACCTTCAGGGAGGATTCCATGCCCCGCTCTTTCTTCCGCGCGCTGCTCTGTGCCGGCGCCACCGTGTTCGCCATGCCGCTTGCAGGCGCCGCCAACCTGCTCGCCAACCCGGGCTTCGAAGACGGCCTGAACGGCTGGGAGGCCAGCGGTGGCGCGGCCCTGCGCAGCGCGAACCCGCCGCCCTTCGAGGGCGATTTCTACGTGTTCGGCAACAGCACCGCGCTGTTCGCCGTCGCCCAGGAGGTCGACCTGCTGGCGGACGGCACGGTCAACCAGCAGAGCATCGACGACGGCGCGCTCAAGCTCCTGTTCGGTGGCTACCAGGCGGGCTTCGGCACCCAGACCGACGCGGGCCAGATCTCGGTGCGCCTGTTCGGCGCGAGCGGCGAGCAGTTGAACCTGGTGTCCCTGCCGTCCTTCTTCTCCAATAACACCTGGGTCGAACAGCGTGGCGAGACCTTCCTGCTGCCCGGCACGCGCAAGGTGCGCTTCGAGTTCGTCGGCACCCGTAAGCAAGGTTCGAACAACGACGCCTACCTCGACGCGGCGTTCGTCGAGGTGGCGCCCGTGCCGTTGCCCGCTGGCCTGCCGCTGCTGGCCATGGCGCTCGGCGTGTGCGGCGCTGTTGGAGCGCGCCGGCGCCGCGGGTAGCGGCGCCAGGCATCTGAACGCCACGGATCTGATCCGGGTCATCTGCCCCCGCGAGCGTCCTGCGCGAGCGGTGCGGAGCGGGCGTTATGCTGGCACGAGCGCGACGGAACGGCCGTCGGCGCGTACCAGCTGACGAGGACCAGAACCATGTCACACCCCGATGATGCCGCCCGGCGACGCGTCCTCAGCGCCTTGCTGAGCGGTGCCGCCGTCGCCGCGGTCCTGCCGGCGCACGCCCACGAAGGCGCCGTCCACGCAGACACGATGCTCGGCATGGGCGACAGCGACGGCTACCTGATGTCCGCCAAACTCACCCAGCACTGCGCCACCTGCGAGTTCTGGGGCGGCGAGCGCCGCCTGTCCGAGGACCGTGGCAGCCTGACGGTGATGGGCCTCGGGTGGTGCAACAATCCCAAGAGTCCCAACTACCGCAAGCGCACCTCGCCCGAGCACGGGCCGATGGACGTCTGGCAGATGTGGGGCGCCCTGGGCTGACGCGCGCCCCGCGACGGGTCACGCGCCTTGGGCCGTGACCCGCGCCGCCGCCGCGCGAGGAGCAGGCCGCAGGCCGGCAGCAGCAGCGCCAGCGACGGCGGCAACGGCACCACCGCGGCGCCGTCGCTGCCGAGTTGCAGCACCGGCACGCCCGACGCGCTACGCAGGCTGAAGCGCGCGGTGTTGCCGAAGTCGGCGAGCGCCGTGCCGGTGCCGAAGAAGTGCGCGCTGGCGAAAGTCTCGACCACGAATTCCAGCGCGAAGACCTCGTCGTAGGTGATGTCGTAGGTGACCAGGGCAAAGGTGTCGATGTCGGCCTGCAGGCTGTCGCTCGTGGCGGCGAGGTTCCAGGCCGTCGGGTCCCAGTCGCCAGCGACCGTGAGCGTGGCGCCGGTCAGGCGCGCATAGCCGCCGAAAGCGTTGAAGGTCGTGCCGCCGACGTTGGCGTTGACGATGTAGTTCACCTCGGCCAGCAGGGGGACGTTCGGGCCGCTCACGGGGCCGGTGAGTTGGATGCGCCCCCCGCCGGGAGACGCCAGCCGGCCCTGGCCACTGCTGGTGAAGATGGGCGTGAGGCTGGGCTGGCGTTCGTAGCTGAGCGAACCGTCGATGGTGACCAGCATGGTGACCGTCTCGCCGGTCTGACCGTTGCCGGGATTCGGCATGATCCAGTTGGTGATGATGCTGGACAGCGCGCGGGTCTCGCCTTCGTAGCTGCCGCCCACGCTGGAGAAATCGAGCAGTGAACTCGCCTCGGCTACGGCTTTCAGGTGGGAGCCCGTGGCATCGTTCAGCGCGCTCGCAGTGGCGCGTATGCCTGCCTCCATCGGCACCGCGGCGGACGCGTTGCCCGGCACCGGCGCCACGTCCACATCCTCCACCACGGTTTGCACGTGGGTGCGCATGTCGTAGCGCCGCGACTCTGCCTCGGCGCGCAGGCCGGGCCGGGGCACCACGCCCGGCGCGGTGGAACCGAAGTTGGCCTTGTAGACCCCCGAGGTGCCATCGTCGAAGTGCGCGACGAAGGCGAACTCACCGCGCTCGTTCTGCCCTTCGCGAGTGAACTGGATGCGGTCCACCACGCGGCCGTCGAGCGTCGCGCCGCTGCGCAGCACCTCGGCGTAGACATTGCCCTGCGAGGTGGTGCGGCGGCCTATCTGGTGGACGAGGAGCTGTTCCTCGTTGTGCGCATCGCGGGCGACGAAGGCCACTGCGCCGTTCTCCCCGAGCGCGACTTCGCTGGTGAAGGCGCGGAACGGAAACGCGCCGCCGGAGAATTTCGCGTCGGCGACGGAGGTCGGCGGACCGAAGGGGGTGGCGAGGAGGATCTGGCTGTCGGGCAGGCCCACGCCCGGCGCGCTGTTCGCGCCGATGAAGACCGCCTGCAGGCTGTGGTTCAGGTCCAGGGTGGGCTGCTGGATCGTGGCGGGCGAGCCGCCCTGCGTCGACGCCAGGGCGCTGCCCGCGCCCGGCGCGTAGACCACCGCTTCGTTCCAGAACGCGCTGCTGGCCGGATCGAAGTTGTTGGTCACCGCGCCCACCAGGCCACCGGCCGTGATCACCGGGTCGTTCCAGAAGAACGCCTGGTCGGCCCCCAGCGTGCTGTCCGTCACGCGGTCGGCGAGAGGGTCCGCGCCGCGAAAGAGGCCGGCGGTGGCGCCGCCGGCGATCACGGCGGAGAACACCACGTCGCCGTTGCCGTTCATCGACGGGCGCAGGCCGAGCATGTCGAACGCCCCGGTCGCAAAGCCGCTGGCGGCGG
Organism: Gammaproteobacteria bacterium; assembly: GCA_050186725.1. Classification (GTDB taxonomy): domain Bacteria; phylum Pseudomonadota; class Gammaproteobacteria; genus JADJYF01. The sequence goes on along the minus strand of JBFWYG010000028.1, from coordinate 643 downwards.
TCACGCGCTGGTCCGTGGCGATGGCGCTGGTGGCGCCACTGGCGGCGTCATAGCGGAAGATGCCCGCGCCGCCGTCTTTCAGGGTGGCGCCGAACACCACGTCGCCGTCCAACGCGAGCGGCACCGCGCCGGAGGAGATGAAGCCGAGCGGATTGGCGGCGTCGTCCTGGTTGCCGTCGCTGCGCAGCAACGCGCTCGGGGCCACGCCGCCGTTGCCGCGGAAGAGCGCCGCGTCACCGCTGCTGTTGTCGACGGCGCCGGCCAGGAAGGCCACCTCGCCGAGGCTGTTGATCGCCGCCGGTCCAAAGCCGAATTCGGCGAAGGCCGGCTGGTTCAGCTTGAGGTCGGCGAACACTGCGTCGTCCGAATGCGCGATGCGCGTGAAGTTGAGCGCCGCTTCGGCCGGGGCGACGGCGAGCAGCAGGCTGGCCAGCAGGCCGGCCCGTACGCGGTGGGCGCTATGTGGGTCGGGCGGAATCGATGATGCGTGCATGGCCAGGGCTCCCTCGTAGGTGAGCGGAGCCTAGGCAGCGACGCGCGGCGCCGCGGCACCCTAATTCGGTAAGCTGGCGCGCAGTGCGAACCATTTCGCGAGGAGCCCAGACGTGGCGCTGCATTGCCGCCCGGTCGAGCAGGAAGAATT
>JBFWYG010000027.1:15750-52906 GCA_050186725.1 Gammaproteobacteria bacterium | reverse complement strand
TGAAACCCGCCCTACCTCCTCACCCCCGCGCTCGCCAGATCCTCGTAGCTGCTGGCCATGTAGGGCCGATTTCAATCGGCCATGCACGGCGCGGGCAGACCGGGCGCGGTGCATGGCGGGTTGAAACCCGCCCTACATCCTCACCAACGCGCTCGCCAGATCCTCGCAGCAGCTAGCCATGTAGGGCCGATTTCAATCGGCCATGCACGGCGCAGGCAGAGCGGGCGCCGTGCATGGCGGGTTGAAACCCGCCCTACATCCTCATCAACGCGCTCGCCAGATCCTCGAAGCAGCGAGCCCTGTAGGGCCGATTTCAATCGGCCATGCACGGCGCAGGCAGAGCGGGCGCCGTGCATGGCGGGTTGAAACCCGCCCTACAGCCAGACCGTGCAGCCGGGGACATTACCCCGCCATCATCGTCATCAACGCCTCCATCAGCGCGCTCGCCGGATCCTCGAAGCCCGCGATCGCGGTGAGGTGATTCTTGCCCGGCTGGGCGAACTCGCTGGCGGTAAGACCACGCGCGCGCCAGGTGGCGACGAAGTCGGCCGACTGGCGATGGAATTCCTCCGACTCGTCGTCGCCCAGCGTGACCAGCAGCGGCGGACCCTGCTCGGGTACGTGGAACAGCGGCGACTGCCGCTCGATCAGGTCTGCGTTCAACTGCAGCTTGGGCTGCAGCCAGGAGTGGCGGAAGGGGCGCAGATCGAACAGGCCGCTGATCGGCATGCCGCCCTTGATGACATTCGGCGGCAGCCCGTATTCGCCCAGCCAGTCGGTCGCGACCAGCATGCCGACCTGCTGCCCGCCCGCCGAGTGCCCGGCGACGTAGAGCCGCTCCGGGTTGCCGTTGTAGCGCGCGATGTTGTTCACCACCCACGACACCGCCGCGCGGCTCTGACGGGTGATCTCTTCGATGGTGACCTTGGGGCACAGCGAGTAGTTGGTCACCACCACCGTGACGCCGCGCGCCACCGGACCGCGCGCCACGAGGCTGAATTCCTTGTTCGACAGGATGCGCCAGTAGCCGCCGTGGATGAACACCAGCACCGGCGCGTCGGGCTCGGCGGCGGGGAAGATGTCCAGGGTCTCGTCGCGGGTCGGGCCGAAGGGCACGTCGAGCACGCATTCCAGTTCGTCGCGCGCCCGCGCGCTGCCGTTCACGAACCACTCGACGTAGGGTCGCATGTCGCCGACCGCCACCTCGATGTTGTACTGCTGGTCGATCTCTTCCTGGGTGGTGAACTGGCGATAGAGCTTCACGGCTGAGAAAACCTCGGAAACTGCACGGCAGCGTCGCGCCGGGCCGCGGCCCGGCGCGATGCCCGACATCACTTGCGAAAGGCGGGGATCACGTCCTTGGCGAACATTTCCATGCTGTTGCGGATGTGCTGGGGATCGAGTCCCGACATCGCCATGCCGCACACGAGATGCGTCACGCGGCCGCGCTTCACGTAGTCGGCGATCATCTCGCGCACGTCGTTCGGCGTGCCGACCAAGGCCGGTTCGCCGAACACGTCGAACTCCTGCTTGGCGATGATCTCGTCCACCGTCGGAATGCCGACCACGGCCTGGTTGTCGCCGGGCTTGTCGTTGGCCTCGGCGAACCACTTGGCGTAGCAGCTCGCGGTGTAGTGCAGCGACTGCGCACAGGTCTCCCAGGCCTGCGCGCGGCTCTTGGCCACGTGCACCCAGCGCAGCTGCGCGGTGGAGTACTCCTGCGGGTTGCGGCCGGCCGCGACCAGGCACTGGTCGTAGTGCTCGACCAGCGACGGCGGACCGACCACCTGGAAGTGGAAGCCCATCTTCGCCGCGCGCTCGATGGCCTTCGGCGCCAGCGCGCCGATCCAGATCGGCGGATGGGGCCGCTGCACGGCCGGCGGCACGATGCGGATTTCCTTCAGCTTGGAGAACTTGCCGTCGAAGGTCACTTCCTCGTCGGCCAGCAGGCGCTGGATCAGCGCGATGCCTTCGTTCAGGCGCGCGCCGCGCTCGGTGTGCGAGATGCCCTGGTCGGCGAATTCCTTGCGGCGATAGCCCAGGCCCACGCCGAGATCGAAGCGGCCGTTGGACAGCAGATCGACCGTCGCGGTGTCCTCGGCGACGCGCACCGGGTTGTGCAGCGGCAGCAGGATGAGGAAGGTGCCGATGCGGATGCGCGTGGTGCGGGTGGCGATGCCGGCGGCGATCGGCAGCAGCGACGGCGAGTAGCCGTCGTCCACGAAGTGGTGCTCGGTCAGCCACGCGTTGTCGTAGCCCATGGCCTCCGAATCCACGATGAGATCCATGTGGTTGCGGTACAGGTCCTGCCAGGGCACACGGTTGAAGGACGGATTGCGGAACGGCCACAGCAGGCCGAAGCGTAGGTTCATGACACTCTCCCCTTGGCTCAGAAGTTCGCCGGCTGGCGCCGACCTCACTTTCGAGTGTGCGGGATCAGGCGCCGGCCGCCAACCGCGGCACGAGGTCGCGCGCGTGGTCGTGCCATATCGGGTCATCTCTGAGATCGATGTGCGCGCCGCGGGCCAGCGCCGTGCGCCACGGCACGGGGCTCGGCAGCAGGCACAGCGTCAGCACGTAGCGTGGACCGCGGCGCGGCGTGAGCCCGCTGTGCAGCACCCGCGCCGGCTGGAACAGCACCGCGTCGCCGGCGCGCGGATGGTGGTCATAGGCGCTGAGCGGCCGGCCGGCAAGGGCGGCCAGGCGCTCGAGCGAGCCGGTGCGCCGCCGCCCGCGCGCGAACACGTAGCCGCTCCGCGCCACCGCCTCGCTGCCATCGAGGTCCAGGTAGGCGGTGCCGCCGCCGTGCTCCTCGTAGTCGTTGAGGTACACCAGCAGCTTCAGATGCGCGCGCGGTCCCTTGTCACAGTGCCACATGAAGGACACCGAAGCCGGCGCGTCGCCGGGCGCGGTGCGGGAGAGGGTGTACCAGTAGACGAAGTACTCGCTGCGAAAGAACTCGAGGCAATGGTCGTCGACCATTGGCGTCAGCGCGGCTTCGAGCAGCTGGCCGACCAGCGCCGGATCGCCCAGGTCGTAACCCTCGAGCTTGGCCGAGTCGCGCTTCAACCGCGCCACGGCCTGCTCGGCGCTGACCGCCTCCAGCAGCTGGCGGGCGCGACCGGCCGACATCACTTGGAGCGCGGTGAAGCCCGCGCTGACCACCGGTCCCGGCGTCGCGCGGGACGGCAACGGGCGGGTCAGCGCGGCCTGGCAGCGCGCGTGCCACGCGCCATAGCCGCGCTCGTCGTCGAACTCCGCGAACACCCGCGCCGCGCGCGCCGGATCGAGATCCGGTTCCAGCCAGCGGCGCAGCTTGCGCAGCAGGGTCGCGGGGCCATGGCGGTTCAGCGGGATCATGCGCGCGGCGCTCCTTGGTTCATTCCGGCAGGCCGAACACCCACAGCACGCCGCCCTGCGGCACCTCGGTGCGGGTGCCGAAGGCCTGGTCCAGGAAGTCCTGCTTGCGCTGCGCGTCGACGCCCCAGCCGGACTGCACGGCGACGTACTGCTTGCCATCGACCCGGTAGCTGACCGGCACGCCGACCACGCCGGAGTTGGTGCGCTGCTGCCAGAGAATCTTGCCGGTGGCGGCATCGAAGGCGCGGAAATAGCGATCGTTGGTGCCGCCGGAGAACACCAGGCCGCCGGCGGTGGTCAGCACCGGGCCCCAGTTGTGCGACTTGAACGACTGCGTCCAGACCTTCTTGCCGGTCGCGAGATCCCAGGCCTGCAGTTCGCCGATGTGCTGGCGCGCCGCCGGCGTGGGCAGCACCTCGATGCTCTTAAACGGCATGCCGAGGTAGAGCTCGCCGCGGCGATACTTCGCCTTGGTCTCGCCGGTGAAGGCGCTGCACAGGTTCTCGTTGGCCGGGATGTACAGGAGTTTAGTGTCCGGGCTGTAGGCCGTCGGCGGCCAGTCCTTGCCGCCCCACAGGCTCGGGCAGAACTCGACGCGATTGCCGGCGCTCGGCACCTTGCTCGGGTCGTAGGTCGGCCTGCCGGTCTCGGGATCGAGTTTCGCGAACACGTTCTGCTGCACGTAGGGCTGGGCGGCGACGTAGCGGATGTCCTGCGCGCCGCGCTCGAGCAGCCACAGGTAGCCGTTGCGCCCGGCGTGGACCAGGGCCTTCACCGTCTTGCCCTGGCGCGGCACGTCGATGAGCAGCGGCGCGTCGACCTCGTCCCAGTCGAAGGAGTCATTGGGATGGTACTGGTGGTGGGCCTTGATCTTGCCGCTGTCGACGTCGAGCGCGATGACCGAGGTCGCGTAGAGGTTGTCGCCCTTGCGCATCTCGCCCATCCAGGGACCGGCGTTGCCGGTGCCCCAGTAGGCGAGCCGCGTGGCGGGATCGTAGGTGCCGGTCACCCACACCGGCACGCCGCCGCGCTTCCAGGTGTCGCCGGGCCAGGTCTCGTTGCCCGGCTCGCCGGGACCCGGCACGGTGAAGGTCTTCCACAGCGACTCGCCGCTCTCGGCGTTGAAGGCCTGGATGAAGCCGCGCACGCCGAACTCGCCGCCCGACACGCCGACCATCACCTTGCCGTCCACCACCAGCGGCGCGAGCGTCATGTAGTAGCCGGCGGCGTAGTTCTCCACCGGCTTCTCCCACACTACCGCGCCGGTGCGCGCGTCGAGCGCGACCAGGAAGGCGTCGACGGTCGCGAGATAGACCCGCGTGCCCCACAGCGCCACGCCGCGGTTGGTCGGATGCAGCTGCACGAGATCGGCCGGCAGCTCGCGCCGGTAGCGCCACAGCAGGTTGCCGGTGCGCGCGTCCAGCGCCAGCACCTGGTTGCGCGGCGTGGTGATGAACATCACGCCGTCGTTGACGATGGGCGGCGCCTGGTGCGCTTCCTCGACGCCGGTGGAGAAGCTCCACAGCGGCTTCAGCTGCGCGACGTTGCCGCGGTCGATTTGTTTGAGTGGCGAGTAGCCCCAGCCGTCGTAGGTGCGCCGGTAGTTGAGCCAGTTGTCGGGCTCGGGGGACGTGAGCCGCGCGGCGGTGACCGGCGTGTAGGCGGGCGTGGTGGCCGGCGCGGGCTGCGCGGCCTGTGCGGTCAGGGCGATCAGCGCGCAGCAGATCGCGCAGGCGGCTATCGATCGAAGGTGCTTCATGTTCGCCACCTCACGCCGCCGGTGCGCCGAGCGGCGCGCTGAAGGGGGCCGCGATCAGGAGTCGCTCGCCGTCTTGCCGCAGCGGCAGCGCGGGCAGCGGTCGCGCGGTGGGACCGGTGACGCGCGCCGCGCCGTGGGCCGGATCGTATTCCGAGGAATGGCAGGGACAGACGAAGTGACGCTTGTCCTCGGCCCATTCGCTGACCGCGCAGGCGGCATGGGTGCAGATGGCGGAGTAGGCGACGATGCCGTCGATGGCCCGCGCGCGGGTCGCCTCATCCAGGCTCGCCGCGTCGAGACGCACGAGCAGGATCTGGTTCAGCCGCGCGTTCTCGCGGGTCACGCCCGAGACCGGGTCGCGCGGCCACACCGACAGGGGCGCCGCGTTCAGCACCACGTCGGCCGGCGTCACGGCGCGCGGCTCGTCGTCCCAGGAGGCGAAGGCCAGTTCGTCCCCGACCGCCGGCGGCGCCTTGCTCGGGTCGTCGGCGGCGCGCGCCAGCAGCGGTACGCCGAGGCCAGTGGCCAGGGCCGCGCACAGCAGGCGGCGGCGTGGAAGCGAAGCGCAGTCAGCCTGGGCCGGCGCGTCAGTCGGCGGAACGAAAGGCATGCAGAGATCTCCCCATCGAGCGCCGCGCGTGGCGCAGCGATGCGCGCAATGTGTCATCGGCGGCGCGCGGCTGGCAAGCGGGGAGGTGGAAACAAGACGGCAGCCCGTGGGCTGCCGTCGTGGGGCGAGCGCGGGAAGCGAGACTCAGGCGCGGCGGCGCAGCGCCCCCAGGCCGAGCAGGGCCGAGCCGAGCAACAGCGCGGGCGCCGGCAGCGGCACCGGCGCCGGAGCGGAGAGCGAGACCGAGACGTTGTCCAGGCCCCAGCTCTCGTCCGTGAGTTCCTGCAGGCCCACGCCGAAGAAGCTGAGCGAGAGGTTCGAGTCGGTGTGATCGAAGGTCAGCGAGATGCGATAGACCGAGTCGTCGTCGCCCGGGCCGCCGCCGTCAAGGAAGAAGTCGTAGCCGAGCGTGCCCACTTCCAGCGCGCCGGAGAAGGCCGGTGATCCCGGCAGGTTGGGGAAGGGCTGCGGGTAGGACTGCAGCGCGCCCGTCGCGCCGACCTCGGGCCGCTCGCTCGCGTTGATGTTGGAGAAGGTGGTCAGGAGGCCGGTGGCCGAGCCGGGCGTGACGTCGGCAAGCGATACGCCGAACATGTCGGGCCCGCAGCAGAAGTTGCCGAGCGGGCCGTTGCCGTCCCAGGAATTGATCACGTAGACGTCGAAGCTGACGGTAACCTTGTCGTGCGCCGCGAGCCCGCCGAGGTTGAGTGTCACGACGTCGTTGCTGAAGCCGAGGTTCACACCGTCGTTGCGGCCGAGGAACAGGCGATTGGCGTCGGCCGGCGCGACGTCGAGGCCGAGGCCGCCGAAGGTGCTGATCGACCATTCGGCGCCCACGCCGCCCTGGAAATCGGTGCTGTAGGCCGTATCAGCCACCGCGGTGGCGCTGGCGCCGAGCGCGGCGAGGCCGAGCAGGCATGTCTGGAATTTCATCTGGGACTCTCCATGATTGCGCGGGCCGCAGCGCCCGAATCTGCGGCGGACCTTAATCCAGCCGCGGGCGGCACGGAACGGCGCGATTGTTAACAAGGGTGGCGGCCTGCACTGCTTCGCGTTCCCGTGCGCCGGGGACAGCCCGACCGCCATGGGGCACAATTCCCGCGACCTTTGCCGACCAAAGAGACTCCTACGCGTGAAGAGCCCCCGCCAGCTTCATCTCGGCGCCTTCATGCGCCCCATCAGCATCCACACCGCCGCCTGGCGTTACCCCGGCGCCTGGCCGGACGCCAACTTCAACTTCGCCCACCAGGCGCGGCTCATCCAGACGCTGGAACGCGGCTGTTTCGATGCCTGGTTCATGGCCGATCACCTGGCGGTGCTCAACATGCCGATGGACGCGCTGAAGCGCAGCGCGACGGTGACGTCCTTCGATCCGCTGACCCTGCTGCCGGCGCTCGTCACCGTCACCTCGCGCATCGGTCTCATCGCCACCGCCTCGACCACCTACAACGATCCCTATCACGTGGCGCGCAAGTTCGCGTCCCTCGATCACCTGAGCGGCGGCCGCGCCGGCTGGAACGTGGTGACCTCGGCCAATCCCCACGAGGCGCAGAACTTCGGCCGCGAGGAACATCTCGAGCACGCGGCGCGCTATCGCCGCGCGCGCGAGTTCTACGAAGTGGTGACCGGCCTGTGGGACAGCTGGGCCGACGACGCCTTCGTGCGCGACGTCGAGGCGGGCGTGTTCTTCGACCCGGCGCGCCTGCACGTGCTCGATCACCAGGGTGAGGCGTTTCGCGTGCGCGGGCCGCTGAACGTCGCGCGGCCGGTGCAGGGCTGGCCGGTGATCGTGCAGGCCGGGAGTTCCGAGGCCGGCCGCCAGCTCGCCGCCGAGACCGCCGAGATGGTGTTCTCGGCCGACACCACGCTGGACGCGGCGCGGGCGTTCTACGCCGACGTGAAGGGCCGCATGGCGCGCCTCGGTCGCGATCCGGCGCATCTCAAGATCATGCCGGGCTGCTTCATCGTGGTAGGCGCCAGCGAGGCCGAGGCCCGCGCGCGCAAGCGCCAGCTGGACGACCTCGTCCATCCCGACTCAGGGATAGCCTCGCTGTCGGTGATGCTCGGCTGCGACGCCCGCGAGTTCGACCTGGACGGACCGCTCCCGCCGGTGCCGGAGAGCAATGCCTCGCAGAGCGGGCGCGCGAAGATAGTCGCCCGCGCGCGCGCGGAGGGGCTGACCGTGCGCCAGCTCGCGCAGTGGATAGGCGGCGCGTTCGGCATCCTCGAGATGGTCGGCACGCCGGCCTCCATCGCCGACCAGATGCAGGCCTGGCTGGAGGCCGAGGCCTGCGATGGTTTCAACGTGATGTTCCCCTACCTGCCCATGGGCCTCGACGACGTGGTCGAACGGGTGGTGCCGGAACTGCAGCGCCGTGGCCTGTTCCGCCGCGCCTATGCGGGCACGACGCTGCGCGAACACCTAGGGCTGCCACGCCCCGGCAACCGCTGGTTCGACCCGCGGGCCTGAGCGGCAGGCGGCAATCCTTGCCGCCCCCGGCTCAAGCTTGCCGCGCGGCGGCCGACACAGGAACGCATCGGGGGAACATATAAGGAGACCATCCACGTGAGCATGCCTGCCGTCCAGTTGGACATCGCAACGCCGGGCGAGCGCATCGCCCGCAGCCTCATCGACGATACCGCCGCCCTGGTCTCACCACCCGACGTGTGCCTGAAGATCAACGAGCTGGTGGCCGACGACAGCACCTCGCTCGAGCAGATCGCGCTGGTCGCGATTCGCGATCCCAACCTCACCGCGCGCATCCTGAAGCTCGCCAACAGCGCCTTTTACGGTCTGCCCGGGCGGGTGGACACCGTGACCCGCGCGGTGATGCTGCTCGGCATGGGCGAGATCCAGAAGCTGGTGTGCGCGATCTGCGCGGTGCAGAGCTTCTCGCGCCTGTCGAGCGCGGTGACCAACATGAATTCCTTCTGGCGCCACGGCGTGTACACCGGGCTGGTGGCGCAGGCCATCGCGCGGCGCGCGCGCGTGCTGCATCCCGAGCGCCTGTTCGTCGCCGGCATGCTGCACGACATCGGCACCCTGCTCATCAACAAGCGCTTCCCGGAGATCGCCCAGTCGACCATCGTCGAGGCGGCGGGCGCGGAGGACGTGCTGGCGAGCCTCGAGCAGCGCGACCTGGGCTTCGATCACGCCTTGCTCGCCGGCATGATGCTGGAGAGCTGGAAGCTGCCCGACACGCTGGTCGATTCGGTCTACTGGCACCATGCGCCGCACCGCGCGCGGCGCGCCGCGACCGAGGCGGCGATCCTGAAAGTTGCCGATGACGTCGCCAATTGCTCGGGCACGGGCAGCTATTCCGAGCGCATACCCCGCGAACAGGAAGCCGACATCGCCTGCCTCAGGCAGTTCGGTATCGATCTCGACTGCACCGGCGAAGAGCTGATGGACGAGGTCGATCCGCAGTTCATCGAGGCCATCTATCTCATCGTGGCCTGAGGCCCTGTCACACGCGCGCCGCGAAACGCGGCGCGCCGCCCAGTCTGTCCTGCCCGTCGTTCACGCCGTAGGCCTGGGCCAGGCGCGCGATCTGGTTCATGAGCGCGGCGTCCCCATCGCGGTCCGCGAACAGCCCGCCGGCGCTGAACAGCGGCGCCTCCCGCTCGATCCCCGACGCGGTCACGTCCGCCTTGCCTGCGTCTTCCTCCAGGGTGCGCCACTCGGCGTTCAACACCTCGCCCACCGCCGCCGCGGCGTCCGGCGCGGCCACGCCGGCGTCGCGCGGCGCGTGCAGCACCTTCAGCTGCTGCAACAGGCGATCGGCCAGGCGCGACACCGACCACGAGAACTCCGCGCGCGTCAGGCGGCCGTCGCCGTCGTGATCGAGCGAATCGAACAGCGCCGTGGCGGCGGCCGCGCCATCGCTCTCGGCCTTCGGCGCGGACAGCGCGAGCGCCTGCTCGAGATCGCCGGTCTGCAGGTAGCCCTGGCGGCGGGTGTCCAGGCGGGTGAACAAGGCGTCGGCGAGGCGCGCGGCCTCGGGCCCCTGGTTGCGCTTCAGATAGCGCAGGGCCTCGATCGACAGGCGAGGTGGGTTGACTGAACTCATGGCGTGCTTCCGCGTGACCTGCCTCGATAAGCAGGAATCCGGCCAACCGCGCCGAAGCCCGGGCGCGCGGCAGCAATTGCCGCGCGCGGCGGTCGGGGTATAGTCCGGCCAGCCTGACCGCGGGAGTGACAGCATGGGGCTTTTGATCGAGGGCGTGTGGGATGCCGACGCCACCATGATTCCGCTCGAGGCCGGGCGCTTCGTGCGTGAGCCGGCCAAGTTCCGTGGCACGGTCACCGCCGACGGCGCGAGCGGCTTCCCCGCCGAGCCCGGCCGCTATCACCTCTACGTCGCCTATCACTGTCCCTGGGCGTGGCGCACCATCCTCTACCGACGGCTGAAGCGGCTCGACGCCGTCATCTCGATGACCGTCGCGATTCCGAACGATCGCCATGAGGGCTGGATCTTCGGTCACTACCCCGGCGGCTGCGCGCCCGACGAGGTCAACGGCTTCACCCACCTGCACCAGGCCTACACCGCCGCCATGCCGCGCTACAGCGGCACGGTCTCGGTGCCGGTGCTGTGGGACAAGCGCACGCGCACCATCGTCAACAACGAGTCCTCGGAAATCATCCGCATGCTGAACAGCGCGTTCGACGCCTTCACCGATGCGCGTGAGGACTACTATCCCGAACCGCTGCGCGCGGAGATCGACCTGGTCAACCAGCGCGTCTATGACGGCGTGAACAATGGCGTCTATCGCGTCGGTCTGGCGCGCAGCCAGGCGGCCTACGACGAGGCCTTCGATCTCCTGTTCGACACGCTCGACTGGCTGGACGCGCGGCTCGCGGGTCAGCGCTACCTGGTGGGCGCGCGCATCACCGAGGCCGACTGGCGCCTGCTCGCGAGCCTGCTGCGTTTCGACCTGGTGTACCACGCGCTCTTCAAGTGCAATCAGCGCAGCATCGCGAGCTACCCGCAGCTATCGCACTACCTGCGCGATCTCTACCAGGTGCCGGGTGTGGCCGAGACGGTCAACGTGCCGCACTTCGTGCGCGGCTATTACTCCATTCCCCACGTCAATCCCAATGGCATCATTCCGCGCGGACCGAAGTACTACGAGGCCTGGCTCGCATCGCCGCACGACCGCGCGCGCTTCGCGCCCGCCGCCGATTGATCTGGATCAGCGCTGCCGCGCCGCGGGCCACGCTCCCCTAAGCGGTGTCGTGCCGGCCCGGCAATTCTGCGATACTGCATGGCAGCAATTCAGTACCACTCTTCGTGAGGTCTGCCCTTCCATGACCGTTCTGGCGCAGCCTGCCTGTCGCGCCCGCGGGCGCGCGCTCGTCGCTCTGCTCGCCTGGGTGGCGCTCTCTCACGCGGCCTTCGTCGCGGCCGCCGATTCCGCGCCAGCCGCCGCGCCGCCGCCGCCCACCGTCACCGTCGCCAAGCCCACCTTCAAGCGCATCACCGAGTGGGACGAGTACACCGGCCGCTTCGTCGCCCAGCAGCGCGTCGACGTGCGCGCGCGGGTCTCGGGCTACCTGGAGTCGGTGCATTTCAAGGAAGGCCAGATGGTGGAGGAGGGCGAACTGCTGTTCGTCATCGACCAGCGCCCGTTCAAGGCCGAGGTGGCGCGCGCCAAGGCCGAGGTCGATCGCGTCACCACGCAGCTGCGCGTCGCGCAGCTCGAGTTCGAGCGCGGCGAGCGCCTGCAGTCCTCGCGCGCCATGAGCAAGGAGACGGCCGAGGAGCGGCGCGCCAAGCGCGACGCGGCCCAGGCCGACGTGGACGCCGCCAAGGCCGCGCTGCGCACCTCCGAACTGAATCTCGGTTTCACCGAGGTGCGCGCGCCAATGGCCGGCCGCCTGTCCGACATCCGCGTCGACGTCGGCAACCTGATCTCCGGCGGCACGTCGGACTCCACCCTGCTCACCACCATCGTCATGCTCGATCCCATCGAGCTCGAGATAGAAGCTTCCGAAAGTGAATTCCTGCGCTACACGCGGCTCGACACCGCCGGCACGCGCCGCTCCTCGCGCGACGTGCCGAACCGCATCGAGGCGCGCCTGCTGGACGAGGCCGACTGGGTGCACAAGGGCGTGATGACCTTCGTCGACAACGAGATCGACCCCGATTCCGACACCATGCGCGGCAAGGCGACCTTCCCCAACCCGGATCACGTGCTCCTGCCCGGCATGTTCGCGCGCGCGCGCCTGTTCGGCGCCGGCGAGCACGACGCGGTCCTTATCCCGGACGTCGCGGTGGTCGCCGACCAGGCCAAGAAGCTCGTCATGGTGGTGGGCAAGGACAACGTCATCGAGGCGCGCCAGGTGCGGCTCGGGCCGCTCATCGACGGTCTGCGCGTGGTGCGCGAGGGACTCGCCGCCGAGGACACCATCGTGGTCAACGGCATCATCCGCGCACGGCCCGGCAAGCCGGTCACGCCGACCACGGCCGAGGCCCAGCCCGCGGGCGGCGCGAAGTAGCCCATGCGCTTCACCCACTTCTTCGTCGACCGGCCGATCTTCGCGGCGGTCGTCTCGATCATCATCGTGCTGGTCGGCGCCATCGCCTACAGCTCGCTGCCGGTCGCCCAGTATCCGGACATCGTGCCGCCGACCATCCAGGTCACCGCCAACTACCCGGGCGCGAGCGCCGAGACCGTGGCCGCCACGGTCGCCACGCCGCTCGAGCAGGAAATCAACGGCGTGGACCACATGCTGTTCCTGCAGTCCTCGGCGACCGGTGACGGCCGGCTCATCATCAATGTCACCTTCGACCTCGGCACGGACCTCGACATCGCGCAGGTGCTGGTGCAGAACCGCGTGTCCATCGCGCTGCCGCGCCTGCCGGAAGAGGTGCGACGCCTCGGCGTGAACGTGGCGAAGAACTCGCCCGACATGCTGATGGTGGTGCACATCTTCTCGCCCGATCGCAGTCGCGACCCGACCTACCTGTCCAACTACGCGCGCACCCACATCGTCGATCGGCTGCTGCGCCTGCCGGGTGTCGGGCAGATCAACATCTTCGCCGAGCGTGCCTACGGCATGCGCATCTGGATCGACCCGGAGCGCGCGGCGGCCCGCGACCTGACCGCCACCGACGTGGTGGAGGCGGTGCGCGCGAACAACGTGCAGGTCGCCTCCGGCACCATCAACGCCCAGCCCATTCCCGCCACCGGCGCGTTCGAACTGGCGGTCGAGAGCCAGGGCCGCTTCCTCGACCCCGAGCAGTTCGGCGACATCGTCGTCAAGCGCGTGGCGGGCGGGCGCATCACGCGACTGCGCGACGTCGCGCGGGTCGAACTCGGCGCCCAGGACTATTCGAGCTTCGGCTACATCGACGGCAAGCCCGCGCTGCCGATGCCGATCTTCCAGCGACCCGGCACCAACGCGCTCGAGACCGCGCAGGCGGTCGAGGCCATGATGGCGGACATCGAGCGCGAACTGCCGTCCGGCGTCGCGACCGTCATCGCCTTCAACCCCACCAAGTTCATCGCCGACTCGATCCACGAGGTCTACATGACCATCTTCGAGGCGATGCTGCTGGTGGTGCTGGTGATCCTGGTGTTCCTGCAGTCCTGGCGCGCGGCCGTGATCCCGGTGGTGGCCATTCCCATCGCGCTCATCGGCACCTTCGGCGTGATGGGCGTCTTCGGCTTCTCGATCAACAACCTGACCCTGTTCGGCCTGGTGCTCGCGGTCGGCATCGCGGTGGACGACGCGATCGTGGTGGTGGAGAACATCGAGCGCTACATCGCCGAGGGCCTGTCGCCGCGCGAAGCGGCGCACAAGACCATGGACGAGGTCGGCACCGCGCTCATCGCCATCGCGCTCGTGCTGGCCGCGGTGTTCGTGCCGACCGCCTTCATCGCCGGCATCTCCGGCCAGTTCTACCGCCAGTTCGCGCTGACCATCGCGAGCGCGACCGTGATCTCGGCCATCGTCTCGCTGACGCTCTCGCCGGCGCTCGGCGCGCTGCTGCTGCGCCCGCACAGCGGCGCGCACGCGCGGCCAGCGCTGGTGCGCGTGCTGCTCTCGCCCTTCACCCTGTTCGCGCACGGCTTCAACCGCGTGTTCGCCGGCTTCGCCGCAGGCTACGGCGCCGTCACCCGTCGGCTGGTGCGCATCACGCTGGTGATGATGGTGCTCTACGCCGGCCTCATCGGGCTCGCCTGGAAGAGCTTCGATGCCACGCCCACCGGCTTCATTCCGCAGCAGGACCAGGGCTACATGATCACCGTCTACCGCCTGCCGTCCGGCGCCTCGGTGATGCGCACCGACCAGGTGGTGCGGCGCGCGGCGGGCATCCTGCTGGCCAACCCGGACGTCGCGCACTGCGCGGGCTTCGCCGGCTTCGACGGCGCGACCCGCACCAATTCGCCGGACGCCGGCGCGGCCTTCTGTCCGCTCGCGCCCTATGCCGAGCGCGCCGAACGTGGCCACACGGTCGAGCAGACCATGGCGGAGTCGCAGAAGAACCTGGGCGCCATCCAGGAAGCGATGGCCTTCGTCGTGCCGCCGCCACCGGTGCGCGGCATCGGCACCGGCGGTGGCTGGAAGCTCTACATCGAGGATCGCGGGGGCAACGGCGTGAACGCCCTGCAGCAGGTGACGCAGGAGTTCATCGCGCGCGCCAACCAGTTGCCGGAGGTGAACAGCGTCTTCACCACCTTCAACACCACCACGCCGAAGATTTTCGCCGACATCGATCGCACCCGCGCCGAGAAGCTCGACGTGCCCGCCGAGCGGGTGCTCGACACGCTGGAGATCTACCTGGGCTCGGCCTACGTCAACGACTTCAACTTCCTCGGCCGCACCTATCGCGTGACCGCCCAGGCCGAAGGCGACTACCGCGACGACCCGGCCGACCTGCTCAAGCTGAAGACGCGCTCCAACCGCGGTGCGATGGTGCCGCTCGGCTCGCTCACCACGTTCCGCGATCTGACCGGCCCCTACCGGGTGGCGCGCTACAACCTCTACACCGCGGTCGAGGTGCAGGGGCAGGCCGCGCCCGGCCGATCCACCGGCGAGGCACTGGCGGCGATCGAGAAGCTGGCCGAGGAGATGCTGCCGAACGGTTACGGCTTCGAATGGACCGATCTCGCGCTGCAGGAAAAGATGGCGGGCAACACCGCCGCGCTGGCCTTCGGGCTCGGCGTGGCCTTCGTGTTCCTGGTGCTGGCCGCCATGTACGAATCCTGGATGCTGCCGCTGGCGGTGATCCTGATCGTGCCCATGTGCCTGCTGGCCTCCATCACCGGCGTCGGCCTGCGCGGCATGAACAACGACATCCTGGTGCAGGTAGGCTTCATCGTGCTCATCGGTCTGGCCGCGAAGAATGCCATCCTGATCGTCGAGTTCGCGCGCCAGGCCGAGCAGAACGGGCTCGATCGGCGTCAGGCGGCGATCCAGGCCGCGAGCGTGCGCCTGCGGCCGATCCTGATGACGTCCTTCGCCTTCATCATGGGCGTGGTGCCGCTGGTGATCGCGACCGGCGCCGGCGCCGAGATGCGCCAGTCACTCGGCACGGCGGTGTTCTCCGGCATGATCGGCGTGACGGTGTTCGGCCTGTTGTTCACGCCGGTGTTCTACATCGTGTGCCGCGGCCTCGCGCAGCGGTTCGATCGGCGTCGCAAGCGGCGCATGAAGGAGACCAACGAGTGGCCGACCTGAGCTTGCACGGCCTGGCGCTCGGCGTGGCGGCGGCGCTGCTCGCCGGCTGCGCCGCGGTCGGGCCCGACTACCAGGCGCCGAGCGCGCCGCAGGCGGAAGCCGTCACCAGCTTTCCGTCGGCCACCACCGATCCGCGCCAGGTGTCGACCGTGACCAGCGAGCCGCCCGACGCGTGGTGGCGTCAGCTCGGCGATCCCGATCTGGATTTCCTGGTGGACCAGACGCTGGCGGCGAACTTCGATCTGGAGGTGGCCATCGCCAACGTCGAGTCGGCGCGCGCGCAGCTGACCCAGTTCGAGACCCGCCGTCTGCCGTCGTTGGATCTCAGCGGCGTGGTGCGCGAGCGGCGCGACGCCCAGGCGGTGTTTCCCCGCGCCGACCCCCATGGCGACCTGCCGACCCGCTCGGTCGCCACGGCGACGGTCGACCTCTTGTGGGAGATCGACCTGTTCGGACGCGTGCGACGCTCGGTGGAAGCGGCGAGCGCCGAAGTCGGCTCGCTGGAAGCGGTGCGCAACAACGTGCTGCTGGCGGCCTTGTCGGCCACCGCCAGCGCCTACGTCGACTTGCGCGGCGCGCAGGCGCGGCTGGCGGTCGCGGAGCGCAACGTGTCGGTACAGCAACAGACGCTCGACCTGGTCGTGCTGCTGAACCGCGAGGGCGCGGCCAACGATCTGGACGTGGCCCGCGCGCGCAGCCAGCTGCTCGCGAGCCAGGCCACCATTCCGAGCCTGCACGCGGCGGCGCGCGCCGCGCTGAACCGTCTCACCACCCTGACCGCGCAGGCCCCCGGCGCGCTGGACGCGCGGCTCGCGCCGGCCAAGGCGCTGCCCGCCCTGCCGGCGCTGGTCGCGGTCGGTGCGCCGGCGGACCTGCTGCGCCGCCGTCCCGACATCCTCGCCGCCGAGCGCGCACTCGCGGCGTCCTCGGCGCGCATCGGCGTGGCGACGGCCGATCTCTTTCCCACCGTGTCGCTGGTCGGCACCGCCGGCGTGTCGGCCTCGCCCGTCAGCAAGGTCACCGCGGCCGGCGCACCGCTGTTCTCGCTCGGCCCGCAGCTGCGCTGGAACATCTTCAACCGCGAAGCGATCTACGCGCGCATCGCGCAGGCCGACGCCGCCGCGGCGGCGAATCTCGCGCGCTACCGCGCGACGGTGACGCGCGCGCTGGAGGAGGCCGACAGCGCCATCGCCGCCTACGGCAACGAACGGCAGCGCGCGCAGGAACTCACCGCCGCGGTCGAAGCGAGCCGCCTCGCCGAGCAGCTCGCGGAACTGCGCTACAAGGAAGGCGCCGAGGACTTCCTGACCGTGCTCGACGCCGAGCGCAGCCTGCTGCAGCTGGAAGACCAGCAGGCGGTGTCGTCGATCAACGTTGCGCAGCGGCTCATCGACATCCAGCGCGCGCTGGGTGGCGGCTGGCAGACGGCGGCGGTGCCGGAAGCCGCGCCTTACGTGCAGGACGACTAGGCGCCGCGCTATGTGCGTCTGCCGGTCGGCCAGGCCGGTGACGGTCGGTAGCGCCACGCCGCGGGCCTGCAACCGCCGGCGCAGGGATGATGGGCCAGGCGCAGCGCCGACCCAGGTGCGGGCAAAACTGATCTGAATCCAGACGAGGTCGAAGTGCGCGTGACAACGTGTGGACACCGCGCGTTCGACTTGAGCGCGCCGCCACCGGCCCTGTGACAACGGGTCGCATTGCCTGAGCGGGGCAGGGCGCTGAGGATCGCGCCCCGACTCCGCTCCCTGGTTCTCGAGGTGCCTATGTCCGCGCGTTCCCTGTTGCTCATCCTGCTCGTACTGGGCGGTGCGAATTCATCGGCCTCCGACGAAGCTCCCGTCGCTGCGTCGCTCGCGGCCACCGTCACCTGTCCCGAGGGCGCGCAGGCGGCCGAAGCCTGTACCGTCGACAAGGACACTTACTTCGGCTGGCGCACCTTCGCCGCCAACTGCCAGGTCTGTCACGGCGGCAGCGGTCTCGGCTCGACCTTCGCGCCCAACCTGCTCGAGCGCCTGAACAACAAGGTCGATCGGCCACGTTTCCTGTTCGTGCTGGAAAACGGTTACACCGGGCAGGTGGGCGCGATGCCCGCCTGGAAGACCAAGCAGGACGTGATGAAGAACGCCGACAATCTCTACCGCTATCTCCACGCGCGCGCCACCGGCCAGCTGCCGGCCGGTCGGCCGGAGAAAGCCAAGCCCTGACGGCGCTGCGACAATCGGTCGCAGTTTCCCGGGGGCACGTCGGTCTTAAGCTTGCGCGCCATGAGCGCATCCTCGCCCAACCTGCTGCACACTCTCGCCTGGCTGCGCTGGCTCGCGGTGGGTGGGCAGTGTTGCGCGGTGGCGTGGGTCACGCAGGTGGTCGGTCTCGACCTGCAGCGCGGCGCGCTGTACGGCGCGGCGCTGTTGCTCGCGCTGTTCAACCTGTGGGCCATGAAGCGCGCGCGGCGCGTGCGCGAGGCGCAGCCGCTGGAAGTGCTGGCGCACCTCTGCGTCGACGTGGTGACCCTCGCCTGGCTGGTGGCCCTGACCGGCGGCACGGCCAATCCCTTCGTCTCGCTGTTCCTGCTGCCGATTGCGCTGGTCGCCGTCGCGCTCCCGCCGCGCTGGGTGCTGGCCACCGCCGCGCTGTGCGGCGCGGGCTACGCCGCGGCCGCCGGCTTCGCCCGTCCATTGCCCCATGTGCACGGCATGTTCGGCGACAGCTTCGACCTGCACGTGCTGGGCATGACGGTCAACTTCGTGTTGTCGGCGGCGGTGCTGACCGGCTTCGTCAGCTATCTCGCCCACACCTTGAGGCGGCGCGATCGTGAGCTCGCGGAGTTGCGCGAACAGTTCACGCGCAACGAGGGCATTCTCGCGCTCGCCACGCACGCCGCCTCGGTCGCGCACGAACTGAACACGCCGCTCGCGACCCTGACCTTGATGCTCGAACAGCAGGCCGAGGACGGCGATCCGGTGGCCGTGCCGCGCGAGGACGTCGGCCTGATGCGCGCGCTGGTCGATGCCTGTCGCGATCGCGTGCGCGAACTCGCCGCGCCGGCCGGCGGGGTGGACAGCACGCGCCTGTCCCTGGCCGCGGCGCTGGAACGGGTCATCGAGCGCTGGCGCCTGCTGCGTCCCGAGGTGCATCTCGAGCGCCACGTCGATCTGCGCGACGCGCCCGATCTCCCGCTCGACGCCGGCATCGGTCACCTGCTGCAGGCGCTGCTGAACAACGCCGCGGACGCCAGCGCGGCCGCCGGCGGCACCGAGGTGGAACTGGAACTGCGCTTCGCCGACGGGCGATTGCAGGGCCGGGTGCGGGATCACGGCCGCGGCTTCGACAACGCCGCGCCGCCGCTGCCCGGCACGCTGTTTCGCACCACCAAGCCGGGCGGGCTGGGCGTCGGGCTTGCGTTGTCCCACGCGACCGTCGAGCGCCTGGGCGGCGAGCTCGCGATGGAGGCCGCGGGAGAGCGTGGCGTGGCGGTCAGCTTCTCGCTGCCGCTGGTCGCATGAGGCGAGGTTCAGGTATGCGCGGACTGCTGGTGGACGACGACGAGACCTACGCGCGGGTGCTGCGCACCTCGCTGCAGCGCCACGGCATGGAGATCGAGATCGCGAGCGACGCCGCCGGCGCGCTCGCGCTCGCGGCGCGCACGGCTTTCGATTTCGCGCTGGTCGATCTCAAGCTCGGCGCGGACTCGGGTCTCGATCTGATCGCGCCGCTGCGCGCGCGCCGCGCGGCCATGCAGATCGTGCTGGTCACCGGCTACGCGACCTTCGCCACCGCGGTGGAGGCGATCAAGCGCGGCGCCGACAACTATCTCGCCAAGCCGGTGACCGTGGCCGCGCTGCTGCGCGTGCTGGTCGGTGAGCCCGCGGAGGCCGAGGCGCCGCGCGAGATGCTGCCGCTGCACCGCGTCGAATGGGAACACATCCAGCAGGCGATGCAGGACTGCCAGGGCAACGTGTCCGCCGCGGCGCGCCTGCTCGGCATGCATCGGCGTTCGCTGCAGCGAAAGCTCGCGCGGCGGCCGCGGCCGCCGGGTGGCGCGGTGCGCACCAGCGACGCGACATGAAGCGCGGCCGCGCCGCCGCGCGCCGTCGCGCGCCGCGGGTGTCCCTGGCAAGCGCGCCGACGCCGGCGCTGGCCGCGCTGTGCGCGGCTGCGATGGCCTTGCCGGGCGTGGCGGGCGCGGACGAGAGCGGTGGTGAACTCGGGCTCAGCTACGCCCATCATCGCGAGGGCCGGCGCGAGGTGTACGGCTACAACGACGGCTTCGCGCCGCTGCGCGCTGATTCCTTGCTCGCCCACGGCGCGCTGGCGCTGGCCCCGGACTGGCACGCGCGTCTCGACTTCCAGCAGGACACCTGGGCCGGTGCGACGCCGGTCACCACCCTGCCGCTGGCGGTGATGACGCCGCTGTCGGACGTGCAGCTGCTGTCCGGCGCGTCGGCCAAGCCCAGCACCGGGCGGGTCGACGCCGCGCTCGTGGACGCGGCGTTGCGGCCCTACGTGAACGTCGATGCCAATCCCTTCACGCCGCGCTACGACCGCGACGAGCGTGTGATCCACATGCTGACCGCGGCCTCGGCCGAGACCCGCAAGGAGGGTCGCGGCGCGCTCGACCATGAGTGGGCGAACGGCAGTGTCGGTCTGGGCGGCGGCGTGTCCGACGAACCGGACTACCGCGCGCGCTTCGTCGACCTGCATGCGCGCTTCGACTTCGAGCAGAAGCGCAGCACCGTGACCGTCGGCGTGAACCGCGCGTGGTCGCGCACGGCGGTCACGCTGCCGGACTACTGGCTCGGCTGGGTGGACAGCAGCATCGGCGAGGCGCGCGGCGAAATCCGCGTGAACGGCGAATATCCCAATGGCTCTCCACGCCTGGAAGTGCGACGCGCGCGCCACGACTGGGGCCTGGATCTCGGCTTCAGCCGCGTGATGACGCGTGGCACGCTGCTGGAGTTCGGTCTCGCCTGGCGGCTGGCCGAGGGCTATCTCGACAACAGTTACCGCGTGACGTCCTTCTTGACCCGTGACGCCGCGCCCACGCGTCTTGCGGTCGACGGCACGCCGCTCTACGGCGCGACGCTGTTCCACACCTACGAACAACGGCCCGGTCGGCGCGCGCAGTGGCAGTCGCGCCTGGGGCTCGTGCAGGACCTGCGCGCGCTCGACGCGGCGCTGCACGCGAGCTACGGCTACTACCGCGACGACTGGAGCATCACCGCGCATACGCTCGAAGTCGAGTGGCGCCAGGCGCTCGGCGCGGCCTGGACGCTGGCCCCGCGGCTGCGCTACTACGGCCAGAGCCAGGCCAACTTCTACACGCCCTTCGTGCTGTGCGGCACTGAGCCCGGCCTTGCCTGCGCGCTGGCCCGCAGGCGCTATTCCAGCGACTACCGGTTGGCGGCCTTCGGCGCGCTGACGCCGGGTCTCGGCCTCACCTGGCGGATAGCGCGCGGCATCACCTTGGATCTCGGCGGCGAGTACTATCTCCGGCGCGAGAATCTCGCGCCGCGCGCGGGCGTCGGCGATTACGCGGATTTCGATCACTTCCTGTTGAGCGCCGGGCTGCAACTCGCCTTCGACGCCGCGCCGCTGGACACGCAGCACGCCAGCCACGCCCACCACGCGGCGCACGGCGCCAGTCATCGCGCGCCGGCGGGCGTGGCCGATGCGCACGTGCTCGATCAGGCCGGACAGTGGATGCTCGGCTACCGCTACCAGTTCACGAGCCAGTCGGGCGGCATGCGCCACGGGCGCAGTGGCGCCGGGGACGCGGCCATCATCGCCGCGGCCGGCTGCGACCCGCCGGGCTGCAACGTGCGTCCGCGCACCATGCGCATGCACATGCACATGCTGGACCTCATGGTCGCGGTCACGCCGCGGCTGAGCGTCATGCTGATGCCGCAGTTCATGGACATGAACATGCGCCTCGCACCGCTCGCGGGCAGCACGCCCGGCATCCACGCCAGTCACGACGGCCACCAGACGGGCGGCGTGGGCGATCTGCAGGTCGGCGCGCGCTACACGCTGTACGCGCGCGGCGCGCGACGTCTGGTCGCCAACTTGGGCCTCAGCGTGCCGACCGGCGACGCGACACTGCGTCTGAACCCGGTGGCCGGTCACGATCACAACGCCGACCTCGTCCGCCGGCCGGATTACCTGCACTACGGCATGCAGCTCGGCAGCGGCACCTGGGACCTGCTGCCCGGCCTGGTCTATACCGATGGCGCGGCGACGCTCAGCTGGGGCGCGCGACTCGCAGCGGTGAGCCGTACCGGTCAACGCAACGACGCAGGCTACGCGCTCGGCGAACGACTCGAGACCTCGGCCTGGGTCGGCATCGACCCGCTGCCACAGGTCACCTTCAGCCTGCGTGGCCTCATGACCCTGCAGGGCAAGATTCGCGGGCGCTTCGATGGTCACGCCGAGAGCGATCTCGCCAGCGGGTTCGGCATCCTGGTGCCCAATGCCATCGCCGGCCCGATGGACAACCGCGACAGCTATGGCGGGCGCTTCTACGACCTCGGTGTCGGCGTCAGTGCGACGCTGCCTCGCGGATGGTTCGGCGCCGGGCGCGTGGCCTGCGAGTGGCTGGAGCCGGTGTCTCACGCGGTCAACGGCTACCAGTTGGCGCGCGACGGGTCGCTGACCGTGAGCTTCTCGGCGATGTTCTGACAAGGTGCGACATTCGGTCGCATTGTGTGCCGTGGCGCCGTCCCGTAGAACGATGGAATGATGCGTCTCCGCCCTCTTTTCGCGCGCCTCGCCTGCGCGCTCGGCATGCTGGCACTGGCCGCGACCGCCGCGGCCCACGTGCAGTACTACGATCTCAACCAGGGGCGCCAGGTCGCCGACCTCACGCCGGCCGGCAAGAGCAAGTCCACCAAGGAATACGGACTCAATCCCACGGTGCGCGGCATCACCGGCCTGAACCGCAACTCGGCGCGACCCTTGATCGACAAGCGCCTGTGGACCCGCACCTACCAGGTCACCACCGGCGCGGGCAAATTCAGCGGCGTGAAGTACACGCCGACGCTGAGCACGGCGACGGTCAACATCAACGACGTCAACGACTGGGGCTGGGCGGCGGGCACGCAGCCCGCGCTCGGCGATTCCCACGAGGCCAACTTCTTCAATTTCCGCCTCGCGCGGCGCGCCGACGTGACCATCACCTGGCTGGTGCACGATGGGCAGGGCAACTATGTCGACTGCGGCTTTTCGCTGTACGGCGGCGTGATGGTCTACCAGGGACACGACGATGCGCGTGAAGCCTTGAACCCGGCCACCGGCGTGCCGCCGGTGAAGCGCCAGTCGCCGCTCGACACAGGAAGGGTGAAGGATGCGCAAGGGATCGCGTCGGCGCTGCGCAATACGGTGAGCAACAAGCTTCCCTACGTCGGGCAATTCAACGCACGGAAGAGCTGGGGACAGACCAACCCGGCCGGCAACTGGAGCAACCTGCGCATCCTGAAGGTGGTGAACGCGCGTAACCCGGCCGCGGGTTTCAGTCGCAGCTCGGCCGCCACGCTGGAGAAACTCACCGTGCGCCTGCTGCCCGGCAACTACACCATCATCGCGGGCGGCGCCTTGGGCGCGAAGGGCTTCGGCGTGGTCGCCGATTCTTTCGGTGTGTCGGGGCTCAAGGGCCGGCTGCAGTTTCGCGCGGTGGCGCGCTGACGGTGCGACATAAGGTCGCATTGTGCGGCGTGGCGCGTACCGCAAGAATTCTCACCAATAAAGGGCAGATCGAGACGCGGCTCCCGGGGGCTCACCCACGCGACTCGGAAGCAGGGTCCATGCACATGTCACGAATGATCGATTGGCCACGCGCGGCAATGGCCGCTGTACTGACCGCCACCAGCGTCGGCGCCGCGGCGCACGTCGAGTACTACGACTTGAACCAGGGTGTGCAGGTGCGCGACCTGACCGCGGCCGGGCGCGCGGTGTCCACCGGCCAGTACGGCGCCAACCCCGTGTTCAGCGGTCCGGGCGCCACCGGCCTGGTCACTACTTCGAACCGGCCGCTCATCAATGCCACGAGTTGGACGGCCGCCAACCAGATCACCACCACGGTCGGCGCGTTCTCCAACGTGGCCTTCAGCGCGGCGCTCAGCACGGCGACGGTGCGGGTGGACGACGTGACGGACAACGGCTGGGGCGCCGGCACGCGCGCCATTCTCGGCGACTCGCATCGCGTCGACTTCTTCAATTTCCGCCTGACGGAACGCTCGACCGTGACCATCGATTGGGTGGTGAGCGACGACTTCGGCAATTTCTTCGACGGCGCTTTCTCGCTCTATGCCGGGGTGCTGGCCTACCAGGGGCACGACAACGCGCTCGATCAGTTGAATCCCAAGACCGGCTTCCCGCCGTCCCGGGTGCAGAACGCGCTGGATGCGGGCGGGGTGGTCGACGCCCAAGGCATCGCCTCGGCGTTCCGCAACACGCGCACCAATACCGTCGACTATGCCGGCCAGTTCAACGCGGTCAACGACTGGGGACAGTCCAGCAGCAGCGGCCACTGGAGCAACGTCGATTTCCTCGCGGCGGTGAACGGCAACAACCCGGCCGCGGGCTTCGCGAGCAATGCCGCGGGCACGCGCGAGACCCTGGTCATCGATCTCGACGCGGGCAACTACACCATCGCCGCGTCGGGCGCGCTCGGCGCGGTGGGTTTCGGCCCGGTCTCCGCCAGTTTCGGTCTCAGCGGTTTGAACGGACAACTCGACTTCCGTGCGCAGGCGGTGGTGACAACAGTCCCGCTGCCGGCGCCGGGCCTGCTGCTGGGCGGCGCGCTGACCCTGCTGGCCGCGAGCCGCCGTCGCGCCTGTCGCGCGGCCTGAATAACGATGACAAGGACCAGCGCGGTGGCCGCCTGGCGCCGCGCGCGGGACCACGCGTCCCATACATCACTCGGAGGGAGATTTCACATGCACAACTACCTGAAGCCACTCAGCGTCGCCGTACTGGCCGCGGTGAGCACCGGCGCCTTCGCGCACCAGACCTACAACCTGACCGGCGTCGACGTCGGCCTCGGCACCAGCATCAACAACACCGACGGCGTGTCGAATACCGGTGGCTATGCGCCGGTCGGCGTCGGCGGCCGCGCCGCGGGTGACGCGAACGCCAATATTCCGGGCACGGGCGGGCTGCCGACCGACTACACAGGCGCACTGCCCTACAACGTCTACCTCGGGCACCACGACAGCACGGTCGCCGGCACCACCACCCGCACCGGCACCACAGGTACCGGGCCGACCCAGGCCAATACTCTGTGGCGCGCCTACGCCGCGCAGGACGCGTCCGCGACCTGGGGCAGTCTCATTCCGGACATCGGCAGCAGCCATCCCTACATGGCCGTCGGCGCCAACTCCTGGCAGGTGGGCAGCACCACCGGTGGGCTCGACTACGCGCTGCTGCACGCGAGCCGTGGCGCCAACACCGGCGCGGAGAACGTCACCACCGCGCCGGCGACGGTCGGCAAGATCTACCAGATTGACATCACGCTGGTGCGCGACACCGTTTACGACGCCGAGAACGATGCCAACGCGCTGTTGGACATCGCGCTCTACCGCGGCGCCGACGAATCGGCCACCGCGAGCCGCACCGCGGCCTTCGATCCCAACGCCGCGGGCGTGCAGGGTTCTGATCTCGGCACCGGCGGCGCCAACGGGCGCAAGTTGCTGTGGACCGCGAGCCAGAGTTCGGTATCGGACGTGCTGAGCTTTTCGCTCATCATCGACTTCGCCGAGTGGCAGAAGACCGACGCCCTCGAAGGCGCCCTGGACGACGGTCTGGCGGGCTTCTACACCATCATCATCGGCGCCCACGGCGGCGCGCCGGGCGCGGGCCTGGCTTACACTCTCACCACCCGATCCTTCGCCAACGATCCGCCGGCGCCGGTACCGCTGCCGGGCGCGGTGTGGCTGCTCGGTTCGGCGCTGGCCGGCGCGGGCGCGACGCTCAAGCGACGCAAGGCCTGAGCCCATGAACGTCCGCGGCCGCGTCCACGCGCGACCGCGGACCAGGAACGCCTCGCATTCAAGGAGAATCCCATGAATTTCATCCGCAAGACGCTCGGCGTGGCCGCGCTGCTCGCCGCCACGGCCCAATCGGCCCTGGCGCACGTCGACTACTTCGACATCGGTGCCGGCCTGTTCACGGACCCGAACGGCCTGTCATTCGATGATGGCCTGTTCAATTCCCATGGCTGGTTCGAAGGCACCAAGACCGCGTTGGGCGACAGCCACGACCTCTCCGGCGGCCGCTTCTACAAGTTCACCCTGGCGTCGGCCGCGCGGGTCAGCATCACGTTCACCGATCTGAACGGCGAAGGCGCGCTCAACCCGGCGTTCTCGCTGTACGCCGGCCTGCTGCCGGACGACGCCCATGACAGCGCGTCCTTCGACCCGCTGAACCCCTCGCATTTCGTGCCCGGCCCGCCGCCGCAGTCGGTGAAGGATCCCTCGCCGGTGGACAACGGCGTGACCACCGACGCCAACGGCAATGTCTCGCCGTTCCGCGATACCGAGAACATCACCTTCAACGGCCAGTTCGACGCGCTCCATGACTGGAGCATGGCCAATGCCAGCAACGAGTGGGCGGTGATCCGCTACCTCACGCACGTCGGCCCGACGGGCGGCAACAGCGCATCGCTGGTCGAGTACCTGCTCGCCGCCGGCGACTACACCCTCGCTGCCGGTGGCGGCTGGGACAGCGAGTTGCTGAGCGTGAGCGATCTGCCCGGGCGTCTCACCTTCACCGCGGCGCCCGTGCCGCTGCCGGGCATGGGCGTGCTGTTCGGTGGCGCGCTGGTCGCGATCGCCTCGCGGCGGCGCGTGAAGCAGCGCGCCCTGTAGGGCGGGTTTCAACCCGCCATGTAGAGCGCGTCGCGCAGGGCCGTGCATGGCCGATTGAAATCGGCCCTACCAGAAGAGACGGGACAGACCCCGTACGGGGTCTGTCCCTTCAATCCCTTCAACGCATCCTCCACACCAGCACCGCTCCCACCACCATGGACGCGGCCAGCATCAGCACGCCAGGCGCGGTGCCGCCGGTCGTGTCCTTCAAATAGCCAATCGCGTAGGGACCGACGAAGCCCGACAGGTTGCCGAAGGAATTGACCAGTGCGATGCCGCTCGCCGCGGCGGCGCCCTGCACCAGCGCGGTCGTCAACGACCAGCTCATGACCAGCGCGCACAGCACGCCGCAGGCGCCCACCGTCAACGCCAGCAGGGCGAGGCCGGTGTGCTGCGCGAGCGGCACGCTGGCCGCGAGGCCCAGCGCGCCCAGGAGTGCTGGGATCACGGTGTGCCAGCGGCGTTCGCCCTGTCGATCCGAATGCCGCGCCACCAGCACCATCGCCACCGCCGCGGCGGCGAAGGGCAGGGCGGTGACCAGGCCGATGTCGAGCGCGCCCTTGAAGCCCAGATCCCGCACCAGGGTCGGCAGCCAGAAATTGAGGCCGTAGAGGCCCATCACGAAGGCGAAGTACACCGCCGCCATGCGCCACACCGCCGGGCGGCGCAGGCCGTCCAGCGCGTGCGCAGGCAGATGCGCCGCGCGCTCGGCATCGAGCGCGGCCGTGAGGCGCGCGCGCTCCGGGGGACTCAGCCAGCGCGCGTCGGCGATACGGTCATCCAGCAGCGCGAGCGCGCAGAATCCCAGCACTACCGAAGGCAAGGCTTCCAGCAGGAACAGCCACTGCCAGCCGGCCAGGCCGCGTATCCCGTCGAAATGTTCCAGCAGCCAGCCGGACAGCGGCGCGCCGATCACGCTCGCGAGCGGCACGGCGGTCGCGAACAGCGCCGTCACCCGAGCGCGCCTGGCAGCCGGGTACCAGTAGGTGAGATAGAGAATGATGCCGGGAAAGAAGCCGGCTTCGGCAGCGCCCAGCAGGAAGCGCAGCACGTAGAACTGGGTCGGCGTCGTCACCCACAGCGTGGCGGCGGACAACAGGCCCCAGGCAACCATGATGCGCGCGATGGTGCGCCGCGCGCCGAAGCGATGCAGCGCGAGATTGCTTGGGATCTCGAACAGGAAGTAGCCGATGAAGAACACCCCGGCGCCGAGGCCGTAGACGGTCTCGCTGAAGCCGAGCGCGTCCAGCATGGTGAGCTTGGCGAAGCCGACGTTGACGCGATCGAGGTAAGCGCACACGTAGCACGCGAACAGGAAAGGCACCAGCCGCCAGGTGACGCGCGCGTAGAGTTGATCGTCGTTCGTGGACATCGTGAGGCGGATTGTAGGGCCGATTTCAATCGGCCATGCACCGCGCGGGAATCGAGGCCGTGCATGGCGGGTGAAACCCGCCCTACAACAAAAAAACGCCGGCGCGAGGCCGGCGTTTCGTGCAAGGCTGGAGGCTTCGACTCAGGCCGCGTTGGCCGGCGTCATCACCGCCTTCACCTCGAGGAACTCCTCGAAGCCGAACTCGCCCCACTCGCGGCCGTTGCCGGACTGCTTGTAGCCGCCGAAGGGCGCGTGGAAGTCGAGGCCGGCGCCGTTCACGTGCACGTTGCCGCAGCGCAGACGGTTCGCGACGTTGGCGACGCGCTCCGGATCGCTGCCGGACACGTAGCCCGACAGGCCGTAGACCGTGTCGTTGGCAATCGCGATGGCCTCTTCGTCGTCCTTGTAGGGCAGCATGCACAGCACGGGTCCAAAGATCTCCTCGCGCGCGATGGTCATGTCGTTGCGCACGTTGGCGAAGATGGTCGGCTTGACGAAGTAGCCCTTGTCGATGCCTTCCGGCAGACCGGGGCCGCCCGCGACCAGGGTCGCGCCTTCCTCGATGCCCTTCTTGATCAGCGCCTGGATCTTGTCGAACTGCACCTTGCTGACCACAGGTCCGATGGTCGAGTCCTTCATCTTCGGATCGCCCACGTTGACGTTGGCGATGGTTGCCTTGGCGATGGCCACCGCCTCGTCGTGCAGTTTCGCCGGCACCAGCATGCGGCTCGGCGCGTTACACGACTGGCCCGAGTTCACCATCATGCCCTGCACGCCGCCACCGACCGCCGTCTTGAGGTCGGCATCGTCGAGGATGATGTTGGCCGACTTGCCGCCGAGCTCCTGCGCGACGCGCTTGACGGTGTCCGCCGCGGCCTTGGCCACCAGGATGCCGGCGCGGGTCGAGCCGGTGAAGGACATCATGTCGACGTCGGGGTGGGAGGACAGCGCGGTGCCGACTCCGGCGCCGTCACCGTTGACCAGGTTGAACACGCCGGCCGGCACGCCGGCCGCGTGCATCACCTCGGCAAAGATCGCGGCGTTCAGCGGCGCGACCTCGGAGGGCTTCAGCACCATGGTGCAGCCGGCGGCGAGCGCCGGTAGAACCTTGCAGGCAATCTGGTTGATCGGCCAGTTCCACGGCGTGATGAAGCCGCACACGCCGACCGGCTCGCGACGCAGGGTGATGCTGCCCCGGCGCTCCTCGAACTCGTAGTTCTTCAGCACTTCGATGGCGGTGTTCAGATGGGCCGGACCCATGGCGGCCTGGGCGGCCTTGCACAGCCAGATGGGTGCGCCCATCTCGGCCGAGATGGTTTCGACCATCTCCTGGTAGCGCTCCTTGTACGCGGCGCCGATGCGCTCGAGCAGTGCGACGCGTTCCTCGCGGCTGGTGCGCGAGAAGCTCACGAAGGCGGCCTTGGCGGCGGCCACGGCCTTGTCGACGTCCTGCGCGTTGCCGAGGGCGATCTGGCCGATCACTTCCTCCGTGGCCGGGTTGATCACGTCGAGCTTGCGCAGGGCGGTTGGCTCGACCCAGGCACCGTTGATGTAAAACTTCAGGCAATTCTGCATGGATGACTCCTAGGGATATGTAGGCGGATGGCCCGCCCGCAGGTACGGCAGCGTGAGGCACGCCGGGGGCTTCTGCGAGGTGCACGCAGGTGCATATTTCCCGACTGAACGCGACCTCTATCATCGTCGCCAGCCCGGTGCGCGCAGTGCCATCGGGGCGCGGAAAACAGCGGGGTCATTATGCAGCCCGCGTCACCGCCAGACAACGACGAACCCGCCGCGTGCCCGCAGTCGCGCGCGAGCGTGGCACACCGCGCATTGCACCCATGAGGCCGACGCGCCACGCGTACGGCGACACCGAGGAGGTCGAGATGGATCAGAAAGTACAAGCACAGCCGCTCGCGGCGCTGGCCGCCGTGCGCGAGAAACTGGCCGTGCGCTCACGCTACGACAACTACATCGGCGGCCGCTGGGTCGCGCCGAAGAAGGGCCAGTATTTCGAGAACCTTACCCCCATCACCGCTGAGGTTATTGGCGAGGTCGCGCGTTCGACCGCCGAGGACATCGACCTCGCGCTCGACGCCGCGCATGCCGCCAAGGCGGCCTGGGGCAAGACCGCGCCGGCGGAGCGCGCCGCGGTCCTGAACCAGATAGCCGATCGCATGCAGGCCCATCTGCACGAACTCGCCACGGTCGAGACCGTCGACAACGGCAAGCCGATACGCGAGACGCTGGCCGCCGACGTGCCGCTCGCGATCGATCACCTGCGCTATTTCGCCGCCTGCATCCGCGCCCAGGAAGGCGCGCTCTCGCAGATCGACGAGACCACGGTCGCCTACCACTTCCACGAACCGCTCGGCGTGGTCGGGCAGATCATCCCGTGGAACTTTCCGCTGCTGATGGCTATCTGGAAGCTCGCGCCGGCCCTCGCCGCCGGCAACTGCGTGGTGCTGAAGCCGGCCGAGCAGACGCCCTTGTCGGCGATGGTGCTGGCCGAACTGTGCGGCGACCTGCTGCCGCCCGGCGTCTTGAACATCGTCAACGGTTTTGGCGTCGAGGCCGGCAAGCCGCTGGCTTCGAGCCCGCGCATCAACAAGGTCGCGTTCACCGGCGAGACCACCACCGGGCGGCTGATCATGCAGTACGCCTCGGAGAACATCATCCCGGTGACGCTCGAACTCGGCGGCAAGTCGCCGAACGTGTTCTTCGCCGACGTGATGGCCGAGGACGACGACTTCCTCGACAAGGCGCTGGAAGGCTTCACCATGTTCTGCCTGAACCAGGGCGAGGTGTGCACCTGCCCGTCACGCGCGGTGGTGCACGAGTCGATCTACGACAAGTTCATGGAGCGCGCCATCGCGCGCGTCGCCAAGGTGCGCCAGGGCAATCCGCTCGAGGCCGACACCATGGTCGGCGCCCAGGCGTCCTCCGACCAGTTGGAGAAGATTCTGTCCTACATCGGCATCGGCCGGAGCGAACAGGCGAAGCTCCGCATCGGTGGTGAACGGGCGAACGTCGCCGGCTGCGAGAACGGCTACTACGTGCAGCCGACCGTGTTCGAAGGCCACAACAAGATGCGCACCTTCCAGGAGGAGATCTTCGGGCCGGTGCTCGCCGTCACCACCTTCAAGACCGAGGAAGAAGCGCTCGCCATCGCCAACGACACGCTCTACGGTCTCGGCGCCGCGGTGTGGTCGCGGGACGGCAACCGCGCCTACCGCATGGGACGCGGCATCCAGGCCGGGCGCGTGTGGACCAACTGCTACCACCTGTACCCGGCGCATGCGGCCTTCGGCGGCTACAAGCAGTCGGGCATCGGTCGCGAGACCCACAAGATGATGCTCGAGCACTACCAGCAGACCAAGAACCTGCTGGTCAGCTACAGCCCGAAGGCGCTGGGCTTCTTCTGAAGCCGCGCCCATGGGCGAGCCGGTGACAGAGAGGGTGGAAAGGGTGAGCGTGACCGCGGCGGCGGTCGAGCTCATCACGCGGCTCGTGACCGAGCACGGGCCGCTGATGTTCCACCAGTCGGGCGGCTGCTGCGATGGCAGCGCGCCGATGTGCTACCTACGCGGCGAGTTCCGCGTGGGGCAGCGCGACGTGCTGCTCGGCGCGGTCGCCGAACAGCCGTTCTGGATCTCGGGGCCGCAGTTCGAGGTGTGGCAGCACACCCATCTGACCTTGGACGTGGTGCCGGGCCGCGGCGCGGGCTTCTCGCTCGAGTCGCCGCTCGGCCTGCGCTTCCTGATCCGCTCGCGGGTCTACAGCGAGGCCGAGCAAGCGGCGCTCGCCGCGCAGGCGCCGCCACCGCGCGGCGCGGACGCGACCGACTGAGACTTGCTGCGGCGCGCTGGGTCGCGCGGCGTGAGCGGAGTCCGCCCCGGTCAGGTGTGATGCGAGGATCGCGGGCAATGGGCGTACACTCGCTGAGCTAAAGAGGGGAGTACGCCATGACCGACCTGATGCGACTCGGGGTCGCCGAGCAGGCGCGCCTGCTGCGCCGTGGAGAGGTGTCGCCCGCCGAGATGGTGGACGCGGCCATCGCCGCCATCGAGCGGCTGAACCCGGCGCTGAACGCCGTGGTCCAGCCGATGTACGACGTCGCGCGCCGCGCGCTCCGCGACCTGCGCGGTGACGAACCCTACGGCGGCGTGCCGCTGCTGCTGAAGGACATGTGCGCCGAGTACGGCGGCACGCCGCTGCGCGAGGGCTCGCGTTTTCTCGACGGCTATGTCTCGCCCCACGACAGCGAACTGGTGGCGCGCCTGCGCCGCGCCGGCTTCATCGTGGTCGGCAAGACCAACACGCCGGAGTTCGCCTCCAAGCCCACCACCGAGTCCGAACTCTACGGCCCGGCGCGCAATCCGTGGGACCTGTCCCGGTCCCCCGGCGGGTCGTCGGGCGGCGCCGGCGCGGCGGTGGCGGCCGGCATGGTGGCCGTGGCCCACGCCAACGACGGCGGCGGCTCGACGCGTATCCCGGCCGCGGTATGCGGCCTGGTCGGCCTCAAGGCCACCCGCGGGCGCAATCCGCTGGGACCCGATCTCGGCGACGCCGGCGGCGCGGGACTGATCTCCGAGCACGTGGTCACGCGCAGCGTGCTGGACACCGCGTTGCTGCTGGACGTCACCGCCGGGGCCGACTTGGGCGCGCCGCATTTCCCGCCGCCGCCATCGCGCGCTTACGCGGCCGAGGTGGGCACGCCTCCTGGCCGGCTGCGCATCGCGTTCAGCGACGAGTGCCTGATGCCGACCACGGTGCACCCCGACTGCCGGCGCGCAGTGCGGGACATCGCGGCGCTGTGCGCCGATCTCGGCCACGAGGTCGTGGAAGCGAAGCCCGAGGTCGACGCCAGCCGCTTCAACGAGCACTTCACCACGCTCTGGCTCGGCATGGTCGGCTGGATGATCCGCGACTGGAGCGAGCGACTCGCACGCGAGCCGGCGCCCGAATACTTCGAGCGGCACACCTGGAAGATGATCCAGGTCGCGGGCGAGCTGAAGGCCGCGGACTTCCTGCTCGCGCTCGGCGCGCTGCAGAAGCTCTCGCGCGACATCGCGCCGTTCTTCACCCGCCACGACGTGTGGCTGACGCCGACCCTGCCGGAGCCGCCCGTGCCGCTCGGCTGGTTCGACTACGATCGCGCGGCACCCCACCAGGCCACCGAGCGCATGGAACGCTTTCCGCGCTTCACAGCGATCGCCAACGTCACCGGTCAGCCGGCGATGTCGCTGCCGCTGTGCTGGAACGACGCCGGTCTGCCCATCGGTCTGCAGATCATGGGGCGCTTCGCCGACGAGGCGACGCTGTTCCGCCTCGCAGGGCAGCTCGAGGCGGCGCGGCCCTGGGCACACAGGTGGCCGCGGCCCGCGTGAGCGCGTCGGCTTGCGCTGGCGCAAGATTCGAAGCGCGATGCACCCGTAGAGTCTTCTGACGAATGCCTTCGGCAGGAGCCTCGCGATGATCGCTCTCACCCACGCCTCGACCCCGGGTCCTTCGCGGCTGCGCACGGTGTGGCGCGCGCTGCGTCCGCCCTTCCTGCTGCTGACCCTGGTATGCGTCGCGCTCGGCGTGGCGCTGGTGCACGGCGCCGGCGCGCGCCTGGTGACGGTGGACGCGCTGTGGGTGCTGCTCGGCGCGCTGGCCGCCCACGGCGCGGTGAACCTCCTGAACGAGTACCACGATGCGCGCAGCGGTCTCGATCAGCACACGCGTCGCACGCCCTTCAGCGGCGGCAGCGGCGCGTTGCAGGACGATCCGGCGGGCCTGGGCGCGGTGCGCGCGGCGGCGTGGGCGCTGCTGGTCGTGACGCTGCTGGTCGGCGCCTGGGCGCTGACGCGGGGCGGGGCGCTTCTGCTGCCCATCGGCGCGGTGGGCGTGGCGTTGGTGCTGAGCTATACCCCCGCGCTGAACCGTCACCCCTGGCTGTGCCTGGCGGCGCCCGGACTCGGCATCGGCGTGCTGGTGGTGCTCGGCACGGTCGTGGTGCTGGCGGGCGGGCTCGACGCACGCACGCTGCTGGTCGCGCTGATCGCCGGGCTGCTCGGCAGCGCGCTCCTGCTCGCCAACCAGTTTCCGGACATCGAGGCGGACCGCCGCGTCGGGCGTCGCCACCTCGCCATCAGCCACGGCCGCGCGGCCGCGCGGCGCGTTTACGCGGTCCTCGCGCTGCTGGCGGCACTGGCGCTGCTGGGGGGCATTCAGCTCGGGCTGCTGCCCGGCAGCGCGTGCCTGGCGCTGCCCGCGCTCGCCTCCATGGCCTACACCTGGCGCGGTCTCGGCCTGCCCGATGCCGACGCCGCCCAACTCACGCCCTACCTCGCCGCGAACGTCGCCGCGGTGTTGCTCGCCCCGCTGGCGCTCGCCGTCACGCTATGGTGAGGGTGCTCACCACGGATGCAATCTGACCGGCAGCGCGCTGTAGCCGTGAATGATGTTGGAGCACACCCGCCGCGGCTCGCCCATCACTTCGACGTGACGGAAGCGCTTCAGGATCTCTTCCCACGCCACCTGCAGCTGCAGTTCGCCGAGACGATAGCCCACGCAGTGGTGGGTACCGAAACCGAAGGACAAGTGCCTGCGCGGATTGTCGCGATCGATGATGAAGTCCTCGGGGGCGGCGATGTCGCGCGCGTCGCGATTGCCTGAGATGTACCACATGGCGATGCGATCGCCGGCCTTGATCTCGGCCTCGCCAAGGCGGAAGTCCTGCACCGCGGTGCGCGCCATGTGCGAGATGGGCGTCTGCCAGCGGATGATCTCCGGCACCATGCTCGCGACCAGCGCCGGGTTGGCGCGCAGCTTGTCGTACTCGGCGGGATAGCGGTTCAGCGCGATCACGCCGCCGGTGAGCGAATTGCGCGTGGTGTCGTTGCCGCCGACGATGAGATTGATGAGATTGCCGAGGAATTCGCCCGGGCTCAGGTTCTTGGTGCCTTCCGACTGGATCATGAGTGACAAGAGGTCGCTGCGCGGCTCGCCCGTCGCCCGCTCCTGCCACAGTTCGGCAAAGGTCGCGAAGCAGTCCTCGAGTTCCTGGCGCCGCCCATCCCAGGAGTCGACGATGCCGAAGCCCGGCTCGCTCACCGCGACGTCCGACCAGCGGGTCAGCAGGCGGCGCTTCTCCCACGGAAAGTCGAACAGCATCGCGAGCACCTGGGTGGTCAGCTCGATGGACAGCCGTTCCACCCAGTCGAAGGTCTCGCCCACCGGCAGGTCGTCCAGGATCGCGCCGCACAGCTCGCGGATGCGCGTTTCCATCTCGCGCACGCTGGCGCGCGCGACGATGGGCGCGATGGCCTTGCGCTGCGCGGTGTGCACCGGCGGATCGGTGGACTGGAACATGCGCGCATCGACGCCGTGGCTGCGGAACATGGTGTCGTAGCCGAGGATGTGCCCGCCGAGTTCGTAGCTGCAGGACACGCGCGTGTCGTCGGCGTTGACGGTGACGATGTCCTGGTAGCGGGTGATGGACCAGAAGGGACCGTAGGCGCTCCGCGCGCACCAGTGCACCGGCGCTTCCTCGCGCAGCCTGGCGAAGTAGGGGCCGATGGCGTCGTCCTGGTAGAGACGCGGGTTGCTGACGTCGATCTCGTCGAGCGGCAGGGTGTAGGGATCGGGGTGGAGGGCGGCCATGTCCAGTCTCGGTTGAAGCTCCGCGCATTGTAGGGCGGGTTTCAACCCGCCATGCACGGCTTTATTCCACGCCGTGCATGGCCGATTGAAATCGGCCCTACAAGGGAAGCGCCGAGCCGTCCCCGGCACGGGACAGACCCCGTGCGGGGTCTGTCCCTTCGGTCACGCCGACTGCCTGCCTCGCACCAACCTCCCCGGCAACGCGCCCGTGTGCTCGCCCTGCTCGAAGGTCACCTGGCCGCGCAGCATGGTGAGCTGGTAGCCGCGCGCGCGCTGGATCAGGCGCTGGCCCGCCGCCGGCAGGTCGTAGACCATCTCCGGTGAGGGCAGGGCGAGGCGGTCGAGCTCGATCAGATTCAGATCCGCGCGCAGGCCCGGCGCGATCAAGCCGCGATCGGCGAAGCCGTAGAGCAGGGCGGTGTCGCGGGTCTGCATCTTCACCGCCTGTTCGAGCCCGATGCGCGGGCCGCGCGCGCGATCGCGCACGAAGTGCGCGAGCAAATAGGTCGGCGCGCTCGCGTCGCAGATCATGCCGCAGTGCGCGCCGCCGTCGCTGATGCCGAGCACGGTGTTCGGATGCAGCATCATCTCGCGCGCGACGTCGTAGTTGCCCGCGGCATAGTTGAACAGGGGCGAATAGAGGAAGTTGCGGCCGTCGTTCTCGAGCAGCAGGTCGTAGGCCGCCGCCTCCGCGCGCACGCCGCGCTGCGTGGCGATGGCCGCGACGCTGCGCTCCGGCGCCGGCTCGTAGTCCGGCGGCGTGCCGAGCACGAAGATGCGCTCGTAGTCGCGCACCGGCGACTGCATCGCCTTGCCTTCCATGAAGAGCAGCCGCAGCAGGCGCGCCGGACGCGGCCCGCTCTCGGCGAGGATCGCGGCGCGCACCTCGGACTTCTGCATCTCGGCCACGCGCGCCGCGAGCGGCAGGTGGGCGAGCGCGCGGTAGCTCGCGCGACCGGTGAAGGGATGGGTGCCCTCCAGGCACATCAGCACGCCCGGCGGGCGGATGGCCACCTGCGGAAAGATGCCTGGCCTGCGCTCGGCGTGGGCCAGCAGACGCTGCCACTGCATGGGATCTTCGTCGTTCTGCACGCAGGCGAAGGTCACCTTGCAGCCCGCGCGATCGATGATGTGGTCCATCCACGCGAGTTCATCGCGCTCGGGCGCGAGATCGGACGCCACCTCGAACACCGCGCCGCCCGCTTCGCCCATCGCGTCGGCGATGGTGACGAGCTCGAGCGCGTCGGCGTTGGTGCCCGGCACCACCGCGCCGTCGATGGAACGATGCAGCACCGTGCGCGAGGTCGAGAAGCCGACCGCGCCGGCGCGCACCGCCTCGCCCACCAGGCGTGCCATCGCCGTGCGCTGCTCGGCGTTGGCGTCGACGTCGGTCGCGCCTGCTTCGCCCATCACGTAGGCGCGCACCGCGGCGTGTGGCACCTGCGCGGCGAGATCGAGCGCGCGCGACTCGCTGTCCAGCACGTCGAGATATTCCGGAAAGGATTCCCAGCCCCACTGGATGCCCTCGGCGAGCGCGGTGCCGGGGATGTCTTCCACGCCCTCCATGAGACCGATCAGCCAGTCGTGCTTGGAGGGATGCGCCGGCGCGAAGCCGACGCCGCAGTTGCCCATCACCGCGGTCGTCACGCCGTGCCAGCAGGACGGCGTCAGCAGCCGGTCCCAGGTCGCCTGGCCGTCGTAGTGGGTGTGCACGTCCACCCAGCCTGGCGCGAGCGCCAGACCCTGGGCGTCGATCTCGCGACGCGCGGCGCCGAGCTTGCCGCCGACGGCCGCGATGCGTTCGCCGTTCACGGCCACGTCGCCGTGGGTCGCGGGTGCGCCGCTGCCGTCGATGATG
>JBFWYG010000027.1:10760-15650 GCA_050186725.1 Gammaproteobacteria bacterium | reverse complement strand
CCGACCGGCAGCTTGGCGCCGGCGTCGGCGAGGATCGCGTCGCGCTGTTCGCCGAAGATGCCATCGAACAGCGGCGTGTCGACGTAGCCCGGTTGGATGGTGTTGACGCGCAGTGGCGCGAGATCGAGGGCCAGCGCGCGGGCGAGCGCGTCGACCGCGCCGCAGGAGGCGGTTGCGACCGAGGCGCCCGGCAGCGGCCGGCGCGCGGCGGTGCCCGACATGAAGGTGATGGAGCCGCCACTGCGCATGCGCGGCGCGGCGTATTTCGCGGCGTAGACCGCGCCCCAGAAGCGCGTGTCCAGCGCCGGCGCCACGGTCGCCCGATCCGGCGCCAGTTTCGCGTCCAGCACCAGTTGGCCGGCGGTGATGAACAGGTGATCGAGCGAGCCGACGCGCTCGAACAGCGCCGCGGTCGCTACCTCGTCCGCCGCGTCCACCTCGTGGGTGAAGGCTTCCGCGCCGAGCGTGGCGCGCGCCGCTTCCAGGCGCTCCGGCGAACGGCCGCTCACGTGGACCGTCGCGCCCTCGGCCTGTGCGGCGCGCGCGGTGGCGAGCCCGATGCCGGACGTGCCCCCGAGGATGACCACCGTCTTGCCTGCGAGTGTCATGTTCTTACCTGCGCCTTAGTCGGGCCCTCGCGCGGCGGCGCTCAGGGGATGTCGTTGATGTCGCCGGGTGGGCCTTCGTGATGGGGCTGGGTCGCGTGCGCCGGCTGCACCGGCTGGCCATTGACCGGCACTTTGCGGGTCAGGAATTCGATCACCGCGTTGCCGAAGATGTCGTTGCGGTCGCCCGCCACCATGTGGCCGGCATCGGTGATGTTGACGTACTCGGCGTGGGTGCAGAGCGTCAGGAAGTGCTGCGCGCCTTCTTCCGACAGCACGTCCGACAGCCCGCCGCGCACCAGGAGCGTCGGCAGGGCGAGCGCGCGAGCGCAGGCCGACAGGCGCTCATAGCGCTTGTCCATCTCGCGGCGCAGCTGCATGAAGCGCGGATCCCAGTGCCAGCGGAACTTGCCGTTCGGCGCGCGCCGCAAGTTCTTGGCGAGTCCCGCCAGGTCCTTGGGCGGCGAGCGATGAGGTTGATAGGCGCCGATGGCCTGGGCCACTTCCTCTAGCGAATCGAAGCCCTCGGGCTTCTGCGCCATGAAGGCGCCGATCTTGGCCACGCCTTCCGGCTCGATCTGCGGGGCGATGTCGACCAGCACCAGCGCGGTCGCGTCGACGCGATCCTCGCCGATGGCGACCAGGCTCGTGCCGCCGCCCATCGACGCGCCGACCAGCACCGGCCGTCGGCCGCCGAGCGCGGCGATCACCGCGCGCAGGTCTTCGACCATGATGTCCTGGCCGTACACGCCATCCGGCGCCCAGTCCGAATCGCCATGGCCGCGCGCATCAAAGGCCACCGCGTGGTAGCCGGCGCGGCCCAGGGTCTCGCCGGCGGTCTTCCACGCGTGGCGCGTCTGGCCACCGCCGTGCTGCAACAGCACCAGAGGTCCGTCGCTCGGACCCCAGCTGTCGCCCGCGATGGTCACGCCTTGCACACCATTCCAGCGGTGCATGGGATCGGGTGTGCCGGGTAGGCGTTCTCCTGCGCTCATGGATGGGGCCGAGCTCCTGATGGGATGCCGGTCATTGTCGAGTCTGCGGGTGCGGCGTCAAGTCCGCTTTGGGGTGGGATGGACGATGCGCCGTGCTAACCTTCGGCCGCCGCGATTCGAATTCCCCGCGGCCAAGGAGCGCCTGTGATCGTCGAACAGATCTGGACCGCGAACGCGTATCGCAACTTCAACTACCTCATCGCCTGCGGCGAGACCGGCGAGGCGCTCGCCATCGATCCGCTCGATCACGAGCGCTGCCTGGCGGTGGCCAAGGCGCGTGGCTGGCGCATCACGCAGGTGCTGAACACCCACGAACATTTCGATCACACCGGCGGCAATGCCGCGGTGGTCGCGGCGACCGGCGCCAAGGTGCTGGCCCACGCCAACGCCCGTGACAGCATCGCCGGGCTCGACCGCGGGCTGGTCGCGGGCGACGTGATCAAGGTCGGGCGTACCGTCGAACTCGAAGCGCTGGACACGCCCGGCCACACCATGGCGCACGTCTGCCTCGTGTCGCACACCGATACGCCGGCGCTGTTCTGCGGTGACACGCTGTTCAACGCCGGCGCCGGCAACTGCCACCACGGCGGCCACCCGGAGCAGCTCTACGACACCTTCGTGCGCCAGCTCGCGACCCTGCCCGAGCAGACCCTCATCTACCCGGGCCACGACTACATCGGCAACAACCTGGCCTTCACGCTGGCGCGCGAGCCGGACAACGCGCGCGCGAAGGCGCTGCTGGACGAGGTAAAGGACCAGGATCCGAACGCGCCGCTGGTTTCGACCCTGGCGCTCGAGAAGCAGATCAACACCTTCTTCCGCCTGCGCAGTCCGTCGGTCATCGCCGCGCTGCGCGAGGCCTTCCCGAGCCTGCCGGACTCCCCCGATCCGAAGACCGTGTTCCTGAAGCTGCGCGAACTCCGCAACAGCTGGTGAGTGGCGCGCTCAGCGGGCGCTGATCGCGGCCGCGGGCGGCGACGATGGCGCGGCGTGGGCCGCGCCGAGCACGCCGGCCAGCGCCAGGCAGTAGAACAGCACGGCGCAGAGCATGCGCCGGCGCAGGCGGCGACCGAGCTGGCTCAAGCGCGGGTCGCCGAAGGCGTGGCAGGCATCGGACAGCTCGAAGCGCAGTTGCAGCAGCCAGGCCAGCGGGTCGAGGGCGGAATGGCGGCGGCGGTCGGCATGCACGCCATAGAAGCGCGCGTAGGCGCGCGGATGGCGCCGCCTCAAGTGCGCGCGGAATTCCTGCTTGGCGACGTGGCCCAGGCTCACCGCGAACGCCCAGGGGATGAAGACCAGGATGATGAAGGTGGTGCTCACGGCGTCACTCGCGGCCGCGCCGGCCGACTGGGAACCATCCTAGCCAGGCCGCGCCGCGCCTGGCCAGCGCCGGAATGTAAAACATGCGCGCGGGCGGTATTGGCGCACGCGCCACGCCGCGAGCCGCGCGCCGCGTCGTGACTATTGGGCCGAAGCGCCTATAATTCGCGGCCTTCGCGTGGCGCCCGGCCGCGTGCTCTCCGTCTCAAGGTACCCGCCCGTGTCGTCCATGCCCCCCGAGTCCGATCTGCCCGTTCCGCCGCCCAGCACCGAAGTGCCCGAGGAGGACACCGCGCCCGGCTTTGCCGATCTCGGCCTGTCCGAGCCCCTGCTCCAGGCGCTGGCCACCGTCGGCTACGAGTCACCGACCGCCATCCAGGCGGCCACCATTCCCCCATTGATGGCCGGCCGCGACGTCATCGGCCAGGCCCAGACCGGCACCGGCAAGACCGCCGCCTTCGCGCTGCCGCTCCTGTGCCGCATCGATCTCGAGAAGATGGCGCCGCAGGTGCTGGTGCTGGCGCCGACCCGCGAGCTCGCCATCCAGGTGGCCGAAGCCTTTCATTCCTACGCGTCCGGCCTGCCGGGCTTCCATGTCCTGCCGATCTACGGCGGGCAGGACTACGGCGTGCAGCTGCGCGGTCTGCGCCGCGGCGTGCACGTGGTGGTCGGCACCCCGGGGCGGGTGATGGATCACATGCGTCGCGGCACGCTCGATCTGCGTGCGCTGTCCTGCCTGGTGCTGGACGAGGCGGACGAGATGCTGCGCATGGGCTTCATCGACGACGTGGAGTGGATCCTCGAGCAGACCCCGCCGGAGCGCCAGGTGGCGCTGTTCTCGGCGACCATGCCGCCGCCGATCCGCAAGATTGCCGAGCGCTACCTGCGCGAGCCCGAGCAGATCAGCATCCGCCTGCGCACCACCACCGCGTCCACCATCCGCCAGCGCTACTGGATGGTGAGCGGCCTGCACAAGCTCGACGCCCTGACCCGCATCCTGGAGACCGAGAACTACGAGGGCGTGCTGATCTTCGTGCGCACCAAGCTCGCCAGCGTCGAGCTCGCCGAGCGCCTCGATGCGCGCGGCTATGCCTGCGCGGCGATCAGCGGCGACGTGCCGCAGAAGCTGCGCGAGAAGACCATCGACCAGCTGAAGGAAGGCAAGGTCGACATCCTGGTCGCGACCGACGTCGCCGCGCGCGGTCTGGACGTCGAGCGCATCACCCACGTCATCAACTTCGACATACCGAACGATCCGGAAGTCTACGTGCACCGCATCGGGCGCACCGGCCGCGCCGGGCGCCACGGCGACGCCATCCTGTTCGTCGCGCCGCGCGAGCGGCACATGCTGAAGATCATCGAGCGCGCCACCCACCAGCCCATCGAACGCATGGACCTGCCGTCCACCGAGGTGGTGAACGACAAGCGCATCGGCCGCTTTCTGCAGGGCATCACCGACACGCTGGCGAGCGCAGAGCTCGAGATGTTCGTCGAGCTCATCGAACGCTACCAGCGTGAACATGACGTCGAGGCGGTGAACATCGCCGCCGCGCTCGCGCACATGGTGCAGGGCGACCAGCCGCTGCTGCTGGAGCACGGCGCCGAGGACGAAGGTCGTGCGCCGCGCCAGGCGCGCGACCGCGACGAGCGCGAGCCGCGCAGCGGCTGGCGCCAGGACCGCTACCCGGCGCGCGAAGCCTATCGTGACGAACCGCGCGAGGAGCGCCGTCCGCCGCGCGACACCGCGCCGCGCGGCATGCGCACCGACAACGACGGGCCGCTGCGCTTCCAGGAGCGGCCGCGCGCGCCACGCCACGGCGACGAGCCGCGGGCGCGCTTCGAACGC
This sequence comes from Gammaproteobacteria bacterium, assembly GCA_050186725.1. GTDB lineage: Bacteria > Pseudomonadota > Gammaproteobacteria > JADJYF01. The sequence goes on along the minus strand of JBFWYG010000027.1, from coordinate 10,884 downwards.
GACGCGCGCCCGCCGCGCCCGGGCGACGAGGCCGGCGGCGAACGCGGCTACCGTCCGCGCGCCGAGGCGGATGCGCGTGAGCCGCGTCGCGAGTCCCACGCTGGCGACCGGCCGCCGCGCTTCG
>JBFWYG010000027.1:0-10660 GCA_050186725.1 Gammaproteobacteria bacterium | reverse complement strand
CGCTTCGGCGCAGATCGCGAGCGGCCGCGGGACGGTGAGCGTCCGGCGCGTTTCGGCGCCGAACGTGATGGCGAGCGCGCACCCCGCTCGCGCGAGGACCGACCCCCGCGCGGCGCCGACGAGCGCGGCGCGCGCGACGGCGAGCCCCGCGGCCGCCCGCCATTCAACGAGGGTGGCGGACGGGAGCTGCGCCTGCGGCGGCCGTCGCCGGCCGGCATGGAGGGCTTCCGCCTGGAAGTCGGACGGCGCGACGGCGTGCAGCCCGGCAACATCGTCGGCGCCATCGCCAACGAGGCCGGCCTCGACGCGCGTGACATCGGGCGCATCGAGATCCACGACGAGTATTCCACGGTCGACCTGCCCACCGGCATGCCGAGCGACATCCTCCAGCACCTGAAGAAGGTGCGGGTCGGCGGCCAGCAGCTGCTGATGAGCCGGCTCGGCGATCCAACCGCGCCGCGCCGCGAGCGCGACAAGGGCTTCAAGAAGGATCGCCTGCGCGATCGCAAGAACAAGGGCGCGCCGCGCGGCGCCGATCGCCGCCGCTGAGAACGTCGCGTGCTGACTCGCGTCAGATCGACGCGGGTCGGCGCGCGGGATACTGCCCCTCGAGGTCGAACCACGACTCGAGGTGCAGCCATGTCGAACGCCTGGATTGTCGTTGCCCATCGCGCCGGCGCGCGCATCTTCCTGCGGCGCGGACACGAGGCTGCGCTCGAACTGCTGGAACGCATCGAGCATCCCGCGGGCCTGCGCCAGGATCGCGAGCACGACAGCGATCGTCCCGGGCGCACCCACGATCGCTTCGGCGCGGGTCGCCACGCCCTGTCCAGCGAGGAATCGCCACGTGAGCGCAGCGCCGCGGACTTCGCCCGCGAGCTCGCCGCGCGCCTGGCCGCCGCGCGCACTGCGCAGGCCTGCGACCGGGTGGTGCTGGTGGCCGAGCCGCATCTGCTCGGACTGCTGCGTGAAGCGCTCGACGAGCCCACGCGACGCTGCGTGAGCGGCGAGATCACCCGCGACCTGGTGCACGTCGACGATCGCGATGTGTGGTCGCATATCGAAGCGCTGTTGTAGCACTGCCTGTGGGGTTGCCAGCCCCGCATACTCCGGGCACTATGCTTCCTCCATGGTGCGGCCCGATCACGCACGCCGACCGTGTCCCGCCCCTTGTCCCGGGTGAGTGTCCATCCTTCGCGCGCGTGGTGCGGCGGGCTCTTATCCCGCGCCTCATCGTCACGCCGCGCGGTCACGCGAGACCAAGGAAACGTGGTGGCAAGCGAACCTAGAGCAATCATCGGCCATGGCGCGCAGGCGACGGCGCTGCGCAGGCCCGCGGCCTGCGACATGTGCCGTCTGCGCGCGGCCTGTCTGCCCGATCACATCCAGGACGTGAGCGCGGCCCGCGCGCTGAGCGGACTGATCGTGCCGGGACAGCCGCAAGCGCGCGGCACTCATCTCTACCGCCAGGGCGAGCCACGCCGGTCGTTCTTCCTGGTGCGCTCCGGATCGGCCAAGTCCTTTCGGGTCAACGAGAACGGCCAGGAGGACGTGATGGGCTTCCACTTCCCGACCGACATGATCGGCGCGGCGTCGCTGGAACATCGTCAGTACACCGAGTCGGTGGTGCTGCTCGAGCGCAGCACGCTGTGCGAAGTGCCGGCGCACGAACTCGAGGTGCTGCTGCGCAACGACGCGGCGCTCCTGCACAGTTTCTTCTCCAAGCTCGCGCAGAGCTTCGAGGCCGAACGCCACGCGCGGGTACGGCTGCATCACGCCAGCGCCGACGAGCGCGTGGCGGACTTCCTGCTGGAACTCTCGACGCGCTTCCATGCCATCGGCCGCGATGCCGACACGCTGTTCCTCTCCATGTCGCGCTACGACATCGCCAACTACCTGGGCCTCGCGGCCGAGACCGTCAGCCGCGCGCTCGGCAGGCTGCAGGACGCCGGGGTGATCGCGGTGAAGGGCAAGCAGGTCACCCTGCTGGCGCGCGCCGCGCTGCAGGACATCGCCGAGCACAGCGCGAGCCTCTGAGCCCGCGCGCCATGCTCAGTCGGAACGCAGCGCGCGCGGCGTGAGCGGCGTGACGGTGCCGGTCACGCCGCGCAGGCGCGCGACGCGCGCGCACACGTCACCGAACTCGCGGTCGTTGGCCGCTTCCAGGCGCAGCGCATCGACCTCGCCGCTCAAGGCGCCCTGTCCCAGCAGGGCGCGCACCACTCGCGTGGCCTCCGTGAGCAGCAGCGGCGAGTCGCAGTGACACTGGGCCGCGAGCCGCGCCAGATCGAGACGCGCGCCGCCGGCCAGCCCGAACAACAGCGCTTCGACGAACTCTTCCGTGGGCGTGCGCCGGGTGGCGCCGGCGATCGCGAGTCCGCCGCGCCCGATGGCGTGGGCGTACTCGCGCGGGCTCGCCTGGTTGGCGAAGCGCACGTCGTCGAAGCGACTCCAGGCCGCCGGTCCCAGGCCGAGCACGTCGCACTGCGGCAGGTGGGCGAGGCGGCCGGTCAGCAACGGGCGCGGCGCGGCGCTCGTCGGCGCGTACAGCCCGGGCGCCAGCCGCGCCCAGCCGGCGCCGGCGAGCGCCGCCGCGAGCGTGCCGTAGAGCGCATGCGGCGCGCCACCGGGCGCGGCGCAGATGAGCGGCAGCAGGAAGAGCAGGGCGGCGTGTTCGGTGATCACGCGCAGCAGCGCGTCGTCGTCCCCGCGGCGTTGCGACAGGGCCAGGCGCGGCACGGCGATGAGACGGGCCGCGCGCCGCTCGGCGCAGGCCCGCGCCAAGGTGAACAGCGCGCGTTCGATGCACGCCGGCGCGCTGTCCCAGTCCACCCACACCAGGAGGTCCAGCGGCGCGTCGTCCGCGGGCAGCGCGCGCGCCACCGCCTCGGCGCTGGAGGCCGGCAGCAGGAGCGCGCATGGCGCCGTCGGCGGCGCGACCGCCGCCAGGCAGGCGACCAGGCCGCCGCTCGCCTCGGGCGCGCGCGGCAGGATCTCGCACAGGCACAGCGCAATGCGGCGGTCGCGGTCCAGCAGACGGCGCTTGTGGGCGAACTCCGCGCGCAGCAGGCGCGCCTGTGCGTGGCCCGCGCTGTCCTGCAGGCGGGTCTGCATCACCAGTTCGGACGGGATCAGCATGCCGTTGCTGGCGGCCACGCAGGCCTCGAACGGCGGCGTGCCACGGGCTGCCTCGCCAGGGTCGAGGCCGAGCAGTGCGTCGACCACGGTCACGGCGGCCAGCCTCGGCTCAATGCGCCATCAGCATGGGTACCGACAGGTGTTGCAGCAGGTGGCGCGTGACGCCGCCCAACACCAGTTCGCGAAAACGCGAATGCCCGTAGGCGCCCATCACCACCAGGTCGGCGCCGATGGCGGTCGCCTGCGCGTGCAGCGCGGCGCCGATGTCGTGGCTGTCGGCGTGACCGACGTAGGCCTCGGCCTGCACGCCGTGGCGCGCGAGGTGCAGACACAGGTCGGCGCCTGGCACCGCGCCGTGGCCACCGTAGCCGACCGAGGGATTGATGACCGCGACCTGCACGTGGCTCGCGCGCGTGAGCAACGGCAGCGCATCGTGCACCGCGCGCACCGCCTCGCGGCTGCCGTTCCAGGCCACCAGCACACGCTGACCGAGCGTGCCCACGGCGCAGGCATGCGGCACCACCAGCACCGGCCGACCGGATTCGAGCGCGATGTGCTTGGTCGCCGCGACGTCGAACCAACTCGCGCCGGCCTCTTCGCTGTGGCCGGTGATCAGGAGGTCCGCGTAGCGCCCGTGCACGTTGAGCGCGGTCACCGTGTCGGCGTGGGAGACGCGCCATTCCGCGCTGACCCCCGCGTGCCCGGTGGCCTCGCGAAAATCGTGTTCGAGGCGCGTGAGCCGCGCGGCGGCGGCGGCCGCCTGGGCATCGATGATCTCCGCCGGCACGGGGATCTCCGGAAAGGCCGACATCGGGGGCGGCGGCTCGACGTAGACGCCGGTCACATGGCCCTCGTCGCGCGCCGCCAGGTCGATGGCGAAACGCAGGCGTCGGTCGCAGTCCGGGCCCTCGGCGATCTGCACGACGATGTCCTTGTAACCCATGGCGCGCACCTCGTTCGCTCTGTCGCTGCATGGTCGCGCGCGCCCCGGCGCGCCGTGTTGATCTCGATCAGGGGCTTCGGCGTGACGCGCGTCCGCCGCGGATGCGGCGGACGCGCGTCGATCTCAGCTGACTTCGATGCGGCGCGTCTGCGGCGTCTTCGCCTCGACCTTGGGCGCGGTGAGGGTGAGCACGCCATCCTTGAAGCTCGCGCTGATGTCGCTCTCCTTGACCTCGGCGCCGACCGCGAAGCTGCGCGAGAGCTTGCCGTAGCGGCGCTCCTGGCGAATGAGCTTGCCGTCCTTCTCTTCCTTGTCTTCCTGGCGCGTCTCGGCCTCGATGGTCAGCACGCCGTTGCGCAGCGTGACGTGCAGGTCTTCCTTCCTCACGCCGGGCAGTTCGGCGGTGATCTCGTAGCAGTCCTGCTTGTCCTTGATGTCGACGCGTGGCGCCCAGCCGGCGCGGTTCGCGTCGCCGCGCATCGGGCTCCAGGCGTCGAACAGGTCGTCGAAGTCGAACAGTGAGCGTCGTGGTACGAGGTTCATGGGGTCCTCCTTTCAGGCAGGGATGGAGGTCCCAGTATTGGAAGCGTCGCGCGCGACGGTGATGACCGCGGTCAGATTCGGCGTAGGTCGTGCGCCCGTCCGACGATCTCTGCGGGACGGCCGCGCGACGGCGGCCGCCCACCACGCTCAGCCTGCCAAGCGCACCAGCGCGCGGCCCGGCGCGGTCACCTCGCCGTGCTGGTCGCGCACTTCGAGCGCGAGCGTCACGGTGTGCGCGGCGGCGTCGATGGCCTCGATGCGACCGCCGGCGGTCAGGGTGTCGCCCAGGTAGGAGGCGCGGCGATTGCTGTACTCGAATTCCAGCAGTTCGCCTTCCTCGCCCAGCCACTCGAGCACCACCTGCGACAGCCAGTCGCCCTGCAGCGGGCCGTCGACCACGACGCCGGGATGCTTCTCAACCTCGACGGTGTAGGACTCGTCGTAATGGATGCGATGCGGATTCCACACCGCGGCGTTGTACAGGAACAGCGAGACGTTGGTCGGCGTGTGGCTCCGCGCGGGCAGCGCTTCGCCGACTTGGAGTTGGTCGAGTCGTGGCATGTCAGCGATTGATCCGGGACTGGGTTTCCTGCATCACGAGTCGCCCGTCGGCGTCGGTCACCTCGATCTCGTAGACGACGAAGATGAGCGGCCCGGTGGAGCCCTGCTTCTGGTACACGTCGGCCAGCGTGCGCTTGACCAGCACCACGTCGCCGGGCTTGAGCTTGCGGTGATAGCGCTGCTTGATGCCGCCCGCCATCACCCGCTTCAGCGGCAGCGGCGGCAGCAGGCTCTCGGCGCGCAGGCCGTCGGGGCCGAGCTTGTCGAGTTCGACCAGCGGTCGGTCCGCACCGAACAGGAACATCGGCGGCGCTTCGTCGCCGCGCAGGTATTTCTCCTGGCGCTGCCCGGTGGCGATGGCGTACTTGATGATGTCGCGCCGCGTGATCTCGATGCGCTGCGCGGGTTCGGAGCGTCCGATCCACGCGCGGATGTCGTCGGTGATGAGGGTGTCGGTGGCGGTCACTCAGGGTCCCTTGTCATTCAATGCCGTACATGGCCGATTGAAATCGGCCCTACAACGGAGGCGCCCTACGTCGTCGATGACGATGGTGGCGCGCCCTGTAGGGCGGGTTTCAACCCGCCATGCACAGCGTCTCTCTTCGCGCTATACATGGCCGATTGAAATCGGCCCTACAGGGCGGGTTTCAACCCGCCAGGCTCGGCCTCGCCAGGCCGATGCGAATCGGCCACGCAATGTTGGTGTCAGCCGGTCGTAGCCACCAACCGGAACGCCGGCAGCGTCACCTCGTCCGTCGCGTCCTCGTAAACCACTTCCACCGCCGCGCCGAGCTTGAGCGCACTCGCGTCCGCGCCGCGCAGCGGCGCCTGCAGGCGCACGCCTTCCTCGAGGTCGACCGTCAGCACCACGTAGGGCATGTCGCGCTTGAAGGCGAAATGGAACGGATGGTGGTAGGTCGACCAGCTGTGCAGCGTGCCGCGGCCGCTGGCGGGCAGCCACTCGTAGTCCATGGAGTAGCACCGGTCGCACACCGGGCGCGGGTAGTGGCGCACGGTGTGGCACTGGCGGCAGCACTGCAGTACCAGGCGATGTTCGCGGAGCGCCTCCCAAAAGGGGCGCGACACCGCGCTCGGTTCGGGCAGCGGCTTTTCGTAGGCGAGGTCGTTCATGGGCGCGGCTCAGCGATGCAGGATGGCGATGGAACCGTCGCCGAGGTCGCCATAGCCGGTGACGAGCCCGACCTCGGCGTCCGGCACCTGGCGCGCGCCCGCCTGGTGGCGCAGCTGACGGGTGAGTTCGACGATGTGGTTCATGCCGGCGATGTGCGCCTGGGACAGGAGTCCGCCATGGGTGTTGACCGGCAGCTCCCCGCCGAGCGCGATGCGTCCGCCCTGCACGAACCGACCGCCTTCGCCCTTGGCGCAGAAGCCCATGTCTTCGAGTTGGCACAGCACGATGTAAGTGAAGCAGTCGTAGATCTCGGCGACGTCGATGTCGGCGTGGGTGACGCCCGCCATGGCGAAGGCCTTCGGCGCGGCCTTGGCGAGCCCGATGCGGCAGATGTCCGGGCGCTGCGTGATGGTGCTCGGCGAATCCGGATGACCCTCGGCCACGCCGCCGATGTAGACCGGCGTGTGGCGACAGTCGCGCGCGAGAGAGGCGCGCGAGATCACCACCGCCGCCGCGCCGGCGCTCTCCAGGCAGCAGTCATAGAGACGCAGCGGATCGGCAATCATGCGCGAGGCCTGGTGGTCGGCCAGCGTCATGGGCTTCTGCATCATCGCGTTGTCGTTGAGCTGCGCATGGCGGCGAAAGGTCACGGCAATCTCGCCCAACTGCTCGCTGGTCGTGCCGTAGAGTTCCATGTGGCGGCGCGCCATGGGCGCGTAGAACTGCGCCGGCGCGACCGTGCCCATCGGCATCTCGTGTTCGGCCACCAGGCGGAACTGCGGCATCATGCCGATGCGGTCGGTGATGCGGCCGGTCGAGAGCGCGCCACGGCCGAGGCAGATCAGCACGTGATTGGCGAGTCCCCCCGCTACCGCCAGCGCGGCGTTCTGCAGCGCCGCCACCGAGCTCGCGCCGCCCATGGGCGTGACCGCCGAGTAGCGCAGATCGGGCAGACCGAAGTTGGTGACGAAGTCCTCCGCGATCACCCCGCCCATGGCGTAGGGCACCACGCCGTCGATGTCCTTCGGGTCGAGCCCCGCGTCGGCGATCGCGGCGAGCGAGGCCTCGAAGGTGAGCTCGGCCTGGCTGCGGGTGGTCTCGCGTGTGTAGCGGGTCTCGCCGATGCCGGTGACGCAGGCCTTGTCGCTGAGGCTCATGGCGGCGCTCAAGCGAGTCCGCTCACCGGCACCAGCGCGCCGTGAACGGCGCGTGCGGCGTCGGAGCCCAGGAAGCACATGACTTCGGCGAGATCGCGCGGCGCGACCCAGCGGCCGTGATCCGCGTCGGGCATGTCCTTGCGGTTGGTCGGGGTGTCGATGATGCTCGGCAGCACGGCATTGACGTTGATGCCCTTGCTGCGCAGTTCCTTCGCCAGGCTCTCGGTCAGGCGCATCACCGTGCTCTTCGCGACGCAGTAGGCGCCCATGTTGGCCTGGCCCTCGCGCGCCGACAGCGCACCGACGTTGACGATGCTGCCGCGCCCGCGCGCCAGCATGCCCGGCACCACCGCGGCGATGACGTTGCGCGCGGTGTCGACGTTCATGCGCGTCATGTGCGCCCATTCTTCCGCGCTGGTCTCGTGCACCGTCGGGCCCATGCTGAAGCCGCCGGCGATGTTCAGCACGACGTCGATGCGTCCGACCGCGGCGAGCGTCGCGGCGGTGGCCGTGGCGTCGGTCAGGTCCACCGCGTGCTGCCGTCCGGTCGGCGCACCGTCGAAGCGCAGGTCGAGCCCCACCACCTCGGCGCCGTGACCGGCCGCCACTTCGGCCGCCACCCGTCCGAGCGCACCGTTCGCGCCGGTCACCACCACCACCTTGCCGTTCAACATCGCGTGCATCCTCGTCTGGCGGACACCGCGCGCAAGCGCGGTGCTCGGGGTTGGCGTCGGGCGCCGCGCCACGGTGAGCGTGAAAGCGCCGGGAATGGCCGGCGAGTCTAGCACAGCGGTTTCGGGCGCCATCCTCCACGAAGGGAGGTGCCGGGTGGGGCGAGGCGCATGCTAGGCTGGCCCGGCCGCCACCATAGAGAGGGGAGACTCATGCACGTCGGTTACACGCCCATTTTCCAGAACCCCGGCAACCAGCGTTCCGACGCCGAGGTCTATCGCGAGGAACTGCGCCTGGCCGAACTCGCTGAGCCGCTGGGCTTCGATTCGGTGTGGGGCATCGAACACCACTTCACTGATTACACCATGTGCCCGGACGTGGTGCAGTTCCTGACCTACATGGCTGCGCGCACCAGCCGCGTGAAGCTCGGCTCGAGCGTCATCGTGCTGCCCTGGCACGACCCGATGCGCGTCGCAGAGCAGATCTCGATGCTCGATCACCTGTCCGGCGGGCGCATGATCCTGGGGCTCGGCCGCGGGCTCGGCAACGTCGAGTACTCGGGCTTCCGCATCGACATGAATGAAGGTCGCGAGCGCTTCGTCGAGTACGCGGAACTATTGTTGAACGCGCTCGAGAACGGTTACATGGAAGGCGGCGACCACACCCGCCAGCCGCGCCGCGACATCCGCCCGCTGCCCTTCAAGTCCTTCCGCGGGCGGAGCTTCGCCGCCGCCGTGTCGCCGGAGTCCATGCCGATCATGGCGCGGCTCGGCGTCGGCCTGCTGGTCATCCCGCAGAAGCCCTGGGACGTGGTCAAGCAGGACTTCGCGGTCTACAACGCCGCCTACGAGAAGGAGAACGGCTGCGCGCCGCCCCAGCCGGTGTGCGGCGGATTCTTCTTCGTCGACAAGGATCCGGAGCGCGCCAAGGACATGGCCTACAAGTACATCGGCGATTACTACCACTCGGCGATGAAGCACTACGAGATGGCCGGCGAGAAGTTCGGTCAGCAGAAGGGCTACGAGTTCTACAAGAACGTCGGCAAGTACATCGCGCGCCACGGCCTGGACGGCGCGGCCAAGGACTTCACCGATCTCATGCCCTGGGGCACGCCGAAGCAGGTGCTGGAGAAGCTCGAGTACATCCGCGAGATCATCAACCCCGTCGCCTTCACCACCAATCTCAGCTTCGCCGGCATGCCGTGGGACGAGGCCGAGCGCAACATCCGCTGTTTCGCCGAGCACGTGCTGCCGGAAGTGCACAAGTGGCAGACCGCGCCGCTCGCCGAGCCGGCGATGCTGGATTTGCGCGCGGCGTAGAAGGCACCAGGAATGTCGGACTGTAGGTCGGACTTCAGTCCGACATTCCAACTCGCCGTTCACGCATAAACAAATCTCGAGTTGTCGCAAGCACCGCCCCCCGCCGTGCTTGCGGCCCGTCTCCCCAGCCGCTTGAATGCCGTCCTGCCCTCGAGGATCCCACCATGACCAGACGCATGCTCTTCAACGCCTTCCAGATGAACTGCGTGACCCACCAGTCGCCGGGTCTCTGGACGCGTGACGAAGACCAGACCACGCGCTACAAGGAACTCGACTACTGGCTGGACTACGCGCGCCTGGTGGAGCGTGGTTGCTTCGACGCGGTGTTCCTGGCCGACGTGGTCGGCACCTACGATGTCTACGGCGGCAATCGCGAAGCGGCGCTCAGGAGCGCGGCGCAGACGCCGGTGAACGATCCGATGCTGGTCATCCCGGCGATGGCGACGGTGACCAAGCACCTGGGCTTCGGCGTGACCAGCGCGATGCTGCAGTATCACCCCTACACCTTCGCGCGGCAGATGAGCACGCTCGATCACCTGACCCGCGGCCGCATCGGCTGGAACGTGGTCACCGGTTATCTCGATAGCGCCGCGCGCGCCTACGGCCTCGAGGCGCTGCCGGAGCACGACCAGCGCTACGAGATAGCCGACGAGTACGCCTCGCTCTGCTACCGCCTGTGGGAGGACTCCTGGGCCGAGGACGCGGTGCAGGCCGATCGCAAGACCGGCGTCTACACCGACCCGTCGCGAGTGCGCGACATCGATCACGACGGTCGCTACTTCCGCGTGCACGGCTGCCACGTGTCCGAGCCTTCGCCGCAGCGCACGCCGGTGTTGTTCCAGGCCGGTACCTCGTCGCGTGGCACGGACTTCGCCGCGCGCCACGCCGAATGCGTGTTCGTGATCGGTTCCAAGCCCCACGTCGCCGGCGACTATGCGCGCGGCATCCGCGAGAAGGCGGTGGCCGGTGGCCGGCGCGGTGAGGACATCGCCGTGTTCGCCTACATGAAGATCGTGGTCGGCGGCACCGAGGCCGAAGCGAAGCGCAAGTACGACGACCTGTTCGAGAGCGTCGACATCGATGGCGCGCTGGCCTTGATGTGCGGCTGGAGCGGCATGGACTTGAGCCAGGTGGACATGGACCAGCCCATCGAGTACATCGAGACCAACGCCATCCGCACCTTCCTGCACAGCTT
>JBFWYG010000026.1:0-54141 GCA_050186725.1 Gammaproteobacteria bacterium | reverse complement strand
CCCCGCGCCGATGTAGCTGAAGAAGAGGCAGGTGTAGGTCACGAGCAGGGTCAGGCTGACGTGCTCCTTGGCGAGCGCGAGGGTCTGCGGCAGCAGCACCGAGGGCAGGTAGAGCGCGATCAGGTTCTGCGTGGTCCAGAAGCCGGTCATCATCACCAGCACTTGCAGCAGGTTGCGGCCGGCCTCACCGCGGAACAGCGCCGTCATCGGCAGCGCGCGCGCGCCGCCGGCGGTCTCGGCCTGCCAGATCTCCGATTCCTCGACGTGGCGCAGGTAGTAGAGCGCGAGCACGCCGCCCAGCGCCGCACCGATGAAGAAGGGGATGCGCCAGCCGTAGCGCGCATAGGGCGAATCGAGGCCGTCTGCCGGGAACAGCGCGTACATTGCCATCGCCACCAGGTTGATGGCGATGTAGGCCACGCAGAAACCGGACAGGATGAAGCCGCCGACGAAGCCGCGGTGACGCTTCTCGGCCGATTCCAGCGCCAGCGGTATGGCGCCCGTGTAGCCACCGCCCAGGCAGATCCCATCGAGGAAGCGCAGGCCGACCAGCAGCACGTAGGACCAGATGCCGATGCTTTCGTAGCCGGGGGTCAGGCCGATGGCGAGCGTGATGATGCTGAAGCCCGCGACGGAATAGAGCGACGCGCGCCGTCGACCGATGCGGTCCGCCATGCGTCCGAAGAGCAGCGAGCCCAGCGGCCGGCCGAGCAAGGTGGTGATGAAGACGAAGGACGCGAGCAGAGCGGCGGTCGACGGCTCGACGTCGGTCGGCTGGAAGTACCCCATGATCGGGGTGAGCACCACCACCGGCAGGTAGATGTCGAACATGTCGATCACTTCGGCGAAGAACGCGCCCTTGATGGCGGCGTTGCGCCGGCGCGCGCGGGCATGCTCCGCTGCGCTGGCCGCGCCGCCGGATGCGTGAGTGTCGATGACGAATCCTCCCCCGATGGTGCCACGCGCGCGAGCCTTCGCATCACGTGGCGCTCGCGAGTACACGGCATGGGCCCTGGCGCGGTCAAGTTTCGGCGCCGCGCGTAACCTGCTATAGATGGCACGTGAAGAGACGGCTTCGCACGCGCGGCCGTCGCGGACTTTCGAGGGGAGCACATGACCATCACACGCCTGCGCCCGCGTTCCACGCGGGCCCTGTTCGCCGCGCTCGCATGGAACGCCTGCGCCTTCGCCGCCGGTCCGGCCGACACCGACTGGCCGAGCTACAACAACTCCGTCGACGGCCAGCGCTACTCGGACCTCGAACAGATCAACACCGGCAACGTCGCCAGCCTGGTCGAGGTGTGCAGGCTCAAGGTCGACGAGTCGGGCACCTTCCAGCCCGGCATCCTGTCGATCGACGGAACGCTGTACCTGACGAACGCCCACGACACCCTTGCGGTGGATGCGACCAACTGCAAGGTGCGCTGGCGTCACAGCTATCGCCCCGAGCAGCAGGAGGTGTTCCAGGTCAATCGCGGTGTGGCCTATGCCAACGGCCGGCTCTATCGCGGCACGCCGGACGCGCGCCTGCTGGCGCTGGATGCCGCCACCGGCAAGGAACTGTGGAAGCACCAGGTGGGCGATCCGAAGCAGGGCGAGTTCTTCAGCTCCGTGCCCGCCGTGTGGCAGGGCACCCTGATCACGGGCGCCGCCGGCAGCGACTGGGGCATACGCGGTCGCGCCATGGGTTACGACCTCGATGATGGGCGTGAGCTGTGGCGCTTCTACACCATCCCGCGCGGCAAGGAGACCGGCGCCGACACCTGGGAGAACGCCGGCAGCGCGCGCTACGGCGGTGGCGGCAGCTGGAGCGCCTACACGCTGGACATGGCCGCGGGCGAGGTCTTCATCCCCGTCGGCAACCCGGCGCCGGACTTCATGCCCGGCCATCGTCCCGGCGAGAACCTCTTCACCAACAGCGTGGTGGTGCTGGACGCGCGCACTGGCGCGCTCAAGTGGTGGCACCAGATGGCGCCGAACGACGGCCTGGATCTCGATATCGGGTCCGCGCCGATGCTGTATTGGAACAGCTCGGGCGAACCCATGATGGCGGCCGGCAGCAAGGACGGCCATGTCTACGGCGTGAACCGCGAGACGCAGAAGCGCGTCTTCATGACACCCGTCACCACCATCGCCAAGCCGACCCAGGCGCCGAACGCCGCTGGCGTGCGCAGCTGCCCCGGCGCGCTCGGCGGCGTGGAATGGAACGGCCCGGCCTATGACGCCAAGACCAAGCAGGTCACGGTGGGCTCGGTCGACTGGTGTTCGGTCGTCAAGTCGGACGAAGTGAAGTTCGAGCCCGGCAAGTTCCTGTTCGGCGGCAGCTACACCTTCGAGGACGCGCGCAGCGGCTGGGTGCACGCGCTCGACCCGGATACCGGCGCGGTGCGCTGGAAATACCACGCCGACGCACCCGTGGTGGCCGGCATCACGCCGACCGCAGGCGGCGTGACCTTGACCGGCGACATGAACGGCAACCTGCTCGCGCTCGATTCGAGCAACGGCAACGTGCTGTTGAAGCACCAGACCGGCGGCGCGATGGCCGGCGGCGTGATCACCTATGCACGCGGCGGCCGCCAGTACGTGGCGATCGCGGCGGGCAATGTCTCTTCGCGCCTGTCCTTCGGCGAGAACGGCCAGCCGACCCTCATCGTCTACGCCCTGCCGAAGGGCGGCGAGAAGCCGCTCGCCGCCGCGCCCGCGCCGGCGCCCGCGGCAAAGGGTGAGCTCGATCCGAAGTCCGTCAGCCCGGCCAGCGCCGACAGCGGCCACGGCCGCGAGGTCTACGCCAAGAACTGCGCGGCCTGCCACGGCGCGCAGGGCGAAGGCGGCGTCGGCCCCAAGTTGCAGGACCTGAAGGATCGCCGCGACTTCACCGCCACCGTCACCTGGATAGTGCAGCCCTCGGCAAAGATGCCGAAGCTCTATCCGTCCGCGCTGGATGCGCAGGCGGTGGCGGACGTGGCGGCGTTTGTGCAGACGCTCTGAGTCGCGGCAGGCAGGGGACATTCCACATTTCGGCGCAGCCGAAGCGTGGCATGGTCAAGCTGGGGCCAAGCGTCGCGGCGTTCTGCGCGCTGGAAAATTCCTCACTGCCGATCCGGGAGCAAGCCCATGAATGAAGCCCAACGTGAGAAGTACCTCGTCATCGCGCTCCGCGTGTTCGGCGTGTTCCTCATGATCGGCGTCTATCCGCTGATGAACTGGCTCTGGCCCGACGGCTGGGCCTGGGAACCGCGCCAGAGCGAGTACGAACAAATGATCGCGGGGGTCTACGCCACGCTCGGTGTGTTCCTGTTCCTTGCGGCCAAGGCGCCGGCCAGGCATGTGAGCCTCATCCAATTCACCATCTGGTCGAGCGTGGTGCACGCGACCATCATGGCGCTGCAGGCCGGGCACGATCACGCCGAGCATGCGAATTTGTTCGGCGACGTGCCTGCGCTGTTCGCGATGGCGGGGGTGTTGTGGTGGTTGAGGCCGAGGGAGGAGAGGGAGTTGTCGTCGCCCGCCTGAACGCAGCGCCGAGCTGAGTCGTACATACGTACGGCAAGGGCGTTCATGCGATGGAGTTGGCTGGGTCAGGTGGCGCGGAATCGCCGACAGGCTCGACGGCGAGAGCTTCGAGCCACTCGCCACCGGCATCGTCCTCCGATTGTTCGGCCCGTCCCGGCGCTTCATGAAGCTGCAATCGAGGCCAGCCCATGCCCTCCGTCGACTACACCGCCGATACCAAGCTGTTCCTGATTGTCAATGCCGGTGCCGGCAACAGCGACGAAGAAGGCACGCTTCAGACCATCGAGCGGGTGTTGAGCGAGGCCGGTCGCGCCTACGAAATAGCGCGGATCACCGACGGCTCCGAGCTCCAGCCCGTGATCGAACAAACCGTGGCGCGCGCCAGCGCCGCGCAAGCCGCGGTGGTGGTCGCCGGTGGTGACGGCACCATCAATGCCGTCGCGCAGGCTGTGCTGGGAAGCGGCTGCGCTTTCGGCGCACTGCCGCGTGGCACGTTCAATTATTTCGGCCGTTGGCATGGCATCCCGCTGGAGATCGAAGCCGCTACGCAGGCACTGCTGGCCGCTGAACTGCGGCCGGTGCAGGTGGGCTTCGTCAACGATCGCATCTTCCTGGTGAACGCCAGCGTCGGCCTCTATCCGCAGCTGCTCGAGGATCGTGAAGCGTTCAAGCAGAAGTACGGCCGTAGCCGGTTTCACGCGTTAGTTTCGGGCCTCGGCACCCTCATCCGTCGCGAGCATCGTCCGCTGTACATCACCATGGAAGCGGACGGGGCGATGCAGACCGTAGCAGCGCTGACTTTGTTCGTCGGCAATAATCCGCTGCAGATGCGGCAAGTGGGCATTCCGCTCGATCGCGCCGTGGACGCGGGCCGGCTCGCCGCCATACGACTGCGGCCCGTGGGCACGCTGGAATTGCTGTGGCTGACCTTGCGCGGCGCGGTAGGCAAGCTGGGCGAGGAAGCCGACGTGTCGTCCTTCAGCTTCAAGCATCTGACGGTCAAGCTTGGAAAACGCACAGGCGTGTCAGTCACGGTCGCCGTCGACGGCGAGATCATCCACCTTCGCACGCCACTTGAGTTTCGTGTGAGCGATGAGCCGCTTCATGTGTTGCTGCCGCCGCCGGAAATGGCGGAGGAGCCAGCGTGAGCGCCATCGGACCGCGCAACGATGCAGATCGTTCCACCTTGGTACCGGGAGGGGGAATCGAACCCCCACATCCTCACGGATACCAGATTTTGAGTCTGGCGCGTCTACCAGTTCCGCCATCCCGGCAAGGTGTGCGAAGGGCCGGCATTGTATATGAGAACCCCGGACCGGGGACCGCCTGGACTGGCGACGCGGGGCGCGAGGCCGGGGTTCTACGGCGGGTTCAAGCCGTTCGCCGTCGCCGTCGATACAGGGCTGTGCGCCGTGCCACGTTCGTGGGCGTGCGCCGCGCCGTGGGTGAGGGATAATCCTTACCGCCGACGTCGGCAGGCCGGGGCGCCCGGTCGGTCCGGCGGGCTTCGAGGCGGCGTTGAATGAGCACATTTCCTGATTTCGATGGGCCGAGGCCCGGGATGCCATGGGCGTAAGCGGCCTCGCCTTCCTGATGATCTATGCCGGCGGCGTGATGGCCGCGCTGATGCGTGGGCCGATCTACGGGCTCTGCACCTACGTGATGGTCATGTTCCTGCACCCGCCGTCCCGCTGGTGGGGCGTGGGGCTGCCCTGGGTGCGCTGGTCGCTGGTGGCCGCGGTGGTGTCGCTGCTCGCCTACATGCTCCATCCGCGCAAGGAGGAGAGGGTCGATTCCATCTGGCGGAACGGCGTGTTCGTGGGCTACGTGCTGCTGGTCGTCTACATGATCGCTCAGTACAGCTGGGCCCTGCGACCGGAGAAGCACCTCGAACTCATCGAGCTCTATCTCAAGTACCTGGTGATGATGTTCCTCATCTATCGCTCGGTGGAGTCGAGCGACACGCTGCGCGCGCTCTTGTGGAGCTTCGTGCTGGGCAGCTTCTACATCAGCTGGGTGGCCTTCACCGAGCACACGGGCGGCCGCTTCGAGGGCTTCGGCGGCGCGGACATCGGCGACTCCAACGCCGGTGGCCTGACGCTCGCCTGCGCGGTGTTCGTCGGCGGGGCGCTGTTCCTGGAGGGCAAGACACGCACCCGGCTCGTCCTGCTGGTGCTCATGCCCTTCATCGTGAACGGCATCATCTTGACCGCCAGCCGCAGCGCGACGCTGGCGCTTGGCGTGGGCGGCCTCCTGTACCTGCGCTTCACCCCCAAGGCCTATCGCGGCATCACCAATTTCTTCTCCGTGCTCGCCATCTTCGGCTTCATCGCGCTCGCCTCGCAGGACTACCTGGACCGCATGACCACGCTGTTCTATGCCGGTCAGGACAAGGCCGTGGTGACCGAATCCGGCCGCACCTACAACGCGAGTGGCAGCGGCCGCAAGGAAACCTTCATGGCCCAGTGGGAGATGTTCAAGGCCAACCCGCTGGGCCACGGCCATCGTGGTACCGCGGCGTTGAGCCCGCTCTACCTGGACGACGCCTTTCTCACCGGCCCGGTCGGGGCGCGGGCGCGCTCCTCGCACAACACCTTCATGACCGCGCTGGTGGAGCACGGCGTGCTGGGGGCGATCGTCTACGTGTTCATGGTGCTGTGGATCTACACCCGCCTGCGACGTCTGGTACCGGTCTACCGCCAGCGACGCGACCTGCGGGCGCTCATGATCCCGACCCTGGCGGCGGTGCTGGGCGGCATCACGGTGGGCGACCAGTTCGTGGACTACTTCAAGTACGAGCCGCGCCTGTGGTTCATCGCGATGCTGTTCGTGATGCTGCGCTGGGCGCGGCATGAGCAGCGCGCGGAGGCCGAGGCCCGGGCGGTGGCCGCGCAGGCCGCATCGCCGCCCCGGCAGCAACTGGCCGCGCGCGGCTACTGAGCCGCGCGCACGGCCGAGCGCGCAGCCGCGGGTCGCGCCTCTGCTAACATCGCGCCCGTGCAGCTTTCCGACTTCGACTACGCCCTGCCCGACGCCCAGGTAGCCCAGCATCCCCCCGCGCGGCGCCGTGACGCGCGGCTGCTGGCGCTCGACGCGAGCGCGGGCAAGTGGCGCGACCTCCAGGTCGCCGCGCTGCCGAGCCTGCTCCGACCCAACGACGTGGTGGTGGTGAACGACACGCGGGTCATTCCGGCGCGCTTGTTCGGCCGCAAGCCGACCGGCGGCGCGGTCGAGATCCTGATCGAGCGCATGCTCTCCGCCGAGCGGGCGCTGGCCCACCTGCGCGCCAGCAAGCCCACGCGGCCCGGCACCCGCATCGAACTGGACGGCGGCGGCGCGGTGGAGGTGCGCGGCCGCGACGGCGCGCTGTTCCTGCTCCAGGCCGCCGACGGCGAGGCCCTGCCGGCGCTCCTCGCGCGCAGCGGTCACATCCCCCTGCCGCCCTACATCACTCGCGCCGATGAGCCGCTCGATGCCGAGCGCTACCAGACGGTCTACGCCGACCAGCCGGGCGCGGTCGCCGCGCCCACCGCCGGCTTGCACCTGGACGAGGCGATGCTGGACGAGATCCGCGCGCAGGGCGCGACGCTCGCGCGGGTCACGCTGCACGTCGGCGCCGGCACCTTTCAGCCGGTGCGCGGCGAGGACATCGAGTCCCACGTCATGCACGCGGAGGTGCTCGGCGTGTCGACCGAGACCTGCGCGCAGATTGCCGCCGCGCGCGCCGCGGGCGGCCGCGTGGTGGCCATCGGCACCACGGTGGTCCGCGCGCTGGAGAGCGCCGCGCAGGGGCCGGCGGGGCTCGCGCCCATGCACGGTGATACCCGGCTCTTCATCCGTCCGGGCTTCGAGTTCCGCGTGGTCGACGCGCTCCTGACCAATTTCCACCTGCCGCGCTCGACGCTCCTGATGCTGGTCTCGACCTTCGGCGGCCACGCGCGGGTGATGGCGGCCTATTCCCACGCGGTCACGGCCGGCTACCGCTTCTTCAGCTATGGCGACGCCATGTGGCTCGAACGGGCGCCTTAATGAGCTTCGCCTTCACGCTCGAGGCCACCGACGGCCTGGCGCGCGCCGGGCGCCTGACGCTCGGTCACGGGGTGGTGGAAACGCCCATCTTCATGCCGGTCGGCACCTACGGCACGGTCAAGGCCATGACGCCCGAGGAACTCGAGAGCCTCGGCGCCCAGATCATCCTCGGCAACACTTATCACCTGATGCTCCGCCCCGGCACCGAGGTGATCGGCGCCCACGGCGGCCTGCACGGCTTCATGCACTGGCAGCGGCCCATCCTCACCGACTCCGGCGGCTTCCAGGTGTGGAGCCTGGGCGAGATGCGCAAGATTCGCGAGGAGGGCGTGACCTTCCGCTCGCCCATCAACGGCGACCGCATCCTGCTGACCCCGGAGATCTCCATGCAGGTCCAACGCGCGCTCGGCGCGGACATCGTCATGGTGTTCGACGAGTGCACGCCCTACCCGGCGACCGAGAAGCAAGCGGCCGACTCCATGCGGCTCAGCCTGCGCTGGGCCGCGCGGAGCCGCGCCGCCCACCACGGCCCGGGGGCGCTGTTCGGCATCGTGCAGGGCGGGGTGTACGAGGCCCTGCGCAGCGAATCGGCGGCCGGGCTCATGGACCTGGGCTTCGACGGCTACGCCATCGGCGGGCTATCGGTCGGCGAACCGAAGGACGACATGCTGGCCATGACCCGCCACACCGCGGCGCTGCTGCCGGCCGAGCGGCCGCGCTACCTGATGGGCGTCGGCACGCCGGCGGATCTCGTCGCGGCGGTCGGCGCCGGGGTCGACATGTTCGACTGCGTCATGCCGACCCGCAACGCGCGCAACGGGCATCTCTTCACCAGCCGCGGCGTGGTGCGCATCCGCAATGCCCGGCACCGCGCGAGCACCGCGCCCCTGGACCCGGCCTGCGGGTGTTACACCTGCCAGAACTACAGCCGCGCCTATCTCTACCACCTGGACAAGAGCAACGAGATCCTGGGCGCGCGCCTGAACACCCTGCACAACCTGGCCTATTACCTCGGCCTCATGCGCGCCGCGCGCGCCGCCGTGCTGGCCGGGCGCTACGCGGACTTTGCCCGCGAATTCGCCGCGGCCACGGCGGAGGACGAGGCCGCCTGACAACCTGGCAAACCCCTGTGCCATAATGCGCGGCCATTTTTTCGAGGTTTTCCATGGACTACCTGATCCCCAACGCCTGGGCGCAGGCGGCAGGCGGCGCGCCCCCGGGCGGCGGCCTGGCCGGTTTCCTGCCACTCGCGATCCTGTTCCTGGTCTTCTACATGTTCCTCATCCGGCCGCAGATGAAGCGCCAGAAGGAGCACGCGAAGATGGTGCGGGACCTGGCCAAGGGCGATGAGGCGGTCACCACCGGCGGCCTGCTGGGGCGGGTCACCGAGGTCGGCAACAACTTCGTCAAGCTGGAAGTCGCCAAGGACACCGAGGTGAAGGTGCAGAAACACGCCATCGCCCAGGTGATGCCCAAGGGCACGCTGAAGGAAATGTAGGACCGTCCGGCGCCGGGGCCGCGGTCCCGAAGCGCCCCGTCCTACCGCCGCTTCCAACCCATCCCGGACTCGACGATGAATTCATACCCGCTGTGGCGCTACATCCTGGTCGCGATCGTGCTGTTCGTCGGCCTGCTCTACGCGCTGCCGAACATCTACGGCGACGATCCGGCCCTGCAGATCTCGGCGCGTCGTTCCGAGGCCGTCGACCCGGCGCTCCTGGCCAAGGTCGAAGACGCGCTGAAGGCCGCGAACGTCGCGGTCAAGCGCGCGGACCTCGCCGACAACCGCATCCTGCTGCGCTTCGCCGACGCCGACAGCCGCGCCAAGGGGCGCGACGTGGTGGAAAAGGCGCTCGGCGAGCGCTACGTGACGGCGCTCAACATGGCGTCCGCCTCGCCCGAGTGGCTGCGCAAGCTGGGCGCCAAGCCGATGTACATGGGGCTCGATCTCCGGGGCGGCGTGCACTTCCTGATGCAGGTCGACATGAACGCGGTCAAGAACCAGACCGACGAGCGCTTCGTGTCGGAACTCCGCACCGCTTTTCGCGACGCCAAGGTGCGCTACCGCTCCATCGCCCGCGAGCCGACCGGCGGGCTGCGCGTGGTGTACCTGAACGCCGAGATGAAAGCCGAGGGCGACAAGGTCCTGGCCAAGGACTTCGCCGAACTCGTGCGCGTCGAGCAGCCCGAGACGAGCGAACTGGTGCTGACGGTCAGCCCCAAGCTCACGGATGAAGTGCGCAAGACTGCCATCAAGCAGAACCTGACGACGCTGCGCAACCGCGTCAACGAGTTCGGCGTGGCCGAACCGGTCATCCAGCAGCAGGGCGAGGGCCGCATCGTGGTGCAGCTGCCTGGCGTGGAGGACACGGCCGAAGCGAAGAAGATCCTGGGCGCGACCGCGACCCTCGAGTTCCGCATGGTCGATATGACCAACAGTCCCGAGCAGGCCGCCCAGAGCGGTCGCGTGCCGGTCAACTCCAAGCTGCTGTACGACAAGCAGGGTCGGCCGGTGCTGGTGGACAAGAAGATCATGCTGACCGGCGAGTACATCATCGATGCTTCCTCCGGCATCGAGCAGAGTTCCGGCGGCCCGGCGGTGTTCATCACCCTGGACGGCAAGGGCTCGCGGCTCTTCAGCCGCGCGACCCGCGAGCAGATCGGCAAGCCCATGGCGGTGGTCTACATCGAGCAGCGCAAGGGCCGGCCGGTGGAGGAGGTGATCAACGTCGCCACCATTCGCGACGAGCTCTCCAAGCGCTTCCAGATCAGCGGCCTCGACTCGACCGGCGAGGCCCATACGCTCGCGCTGCTGCTGCGCGCCGGCGCGTTGGCCGCGCCGATAGAAATCGTCGAAGAACGCACCGTAGGCCCGAGCCTCGGCGCCGACAACATCGATAAGGGCGTGATGTCGGCCCTGATCGGCCTGGCGGCGGTCGTCATATTCACCACGTTCTACTACAAGGTGTTCGGCTTCATCGCCAGCATCGCGGTGGTGTTCAACGTCATCCTGGTGGTGGCGCTGATGTCCATGCTGCAGGCGACCTTGAGCCTGCCGGGTATCGCCGGCATCGTGCTCACGGTCGGCATGTCGGTCGACGCCAACGTGCTGATCAACGAACGCATCCGCGAGGAACTGCGCAACGGGCTCTCGCCCCACGCCGCCATCGAGGCCGGTTACGAGCGTGCCTTCGGCACCATCACCGACGCCAACCTCACCACGCTGTGGGCCGCGCTCGCGCTGTTCCTGCTCGGCAGCGGCCCGGTGAAGGGCTTCGCGGTGACGTTGGCGCTCGGCATCGTGACCTCGATGTTCACCGCCACCACCGCCACCCGCGCCGTCGTCGAGCTGGTGTACGGCCGGCGTCGGCGGATTGCGAAACTGTGGGTATGAGCGGCACCGCGGAGACCATCGTCATGACCGAGAAAGCCTACAAGGCCCCGAATTTCGACTTCATGGGGCAGCGGCGCATCGCCGTCATCCTGACCTTGCTGCTGACGCTCGGTTCGTTGTTCGCGATCTTCACGCGCGGCTTCAACTTCGGCATCGACTTCACCGGCGGCGCGATGGTCGAGCTCGGCTTCAAGCAGCCGGCCAACGTGGATGAAGTGCGCGCCAAGCTCGAGGCCTCGGAGTTCGGCAATGCCACGGTGCAGCTGTTCGGCACGCCGAACGAGGTGCTGGTTCGGCTGCCGCCCCAGCACGACACGGCCGCGGCACAGATCAGCGAACGCATCCTGGCGCTGGTGCCAGACGCCGAGATGCGGCGCATCGAGTTCGTCGGCCCGCAGGTCGGCGAGGAACTGGCCGAGGACGGCGCGCTCGCCATGCTGCTCGCCATCGGCGGCATCTTCGTCTACGTGATGCTGCGCTTCACCTGGAAGTTCTCGGTGGGCGCCATCGCCGCGACCCTGCACGACATCATCATCACCTTGGGCTATTTCGCGGTCACCCAGGCGGATTTCGATCTCACCGTGCTGGCCGCGGTGCTGACCGTGCTCGGCTACTCGTTGAACGATACCGTGGTGGTGTTCGACCGGGTGCGCGAGAACCTGCGCCGCGAGCGCAAGAAGTCGGTCGTCGAGACCATCAACGGCGCCATCAACCAGACCCTGTCCCGCACCATCATCACCGCCGGCGAAACCTTCATGGTGGTGGTGGCGCTGTTCTATTTCGGCGGCGAACTGCTGCGCAACTTCTCCATCGCGCTCCTGATCGGCATCTTCGTCGGCACCTATTCGTCGATCTACGTCGCCACCGCCACCGTCGCCGCCCTCGGCATCAGCCGCCAGGACATGCTGCCGGTGCAGAAGGAAGGCGCGGCCGTCGACGATAGGCCGTGAGGAGGCGCGAGCTGCGGGTCGGGCATCGGGCGGGAATGTCGGACTGAAGTCCGACCTACAGTCCGACCCACGGTCCGACCGCCTGCCAGCGTGCAGATCCTCGCCGACAGCCAGATCCCGGCGCTCGCCGAACACTTCGGCGAGTTGGGCGAGCTGCGGCGTTTCGAAGGCCGCGCGCTCGACCGCGCGACCCTGGGCGACGCCGAGGTGCTGCTGGTGCGCTCGGTCACGCGGGTCGACGCCGCGCTCGTCGCCGGCAGCCGGCTGCGCTTCGTCGGCACCGCCACCGCCGGCATCGACCACGTCGACACCGCCGCGCTCGTCGCGGCCGGCATCCACTTCAGCGACGCCGCGGGCTGCAATGCGCGTCCGGTCGCCGAACACGTCGTGACCTTGCTCCACCTGCACGCCGCGCGCCGCGGCTGCGCGCCGCGCGCGCTCAAGGTCGGCATCATCGGCTGCGGGCACGTGGGCGGCCGCCTGGCCGCGCTGCTCGACGCGCTCGGCATCGCGCACGTCGACCACGACCCGCCGCGCGCCGCCCGCGAGCCGGGCTGGACCAGCGCGCCGCTCGCGGCGGCGCTGGCCTGCGAGGTGGTGAGCCTGCACGTGCCGCTGGTGACCGACGGCGCGTGGCCCACGCTGAACCTGCTGGATGCCACCGCCCTCGACGCGCTCGCGCCCGGCACGCTCGTGATCAACGCCGCGCGCGGCGGCGTGCTGGACGAGAGCGCACTGAGCACCCGGCTCACCGGGCCGCGCGCGCTGGTCGCGGCGCTCGACTGCTGGGCAGGCGAGCCGGTGGTCGACCTCGAACTCCTCGCGCGCTCGTGGCTCGCGACGCCGCACCTCGCCGGTCATTCCTTCGAGGCGCGACTCGCCGCGACGCGCCTCTTGTGGCAGGCGTTCCGCGCCTGGCGCGGACTGCCCGCGGCGGATGCGCCAGTGCGCCTGCCACCCGTCGCGCGGGTCGCGTCCGTGCCGCGGGTCGGCGGCGTCGGCGCGTTGCTCGCCATCCTGCATCCGCTCGCGGCCCACGACGTGCGCATGCGCGCGTTGCCCGCGCTGCCCGGCGCCGCGCGCGGCGCCCATTTCGACGAGATTCGCCGCCGCTACGCGCTGCGCCGCGAGTTCGCCGCCCACGCCGTTGCATGCACCGGGCTCGGCCCCGATACTGTCGCCGAACTCGCGGCGCTGGGCTTCACCTGCGTCGACCGTCCCACGCCCTGATCCAGAATCGACACCATGAGCCTCGTCCTCGGAACGCCGCTGTCCGCCCATGCCACCCGCCTGTTGCTGCTCGGCGCCGGTGAACTTGGCAAGGAAGTCGCGCTGGAGGCCATGCGGCTGGGGCTCGAGGTTATCGCGGTCGATCGCTACGCCAACGCCCCGGCCATGCAGGTCGCCCACCGCGCGCACGTCATCGACATGCTCGACGTCGGCGCGCTGGACACGGTGATCCGCGCGGAGAAACCGGACTTCATCCTGCCCGAGGTCGAGGCCATTGCGACCGAGCAGCTGGTGGCGCTCGAGCGCGACGGCTTTCGCGTGGTGCCGACCGCCAACGCCGCGCGCCTCACCATGGATCGCGAGGGCATCCGTCGCCTCGCCGGCGAGACCCTGGGCGTGCCGACCTCGCCCTACCGGTTTGCCGGCAGCGAGGCCGAATGCGTGGCGGCGGTCGCCGCGATCGGCACGCCGTGCATCGTCAAGCCGGTGATGAGCTCGTCCGGCAAGGGCCAGATCACGGTGCGCGATCCGGCCCAGGCGGCCGAGGCCTGGCGCTACGCCATCGCAGGCGGGCGCGCCGCGCGCGAGCGGGTGATCGTCGAGGGCTTCATCGACTTCGACTACGAGATCACCCTGCTGACCGTGCGCCATGCCGGCGGCACCGCGTTCTGCGCGCCCATCGGCCACCTGCAGGTCGACGGCGACTACCGCGAATCCTGGCAGCCCCAGCCGATGGCGGACGCGGCGCTGGCCCGCGCCGAGGACATCGCGCGGCGAGTCACCGAGGCCCTCGGCGGTCACGGGCTGTTCGGCGTGGAGCTGTTCGTGAAGGGCGAGCAGGTGTGGTTCAGCGAAGTGTCGCCACGCCCTCACGACACCGGCATGGTGACCATGATTTCCCAGCCCTGGTCGCAGTTCGCGCTGCACGTGCGCGCGGTGCTCGGGGTGGCGTTGCCAGCCATCGAGCTTCACGGCCCGTCGGCCAGCTGCGCGATCCTCGGCGAGGGCCACGGCCGCGACATCCGTTACCGCGGCGTCGCCGAGGCGCTGGCCGCGCCCGGCACGGACCTGCGCGTGTTCGGCAAACCGGAGGTCGCGGGCAAGCGCCGCCTGGCGGTCGCGCTGGCGCGCGGCGCCGACGTGCACGAGGCCCGCGCCAAGGCGCGGGCCGCGGCCGCCATCGTCACCATCGACATCCACTGACCGCGCTCAGCGCGAGGAGACCGTTCCCATGCGCATGCTGCACACCATGCTCCGCGTCACCGATCTCGAGGCCTCGCTCAGCTTCTACCGCGAGGTGCTGGGCATGCGGCTCCTGCGTCGCGCCGATTTTCCCGAGGGGCGCTTCACCCTGGCCTTCGTCGGCTACGGCGACGAGAGCAGCAACACGGTGCTGGAACTGACCCACAACTGGGACACCAAGGCCTACGAACTCGGCACCGCCTACGGCCACGTCGCGCTCGGCGTGCCGGACGTCTACGCCGCGTGCAACGAGATCAAGGCGCGCGGCGGCCGAGTCGTGCGCGAGGCGGGGCCGATGAAGGGCGGCACGCGCGTCATCGCCTTCGTCGAGGACCCGGACGGCTACAAGATCGAGCTGGTCGAGGATCACGGCTGAGGCCTGCGCGCGCGTCCCGGCGACGGGCGCTTGTGCTACATTAGCGACCCGACCGCGGGCCCGCGCGTCGCGCGGCTCGCGAGTTCCCCGCGCGGTTTTCACCACGCCCACCCGGCGTCGCGCGTCCACACGGCGACCATTCACCTGCTGGTACTGAGGACCAATGGCATGAAGCGTTTCCTTCGAGTTTCGATCGCCTCCCTGCTGCTCGCGATGAGCGCGCTGGCCTGTGCCGGCGAAGCGGCGGTCGAGGTCGTGCGTAGCACCACCGACCAGGTGCTGGCCCGGGTCAAGACCGACAAGGAAGCGCTGCGCGCCGATCCCGGCAAGATGTACAACCTGGTGGCCGAACTCATCTTCCCGCACTTCGATTTCGACATC
Source organism: Gammaproteobacteria bacterium (assembly GCA_050186725.1). Taxonomy (GTDB): domain Bacteria; phylum Pseudomonadota; class Gammaproteobacteria; genus JADJYF01. The sequence continues at coordinate 39,026 of JBFWYG010000026.1, read as the reverse complement.
ATGTCGCAGTGGGTGCTGGGCGACAGCTGGGGCGGTGCGGATGGCGCGACCCGCGGCGCCTTCCAGGAGCAGTTCCGCAAGCTGCTGGTCCGCACCTATGCCACCGCGCTGCTGGAATTCTCCGACCAGACCATCACCTACCCGGACATCGAGCAGCCGACCCAGCCGCACACCGCGGCGGTGCGCCAGGAGATCAACCAGGAAGGCGCCGACGTGCTGCCGGTGCTCTACCGTCTGCACGACAAGGCCGGCGACTGGAAGGTGTTCGACGTCTCGGTGGACGGTGTCAGCCTGATCAAGACCTATCGCGCGTCGTTCGCGGCGGCGATCAAGAACGACGGACTGCCGGCCCTGATCAAGAATCTCGAGGCCAAGAACCAGCAGTACGCGTCCCAGGCGCAGTGAGCGGGCGAGCAGCACGGTCATGACGCCCAACGAGATCCGCCAGATGATTGAAGCCGGCATGCCCGGCGCGGAAGTCCACGTCGATGGCGACGGCCAGCACTTCGTCGCGCGGGTGGTGTCCGACAGCTTCGCCGGCGTGCCGATGATCAAGCAGCACCGCATGGTCTACGCCACGCTCGGCAACGCCATGGAAGGCGCGATCCACGCGCTGTCCATCCAGACCTACACCAAGGACGCCTGGGAAAAGGCGCGCAAGTTCCAGACGCTCTGACAGGCGTCGCTCGCGATGGACAAGCTCATCATTCAAGGTGGCATCCCGCTCGCCGGGGAGATCCGTATCTCCGGCGCGAAGAACGCCGCGTTGCCGATACTCGCGGCGACCTTGCTGGCCGAAGGGCCGATGGTGGTCGGCAACGTGCCGCACCTGCACGACATCACCACCACCATGGAACTGCTCGGCCGCATGGGCTGCTCGCTGACCGTCGACGAGCGCATGCACATCGAGGTCGATACCAGCACCATCAAGGAATTCTTCGCGCCCTACGAGCTGGTGCGCACCATGCGCGCGTCAATCCTGGTACTCGGGCCGCTGCTCGCGCGGTTCGGCGCGGCGGACGTGTCCCTGCCCGGCGGTTGCGCCATCGGTTCGCGGCCGGTCAATCTGCACCTGCAGGGCCTGACCATGATGGGCGCCGAGCTCACCGTCGAAGGCGGCTACATCCGCGCCAAGGCCAAGCGGCTCAAGGGCGTGGACATGGTGCTCGACATCGTCACCGTGACCGGCACCGAGAATCTCATGATGGCCGCGACGCTCGCCAAGGGCGTGACGGTCATTCGCAACGCCGCGCGTGAACCCGAGGTGGTCGATCTCGCTCACTGTCTGGTGAAGATGGGCGCGAAGATCGAGGGCGCCGGCACCGACACCATTCGTATCGAAGGCGTGGAATCGCTGGGCGGCACGAGCTACGACATCCTGCCCGACCGCATCGAGACCGGCACCTACCTGGTGGCGGCGGCCATGACCGGCGGGCGCGTGAAGCTGAAGAACACCCGTCCGCAGCTGCTCGAAGCGGTGCTCGCCAAGCTGAACGAGGCCGGCGTGCGCATGGAGGTGGGCGAGGACTGGATCGTCCTCGACATGCAGGACAGCGAACTGCGCGCGGTCAACATCCATACTTCGCCCTACCCGGGATTCCCCACCGACATGCAGGCGCAGTTCACCGCCATGAACTGCATCGCGAGCGGTACCGGCACCATCACCGAGTCGGTGTTCGAGAACCGTTTCATGCACGTGCTGGAATTGCAGCGCATGGGCGCGCAGGTGAAGCTCGAGGGCAACACCGCCATCACCACCGGCGTGAAGCAGCTGACCAGCGCGCCCTTGATGGCGACGGATCTGCGCGCCTCGGCGAGCCTGGTGCTGGCCGGGCTGGTGGCGCGCGGCGCCACCGAGGTCGACCGCATCTACCACATCGACCGCGGCTACGAGACCATCGAAGAAAAGCTGTCCAACCTGGGCGCGCAGATCAAACGGGTGCCGAGCTGAGGGCAGGAAGCAGGTCGGACCGCGGGTTGTGTAGGTCGGACTTCAGTCCGACATTCGAATTTGCCAGCGCCAAGCGTTCTGGAAGGTAATGTCGGACTGAAGTCCGACCTACAGTCCGACCTGCAGTCCAACTCACAATCCCAAGCGCAGCGCGATAGGCCGACCTCATGAGCACCGCCTTCAACGCCAATCCCGACGAGCTCATGCTCGCCGTCTCCAAGGGCCGCATCCTGGAACAGGCCCTGCCGCTGCTCGCGCGGGTCGGCATCACCGCCACCGAGGATCCGGACAAGTCGCGCAAGCTCGTGCTCGACACCACCATGCCCGGCGTGCGGCTGCTGGTGATCCGCGCCACCGACGTGCCGACGTATGTCGAGTACGGCGCGGCCGACCTCGGTATCGCCGGCAAGGACGTGCTGATGGAGTACGAGGGCAGCGACTACTACGAGCCGCTCGATCTCGGCATCGCCCGCTGCCGGCTCGCGGTCGCCGGCCTGCCGCAGCACGCCGCGAGCGGCGGGCGCACGCGGGTCGCGACCAAGTATTCGAAGGTCGCGCGCGAGCATTTCGCGCGGCAGGGCGTGCAGGCCGAGGTCATCAAGCTCTATGGCTCGATGGAACTCGCGCCGCTGGTCGGGCTCGCGGACCGCATCGTCGACCTGGTCGACACGGGCAACACGTTGAAGGCCAACGGCCTGGTGGAGTTCGAGACCATCTGCGAGATCAGCTCGCGGCTGATCGTGAACAAGGCGGCGATGAAGACCAAGCACAAGCGGGTCAGCGCCATCATCGCGGCGCTGCGCAAGGTGGTGATCGATGGCGACTGACCTCATTCGCCGCTTGAACGCCGAGGCGCCCGGTTTCGACGCCGAACTCGCGGCGCTGCTGGCCTGGGACGATGACACGCGGCCCGAGGTGGTGGAGGCCGTGCGCGGCATCCTGGCCGACGTGCGCCGGCACGGTGACGCGGCGCTGGTCGAGTACACCAACCGCTTCGATCGCCGCCAGGTCGCCGACGCGCGTGAACTCGAACTGCGCGATTTCGCGACGCATGCGCGCGGCATTCCCGACGAACTCGGCGCGGCGCTCGCCGCCGCCGCCGCGCGGGTCCGCGCCTACCACGAGCGCCAGAAGGTCGAGTCCTGGGACTACCGCGAGGCCGACGGCACCGTGCTCGGCCAGCAGGTGCGGCCGCTGGACCGGGTTGGCATCTACGTGCCGGGCGGCAAGGCCGCCTATCCGTCCTCGGTGCTGATGAACGCCATTCCGGCCAAGGTCGCCGGCGTCGCCGAAGTGGTGATGGTGGTGCCGGCGCCGGACGACGCGCTCGAGCCCGTGGTGCTCGCGGCGGCGGCCATCGCCGGCGTCGATCGGCTGTTCACCATCGGCGGCGCGCAGGCCATCGCCGCGCTGGCCTACGGCACACAGACGGTGCCGGCGGTCGACAAGATAGTCGGCCCCGGCAACATCTACGTCGCCACCGCCAAGTCCATGGTGTTCGGCCGGGTCGGCATCGACATGATCGCCGGTCCGTCCGAGATCCTCGTCGTGTGCGACGGCGCCACCGATCCCGACTGGATAGCGATGGATCTCTTCTCGCAGGCCGAACACGACGAGCAGGCGCAGTCGATCCTGCTCTCGCCCGACCAGGCTTGTCTCGACGCGGTCGCGGCCAGCATCGCGCGGCTCCTGCCGGACATGCCGCGCGCCGCCATCATCCGCCAGGCGCTCAGCCGCCGCGGCGCGCTGGTCAAGGTGCGCGACATGCCGCAGGCCATCGCGCTCGCGAATCGCATCGCGCCCGAGCACCTGGAACTGTCCGTGGCCGAGCCGCGCCGCTGGCTGCCGGACATTCGCCACGCGGGCGCCATCTTCCTCGGGCGCTACACCGCCGAGGCGCTCGGCGATTACTGCGCCGGGCCGAACCACGTGCTGCCCACCGCCGGCAGCGCGCGCTTCTCCTCGCCGCTCGGGGTCTACGATTTCCAGAAGCGTTCCTCGATCATCGAATGCTCGGCCGACGGTGCCGCCGTGCTCGGCCGCGTGGCCGGCACGCTGGCGCGCGGCGAGGGCCTGGTGGCCCACGCGCGCTCCGCCGAGTTCCGCGTGCCGAAGCCATGAGCATCGAGTCGCGTATCGCGCGTTTCGTCGCGCCCTGGGTGCGGGATCTCACGCCCTATCACGTGGCCGACGCGAGCGGGCTCATCAAGCTGGATGCGATGGAGAATCCCTATCCGCTGCCGGCGACGCTCCGCGAAACCTGGACCGAGACCCTGGCCCGTACCGATCTGAACCGCTACCCGGACCCGCACTCGCGTGCGCTCAAGGCCGCCTGGCACGGCAGCCTGGGACTCGGGCCCGAGGTCGGGCTGGTGCTCGGCAACGGCTCGGACGAACTCATCCACCTGCTGTGCCTGGCGGTCGCCGGCCAGCCGGACGTGAAGGTCATGAGCCCCGAGCCGAGCTTCGCGGTTTATCGCATCGCCGCGCAGTCGCTGGGACTGGATTTCATCGGTGTGCCGCTCAGTCCCGACGACTTCTCCCTCGACCTGCCGGCGCTGCTGGCGGCCATCGAGGCGCACCAGCCGGCGGTGATCTTTCTCGCCAGCCCGAACAACCCCACCGCCAACCGGCTGGAAGCCGCGGGCGTGGCGGAGATCTGCCGGGCCGCGCCCGGCGTAGTGGTGCTCGACGAAGCCTATTACCGCTTCTCCGGTCCGACCCGCGTCGGCGAGATTGCCGATCATGAGAACCTGGTGGTGATGCACACGCTGTCCAAGATCGGGCTGGCGGGTCTGCGGCTCGGCGCGCTGTTCGCGCAGCCGGCGTGGGTGGAACTGTTCGAGCGGCTGCGCATGCCCTACAACATCAACACGCTGACCCAGGTCGGCGCGTGCTTCGCGTTCGAGCATCTCGGCGAGTTCGAGCGGCAGATCGCGCGCATCGTCGAGACGCGCTCCGACCTGGCCGCCGCGCTCGCCGACCTGCCGGGCATCCGGGTGTGGCCGAGCGCGACCAACTTCATCCTGTTCCGCGTGCCCGCCGGACGCGGCAACGTCGTGTTCGAGTCGCTGCGCGAGCAGGGCATCCTCGTCAAGAACGTTGGTGGCGCCCACGCCTCGCTGGCCGATTGCCTGCGCGTGACGGTCGGCACCGAGCGTGAAAACGCGCTGTTCATCGCCGCGCTGACGCGCGCGCTGGGCTGACTCGCGCGCGCTGTTTCGTCCATGCGGCGCGTGCGGCGCGACGCGCTCCGGTGCGGGATTTGGCCCAGTATTTTGGTGATATACTCGCCCGCCATCGAGCGTGACCGTCGAGCCCGCGCCACCATGGCACAGTGCATGGAAGCCGCGCGGCGCAAGGTCGAGTGGCGACCGGGGCGGGGGCAGATTTCCGGTGCGCAAGCCACCGCGGACAGGCGGGTTGCCCGTCGCGCGCGTCGCCGGCATGAATTTCTTATTGCAGGAGACCTTTGAGCATGAGCGAGACTGCCGTCGATCTGGATCGACGCCGCTTTCTCACCGGCACCGCCGCCGTGATCGGCGGCATCGGTGCGGCCACAGCAGCGGTACCCTTCATCGCGTCGTTCCAGCCCAGCGCCAGGGCCAAGGCCATCGGCGCACCGGTCGAGGCCGACATCAGCGCCATCGAGCCCGGTCAGCGCGTGACCTACAAGTGGCGCGGCAAGCCGGTGTGGGTGATGCGCCGCACGCCGGAGCAGATCGATGCCCTCAAGGCCGGCGGCCCGCTGCGCGACCCTGAGTCCCTGGAATCCGAGCAGCCCGAATTCGCCAAGAACGCCTGGCGCTCGTCCAAGCCCGAGTACCTGGTGCTGGTCGGCATCTGCACCCACCTGGGCTGCTCGCCGAGCTTCCGTCCAGTGCCTGACGCCGAGGTCGGCGCCGACTGGAAGGGCGGCTTCTACTGCCCCTGCCACGGTTCCAAGTTCGATCTCGCCGGGCGCGTGTTCGCCGGCGTGCCCGCCCCGCTCAACATGGTCGTGCCGCCGTACAAGTACCTGTCAGAGACCCGCATCCTGATCGGCGAAATGGAAGGGGGCGCATAATGGGCTTCATCGTCAAGCAGCTCACCGGTCTGCGCGACTGGGTGGACGATCGCTTCCCGCTCATCTCGCTGTGGAACGATCACATGGGGCAGTACTACGCCCCGAAGAACCTCAACTTCTGGTACTACTTCGGCGTGCTGTCGATGGTGGTGCTGGTCATCCAGATAGTCACCGGCATCTGGCTGGTGATGAACTACAAGCCGGACGCCAACCTGGCCTTCGCCTCGGTCGAATACATCATGCGTGATGTCGACTGGGGGTGGCTCATCCGCTACATGCACTCGACCGGCGCGTCGTTCTTCTTCATCGTCGTGTACATGCACATGTTCCGCGGGCTGATGTACGGCTCGTACAAGCAGCCGCGCGAGCTGATCTGGATCCTGGGCATGTTCATCTACCTGTCGCTGATGGCGGAAGCCTTCTTCGGCTACCTGCTGCCCTGGGGCCAGATGTCTTTCTGGGGCGCGCAGGTCATCACATCGCTGTTCGGCGCCGTGCCGGTGGTGGGTGAGCAGCTCGCGGAGCTGATCCGCGGCGACTACGTCATCTCGGACATCACGCTGAACCGCTTCTTCTCCTTCCACGTCATCGCGCTGCCGTTCGCCATCGCGGGCCTCGTGGTGCTGCACATCATCGCGCTGCACGAGGTCGGTTCGAACAATCCCGACGGCGTGGAGATCAAGAAGCTCAAGGGCCCGAACGGCAAGCCGCTGGACGGCATTCCCTTTCACCCCTACTACACGGTGCACGACTCGGTGGCGGTGGTGGTGTTCCTGATGCTGTTCTCGGCGGTGGTGTTCTTCGCGCCGGAGATGGGCGGCTACTTCCTCGAGTACAACAACTTCATCCCCGCCGACCCGATGAAGACGCCGCTGCACATCGCGCCGGTGTGGTACTTCACGCCGTTCTACTCGATCCTGCGCGCCAACACCGTCAACTTCTTCGGCATCGACGGCAAGCTGTGGGGTGTGATCTTCATGGGCCTCGGCACGGTGATCTTCTTCCTGCTGCCGTGGCTGGACCGCAGTCCGGTCAAGTCGATCCGCTACCGTGGCCCTATCTACAAGTTCGCGCTGACGCTGTTCGTGGTCTCGTTCCTGATCCTCGGCTGGCTCGGCACCCTGCCGCCGACCACGGGCCGCACGTTGGCCGCGCAGATCTTCACCGTCGTCTACTTCCTGTTCTTCATCCTGATGCCGTGGTACACGAAGATCGACAAGACCAAGCCGGTGCCGGAAAGGGTGACGCGATGATTGGGGGGAGCCGCATCATGATGAGACTGGTCTTTGCCGCGGTCCTCGTGACCTTGGGGATGACGGCATCCGCCAACGAGGGCGGGCCTGAACTGCTGGAGAGCCACGTCAATCTCGACAGCAAGATCAACCTCCAGCGCGGCGCGCGCACCTTCGTCAACTACTGCGTGTCCTGCCACTCGGCGAGCTTCATGCGCTACAGCCGCGTGATGGAGGACCTCGGACTGTCGAAGGAAGCGGTGGAAAAGAACCTCATGTTCACCACCGACAAGATCGGCGAACCCATGCAGGTCGCGATGCGCCCGGCGGATGGCGAGGCCTGGTTCGGAGTCGCGCCGCCCGACCTGTCGGTGGTGGCCCGCGCGCGCGGCGCGGACTGGCTGTACTCGTTCCTGATGAGCTTCTACCAGGACCCGAAGCGCCCGACCGGGGTGAACAACCTGTACTTCCCCGAGACCGCGATGCCGGCGGTGCTGTCCGCCCTGCAGGGCGTGCAGCACAAGGTCGAACACCAGGCCGAGGGCGAGGCTCACGGTGGCGGGCACCACGCCGGTCCGGCGCTGGAACTGGCCGTGCCCGGCAGCCAGACCCCCGAGGAGTACGCCAACACCGTGCGTGACCTCGTGAGCTTCATGGTCTACCTGGGCGAGCCGGCGAAGCTCGTGCGCTACAAGATCGGGTTCTGGGTGATCGCTTTCCTGTTCGTGCTGTTCATCGCGTGCTACCTGATGAACAAGGAATACTGGAAGGATGTTCATTGATATGACCGCCCTGGCAAATCGGCGGTCCGTCATGACGCTTTATGCTGACGCCGCCGACCCGCTGGGGCATGCCGTGCGCCTCGAGCTCACCGAAAAGGACATCAACGTCGAGATCCATTTCATCGACGAAGAGAGCAAGCCCGAGGACCTGCACGACCTCAACCCATATCACACCCTGCTGACCCTCATCGATCGTGATCTGGTGCTGTACGACGCCCAGATCATGCTCGAGTACCTCGATGAACGTTATCCCCATCCGCCGCTGATGCCGGTCGACCCGGTATCGCGCGCCAACAATCGCCAGCTGCGCTACCGCATCGTCCGCGACCTCTACTCGCTGGCCAACGACCTGGAAGGCGACAACGAAATAGCCGCCGCCGCCGCGCGCAAATCCATGCGCGACAACCTGCTGGCCATCTCGCCGCTGTTCAGCCAGTTCGCCTACTTCATGTCGCCCGAGTTCTCGCTGGTGGATCTCTGCATGGCGCCGCTCCTGTGGCGCCTGCCGCGCTACGGCGTGAAGCTGCCACCGCAGGCCAAGCCGCTTATCAAGTACGGCGACAAGCTGTTCGACCGGCGCGCCTTCCAGAACAGCCTCTCGCCCGTCGAGCAGGAAATTCGCTGAGCAAGGCCGGCATGAGCGACGCGACGCCGATGAGCTCCACGCGGCCCTACCTGATCCGCGCCATGTACGAGTGGATAGTCGACAACCGCTGCACGCCGCACCTGCTGGTGGACGCCAAGGATCCGCAGGTCAGGGTGCCGCGCCAGTTCGTCGAGAAGGGCGTGATCGTGCTGAACGTATCGCCGACCGCGGTGAAGAACCTGGTGCTGGGCCTGGACAACATCACGTTCAGCGCGCGCTTCAGCGGCACGCCGCACGACATCGACGTACCGGTGCCGGCCGTGCAGGCGATCTACGCGCGCGAAAACGGGCAGGGCATCTTTCTCGGAGAAGGCGGTGAAGAGCACACCACCACCGCGCCGGCTGCCGCGTCAGACGGCAATGAGCCGCCGCCCGCGGGCCCCGGTGGCGGCCGCCCGGCCGGCCGCGCGCCGCATCTGACGGTCGTGAAGTAGCGCGCCCGCGCTACTGGTATTCGAAGAGCTTCACCACGCGCAGCACGCCGGGTGTCTGGCTGGCGAGTTGCGCGGCGAGATTGCCCTCGGCCTGGGTCACCATGCCCAGCAGGTAGACGGTGGCCGCCTCGGTCACCACCTTGATCTTGATCGCACTCAGTTCCTTGGCGCCGACGATGCGACCTTTCACGTTGGTCGTCAGCCAGCCGTCCTTGGAGCGAGACGCCACGGGGCTTGGCGCGCCGATGGTCACCTCGTTGTGTACCGTGCGCACCTTCTCGATGCCCTTGACCATCTCGATCAGCCGGCTGCGCATGCCTTCGGTCGGCGTCTCGCCGGTCACCAGCACCACCTGGTTGTAGCTGGTGACGTTGATGTGCGACTGCTGGTTGAGTTCGCCATCGCCCCGGATCAGGTTGCCGGCCTTGATCTCGATGCTCTGGTCCTCCACCTGGCTGCCGGTGGTGCGCGGATCGTTGACCACCGATGCGCCGCCGGCGGCGCCGCCCAGCATCACGCCCACGCAGCCGGTGAGCGCGCCGGCCATCAGCGCCAGCGCCAGTACCCGCGGCGCCCAGGCCGCGCGAGTGTTCATTGCATGCATTCCTTATGACTCCTGACCGAGGAGGTGGCCGTCCACCAGATCGCATAGACAGTGGATGAAGGCGATGTGCGATTCCTGGATGCGCGCGGTCGATTGGCTCGGCACGCGCAGTTCGATGTCACCCTCGCGGAGCGTCGGACTGGCCTGACCGCCGTCCCGCCCGGTGCAGAGGATGATGCGCATGTCGCGGTCATGGGCCGCGTCCAGCGCGTTCAGTATGTTGTGCGAGTTGCCGCTGGTCGAGAAGGCGAGCAGCACGTCGCCGGGATTGCCGAGCGCGCGGATCTGGCGCGCGAAGATATCGGCGAACTGGTAGTCGTTGGCGATCGAGGTGACGGTCGATGCATCGGTGGTGAGCGCGATCGCCGGCAGGCCCGGCCGTTCGCGCTCGAAACGATTCAGCATCTCGGAGGAGAAGTGCTGGGCGTCGGCGGCCGAGCCGCCGTTGCCGCAGGCCAGCACCTTGCCGCTGTTCAGCAGCGATCCGGCGATGCAGTCGGCCGCGTCGGCCAGCTGTCGCGGCAGCTCGTCGCGGCAGCGTCGCTTGACCGCGATGCTCTCGTCGAAGATGGCCTGGATGCGTTCGATGGGGTCCACGGCGCTGGTTCCGATGAAGACACTGATGATCGGCGTTCTCGGGCCGCGGCGGCATTATGCCGAAAACGCCCCGGCAATCCACTCGCAGCGCGGCATGTTCGCCGGGCCGTGAACTGCTATCACGTCGAAGCGACAAGGACTGTCGGCGAACCGCGCATGGCGCGCCAGGAAGTCTTGCGCGGCGAGCACGATGCGACCCTGCTTGCGCAGGTCGACGGACTCCGCCGCGCCGCCATGGCGAGCGCTCGCCCGGTAGCGTACCTCGACGAACACCAGTGTCTCGTCGGACAGCATGACAAGATCGATCTCGCCGCCGCGGCAGCGATGATTGCGCGCCACGCAGCGCAGGCCGTGGGCCTCTAGATAGCGCTCGGCGCGCGCCTCCCACGCGTCGCGCGGGCGAGCGCGCGCGCCGCGTCGCCGCGGTTCAGCGTGCGCCGAGTCCATCGGCTTCGCCGATCACGGTCGGCACGCCGTCATCGAAACGCAGCCAGGACATGTTGCGGTGGAGCACGCCGTCGGCGTCCATCCACAAGTCACCGGTCACGCCCGGCACGCGCATGCTGGCGCGCGCGCGCATGCGCGACAGGAAGGGCAGCACGCGGTAGGCATCGATGCCGAAGGCATAGAGGCGCGCATAGCTGGCGGCCGGACCTGGCCAGCTGCGACGCACCAGGTCGTAGGACTCGCGATCCACCTGGCCGAAGAGCCAGGGCATGTCGCCGAACACGAGGCCGTTCAGATCGACGTCGCGTTCCGCGCTCGAGGCGCCCGAGTACACGTTGGAGGTCGCGAACACCGGGATGCTGTCGGCGCCGAAATAGCGCAGCTGCGGCAGCAGCTGACGCGCGTTGTTGGGCAGGGCCGCCAGCAGGATCACGTCGATGTCCGCGCGGTGCCGCACTTCGGCGTGCAGGGGAATGCCGAGTCGACGGCGCAGGGCCGCGGCGCGTGCCTCGCTGACATCGATGTTCAGCGCGCGCCGAATGGCCGCGACGTAGGCGTCGGCCGCGTCGGAATAGACCACCTGCCCCAGCACCGTGCCACCGAGATCCTGCCAGGCGCGACCGTAGGCCGCGCCGAGCCGCGTCCCCCAGGCCGAACTCGGCGCGATGACCAGCGCCCGCGTGCCGACGCCGTAGGCGCGCCGCGCGACCTGCGCGGCCTCGTCTTCCGGCGTCAGGCCGAACTGGTAGAAGCCCGGGCGTGCGGCCGGCGCGCCGGGCCGGGCATCAACCACGTTCAGCGCGAGCACCGGCACCGGCAGGTCAGGGCTCGCCGCCAGGCGTTCCACCAGGTTCTTCTGCAACGGGCCGACGACGAACTGCGCGCCGTCCGCCACCGCGCGCTGGTAGTCTTTCAGGATGTCATCGCCGCCGTTGGGGTAGATGGTCAGCCCCGGGCGGGCCTGGCGCTGGCTGTCGCGAAACCAGGCGGTGAGAAAACCATCGCGCACCGCGCGGCCGGCGGTGCCGAGCGTCGCGTCAAACGGCAGGATGAGCGCCACCCGCGTGGGCCGCGCGCTGGCCGCGCTCGCGCGCTCGAGGATGCCCTCGATGAGGGCCGTCGCCGGGTGGCCGGGATGGCCTTGGCGCCACTCGTCCAGGCGGGGCGCCACCGCGCCCGGGTCCAGGTTGGCCTGCTGCGCGAGCGCGGCCAGCGTGTACCAGCCGTGGGCCGCCGGGTCGGCCGCGCTGGCGGCGATGCGCTCGCCGAGCTCGGCGGCGCCGAGGCCGCTCAGGCTGCCGAGCGCGGCCTCGCCCATGACGGTCTGTTCGGTGACAGGGTGGGGCAGGGCGAAGGCTTCGATCCAGGCCGGTCCTGCCACCGCGAATCTGCGCAGACCGGTGGCCGCCGCCGCGATCACGCGCGCCCGGACACCCCGCGCATAGGGGGCGAGAGTGGTCGGTTCGATCGCCTGGGCGTGGGCTAGCGCGGCCTCGGCCTGGCCCGCGCGCAGTTCGGCGCGCGCACTGGCCAGCGCCAGCAGAGGATTGCTCGCGGCCGCCGGGCCCTGGGCCGCCAGCAGCTGCGCGGCGCGCGGCAGATCGCCCGCTTCCTGCCAGGCGAGCGCGGCCAGGCCTGCGGCGCGCGCCGCCTGCTCGGGCGAGACGTCGGCCGGCAGGGCCTGGTAAGCAGCGGCGGCCTGGGCATACTGCCCCTGCGCGAGCAGCCGGTCGGCACTCGCCAGCGGGTCTGGCGGCGGCGTCGGCGCGCGTTCCTCGACATTGCCAGGCGCGGTGCAAGCGCCTGTAATGAGCGCGGCCACCAACAGCGATGCCAAGTACAGGAGACGCCAAGAGAAAATGGGCGCGGAGCGGATCACCGAGGCAGTATCTTTGCCGCCCGTGGAGGTGTCAATCGAACGGCCGGCGCTGTACGTGGTGGCGACGCCGATAGGCAACCTCGGCGATTTCGCGCCGCGCGCGGCGGCGGTCCTGGCGGCGGTCGACGTCATCTACTGCGAAGACACCCGCCACAGCCGCCGGCTGCTCGATCACTTCAACATCCGAACCCCGGTGGCGGCGCTGCACGCGCACAACGAGGGCGAGGTCAGCGAGCGCCTGCTCACCCGCCTGGCCGCGGCCGGCGAGGCCTGTGCGCTCATTTCCGATGCCGGCACACCGCTGATCTCCGATCCAGGTTTCCCGCTGGTACGCGCCGCGCGCGCGGCCGGCATCCCGGTCTACGGGCTGCCGGGACCCTGCGCCCTGGTGGCGGCGCTCGCGGTCTCAGGCCTGCCCACCGCGCGCTTCGTCTTCGAGGGCTTTCTGCCGGCGCAGGCCGGCCCGCGGGCGAGCCGCCTCGCCGCGCTCGCGGGCGACAGCCGCACGCTGGTGTTCTACGAGGCGCCCCATCGCCTGGCAGCGACGCTCGCGGCGATGGGCGAGGCCTTTGGCCGCGAGCGGCCGGCGGTCCTGGCGCGCGAACTGACCAAGCGCTTCGAGACCGTGTACGCGGGCACGCTAGCCGAGCTGGCCGCGCGGGTCGCGAGCGATGCCAATGCGGCGCGGGGTGAGTGCGTACTCATGCTGGCCGGGGCGCCGGAAGCGGCGCAGGCCGACGACGCTGAACTCGCGCGACTGCTCACCCTGACGCTCGCCGAGACCGACAGGCGGAGCGCGGTGCGTATCGTCGCGGCGCTGTCGGGGCGGCCGCGCAACCAGGTCTACCAGGCTTCCCTGCGCGTGGCGGGTCACGACACCGAGCCGGACGCCGATTGAATTTGCGGCGCGGAAGGTCGACACTGCCGCCCGGCAAGTCGGCCGGGTGATCGCTGTCCTTGGCGTCGGCGCAAGCCCGCGCCGGGGCAGAGGAAAGTCCGGGCTCCGCAGGACGGGATGCCAGGTAACGCCTGGGGGGCGAGAGCCCACGGAAAGTGCCACAGAAAATATACCGCCACGCGGCAACGCGGGGTAAGGGTGAAATGGTGCGGTAAGAGCGCACCGCGCCGGCCAACACCGGTGGCAGGGTAAACCCCATCCGGAGCAAGACCAAATAGGGAAACGTGCCGCGCGAGCGGTGAAGCGTGGTCCGCGCCAGTTTCCGGGTAGGTCGCTTCAGGCGCGTGGCGACGCGCGTCGCAGATGAATGATCACCGCCGCCCGCGAGGGCGGAACAGAACCCGGCTTACAGGCCGGCTTGCCTCCCTCCCTTCGGCCCGAGCGCGCCGTCCAGCCTGATGTATCGGATGAGCTGTCGGGCTTATCTGGATGATTTTCGGGAGCGTTTTGCATTCGCCCTACCGACACGTTCGGCAGTTCCGCGGCCTCCGCCTAAGTTACTGTTCGCAAAGCAAGAATCGCCCGGATTCTCTTGACAGTTTTTCGCCTCGATCCGTATAGTGCCCGCTGGTGGTGAATAGTGGGGAAAAGTGGATCCGGCCTGACTTGCCCGCAGGGCGACGGTGGAACGTTCTCCACCCACGCACCCAGCGCGTCACGCTCGATCCCGCACGTGCATGTTCCGCGGCCAGAGCACAATCAGTGTCGATCCCAAGGGGCGTCTGGCCGTGCCGACGCGCTTTCGGGACGCGCTCGCCGCGCTGCCCAGCCAGGACCTGGTGCTGACCCTCAATCCCTGGGACCGCGCGTTGTGGGTCTACCCGGTGGCCGAATGGCTGACCATCGAGACCAAGCTCGCGGCCCTGTCCGACTTCGATCGCCAAAGCCGCCGTACCAAGCAGATCATGCGCGGCTACGCGGCGGACTGCAGCTGCGACGGCCAGGGCCGCGTGCTGCTGCCGGCGGAACTGCGCGAAATCGCCGGCATCACCAAGCAGGTCACGGTGCTCGGCCAGGGCAACAAGATTGAGATCTGGGACCAGGCCACCTGGCAGTCCGAGCGCGAAGAGTGGCTGCGCGACGTCGCCAATGGCGTCGACACCTCATCCGCCGCGCTGGAATCCCTGTCGCTGTGAGCGGCCGCCATGTTCTCCCACGTCCCGGTACTGCAGGATGAAGTGCTGGCGCATCTGCGCATCGCGCCCGCGGGCAGCTACGTGGATGCCACTTTCGGCCGCGGCGGACACAGCCGCGCCATTCTGCGCGCGCTCGGCCCGGACGGTCGGTTGTGCGTGTTCGACCGCGATCCCGAGGCCATCGCCTGCGCGCGCGCGTTGGCCGCGGAGGACGCGCGCGTGACGGTCATCCACGCCGCGTTCTCCGGACTCGCAGCCGCCGGTCCCGCGCTCCGCGACGGCATCCTGTTCGATCTCGGCATCTCCTCGCCGCAGGTGGACGACGCGGCGCGCGGCTTCAGCTTTCGCGCCGACGGTCCGCTCGACATGCGCATGGACCCGACGCGCGGGCAGAGCGTCGCCGCCTGGCTCGCCGAGGCCGCCGAGAACGACATCGCCGACGTGCTGTGGCGCTACGGTGAGGAACGCCGCTCTCGTCTCATCGCCAAGCGCGTGGTCGAAGCGCGCCGCCGCGCGCCGCTCGCCACCACCCTCGAACTCGCGCGCCTGGTGCACGGTTGCTTTCCGCGCCATGGCGGCCGTATCGACAATGCCACCCGCACCTTCCAGGCGCTGCGCATCTTCATCAACGACGAACTCGGCGAGGTCGAGCGCGCGCTGGACGTCGCGCTCACCTTGCTGAAGGTCGGCGGCCGCGTGCTGGTGATAAGTTTCCATTCCCTCGAGGATCGGTTGGTCAAGCAGCGCTTTCGCGCGCTCGACGACGCGGCGCGCGCCGCCGCGCATGACGCGAGCCCACGTTTCCGCCTGGTGCAGCGCAAGGCCATCCAGGCCGGCGAGGCCGAGCTCGCGGCCAACCCGCGCGCGCGGAGCGCGCGCCTGCGCGTGCTGGAACGGGCCGCGTGAAGACCTTCATCGTCGCCGCCATCATCGGCCTCATGACCTTCGGCTCGGCGGTCGAACTGGTGCTGTCGCGGCACCAGAGCCGCCGGTTGTTCGTCGAACTGCAGGATCTGCACGAGGCGCGACAGGCGCTCGACCAGGAGTGGGGCCAGCTGCTGCTCGAACAGGCGACCTGGGGTACGGAGCTGCGCGTCGAACAGATCTCCCATGACAAGCTCGGCATGGTGGTGCCGAGCCCCAAGCAGATCGTGGAACTGCAATGAGCCCGCGCGCCGAGCAACGACGCGACCTGCGCTTTCGGCGCCGCTTCGTCGTCGGCCTGTTCGTGCTGGGGGCGCTGGTGTTGTGCTGGCGCGCGCTCGATCTGCAGATCAACAAGCGCGAGTTCCTGCAGAGCCACGGCGACGCGCGCTACCTGCGCGTGGAGAAGATCGACGCCAACCGCGGCATGATCCTCGACCGCAACGGCGAGCCGCTCGCGATCAGCACGCTCACGCAGTCGGCCTGGGTGCAACCCAAGCGCTTCATCGAGTCGCGCGACAAGTGGCCCAAGGTGGCGAAGATTCTCGGCATGCCGCGCGAGCAGCTCGAGAGTCTCATCATGCCGCGTCGGCAGAAGAAGTTCGTCTACCTGCAGCGCCACCTCACGCCGGATGAGGGCGAGGCGCTGCACAAGCTCGACATCGACGGACTGCATCTGCAGGAAGAGCAGCGTCGTTACTACCCGGCGGGCGAGGTCACCGCGCACATCCTTGGCTTCACCAACGTCGACGACCAGGGCCAGGAAGGCATCGAGCTGTCCTACAACCAGGTGCTGAAGGGCGAACCGGGCCAGCGCCGCGTCATCAAGGACAATCTCGGGCGCGTGGTCGAGGACGTGGAGCGCCTGCGCGCGACGCGCCCCGGCAAGGACGTGCGCCTGTCCATCGACCAGCGCATCCAGTATGCCGCCTACCGTGCCTTGAAGCTGGCCGTCCAGCAGAACGAGGCGCGCGCGGGCATGATGGTGGTGATCGATCCCGAGACCGCCGAGATAGTCGCGCTGGTCAACCAGCCGTCGTTCAATCCGAACAATCGCGACAAGCTCTCCAGCGAGCGCTATCGCAATCGCGGGGTGACCGATCTCTTCGAGCCCGGCTCGACCATCAAGCCGTTCACGCTGGCGGCGGCGCTCGAGACCGGCCAGTTCACGCCGGCTTCGATCATCGACACCACGCCGGGACGCTTTCGCGTCGGTCGCGATCTGGTCAAGGACATCCACAACTACGGCGTGCTCGACTTCGGCGGCATCATCGAGAAGTCGAGCAATGTCGGCGCGAGCAAGGTCGCGCTGGCGCTCGAGCCCGAGGTGCTGTGGAAGGCGTTCCGCGACTTCGGCTTCGGTTCCATCTCCGAGGTCGCGCTGCCCGGCGAGGGCTACGGCCGGCTGAACGAGTTCCGCAACTGGTCGGAGATCGAGCACGCCACGCTCGCCTTCGGCTACGGCCTGTCGGTCACCGCCGCGCAGCTCGCGCGCGCCTACATGGTGCTCGCCAACGACGGCTTCATGCAGCCACTCAGCATCGTCAAGGTCGACGAGCCGAGCCCGCGCAAGCGCATCATCAAGGCCGAGACCGCGCGTGAAGTACGCCAGATGCTGACCCGCGTGATCACCAAGGGCACCGGCGTGCTCGCGCAGGTGCCGGGCTACTCGGTGGCGGGCAAGACCGGCACGGTGCACAAGTCCATCGGCGCGGGCTACGCCGAACATCGTTACCGCTCGCTGTTCGCCGGCATGATCCCGGCCGGCAAGCCGCGCCTCGTCGCGGTGGTGATCATCGACGAGCCGCAGCGTGGCAAGTACTACGGCGGACTCGTCGCCGCGCCGGTGTTCTCGAGCGTGATGCGCGAAGCGGTGCGCATCCTGAACATTCCGCCGGACCAGCCGGTGCAGGCCACGCCCGAAGCGGTGTGGCTCGCCACCGGGCACGACGGCGCGCGCGCCGCGGAGGCCACGCAATGATGGCCGGCACGCTGCTGCACGGCATGTCGTTGACCCGCCTGCTGGACGGCCTGGTCAACGTGCCTTCGGCCTGCGAGCGCCAGGTGCAGGACCTGACGCTCGACAGTCGCGCCGTCGTACCGGGCGCCTGCTTCATCGCCCTCGCCGGCGCGCGCGACGACGGCACACGCTACGCGGCCGACGCCATCGCGCGCGGCGCATTGGCGGTGATCGCGGACAAGCCGCTCGCCGGGCTGCGTCCCGACGTGCCGGTGTTGTGCGTGCCGGGCCTGCGCGGCCTCCTGGGTGAACTCGCCAACCGCTGTTTCGCCGCGCCTTCGACCGCGCTCGCGCTGTGCGCGGTGACCGGCACCAACGGCAAGTCGAGCGTCGCGCACCTGCTGACCCAGGCGGCCGATCTACTGGGCCGGGGCGGCGGCTACATCGGCACGCTCGGCGCGGGACGGCTCGCCGCGCTCGCGCCGCTCGCCAACACCACGCCCGACGTGCTCACCATCAACCGCTGGCTCGCGGCGTTTCGCGATGCGGGCTGCGGTGTGGCGGCGCTGGAGGCCTCGTCCCACGCGTTGAGCCAGGGGCGGCTCGATGGTCTCACGCTGCGCGCCGCGGCCTTCACCAATCTCGGCCACGATCATCTCGACTACCACGCCTCGCTCGCCGACTACGCGGCGGCGAAGCGTCGCCTGTTCGAGCAGCCGGGCCTCGGCGCGGCGGTGCTGAACGTGGACGACGCGCTCGGCGCGGAACTCGCGCGCGAGCTGGCGGCGCGCATGCCCTGCTGGACCACCAGTTCGCAGAACGCCGATGCGCGCCTGCGTGCATTGGACATAGACGTGACACCAGCCGGCATGCGCTTCGTGCTCGAACTGGACGGCGTGCGTCACGCGGTGCAGAGCGCGCTCGCCGGTCGCTTCAACGTCGACAACCTGCTCACCGTGAGTGGGCTGTTGCGCGCGCTCGGGGTGGCGCCGGCGGACATCGTCGCGCTCCTGCCGCGATTGCGCGGCGTGACCGGGCGCGCCGAGGAATGCGCGCGCACGCCGCGCGGCGCGCGCGTGTTCGTCGACTATGCCCATTCGCCCGACAGCCTGGCGGCGATCCTCGCGACACTGCGCGCGCTCGGGCCGCGGCGCATCGTACTGGTGTTCGGCTGCGGCGGTGATCGGGATCGCAGCAAGCGTCCCCTGATGGGCGCGGTCGCCGAGCGCGACGCCGACCTGCTGTTCGTCACTTCCGACAATCCGCGCAGCGAAGCCCCTGCGACCATCGCCGCCGAGATTCTCGCCGGGCTGCGCGCGCCGGCGGCCGCGCAGGTGACCCTCGAGCGCGCGGCGGCGATCCGCGCGGCGCTCGCCACCGCGGAGGCCGACGACATCGTGCTGGTGGCCGGCAAGGGCCACGAGCGCACCCAGGAAATTGCCGGACGCGTGCTGGCGTTCAGCGACCACGCCGAGATCGCGCAAGCGATCGCGGAGCAGCGTCCATGATCGCCCTCACCCTGCGCGACGCGGCGACGCTGCTCGGCGCGCCAATCACGGGCG
This sequence comes from Gammaproteobacteria bacterium, assembly GCA_050186725.1. Taxonomy (GTDB): domain Bacteria; phylum Pseudomonadota; class Gammaproteobacteria; genus JADJYF01. Next base: position 19,848 of record JBFWYG010000026.1, on the reverse strand, counting down.
CGGACGCGGCCTTCACCGGCGTCAGCACCGACACGCGCAAGCTCGTGCCCGGCCAGCTGTTCTTCGCGCTCCGCGGCCCGAACTTCGATGCCCACGACAAGCTCGCCGACGCCGCGACCGCGGGCGCGGTGGGTGCGGTGGTCGAGCGTCTGCAGGACAGCACCCTGCCGCAGATCGTGGTCGCCGACACGCGCGCCGCGCTCGGCGTGGTGGCGCGCGGCTGGCGCGAGCGCTTCGTCATCCCGGTGCTCGCCGTGACCGGCAGCGCAGGCAAGACCACGGTCAAGGAAATGCTCGCCGCGATCATGCGCACCCAGGGCCCGGTGCTCGCCACCCGCGGCAACCTGAACAACGACATCGGTCTGCCCTTGACCCTGTTCGAGCTCGGCCCCGAGCATCGCGCCGCGGTGCTCGAGATGGGCGCCAACCACGCCGGTGATATCGCGCTCCTGGTCGGCATCGCGCGGCCCGAGGTCGGCGTGATCACGCTGTGCGCGCCCTGCCATCTCGAGGGCTTTGGCTCGATCGAAGGCGTGGCCCGCGCCAAGGGCGAGATGTTCAGCGGCCTGCCGGCTGATGGCGTCGCCATCGTCAACAACGAGGACGTGCAGGCGCCGCTGTGGCGCGGCCTGGCCGGCGCGCGTCGCATCGTCAGCTTCGGCGCCGGTGGCGACTTCCAGGCCGAAGCGGTCGAGGCGCGCGCCGACGGCGCGGCCTTCGTGCTGCGCGCGGAGGGCGTCGCGACGCCCATCCGCATTCCGCAGCGCGGGCAGCACAACGTGCGCAACGCGCTCGCCGCCGCGGCCGCCGCGCGCGCCGCAGGCGTGTCCTTCGGTCACATCGCCGCCGGACTCGCCACCGCCGCCCAGGTCGGTGGCCGACTCGATTTCCGCGCCGGGCGCGAAGGTGCGCGGCTGATCGACGATTCCTACAACGCCAACCCGGCCTCGCTCGCCGCCGCCATCGAAGTGCTCGCGGCCGAACCGGCGCCGCGCTGGCTGGTGTTCGGCGACATGCGCGAACTCGGTCCCGACGCGCCGCGCTACCACCGCGAGGTGGGCGAGCGCGCCCGCGCGGCCGGCATCGAGCGCTTGTTCACGCTCGGTGAACTGGCGCGGCACGCGGAGGCCGGCTTCGGTGGTCACGCGGTGCACGGCGCCGACCGCGACGCGTTGACGGCCCTGCTGCGCGAGGCGATCGCGGCCAGCCGCGCCACGCCGCCCACCATCCTCATCAAGGGCTCGCGCGCCATGGCGCTCGACCAGGTGGCCAATGCGCTCGCCGCGGGGGAGGCTGCCTGATGCTGCTCGTCCTCGCTGAATGGCTGGCCCAGTACCACTCGGGTTTCGACGTCTTTCGCTACCTGACCTTGCGCACCATCCTGGGCGTGCTGACCTCGCTGTTCATCGCGCTCATGGTCGGCCCGAAGATGATCCACTACCTGGCCAAGTTCCAGATCGGTCAGACCATTCGCGCCGACGGTCCGGAATCGCACTTCTCCAAGGCCGGCACGCCGACCATGGGCGGTCTGCTGATCCTCGTCTCGATCGCGTTGAGCACGCTGCTGTGGGCCAACCTCGCGAATCGCTTCGTGTGGGTGGTGCTGATCAACACCCTGGCCTTCGGCGCCATCGGCTGGTACGACGACTATCTGAAGCTGGTGCGCAAGAACAGCAAGGGGCTCGCACCGCGCTACAAGATGCTGTGGCAGTCGTTGGCGGCGCTCGCCGCGGCGAGCGCGCTGTTCTTCACGGCCGTCACGCCGAGCGAGACCCAGCTCATCGTGCCGTTCGTGAAGAGCGTGGCGCTCGATCTCGGCTGGTTCTATTTCGTGGTGGCCTACTGCGTGATCGTGGGCTCCAGCAACGCCGTCAACCTGACCGACGGCCTGGACGGCCTGGCGGTGCTGCCGACGGTGATGGTCGCCGCCGCGCTCATCGTGTTCGCCTACGTGGCCGGCAACGTCAAGTTCGCTCACTACCTCGCCGTGCCCTATGTGATCGGCGTCGGCGAGGTGTGCGTGTTCTGCGGCGCCATCGTCGGCGCGGGCCTAGGCTTCCTGTGGTTCAACACCTACCCCGCGATGGTCTTCATGGGCGACATCGGCGCGCTGGCGCTGGGCGCCGCTATCGGTACCGTCGCCATCACCGTGCGCCAGGAACTCGCGCTCGTGATCATGGGCGGCGTGTTCGTGATGGAGACGGTGTCGGTGATCCTGCAGGTCGCGTCGTTCAAGCTGACCGGCCGACGCATCTTCCGCATGGCGCCCATCCATCATCATTTCGAACTCAAGGGTTGGCCGGAGCCGCGCGTCATCGTGCGCTTCTGGATCATCACCGTGGTGCTGGTGCTGGCCTCGCTGGCCACGCTCAAGCTGCGCTGAGCATGTTGCCCATGGCCACGTCGACCCCACCCAAGAGCGAGACCCGCGCCGACTACGCGGTGATCGGGCTCGGTGTGAGCGGGCTGTCCTGTCTGCGTCACCTGCTGGCGCGCGGCGCCTCGGTGCTGGCGCTGGACACACGCGCAGCGCCGCCCGGTCTCGACGCCGTGCGCCGCGAGTGGCCGACGCTAGAGGTCGTGCTCGGCCCCCTCGACGCGTCCTTGCTCGCGCGGTGCCGACACGTGGTGCTGAGCCCGGGGTTGTCGCGCGCGACGCCGGAGATCGACGCGGCGGCAGCGGCCGGCGTCGAGATCATCGGCGACATCGAGCTCTTCGCCCGTGCGGTCAATGCGCCGGTCATCGCCATCACCGGCACCAATGGCAAGAGCACGGTCACGACCCTGGTCGGCCGCATGCTGGAAGCCGACGGCTACCGGGTGAAGGTCGGCGGCAATCTCGGCACCGCGGCGCTCGATCTGCTGGAGTCGCCGGCGCCCGACTGCTACGTGCTGGAACTGTCGAGCTTCCAGCTCGAGACCACCGCGAGTCTCGCGCCGCGCGTGGCCTGCATCCTGAACATCACGCCGGACCACCTCGACCGCTACGCGAGTTTCGAGGACTACCGCGATGCCAAGGCCCGCGTCCTCGCGCGCGCCGGACAGGCGGTGCTGAACGCCGACGACCCGGTGACCGCGGCGCTCGCGCGCTACGCGCCAAGCACGCTGTTCTCCTTGGGCGCGCCGCCGGCACTGGGTTACGGTCTCGCACCCGGGGTCGAGGGCCCGGCGCTGCACGGGCCCATGGGCGCGCTGCTGCCTGTCACCGAGCTGCGCCTGGCCGGCATGCACAATGTCGCCAACGCGCTGGCCGCGCTCGCCGTGTGCCATGCGTTCGGCGCGCGCGGCCCGGCGCTGATCGAGGCGCTCGGTGAATTCGGCGGACTCCCGCATCGCGCGCAGCGAGTCGCGACCCTGGACGGCGTCGACTACATCGACGATTCCAAGGCGACCAATTCCGGCGCCGCCTGCGCGACCATCCGCGGGCTGTGCGTCGCTCGCGGCGGTGTGCTGATCGCGGGCGGCGAACCCAAGGAGCCGGACTTCACAGAGTTCGCCGACACCGCGGCCAGGCACTTCCACACCGTGGTGCTCATCGGCCGCGCCGCGCGCCAGTTCGACGCCGCGCTCGCCGGCCGTGTGAAGACCGTGTTCGCGACCGACATGGCGGGCGCGGTGGCCGCCGCCGCCGCCGCCGCGCGCGCGGGCGAGCTGGTGCTGCTGTCGCCGGCCTGCGCGAGTTTCGACATGTTCGCCAACTACGCCGCGCGCGGCCGCGCTTTTCACGACGCCGTGCTGGCGAGGCAGCAGTCATGAGCGCGACGGCCGAAGTCATCGCCGGCCAGGCCGTGCCGCAGGCGGCGCGCGAGGAACAAGCCTTTCCCTACGATCTGTGGCTGATGGGCGGCGCGCTGACGCTCATGTGCGTCGGGCTCCTGATGGTGGTGTCGACCTCGGTATCCATCGCCGAGCATCGCGATCTGCCGCAGCTCTATTACTTCTTCCGTCAGCTGGTCTCGGGCGGTATCGGTCTGACCGCGGCCGCCGTGCTGATGCGCACGCCGCTGCGCTACTTCGAGCAGTGGAGCACGCCACTGCTGTTCCTCGCGGTGATCGCGCTGGTCGCGGTGCTGATCCCGGGGCTCGGCCACGAGGTCAATGGTTCGATGCGCTGGCTGGGCTTCGGCTTCTTCACCCTGCAGACCTCGGAGCAGGCCAAGCTGGCAGTGGTGATCTACGTCGCGGCCTATCTCGTGCGACACAACAAGCAGGTGCGCGGCGAGTTCATCGGCTTCATCAAGCCGATAGGCGTGATCACCTTGATCGCAGGCCTCTTGCTGCTGGAGCCGGACTTCGGCACAGCGGTCGTGCTGTTCACCGCGGTGCTCGGCATGCTGTTCCTGGCCGGCGTGCCCAACGCGCGCTTCTTCTTCTGGGGATTGGCCGCGCTGATGGCGCTCGCCGCGCTGTCCATGCTCGCGCCCTATCGCCTGGCGCGACTCATGACTTTCATGGATCCCTGGTCCGACCCGTTCAACACCGGTTTCCAGCTGACCCAGGCGCTGATCGCCTTCGGGCGCGGCGAATGGTTCGGCGTGGGGCTCGGCAACAGCGTGCAGAAGCTGTTCTACCTGCCCGAGGTGCATACCGACTTCGTGTTCGCGGTGATCGCGGAGGAGGCCGGATTCGTCGGCTGCCTCACCGTCGTCGGCCTGTTCGTGTTCCTCATCTGGCGCATCTTCTACGTCGGCGGCCAGGCCGAGCGGGCGGGCTTCCTGTTCAACGCCTACGTGACCTACGGCATCGGGCTTCTGCTCGGCATCCAGGCCTTCGTCAACATCGGCGTGAACATGGGCATCCTGCCGACCAAGGGCCTGCCGCTGCCCTTCCTGAGCTATGGCAGCAACAACCTGGTGGTGACGCTCGCCTCCATCGGCATGGTGCTGCGCGCCGGTTACGAGGCGAGCCCGACGGTGATCAATCGCGCCGCCGCCAGCAGTGCGCCGCCACCGGTCGAAGCGGCGCCCGCACCGAGTCACGGCGAACCTCAGATCCTCGGCCCACTGCCGGATGTCGACGACGAGGACTACGCCCGTGTCTAGGTCCGTGCTGATCGTCGCCGGCGGCACCGGCGGGCACGTCTACCCCGGCCTCGCGGTGGCCGAGGCGCTGCGCGCGCGCGACGTGGAACTGCACTGGATGGGCACGGCGCGCGGGATTGAAGCGCGCATCGTGCCGGCCGCCGGCGTGCCGCTGGTGACCATTCCGGTCAGCGGCCTGCGTCGGCGCGACTGGTGGCGGTGGCTGGCCGCGCCCTTCGGCATCGCCTGGGCGGTGTGGTGCGCGCTGGCCGAGATTCGCCGCTTGAGTCCGCAGGTCGTGCTCGGCATGGGGGGATTCGCCAGCGGACCGGGCGGCATCGCCGCGTGGCTCACGCGCCGGCCGCTCATCATCCATGAACAGAACGCCGTGCCGGGACTCGCCAACCGCATCCTCGCGCGCTTCGCACGCCGCGTGCTGCAGGGTTTTCCCGACAGCTTCGCGCCGGCGCGCCGCGCCATCACCACCGGCAACCCGGTGCGCGCCGAGATCGCCGGCCTTGCGAGGCCCACCGCGCGCGCCGCATCGGCCCACGCGCCGCGCGTGCTGGTATTCGGCGGCAGCCGCGGCGCGCGCGCGCTGAACGAGCGCGTGCCGGCGGCGCTCGCACTGTGCGGCGTGACGGGCATCGAGGTGCGGCATCAGTGCGGCGCGGATGACGTGACCCCCACCGCCGCGCGCTACGCCGCGGTCGGCAACCTGGCCAGCCACGAGGTGCTGCCCTACATCGACGACATGCCGGCCGCCTATGGCTGGGCGGATCTCGTCATCGCGCGCGCCGGCGCGAGCAGCGTCGCCGAAATCGCGGCCTGCGGCGTGGCCGCCATCCTGGTGCCCTATCCCTACGCGGTGGACGATCACCAGACCGCCAACGCGCGCTACCTGGCGGGCGCCGAGGCCGCGGTGCTGCTGCCCGAGAGTGAGATGAGTGTCGAACGCCTGGCGGCCGAGATCGGTCGGCTGCTCAAGGACGCGCCGGCGCGGCTCGCGATGGCCGAGCGCGCGCGCGCCTGCGGACGCCCCCACGCCACCGCCGAGGTCGCCGCGCAGTGCCTGGAGTTCGTCGATGCATGACCCGTCCTCCACCCTGATGCATCGCGTCGAACGCATCCATTTCATCGGCGTCGGCGGCTCGGGCATGAGCGGCATCGCCGAGGTGCTGTCCAATCTCGGCTACAAGGTCTCGGGCTCGGACCAGAGCGCGAGCAAGGTGACCGAGCGGCTGCGCGCCCAGGGCGTGGCGGTGCTCGGCACGCACGCCGCCGGCAACGTCGCCGGCGCGGACGTGGTGGTGGTGTCGAGCGCCATCGCCGAGGACAACGTCGAACTGGTGGCGGCGCGCGCGCAGCGCATCCCGGTGGTGCCGCGCGCCGAGATGCTCGCGGAACTCATGCGTTTCCGGCGCGGCATCGCCATCGCCGGCACCCATGGCAAGACCACCACCACGAGTCTCGTCGCCGCGGTGCTGGCCGAGGCTGGCCTCGATCCGACCTTCGTGGTCGGCGGCCTGGTGAAGAGCATCGGATCCAATGCGCGGCTCGGCGCCGGCAGCTATCTCGTCGCCGAGGCCGACGAGAGCGACGCGTCCTTCCTGCTGCTGCACCCGCTGGTCGCGGTGCTGACCAACGTCGACGCCGATCACATGGCCACCTATCACGGCGACTTCGCCGTGCTGAAGGCGACCTTCGTCGAGTTCTTCCGCCGCCTGCCGTTCTACGGCGTGGCCTGCGTGTGCCTGGACGACGCGCAGGCCGCGTCGCTGATCCCCGAGATTCGCGCGCGGGTCATCACCTACGGCGTGCACGAGGACGCCGACGTGCGCGGCCACGACCTGCGTCACGCCGACGGTCGCGAGCATTTCCGTGTGGCCTTGAAGGGCGAAGCCAGCCAGCCGGCCGACGAGTTCGTACTCAACCTGCCGGGCGAGCACAACGTGCAGAACGCGCTCGCCGCGATCGCCGTCGCGCGCGAACTCGGCGTGGACTTGGACGCCGCGCGCCGCGCGCTGCTGGCCTTCGAGGGCATCGGCCGGCGCTGCCAGATCCACCGCGACATCGAGGTCGGCGGCAAGCAGGTCACGGTGGTCGACGACTATGGTCATCATCCGAAGGAACTGGATGCGGTCCTGAAGACCATTCGCCGCACCTTTCCGGGCAAGCGCCTGGTGGTGGTGTTCCAGCCCCATCGTTACACCCGCACGCGCGACCTGCTGGACGATTTCGCCACCGTGCTGTCGCGTGCCGACGTGCTGGTGCTGCTGGAGGTCTATGCCGCGGGCGAAGCGCCCATCGCAGGCGCCGACGGCCGCGCGCTGGCGCGCGCCATTCGCAGCCGCGGCCACATCGACCCGGTATTCGTCGCGGAACTCGCGCAGGTCACCGAAGTGCTCGCCGACCTGGTGCAGGACGACGACGTGGTGGCCCTGCTCGGCGCCGGCAACATCGGCGCCATCGCGGAGGCCCTGGTGACATGAACGCAGCGCTGCGCGATCCCGACACCTGCGCCTGGCGCGGCGAGTTCCGGCGTGACGAGCCGCTCGCGCGCCATTCGAGCTGGCGTTGCGGAGGACCGGCCGAGCGCTGGTTCGAGCCGGCCGATCGCGCCGAGCTCGCGGCCTTTCTCGCGAGCGACGCGCGCGACCCGCTGCTGTTCCTGGGGCTGGGCAGCAATGTGCTCATTCGCGACGGCGGCGTGCGCGGCACGGTCGTCTCCACCGCGCGGCTTGCCGGCCTGGAATGGCTGGACGACACGCAGCTCTACGCCGAGGCCGGCGTGCCCTGCGCGCGTCTCGCGCGCGCCGCCGCGGCGCGCGATCGCGCCGGGCTAGAGTTCCTGGCCGGCATTCCCGGCAGCCTGGGCGGCGCGCTGCGCATGAACGCCGGCGCGCTGGGCGGCGAGACCTGGCAGTACGTCCAGTGGGTGGAGATGATCGATCGCGCCGGCGTCATCGCGCGTCTGCCGCGCGAGGCCTTCACCGTCGGCTACCGCCACGTCGAGGCGCCGCAGCCGGGCTGGTTCCTGGCCGCGCTGCTCGCGCTGCCGGACAGCGCGGCGGGGCAGGGCGCGGAGCGCATCCGCCAGGTGCTGGCCCAGCGCGGCGCGACCCAGCCGACCGGCAAGGCGTCCTGCGGCTCGGTGTTCAAGAATCCGCCCGGCGACTTCGCCGGTCGCCTCATCGAGCAGTGCGGACTCAAGGGCTACCGGCGCGGCGGCTGCGAGGTCTCGACCGTGCACGCCAACTTCATCGTCAACGATGACGGCGCGCGCGCGGCCGACATCGAGGCTCTGGTGCGCCACGTGCAGGCCACCGTGCGCGAGCGTTCCGGCATCACGCTCGAGCCCGAGGTGCAGTTCGTCGGCGAAGCCGCGGAGGGCGCACCGTGAGTGGCTTCGACCGGGCCAGGCTCGCGGCCGCCGCGCGCGACGCCGGACGCGTCGGCGTGCTGATGGGCGGGACCTCGGGAGAACGCGAGGTATCGCTGAAGAGTGGCGCGGCGGTGACCGCGGCGCTCGTCGCGGCAGGCGTCGACGCCACCGCGCTCGACTGGCAGGGCACGCTGGACGACCTGCTGCGCTACCGTGACTACGACCGCTTCTTCATCGCGCTGCACGGCCGTGGCGGTGAAGACGGGCAGGTGCAGGCGGCGCTGGAACTGCTGGGCAAGCCCTACACCGGGACCGGCGTCACCGGCTGCGCGCTCGCCATGGACAAGTACCGTGCCAAGCTCGCGTGGCTCGGCGCCGGTCTGCCGACCCCCGATTTCCGCGTGGTGGACGAGCGCAGCGACGTGCGCGAACTGGCGCGCGCGCTCGGCCTGCCGTTCTTCGTCAAACCCGGGCGCGAGGGCTCGAGTCTCGGCGTGTCCAAGGTCAAGCTGGCCGACGACTTCGCCGCCGCGGTCCGCGCCGCGCGCGCCTACGACGAGCTGGTGCTCGCGGAGCGCTTCGTCGACGGCGCGGAATACACCTTGTCCATCGTCGCCGGCGAGGCGCTGCCCATCATCCGCCTCGAGACGCCCCACGAGTTCTACGACTACTCGGCGAAGTACCTGGTCGACACCACGTCCTATATCTGTCCCTGCGGCCTGTCCGAGGCGGACGAGCGCGCCGCGGCGGCCATCGGCCTGCGCGCCTTCCAGGCGCTGGATGGGCGCGGCTGGGGACGGGTGGACTTCATGCGCGGTGGCGACGGCCGGCTGTGGCTCATCGAACTGAACACCGTGCCGGGCATGACCGATCATTCGCTGGTGCCGATGGCGGCGCGCCAGGCGGGCTTCAGCTTCGAAGACCTGACCCTCGCCATCCTGGCCGCGAGCATGGATGGAGGGCGGAGCGCATGAGTCACGCCACGCTCAAGGTGACCGAGCCGACGCCGCCGCCGATTTCGCCGACGCTCGCGGTGTTCCTGACCATGGTGGTGCTGACCGTGGCCGGCGTGCTGTGGCTTGCCCATGAACTCTCCAATCCCGCCGCGCTGCCGATCCGGCGCGTGATGGTGGAGGGCGAGTTCAAGCATCTCACCACCGAGCACGTGCAGCGCGCGGTAGCGGGTGCGGTGGAAGGCGGCTTCTTCGGCGTGGACGTCGAGGAGATTCGTCGTCAGCTCTTGAACCAGGCGTGGATCAAGGAGGCCAACGTCAGTCGCGTATGGCCGGATGGCCTGCACGTCACCATCGTCGAGCAGGTGCCGGTGGCGCGCTGGGGGGACTACGGCCTGCTGAACGCGCGCGCCGACATCTTCGTGCCGGCGCCGGAAGACCTGCCCAAGGAACTGGTGCAGTTGACCGGCCCGCTGGGCTCCGAACAGGAAGTGCTCGAGCGCTTCGCCTACATCAAGCAGGAACTGGCAGGCGTGGGTCTCGTGCCAGTCGCGCTCGGTCTGTCGGACCGACGCGCGTGGACGGTGACCACCGAGGGCGGTCACGAGATCCTGCTCGGCCGGCGGGATCTCGAAGAACGCCTGGCCAGATTCAAATGGGGATACACGCGCGGCCTCAACGCCGCCTGGGAGCGCATCGGTCACGTCGACATGCGTTACACCAACGGGTTCGCGGTCGGCGAACGTGCGGCAGCGGTGAGGAATGGCGGCAAATGAGCGGAAGGGGTACAGACGCGCGCGCTTCGAGCGTCCGCGGGAGCGCAGCATGATCGCGAAGAAATCGGACAAGAAGCTGCTGGTCGGGCTCGACATCGGCACCTCCAAGGTGGTGGCGATCGTCGGCGAGGTGGCGCCCGACGGCTCCATCGAGGTGGTGGGCCTCGGCTCCCATCCGTCCCGCGGACTGAAGAAGGGCGTGGTGGTCAACATCGAATCGACCGTGCAGTCCATCCAGCGCGCCATCGAAGAGGCTGAGCTGATGGCGGGCTGCGAGATCCACTCGGTCTACGCCGGCATCGCCGGCGGCCATATCCGCAGTCTCAATTCCCACGGCATCGTCGCCATCCGCGACAGCGAGGTGACGCACAGCGACGTCGAGCGCGTGATTGATGCCGCGCGCGCGGTGGCCATTCCGGCGGACCAGAAGATCCTGCACATCCTGCCGCAGGAATTCATCATCGACGGCCAGGAGGGCATCCGCGAGCCGATAGGCATGTCGGGTGTGCGCCTCGAGTCGCGCGTGCACATGGTGACCGGCGCGGTGTCGGCGGCGCAGAACATCGTCAAGTGCGTGCGCCGCTGCGGGCTCGAGGTGGACGACATCATCCTGCAGCAGCTCGCCTCGTCCTACGCGGTCCTGACCGAGGACGAGAAGGACCTCGGCGTGTGCCTGTGTGACATCGGCGGCGGCACCACCGATATCGCGGTGTTCGTGCACGGCGCCATTCATCATTCGGCGGTGATCCCCATCGCCGGCGACCAGGTGACCAACGACATCGCCGTCGCGCTGCGCACGCCCACCCACCACGCGGAGGACATCAAGATCCGCTATGCCTGCGCGCTCACCCAGCTCGCCAACCCCGAGGAGACCATCGAGGTGCCGAGCGTGGGCGACAGGCCGCCGCGCCGCCTGGTGCGCCAGACGCTGGCCGAGGTGGTCGAGCCGCGCTACGAAGAACTCTTCAACCTCGTCGCCGCCGAGCTCAAGCGCAGCGGCTTCGAGGAGATGATGGCCGCCGGCGTGGTCCTGACCGGCGGCGGCTCCAAGATGGAAGGCGTGATCGAGCTCGCCGAGGAAGTGTTCCACATGCCCGTCAGGCTCGGTACGCCGCAGTACGTGGCGGGCCTGGTGGACGTGGTGCGCAACCCGATCTACGCCACGGGCGTAGGCCTGTTGCTGTTCGGCAACCAGGCCGGTGGCGGCACCAGCTTCTCCCAACCCAACCCGCGCTTCGAGAACACCGCCAGTCTCTGGGAGCGCATGAAGGCCTGGTTCCATGGAAATTTCTAGACGTTCGCGCGCGGCTGGCGGCCGCGGCGGCGTCGACGCTGGCACACACGATTACATAACAGTCACCCACCCCACGAGCGGGGCGACAGTAGACGGAGGGATTGAAAGATGTTCGAACTGATGGACTCCTACAGCCAACGGGCGGTCATCAAGGTGATCGGCGTCGGTGGCGGCGGCGGCAACGCCGTAGAGCACATGCTCACCGCCGACATCGACGGGGTGGAATTCATCTGCGCCAACACCGATGCGCAGGTGCTGAAGAATTCCGCGGTCAAGACCACGCTGCAACTCGGCGCCGACATCACCAAGGGCCTGGGCGCGGGCGCCAACCCCGACGTCGGCCGACAGGCGGCGATGGACGACCGCGACCGCATCCATGACGTGCTGGAAGGCGCCGACATGGTCTTCATCACCGCCGGCATGGGCGGTGGCACCGGCACCGGCGCGGCGCCGGTGGTGGCGCAGATCGCGAAGGAGATGGGCATCCTGACGGTCGCGGTCGTGACCCGGCCGTTTCCTTTCGAAGGCCGCAAGCGCGGCGCCATCGCGGACCAGGGCATTCGCGACCTCGCGCAGTACGTCGACTCGCTGATCACCATTCCGAACGAGAAGCTGCTCTCGGTGCTCGGCCGTGACATCAGCCTGCTGGACGCCTTCAAGGCGGCCAACGACGTGCTGCTCGGGGCGGTGCAGGGCATCGCGGAGCTGATCACCTGCCCCGGTCTCATCAACGTCGACTTCGCCGACGTGCGCACCGTGATGTCGGAAATGGGCATGGCGATGATGGGCTCGGGCGCGGCTCGCGGCCAGGATCGCGCGCGCATCGCCGCCGAGGCGGCCATCTCGAGTCCGCTGCTCGAGGACGTCAACCTGGCGGGCGCCAAGGGCATCCTGGTCAATGTCACTTCCGGCCTCGACCTCAAGATGGGCGAGTTCGAGGAGGTCGGCAACACGGTCAAGGCCTTCGCCTCGGACAACGCCACGGTGGTGGTGGGCACGGTCATCGACCCGAACATGGACGACGAGATCCGCGTCACCGTGGTGGCGACCGGCATCAGCGGCGACGCGCGCAAGGAAGAGCCGGTGCCGACCCAGGCGCCGAGCCGCCCGGTGGCGGTGGCCACGGCCCCGGCACCAGCGATGGCGCCCGGCCATGCGCAGGCGCCGCAGCGAGCCGAGCGATTCGACGAAGGGGTGGAGATCCGCCGGGTCGAGCGTCCGGCCGCGGTGCCGCGCACGCGGGACGATCGCGTGTTCCAGGACATCACTGAGGGCAACACCGACTACCTGGACATCCCGGCCTTCCTGCGCCGCCAGGCTGACTGAGTCGCGTACCGCGGGGCCGCCCGTCCGCGGCGGCCCCCCCGGGCGCTGACGAAGTCAGCAAGGGATGAATAAGAATCGGCTTATCAAGCCCCTACGGAGGTGTGTTATATTCCCTCCAAAAAAGCGGACCTTCTCTCTGAGAAGCGGGGGAAAATGATCAGACAGCGCACGCTGAAGAACGTGATTCGGGCCACGGGTGTTGGCCTGCACACCGGCCGCAAGGTCTTCCTGACCCTGCGCCCGGCCCCCGCGGACACGGGTATCGTGTTCCGCCGGGACGACCTCGAGCCGGCCGTGGACATCGTCGCCCGCGCCGAGAACGTCGGCGACACCAGCCTGTCCACCAGCCTGGTGAAGGGTGGCGTGCGCATTTCCACGGTCGAGCACCTGCTGTCGGCCTTCGCCGGCCTCGGTATCGACAACGCCTATGTCGATTTGAGCGCTTCGGAAGTGCCGATCATGGACGGCAGCGCCGGGCCCTTCGTGTTCCTCATCCAGTCCGCGGGCTTCGAGGAGCAGAACCAGCCGAAGAGATTCTTCCGGATCAAACGCGCCATCGGCGTTCGCGACGGTGACAAGTGGGCGCGATTCGAGCCCTTCGACGGCTTCAAGGTGTCCTTCGCCATCGAGTTCGATCATCCCTTCTTCCACCAGCGCAGCAAGCACGCCGAAATCGATTTCTCGACCACCAGCTTCGTCAAGGAAGTGGCCCGCGCGCGCACCTTCGGCTTCATGAAGGACGTCGAACTGCTGCGCGAGCAGAACCTGGCGCTCGGCGGCAGCCTCGACAACGCCGTGGTGGTTGACGACTACCGCGTGCTGAACGAAGACGGGCTCCGCTACGAGGACGAATTCGTCAAGCACAAGATCCTCGACGCCATCGGCGATCTCTACCTGCTCGGCCACAGCCTGATCGGCGCCTTCCACGGCTACAAGTCGGGCCATGAGTTGAACAATCGCCTGCTGCGCAAGATTCTCGCCACCGAAGACGCCTACGAACTGGTGTCGTTCGAAGGCGAGCAGACCGCGCCCTTCAGCTTCAGCCAGCCTATCCCGGCGCGCTGAAGCGCCGGCGAAGACTCAGTCCCGGGCGTGGCGCGCGAGCCGCGCCAGGGCGGCGCTGAGCCGAGGGTCCTCGGTGCAGGCTGCCGCCGCATCGAGCGTCTCGCCCGCCGCTTGACTCATGTGCCGGGGCGCGGCGGCGGGCAGCTTCTCCCGCGGCTCGACCACGTTCCTCACCCTCACACTCTTCACTTCGCTGAACTCGGGCAGGGCACGCAGTTGGCCGAGGATCTCCGGTGTCTTGAAGCGCAATTGCCCGGCCCAGGTCGAGCCTTCGGCCTGCAGCACCAGGCAGCCGTCCCGCACGGTCGCCAGGCGCACGTGGCGACGCAGCCCCTCCGGCACGCAGGCCAGCAGGCGGTCGTTCATCTCTCCCAGCCGCCGCGCGCGGTCTGTCAATTGCTTTAGCTGGGAGAATCTGGCGACAATGTCACAAACAGAAAGGGGGGTGCTCACTGCGGCTGGCCCGTTGAGGACGGCGGGACTGGTCGTTGCCCACTCATAGTCATGGAAATAATCATCCTATCAAAGTCGCGGGGAACCACCGCGCGGTTCCGCATCGGCCTGCCGCTGATGCTGGTCACGGCCATGACCCTCGCCACCGGCTCGGCCGGGCTCGCCTACTGGGGGTACACCCGGGGCGGGAGCGCGATGGTCGAGGAGATCCTCAACAATCCCGAACGCTCTGCCCAGGTCTGGCAGCGCGAGATCCTCAACCAGCGCCAGTTCCTGAATTCGCTGAACGAGGACATGAGCGGCGATCTGAGCGCCCTGTCCGGCGCCATCGGCCGCATGCAGTCGCAGCTCACGCGCCTGGACGCGGTGGCCGAGCGCGTCGCCAAGTCGGCGCGGCTCGACGTCGCCGAGTTCGACCTGGGCCATGATCCCGCCATCGGTGGTCCCCAGCCCGAGGACGCCCGGCCGCCGGAGTGGACCGAACTGCTGGCCAATCTCGATGCACTGAAAGACGAGGTCGGCCTGCGGGGCGAGCGTCTCGATGCGCTCGAAGCGCTGATGCAGGACCGCCTCCTGCACGATGACATGAAGCCCGACGGCCAGCCCCTGGGGGCCGGCTGGATCTCTTCCGGCTTCGGCTACCGCACCGACCCGGTGACCGGCGGTCGTGAGTTCCACGACGGCCTGGACTTCGTCGGCAAGCCCGGCGAGCCGGTGCGCGCGGTGGCGGCCGGCGTGGTGATCTGGTCGGGCAAACGCTGGGGCTACGGCAACCTGGTCGAGATCAGCCACGGCAATGGCTACATCACCCGCTACGCGCACAACCGCGCCAACCTGGTGGCGGTGGGCGAGAAGGTCGACAAGAACCAGTCCGTGGCGCTGCTCGGATCAACGGGCCGCACCACCGGTCCCCACGTCCACTTCGAAGTCGTGCACAACGGCGAGAAGGTCAATCCCATCGCCTTCGTCGGCAATCCCGCCAAGCTGCGGGTCCAGGCCGGCACCAAGCTGCAGCGCTAGTCACATCCCGGCGCGTCGCCGCGCCGGGGCCACGCCCGCCTTGCTACAATGGCGGGCCGCGATCGGCCGCCCTGGCGGCCGCTCTTCACGCTTCCTCTCCACCACCAGCTAAGCGCACAGTCCATGGCCGCATCCTCCAAGTCTCTTGCCCAACGCCTCGTGCAGGCCGTGTTCGGCAGCCGCAACGACCGCCTGCTGAAGCGCCTGCGCAAATCGGTCGAGGCCATCAACCAGCTCGAGCCCGGCCTCCAGGCGCTCAGCGACGACGAGCTGCGCGCCAAGACCACCGAGTTCCGCGAGCGCTACCAGAACGGCGAGACACTGGACGACCTGCTGCCCGAGGCCTTCGCCGTGGTGCGCGAGACCGGCAAGCGCGTGCTCGGCATGCGCCACTTCGACGAGCAGCTGATCGGCGGCATGGTGCTGCACCAGGGCAAGATCGCCGAGATGCGCACCGGCGAGGGCAAGACCCTGGTGGCGACCTTGCCGGCCTACCTGAACGCGCTGTCCGGCAACGCGGTGCACGTCGTGACCGTGAACGACTACCTCGCGCGCCGCGACGCGGAATGGATGGGGCGCCTGTACAACGCGCTCGACATGTCGGTTGGCGTGATCCTGTCCGGCATGACGCCGCAGGACCGGCAGCGCTCCTACAGCTGCGCCATCACCTACGCGACCAACAACGAGCTCGGCTTCGACTACCTGCGCGACAACATGGCCTTCCACCCCAGCCAGCGGGTGCAGCGCGATCACGCCTTCGCGGTGGTGGACGAGGTGGATTCCATCCTCATCGACGAAGCGCGCACGCCGCTCATCATCTCGGGGCCGACCGACGATCGCAGCGAGCTCTACATGAAGGTCAACGTCCTCATCCCACTGCTCGAGCGGCAGAAGGAGGAAGAGGGGCCGGGCGATTACACGGTGGATGAGAAGGCCCGCCAGGTCTTCCTGACCGAGGACGGCCACGAGAAGATCGAGCACGTGATGGTCGAGCGCGGCCTGCTGGCCGAGGGCGACAGCCTGTACAGCGCGACCAACATCCAGCTCATGCACCACGTCTACGCCGCGATCCGCGCCCACGCGCTGTTCCAGAAGGACGTCGACTACGTGGTGAAGGACGGCGAGATCGTCATCGTCGACGAGTTCACCGGGCGCACCATGCCGGGCCGGCGCTGGTCCGAGGGCCTGCACCAGGCGGTGGAGGCCAAGGAGGGCGTGGCCATCCAGCAGGAGAACCAGACGCTCGCCTCCATCACCTACCAGAACTACTTCCGCCTCTACGACAAGCTGTCCGGCATGACCGGCACCGCCGACACCGAGGCCTACGAGTTCCAGGAGATCTACGGCCTCGAAGTGGTGGTGATACCCACCCATCGGCCGATGGTGCGGGACGACCGCGGCGATCTCGTATTCCTGACGGCGCGCGAGAAATTCACCGCCATCATCGAGGACATCAAGGACTGCGCGGCGCGGCAGCAGCCGGTGCTGGTCGGCACCACCTCCATCGAGACCTCGGAGTTCCTGTCGGGACTGCTCAAGAAGGACGGTATCAAGCACCAGGTGTTGAACGCCAAGTTTCACGAGCAGGAGGCGCAGATCGTCGCCCAGGCGGGTCGACCCGGCAGCGTCACGGTCGCGACCAACATGGCCGGTCGCGGCACCGACATCGTGCTCGGCGGCAATCTCGAGTCCGAACTGCACGCGCTCGGCAGCGACGATCCGGCCAAGGTGGCGGCGGCGCGCGAAGCCTGGCAGGTACGCCACGACCAGGTGATCGAGGCCGGCGGCCTGCACATCGTCGGCACCGAGAGACACGAGTCGCGGCGCATCGACAACCAGCTGCGCGGCCGTTCCGGTCGCCAGGGCGATCCGGGCTCGAGTCGCTTCTACCTGTCGCTGGAAGACAACCTGATGCGCATCTTCGCGTCCGAGCGGGTCAGCGCGATCATGCAGAAGCTCGGCATGGAGGAAGGCGAGGCCATCGAGCACCCGTGGGTGACGCGCGCCATCGAGAACGCGCAGCGCAAGGTCGAGGGACGCAACTTCGACATCCGCAAGCAGCTGCTGGAATTCGACGACGTCGCGAACGACCAGCGCAAACACGTCTACGAACAGCGTCGCGAGATCATGGAAGCCGAGGACATCTCGGAGAACATCCGCGGCATCCGCCACGACGTGGTCAACGCCATGATCGACACCTACATCAAGCCCGACAGCTTCGAGGAGACCTGGGACCTGCCCGGGCTCTCGGCAGCGATCGAGAGCGAGTACGCCGTCAAGGTCGACGTCGCCTTGTGGCTTAAGGCCAACGAGAACCTCGAGGAGAGCGAGATTCGCCAGCGCATCGTCGAGGCGGTCGAGCAGGCCTACGCGGAGAAGGAAGCGCTGGTCGGCGCGGCCGACATGCGCAGCTTCGAGAAGGGCATCATGCTGCAGGTGCTGGACACGCACTGGAAGGAGCACCTGGCGGCGATGGACCACCTGCGCCAGGGCATCCACCTGCGCGGCTTCGCGCAGAAGAACCCCAAGCAGGAGTACAAGCGCGAAGCCTTCGAGATGTTCGGCCGCATGCTCGAAGAGATCACCCGCGACGTGATCGGCATCCTGTCCAAGGTGCAGGTGCGGGCGCGCGAGGACGTGGAGGCGGTTGAGCGCCAGCAGGCCGAGCGCGAGGCCGAGGCGCAGCAGCATTATCACTACCAGTCGGGCGGCGCGCCGGCGCTGACCGACGACGAAGCCGAGCCGGGCGCCTTGCCCACGCCGCTGCCGGCCCAGACCCCGGTGGTGCGCAATGAGCGCAAGGTCGGGCGCAACGAGCCCTGCCCCTGCGGCTCCGGCAAGAAGTTCAAGCAGTGCCACGGCGCGCTGCAATAGATTCCTGGAAGCCAGTCCATGACCGCCGCCAACGACACGCTCGTCGCCGACACGACGCCACGCCCCATCGCCGGCATCCGCCTCGCGGTCGCCGCTTCGGGCACGCGCTACAAGAACCGCAACGATCTCACCGTGCTCGAGATCGCGCCGGAGTCCACCGTCGAGTGCCTGTTCACGCAGAACCTGTTCTGCGCCGCGCCGGTCACGGTGGCGCGTCGGCACCTGGCCGAAGGTCGCGCGCGCTACGTGGTCGTCAACGCCGGTAACGCCAATGCCGGCACCGGCGCCGAGGGCGAGGCGCGCTGTCTCGAGGTGTGCGCTGCGCTCGCCGCCGCGGGCGGCGTGGCGACGGCCGACGTGCTGCCCTTCTCGACCGGCGTCATCGGCCAGCAGCTGAATGCGCAAGCGCTGTCCGCGCCCATGCCGGCTCTCATCGCGGCGCTCGACGCCGACGCCTGGGAGCCGGCGGCGCACGCGATCATGACCACCGATACGCGGCCAAAGCTCAGGAGCGTGGCGGTGGAGGCCGACGGCGCGCGCTTCGCGGTGACCGGCATCACCAAGGGCAGCGGCATGATCAAGCCGAACATGGCGACCATGCTCGCCTACGTCGCGACTGACGCGGCGGTGGCGCCGGCGGTATTCCGCGAAATCGCGCGCCGCGCCTGCAATCTGAGCTTCAACCGCATCACCGTCGATGGCGATACCTCGACCAACGACGCGCTGGTGCTGATCGCTACGGCCAAGAGCGGCGCGCCGCGCATCGACAGCCTCAGCCATCCGCTCTGCGCGCGGCTCGCCGCCGCGGTGGAGGCGGTGTGCCTGGGGCTCGCCCACGACATCGTGCGCGACGGCGAAGGCGCCACCAAGTTCGTCGCCGTGGAGGTCCGCGGCGGACACAGCGAAGCGGACTGCGCGCGGGTGGCCTACGCGGTCGCCGAGTCGCCGCTGGTCAAGACCGCGCTGTTCGCGAGCGACGCGAACTGGGGCCGGATCCTCGCCGCGGTCGGCCGCGCGGGCGCCGAGCGCCTGGCGATCGACGAAGTGGACATCGCCATCGGCGGCGTGCCGATCATCGCCGGCGGCGAGCCCGCGGCGGGTTACACCGAGGCGCAGGGCGCGGCGGTGATGAAGCAGAGCGACATCCACATCGCGATCTCCATCGGCCGCGGTCCCCACGCCACCACGGTGTGGACCTGCGATTTCTCCTACGACTACGTGAAGATCAACGCCGACTATCGCAGCTGAGCCACGTGGCGGTGTCCGCTCGCCGAACCGGCGGCGTGCTGCGCGTGGCGGCCGCCGCGATCCGGCGCGAGGATGGCGCGGTGCTGCTCGCACTGCGGCCTCGCCACGCCAACCAGGGCGGCAAGTGGGAGTTCCCGGGCGGCAAGCTCGAGCCGCGCGAGAGCGCCGTCGCCGGGCTCGCGCGCGAGCTCGACGAGGAACTCGGCATCGCTATCGAGGCCGCCACGCCGCTCATCACCGTGCGTCACGACTATCCCGACCGGCGCATCGAACTCTTGGTGTTCGAGGTACGCGCCTGGCGCGGCGAACCCCACGGCCGCGAAGGCCAGACAGTGGAATGGGTCGCCGCCGAGGACCTCGCGCGACGCGAGTTTCCCGCCGCCAACCTGCCCATCCTCGCCGCCCTGCGCCTGCCGCGCCTGCTGCTGGTGAC
>JBFWYG010000025.1:47811-54897 GCA_050186725.1 Gammaproteobacteria bacterium | reverse complement strand
CAGGGCCGCGCGACGCTCGGCGTGCTGCGCGGCGCGGCGGGCGAAGCCGTCGGCGGGCGGTTGCGGCGGGGGCGGTGGGATCTGGACCGCTGGCGCATCGGGCTGGGCGGGCGCGTCCTCGTCGTCGTCGAGCAGGTAGTGGCCGGTGTTGTCGTCGTCCAGGGTGTACATGTCGGTTTGCTGCGCGCCGCGCAGCGCGTCGACTTGCCCGTAACCCTGGGCGCGGGGCCCGTCGGTGTCGGGCACGACGTAGCTGTCGACGGGCGGCGGGTCTGCCACCGGTTGTACCCGGCCGTAGCCCGAGGCCGGCGCCTCGCCGTAGGCGTTGGCCTGGTCCTGCGGCGCACGCAGTGGATCCGCGTCGTCGGCCACGGCCGGCGCGGCGGGCGGTGGCGCCGGACGGTGCCGGCCGATCTGCGGGCCCTGGCCGCTGGCGACCGCGATGCGACGCTCGAGCGCGGGTAGCGCGGCCTGCAGGGCGTCGTGCTCGGTCTTCACCGCGGGTACGCCGGCGGTCAGCGCCGCGGTCTCGGCGAGCGCGGCGCGCGCGCGGTCGCGCAGCGCGCCCAGGGCGGCGGCATCGCGCGGGTTGGCATTGGCGGTCACTTCGTCGAGGAGTGCACGGAGGCGGGTGATGGCAGCGGCGGCGCCTGGCTGGCGTCCCATGCCCACCATCACTCTGCCCACTGCGCTGCGTCCGGTCGCTGGCATGCGCGAGTCCCTTTTCGCTGGAATCGCTCTATTGCTACACCGCGCGACGGCGTCCGCCAAGCCGTGGCGTGACGGATCTGCGAATCATCATGCAGGCCTCATCCGTTCGGGCGAGCAGTCGCCGGGCCGCGCGTAAGCCGCTATCCTCCGCGGCCCCAGCATTCGCCACTCAGTCGTGACCGCCGCGCCGTCCACCGCCGACCTGCCACTGCGCTACCGTACGCCCGCTTCCTGGGCGACGCTGGCGCTGGCCGAACCGCTCGTCCTGCTCGGCGACCACGCCCACCTAGAACGCAAGGCGGCCTCGAACGCGCTGGAACTGGTCAGCCGCTGGCCGGCCGGTGAGGCAAGTCCGGACGCCTGGGTGAGCATCCTGGCCGCGGTCGCCCGCGACGAGACCATCCATCTGCACGCGGTCAGTCGCCTGCTCGCGGCGCGCGGTGGCGGCATGCCGCGGGTCCATCGCAATGCTTACGCGAGCGCGCTGCACGGCCTCGTGCGGCGCGGGCAGGGCACCCGCGAACTCCTGGACCGGCTGCTGATCTCCGCGCTCATCGAGGCGCGCTCCTGCGAGCGCTTCGAACTCTTGGCCGCCTCGGGCCTGGACGCGGAGTTGTGCGCCTTCTTCGACTCGCTGCGCGGCTCGGAGCTCGGGCATTACAAGGTCTTCCTGCACCTGGCGGAGATGGTGGTGTCGCCGGCGGAGCGCGACGGACGCTGGAGCGAACTGCTGGACGCCGAGGCCGGCATCATCGCGCAGCAGGCGCCCGGGCCGCGGATGCACAGCGGGGTGTAGGTCGGACTTACACCCGACATTGTTTTCAAGGCTCTGGAATGGAATGGCCGGTTGAAACCGGCCCTACAGGTGGCTCCGGTGTAGGGCCGATTTCAATCGGCCGTGCACCGCGGTTCTGGCTTGGAATGTCGGACTGAAGTCCGACCTACAATGGATCCTCCAACCACCGGAGGTCCTACCCATGTCCCAGGCCAAGCGCATCATTCCGCCCTCGCAGCAGGGTTTCTACGACAACTACCACTTCGCGCCGGCGGTCGTGGACGGCCAGCATCTGCGCTGTTCGGGCGTGATCGGCATCGATCTGGCGGCAGGTTCGGTCTCGCCGGACCCGGCCACGCAGTTCACCCAGGCCTTCGACAACCTGGCCGAGGTACTGGCGGCGGCGGGCGTGGGCTTCGCCGATATCACCGAGATGACCACCTTCCACGTCGGCCTGCAGGCCAACCTGGAAGCTTTCATGGCGGTCAAGGATCGCTACATGAAGGCACCTTACCCGGCCTGGACGGCCATCGGCATCACCGAACTCGCCATCCCTGGCGGCCTGGTGGAGATCCGGGTCACGGCGCGCATGCCGGGCTGAAACCGGGCAAACATCGGTTAATTCGCGGTCTCAATGGGCTGGCGCAGCCGCGCCGGCTCGTACTAGAGTGGCCGTCCATCGATTTCATGGTGCTGAAGGGGAGATTCCGTCCATGGCTACCAGTCCGCAGGCGCAGGCCGCCGCATTCCGCATTCCCACCCCGCAGGAGCTGGGCTTCGACCCGCAGGACCTGCGCCGCAAGTACGCCGAGGAGCGCGAACGCCGCCTGCGCCCCGAGGGCAACGCGCAGTACCGCGAGATCGTGGGTGAGCTCGAGAAGTTCAACGAAGACCCCTACATCGACCAGGTGCTGGTGCGCGAGCCGATCACCCAGACGCTCGACGTCGTGATCGTCGGTGGCGGCTTCGGCGGCCAGCTCGCGGCGGCGCGTTTGAAGGAGGCCGGCTTCGACGACTTCCGCA
Organism: Gammaproteobacteria bacterium; assembly: GCA_050186725.1. GTDB lineage: Bacteria > Pseudomonadota > Gammaproteobacteria > JADJYF01. Next base: position 52,388 of record JBFWYG010000025.1, on the reverse strand, counting down.
TCATCGAGAAGGCCGGCGACTTCGGCGGCACCTGGTACTGGAACCGCTACCCGGGCGCGCAGTGCGATATCGAGGCCTACATCTACCTGCCGCTGCTGGAGGAGACCGGTTACATCCCGAAGGAGAAATACTCCTACGCGCCGGAGATCCTGGAGCACGCGCAGCGCATCGGTAAGCACTTCGACCTCTACCCGCGCACCTGCTTCCAGACCCAGATCAAGACCGTGCGCTGGGTCGAGGCCGACAAGCGCTGGCACATCACGAGCGATCGCGGCGATCTCTTCAAGGCGCGCCACGTGATCATGTCGAGCGGTCCCTTGAACCGGCCCAAGCTGCCGGGCATCCCGGGCATCGAGACCTTCAAGGGCCACACCTTCCACACCAGCCGCTGGGACTACGACTACTGCGGCGGCAGTTCTTCGGGCGGCATGACCAAGCTGGCCGACAAGCGCGTGGGCATCATCGGCACCGGCGCGACCGCCATCCAGTGCGTGCCCTACGTCGCGCGCGACGCCAAGCACCTGACGGTGTTCCAGCGCACGCCATCCGCCATCGACGAGCGCGGCAATCGCCCGACCGATCCGAACTGGGCGCGCTCGCTGCCGCCCGGCTGGCACGCCGAGCGCAACGAGAACTTCGTCTCCATCCTGTCCGGCATTCCGCAGGAGCAGGACCTGGTGGGCGATCGCTGGACCGATCTGTTCAAGGCGCTCAGCAAGCTGATGTCGGTGAGCCCGGACTCCGGCATGACCGCCGAAGACATCGCCTACATGGGCGAGATCGCCGACTACCAGAAGATGAACTACATCCGCGACCGCGTCGCGAAGTCGGTGAAGGACCCGGCCGTGGCCGAGAAGCTCAAGCCCTGGTACCGCCAGTGGTGCAAGCGCCCGACCTTCAACGACGAGTTCCTGCCGACCTTCAACCGCGACAACGTCACCCTGGTCGACACCAAGGGCCTGGGCGTCGATCGCGTGACCGAGAAGGGCGTGGTGGTGGACGGCGTCGAGTACGAACTCGATTGCCTGATCTTCGCCACCGGTTTCGAAGTGGGCACCGCCTACACGCGCCGTTCGGAATTCGAAGTCTATGGTCGCGACGGCCAGTCGCTGTCCGATTACTGGGGCGGCGGGCTGCGCACCTTCCACGGCTTCCACGCCCACGGCTTCCCGAACTGCTATCACATGGGCCTGACCCAGACCGGCCTCGCGCCCAACTTCACCTACATGCTGGACCGCCAGGCGACCCACATCGCCTACCTGCTCGGCGAACTCAAGAAGCGCGGCAAGGACTGCCTCGAAGCCTCGACCCGGGCCGAGGACGAGTGGCAGGAGATCGTGCACAAGCCGAACTTCATGGCCGACTACCTCGCCAAGTGCACCCCCGGCTACTACAACGCCGAGGGCAAGGTGGGTGACGGCAAGTCGCGCGGCTTCTTCGAAGAGCAGTACGAGGGCGCCTCGCAGTTCTACGCCATGCTGGCGAAGTGGCGCGCGGAAGGTCAGCTGAACGGCCTCGAGTTGAGCTAGCGTCCAATCCACGGAGCGCCCATGGAACACTTCGACGTCATCATCGTCGGTGCCGGCCTGTCCGGCATCGGCGCGGCCCGCCAGCTGCAGGACAAGTGCCCCGGCAAGCGTTTCGCGATTCTCGAAGCGCGCGACGCCATCGGCGGCACCTGGGACCTGTTCCGCTACCCGGGCATCCGCTCCGACAGCGACATGTACACCATGGGCTACGACTCCAAGCCCTGGCTGGAACCCAAGGCCATCGCCGACGGCCCCTCCATCCTCTCCTATGTGCGGGAGGCGGCCGTCGAACGTGGTATCGACAAGCAGATTCGGTTCGGCCAGCGCATGAAGAGCGCGGCCTGGTCGAGCGCCGACGCGCGCTGGACCATCGAGACCGAGACCCGTGACGGCAACCGCGAGCGCTACAGCGCCAACGTGCTGTTCATGTGCAGCGGCTACTACAACTACGCCCATGGCTACGAGCCGGGCTTCGCGGGCAGCGAGGACTTCACCGGACGCATCGTGCATCCGCAGCACTGGCCGCAGGATCTGGACTACCGCGGCAAGCGCGTGGTGGTGGTCGGCTCCGGCGCGACCGCCATGACGCTCGTGCCGAACATGGCGCGGGACGCCGCCAAGGTCACCATGCTGCAGCGTTCGCCGACCTACGTGGTGTCACTGCCGGCCAAGGATCCGATCGCGACCTTGCTGCGCAGGCTGCTGCCCGAGCAGCTCGCCTATCGCCTGACGCGCGCCAAGAACGTCTGGTTCCAGCGCTACGTCTACCAGCAGTCGCGCAAGAACCCGGGCAAGATGCGCGACCGTCTGATCGGCATGGTGAAGAAGCAGCTCGGCGCGGCCTACGACGTCGCGAAGCACTTCACGCCGAGTTACAACCCCTGGGATCAGCGCCTGTGCCTGGTACCGGACGCGGATCTGTTCAAGGCCATTCGCGCCGGGCGGGCGGAGGTCGTGACCGACGAGATCGAACGCTTCACCGCCGGCGGCATCAAGCTCAAGTCGGGCCAGGAACTGCCTGCCGACATCATCGTCACCGCCACCGGCCTCGAACTCGAAGTGCTGGGCGGCGCGCAGTACACGGTCGACGGCGCGCCGGTGCGCTTCCCCGAGACCTGGTCGTACAAGGGCATGATGTTCAGCGACGTGCCCAACCTCATCTACACCATCGGCTACATCAACGCCTCGTGGACCCTGCGCTCCGAACTGGTCGCCGAGTTCGTGTGCCGGCTGGTCAATCACCTCGACGCGCGCGGCGCGACGGTGTGCACGCCGCGCCTGCGCCCGGAAGACGCGCGCATGGCGGTCAAGCCTTTCCTCGACGACTTCTCGCCGGGCTACATGCGCCGTGGCATCGGGCTCTTTCCCAAGCAGGGCGATCGCGATCCCTGGCGCAACACCCAGAACTACGTGCTAGACCGCGAGATTATCCGCAACGGCACGCTGGACGACGGCGTGCTGGCCTTCGAGACCGCGCGTGCCGCCGCCGGCGAGCCAGCGCGCAGCGCGGCCTGAACGGCGGCGCGGCAGGATGCTGAAGCGACTCGTTCTGCGCGCGGGGTGCGCGTGCTGCCTGGGCGCGGCGCTCGTCGCGCCGCTCGCATCGGCCCAGGAACTCGGCAGTTCGCCTGAATTCACGCGTCTCGCCGAATGCAATCGCATCGCCGGCAAGGCCACGGGCGCCAAGCGCGAAGCGCTGATCGCGGGCTGCATGGAACGCATCGAGCCTGCGGGCGCGGCCTCGGCCGCGGCCGCCAAGGCGAAGTCCAAGGCCCAGACCGGCGCCGCCCCTGTCGCCGGCGCGAAGGTCGAGAAGAAGGCTGCCGCCGACGCAGTGACGGCGCCCGCCGCCGCGGCCACGGGCGCCGCAGCAGCGCTGCCAGGCCAGTCTGTCATCCTCGGCTGCGCCAAACAGGTATCCAAGCTCACCGGCGAGGCGCGCACCAAGGCGCTCAAGGCCTGTCTCGCCGACGGGCAGGCGGCGCATCCGCAGGCCCAGGGCGCCGCGGCGGCTGCGGCCGATAGCGAGCAGCGCCGCCGCGCCAACTGCAACGTGCTCGCCCAAGACAAGCAGGGCGACGCGCGCAAGGCCTACATCGCGGACTGCATGGCCCAGGCCGAGCGCCGCATGGAGACCCGCGCCACCGCCGAGTCCGCGCCCGCCGTCGGCGGCGATCGCACCGCGCGCTGCGCCGCCGAGGCGCGCGCGAACCCGGGCGACAGCATCATCACCACCATGAACGCCTGCCTGGCGCGGCCGTGAGCGCCGAACTGTCGAGAATTTCTCACAGTCTTTGACACTGCCGGACTTACCCGTGCGGGCGAAGGCTGATGTAATGTGACCCCTACTCTGATCGCAGGAGCGCTCCCATGCACAAGATGCTTGTTACCGGTGCCGCCCTGCTGAGCGCGGGTTTCGTGATCCAGGCCGAAGCGGCCACCGCGACCTTCATCATCTCCTCGCCCTATCTCGAGTTCGCCGACAGCCCGTTCGCCGCCCTGGCGGCCGGCAACCCGAACTTCCACCTCGAGACCTTCGAGGATGGAGCACTCGACACGCTCGGCGCGAGCGCCACCGCCGGCGTGGTGATTGGTCCCGATCCGCAGGCCGACTCGGTCGACGGCGACGATGGCAGCATCGACGGCTCCGGCGCCGGCGGTCATTCGTGGTACCTCGGCGGCGTGTCGAGCGTGACCTTCTCCTTCGACGCCGGTGTCCTGGGCGCGTTGCCGACCCACGTCGGCGTCGTCTGGACCGACGTTGGCACCACGCCCTCTGGATTCCCCACGGGCATGGACGACGTGCTCATTCGCGTGTTCGACGGCCAGGGCAATTCGCTGGGCTTTGCCGGCGCGGACGGGCTCGGCGACATATTCACCTTCGGCGGTACCAGCGAAGACCGATTCCTGGGTGCGATCTTCGAGGGCGGTATCTCCAAGCTGCAGATCGTGAGCTTGAGTGGCTCGACCGACTGGGAGGTCGATCACCTGCAATACGGCACGGCCGCACCTGTGCCCGTGCCCGGCGCGGCGCTGCTGTTCGGCAGC
>JBFWYG010000025.1:0-47711 GCA_050186725.1 Gammaproteobacteria bacterium | reverse complement strand
GGCGCGACGATGCGCGGCGCGATCAGCGCTGCCAGATCTCTCACCGTCTCGGGAATGCGCTCTTCCATCACCTTCCCGGCGAGGTGATACCCACCCAGCACCAGGTCGACCGGCTCCGCCGGGAAGTTCTCCTTCACCGCCAGGCAGGCGTTGACGATGCCGGCGTGCGAGCAGGCCGACATCACCGACACGCCGCGCCCGCGCACCCGCGCCGCGAGGAAGCGCTCGTCCATGATCAGGGGATCCGCCTCCAGCCGTTCGCCCCAGAACGAATGGTGACCGGCGAGGCCCGTCTCGTAGCCCGTCACGCGTGGAATGGCGCCACTGCCGTAGAAGAAGCCGCCGGCGACGAAATGCGCGTCCGCGGCCTTCACCACCTGCCCACCCGCGGCCTCGATGGCGGCGAAGCTCGGCTCCGCCGGCAGCAGCACCAACGTACCGTTGGCGGCCATCAGCCCGCGCTGATCGGGGCGGTCCGGGTGCAGGTCCACCACCAGCGGCGCGGCGAGACCTTGTCGGCGCCGCGCGTCGGCGATCGCGGCGACCACCTCGGGAAAGCCGCCGCTGTGATCGAAGTGCCAGTGGGACAGGAACAGTGCCTCGATGCTGCCAAGATCGAGGTCCAGGTGCTTGGCGTTCTCGAGCCACACGTGCGGATAGGGACCCACGTCGAACAGCACGCGATGGGTCTCGTCACCAAGCGTGCCGGTCAGCAGCACGGACAGACCGTGGCAGGCGCAGCACAGGTGATCGAACACCACCTTGCACTCGTGACCCTCGTGCACGCGATCCGCAGGCAGGCGCGCGAGGAGTTGCTGCGCCTCGGGAATCTGCGGCAGACCCTCGGCGACGCTGGAGAGGGTGTCGGTTTCGTTGTCGACCACCACCAGGACGTCGAGCGCGTCCAGGGCGGGCAGGCGGGCGGCGATGTCGCTCATGACTGCGCGCCTCAGCGAAACGCCGGCATGACGTGCTGCGCGAAGTCCTTCAGCACCTTGCGCTCGCAGTCCATGGGCGGCCACAGCGCGATCTCCTTCACGCCGCCGGCTTCGAGCCGCTTCACGTGCTCGATGATCTCGTCCGGCTCGCCGACCAGCACGCCGGCGCGGATCGCCTCGGGTGTCACGTACTTGCGTTCCTCGGGCTGCAGGTAGACCAGGTGCCCGTCGTGAATCTGCCGGAAGCGCGCGGTCTCCGGCAGGCTCATGCTCGCCACGCGCGCGAGGTAGTCCGGCCAGATGGGCTTGAAGTGGTCGGGGATCAGCGCGTCATTCATGCCGTTGTCCTTCCACACCTCGTAGTAGAAATGCAGTTCGCAGCCGATCCAGGCGCCGGTCTCGTCGATCACCCGCTCGTCGGTCAGCTTGTCGTGCGGCCCGAGCACACAGGACGAGCCGATGAAGGCGGTGTGGAAGTTGTCGGGCAGGGTGCGACCGGCCTTGGCCGCGCCGCGCGCCACGCCCTCGAGCTTGGGCTTGAACACGTCCGGCTCGCCGCCCACGGTCATGAGGCCGTCGCTGAACTCGCCGGCTGCCTCCAACGCCTTGGGGCCGTTGGCGGCGACGTAGATCGGAATGCGCTGGTCAAGGTTGATGAAACGCCGCTCACGGTGGAGGAACTGGATCTCGCGGCTCTGGCCGTCGTAGGTGTAGTCCACCGCCTCGCCGTCCAGCAGCGCGCGCACCACGCGCAGGTATTCGCGAAACGCCTTGGCGCGCATCGGGTTCTGGCCCATCACGCGCATCGCGGTGTGGCCGGTGCCGAGGCCGAGAAAAGTGCGCCCCGGGGCCAGTTCCGCGATGCTCGCGATCGAATGCGCGGTGACCGGCGCGATGCGCGTGCCGGTGATCGCGACCCCGGTGCCCAGCTCGATGCGGCTGGTGGCCTGCGCGGCCAGCGCCAGCACGGCGTAGCAGTCCGACCAGATCATCTGCGAGTCGCCGACCCAGGCGCGGTCGTAACCGAGCGCCTCGGCGTATTGGATGATCTCCCAGTTCTTGATGTGCGCGCTGACGCCGAGTCCGAATTGCATGGTGAAGGCTCCTCTGGGCTGGGTGAGGATTAAATCACAGGGCGCCGACGTGGCAGCACGCCGGACGGAAAACTGCGCCGCGGCGCATCGCGCGCCGCGGCGGGGAAGGCGTCAGGCCGCGGCGCGCGTCCTGAACTGCGGCATCACTTCCTCCATCAGCGCCTGCTGGGACGCCGACCACGACGCGTACTCGTCCAGGAAGTCGAAGTTGATCACGAGCAGCGTGCCGAAGCCGCCGGCCTCGTGTTCCATCTCGGCGAGCTTGCTCGCGACCGTCTTCGGCGACCCGACCAGCCAGCTGTGCTCGCAGAGATACTCGGGCGTGACGTCCGAGTCCGGCACGCTCGGATCGTGTTTGAACACCGACAGCAGGCGGAACTGGCTGAACAGCGGCAGCAGGTACTCGCGGTAGGCGCGACCGATCATGCCGTTCAACGCGAGCTTGCGCGCCTCGGCGTCGGTCTCGGCGATGTAGACCTCGCGTACCACGCGCCAGTCACGGCGATCGGCGCGACGCTTGCCGCGCTCCGCGCCGCGCTCGACCGAGGCCCAGTGGTCGCGCAGGTATTCCTGCGAGAGGTTGAGCGAGAGCGGCATCAGGCCCATCTCGCCCGCCATCTCGAGCGTGTCGGAGCGCGGCGAGAGGCCGGCGATGCCTATCGGCGGATGGGGTGTCTGGAGCGGCTTGATGTGCATCTTGAGCCGGCCGTCGAACATCGGCTCGATGCCGTTCACGCTCCAGTACTTGCCGCGGTACTCGAAGGGCTCGTCGCTGGTCCAGAGCTTCAGGATGATGTCCAGCGCCTCGCGGGTCATGTGGCGGTTCTCGCCCGCCATGCCGTCGACATTGAACAGCCGGTAGTCGCTCGGCAGGCCGCCGGCGCCGACGCCGAACATGAAGCGACCCTGCGCGAGGTGATCCATGAACGCCACGCGATGCGCGAGCTCCGCCGGGTGGTGGTAGGGCAGCAGGTGTGCGCCGGGCGCGAGCTTGATGTTCCGCGTGCGCAGCAGCGCCTGGGCGATGAGGATGTCCGGCGCCGGGTTGGGCTCCCAGGGCGCGGTGAAATGCTCGCCTATCCAGGCCTCGCTGAAGCCCAGACGATCGCACAGCGCGATGTGCTCCAGGTCCCATTCGAAGCCGACGCGCAAATCGCGCTCCGGCGGATGGGACGGCATCATGAAAACTCCAACGTCCATTCCGACCTCCACGTTACGGGAGACCGGACGCTAGCATGGCCCCCTTCGGGCTCGCAACGCGGAGCGATGGCCGAGCGCTTTTCGCCTCCGTCACGCATCACGCGGGTGCCGGTCAACGCGCCTTCGGACAAGCCCATGGATTCCTGCTTTCGCAGGAATGACGGGGCGGATGGAAAAGGCGAGTGCGTGAAGGTGGTCGCCACCCCTCATGACACCGTCACCCCTGCGCAAGCAGGGGGCCATCTGCGACTGGCGGAGCTCACGCATTCCTGCTTGCGAGAGAATGGCGGATACGAGAAGCCGTGCCGCGCGACTCGTGCCCCGCGCGCGACTTGGGTACGCTCTGCCCATTCCAAGGAGTGTCGTTCATGAAGCTCGTCTCGCGTCTCACCGTCCTCGCGCTCGCAGCGCTGTTCCTGCCCGCGCCGTGCGCCGCCGAGCCCGCCGACGCGGTCTACCGGCACGGCCGCATCTACACGGTCGACGCCGCGCGTCGCTGGGTCGAGGCAGTGGCGATCAAGGACGGCCGCTTCGTCGCGGTCGGCAGCGATGCCGACATCGCGCCACATATCGGCCCCGCCACGCGGGTGGTCGATCTCGCCGGCCGCATGGCCATGCCCGGCATCCATGACATGCACATGCATCCCGTCGAGGGTGGCTTCCAGGCGCAGGTCGAATGCACCTTTCCCTTCACCACCCCCATCGCCGACATCGTGCGCAAGGTCGGCGAGTGCGCGGCGAACAAGCCCAAGGGGGAATGGATACGCGGGGGTCAATGGGCGGCCGAGAGCCTGGACAGCGCCACTCCGCCGACCCGCGCGATGCTGGACGCCGTGCTGCCAGACAACCCGGTATTCCTGATCGACTCGACGTTTCACAACGCCTGGGTGAACAGCGCGGCGCTCACCGCGCTCGGCATCGATGCCGCCACGCCCGATCCCAAGGGCGGCACCATCGTGCGCGATGCCGCGGGCGCCGCCACCGGCATCCTGTTCGACAACGCCGCCTACTTCGCGATGAAACGCCTGCCGAAGCGCAGCGATGCCGAGTACCAGGCAGCCGCGCGCTGGGCGGTCGCGAAGGTCACCGCGCTCGGCGTGGTGGCGATGAAGGATGCGCTCGCCGACGGCTACGCGACGCGCGCCTACGCCGCGCTCGATGGCGCCGGCAAGCTCGACATGCGTGTCGCCACAAGCCGACCGTGGCGCGCGACCTGGACCGAGAGCGACGAGGAGGAGGCGCGCAACCGCGCGCACTGGGCGGACGACCAGACCGCGCATGTGCGCACCGGCTTCGCCAAGATCTTCGTCGACGGCATACCGCCGACCCGTACCGCGCTGATGCTCGAACCCTACCTGCCCGACGCGAAACACGGCCACGGTTTCCGCGGCACGCCGACCCACGGCCAGGCCGATCTCGTCGCGGGCGTTGTCGAACTCGATAAGCTCGGCCTCACCATCAAGATGCACGCCACCGGCGACGGTGCGCTGCGCGCCGCGCTCGACGCCATCGCCGCCGCGCGCAAGGCCAACGGCGATTCGGGCTTGCGGCACGAGGTGGCCCACGCCGAACTCGTCGCGCCCGAAGACCTGCCGCGCTTCAAGGCGCTCGGCGCGGTCGCCGAGCTGTCGCCCATCCTGTGGTATCCATCGCCGCTGGTGGAGATGATGGCTGACGTGATGGGCCGCGCGCGCGCCGAGCGCTTCTGGCCGATACGTTCGCTCGGCGAGGCCGGCGCGCTGATGGTGTACGGCTCGGACTGGCCTTCGGTGTCGCCGTCGCCGAGTCCCTGGCCCGGCATCGAAGCGATGGTCACGCGGCGCGATCCCTATGGCGTGGCGCCCGGCACGCTTGGCGCGGAACAGGCCATTCCCCTCGCCGACGCGCTCGCGATCTTCACGCGCAACGGCGCCGTCGCGATGCGCATGGAGGCGGACAGCGGCAGCATCGAAGTCGGCAAGCTCGCGGATCTCATCGTGCTCGATCGCAACCTGTTCGACATCCCGCCCGAACAGATCAGCGACACGGTCGTGCAGGAGACGGTGTTCGAAGGACGCGTCGTGCATCGCGATGCTGCACTGCGCGAAACGACGCCAGAGTGATCGTTCTGCACGCAGCCGTGAATTACGCGGGGAGTGAATACTCGTTCTAGAAATAGACATTCGCGGGTAACTCTGAAAAAGCTGTGTTACCGCGACGCGAGCGTCATCTACCAACAAGTGTGTGACCGATTTTCGTGACGCGCTATTTCCTCACTAATCCCCTTGCCATTTGTCCTCTGCCAAGGCCAATAATGTCGCCGCGAGGTGTTCATCGATAGAACCTCGGGCCGTCACAGGGGAACTCATCAGTACGGTCCAGCATTGTTGGATACCGCGGAGCCGACGAGTCGCACGCGTCACGCCGGCAACTACCAGGACAAGGGGAGAAGAAGATCCATGGCTCATATCAGGAAATTCGATTTCGACTATAGCCGCCGAACCTTCATGGACAAGACGGCGCGCGGCATTGCCACCGCGGGCGTGCTCGCGCCGCTGTGGCCGACGATGTCCTAGGCCGGCGACATCACCAAGGCCTATCCCGAAGAACTGCTCAGCATCGAGGCCTACACCAAGGGCAAGGTGAAGACCGGTGACTGGATCGACAAGACCAACGTCGAGCTGGTGCAGGATCTGATAGATCCGGCGCTCATGATCGAAATCCAGCAGATGGATCGGAAGTTCCAGATCCAGGCGTCCACCACCGACGTCACCAAGATGTTCCCGCACGAGTTCCTCGAAGCGACCATGCGCAATCAGGGCCGCGCCAAGGTCGACGACGTGGGCAACGTCTACACCGACGACGGCTCGCAGTGGATCGGCGGCCTGCCCTTCCCGGACGTGAACGACGGCATCCAGGTCATCGCCAACATGACCATGAGCTGGGGACGCCACGACGAGTCCACCTACGCGGTAATCGCCGACGCGGTGAACAACGAAGGCCAGGTGGTCTACAACTACGAACTCGTATGGGCGGAACTCGCCGCCTCGGGTCGTGTGACCGACACCAGCAATGGTGGCAACCTGCCGGGCGAACTGGCGAAGAACAAGCTGCGTTACCAGTCGACCTGGTTTACCCAGCCGCAGGACGTGAAGGGCACCGCCTTCCTCTCCGTGTGGCCCTACGACCAGCGCGAGTTCCCGGACCTCTACGGCTTCCTGCCCGCGTTCAAGCGCGTGCGCCGGTTCCCGACCAACCAGCGTTTCGAACCGCTGGTGTCCGGTCTCAACTTCTACCTGTCCGACGCCTGGGCGGCGGGCGACCCTTATCTGACCTGGGGCAACTACAAGATCGTCGGCCGCCAGCCCTACCTCGGCAGCTCGCAGGGCGGCTGGATGGGCGATCAGCCCAACTGGCGTCCCGACTCCCACGGTGGTCCGGACGGCAAGACCTTCTTCACCATCACCAAGGAACTGATCCCGGAAGTGGTGATTCTGGAGGCGGAGCCGACCGGCTTCCCGCGCGCGCCCTACAGCAAGAAGCGCGTGTACGTGGACGCCCGCAACTTCGTGTTCCCGCAGATGCTGACCTTCGACCGTCGCGACACGCTGTTCAAGTGCGGCGAGCCGGGTTTCGGTCAGTACAAGACCGCGGCGAACGAGGTGCTGGACAACGGCAAGCCGGCGTGGAGCTGGACCTGGTATCACAGCCATGACTTCCAGGGCCGCACGATGTCGCGCTTCAACCAGACGGAGAAGGTCTCCGGCGGTTACCGTTCCGAGTACAACAAGGGCGGGATGTACGACAACTACATGACCAAGGCGGCGATGCTGCGTCTCGGCACCTAGTGGGATTACTCCCCTGAACGTTGCCCGTGGCTGGCACCCCCTGCCGCCAGCCACGGGGCCTTGTTCAAGGGCCCCGTTTGCATCGTGTCGGGAGGGACCCCGACCGCCTTCATCTCACTTCCAGGGTGGCGCTATCGCCGGGTAGGGCACCGCTTCCACCAACTCCAGCATGATGCCGTCCGGATCGCGGAACGTGACCGCGCGCCGCGTGCCGGTATCACCGAGATCCCAGGTTTCGATCGCGCCGAGCCCGTCCACCTTCGCGGCCAGCAGGCGCGCGCGCGCCGCTTCGATGTCGTCCACTTCCAGGCCCACGCGAATGATGCCGAGGTGGTTCGCCACCGGGTAGGGTTCGCCATAGGGTTTGGGCATCGCCCACTCGAGAACGTCCAAGGGACTGCGCGAGTCGGAGCGTATGCCCATCAGGGTCGCGGAGAACTGCATCAGCCCCGGGTAGGGCGAGCCATCGGGCGCGGTCAGCGCATCGCCGAGCGAACCATTGCCGGCCGGCTGCGGCGCCGCGGGCTCCAGGTAGGCCTGGCCGTCGAGGCCGATCACGTCGCGATAGAAGCGGTAGCTGCGCTCCAGGTTGCGCACGTTCAGATTGCAGTGGTGCATCATGCCTGCGTAGGGCGCGCCGCCGGCGCTGCGCTCGGCGCCGATCATCTCGAGCGTCGAGCCATCGGGATCGCGAAAGCCGAACACGCGCACCGAGAAGCCGTCCGGCGTGAGCACGATGTCGCTCGGCGGTCCGTAGGGGCGCCCACCCGCGGCGAGCACTCGCGCGTAGGCATCGTCCAGGTTGCCGACCAGCGAATTCTGGCGATAGATGCCCACGTGATTCGCTTCGCGGTAGGGCTGACCGACGGGCTTGGGATCGAGCCACTCGACGAGGTGCAGCAGGCGACCGGGGAACTCCGCGACCAGTTCGCCCGGCGGCGCCGGCTCGGTGACGCTCTCCATCACCCAGCCCACGCATTGCGCGCGCTCGAAGCCGAAACCGGCGTAGCGCTGCGCCGGGCCGTTGATGCGGCTGCGGCGGCGCACCGGGAACGCGGCCTCGTAGAAGTCCACGGCGCGCTCGGCGTCGGAGACGTTGATCACCACGTGGGAGAAACGGTTCAGATGGCCGCGCAGGCCATGGGCGAGACGATCGACGCTGGATGTGGCCATGCTGCACTCCTGGTGTGTGGGTACAGGCAGCATAGCCAGCGATGCCGCGCCTCGACCACACGCCTTCAGGGAGGCCGCGCGCGTTTGTTCACGAAGTCGAACGCAGGTCCTCGTCCCGCAGCCACTCGATGTCCTCGAGCCGGCATTCACGCAGGCCGTCGAGCGCGCCGCGCGCGCGGCCGTCGAGCAGCGCCGGCGTATGCACGCCGAACGCTTCACCGGCCGGCGCGATGCTGGCGGCCGCGGTGGTGTAGGGCGAGTCGACCACCTGCGCGTAATCGCGCACCTGGCCGACCAGGAGGCCGGCGGGTTCGAGCAGTGCCTGCCACGCGGCGGCGCTCCGCGTCGCGAGCCGCGCCTCGAGTTCCGCGATGAGCGCGGCGCGATGCGCGAGTCTCCCGCTCACTTCGGCGAAGCGCGGGTCGTGGGCCAGTTCCGGCGCGCCGATGAGTCCGATGAAGCGCAGCCAGTGCGCCGGCAGGTAGGCCGAGATCACCAGCGCGCCTTCACCACAGCGCAAGAGATCCGCCGGCGCCGAGAGCGGCGCCGAATTGCCGCTGCGCGGCACCTGCTGGCCGGTCATGAGGTACTCCACCAGTGGCCCGGATTGCAGGTGGAGCGCCGTGTCGTAGAGACTCACGCCGACCGTCGCGCCGCGGCCGCTGCGCTCGCGGCGGAACAGCGCGGCCAGGATGGCGTGGCAGAGCGCGTGCCCGGTGGCCGCGTCCACCATCGTGAAGCCGACCTTCATCGGCGACTCTGCCGGCCCGGTCATGCTCATGATGCCGCTCTCGGCCTGCACGATCAGATCCACGCCGCGCTTGTCGCTCACCGTCTCCGACCAGCCGAAGCCCGACACCGAGGCGTACACCAGGCGCGGATTCAGCGCGTGCGCCGCCTCGGGGCCTAGCCCTAGGCGCGTCATCGCGCCGGGGCGCGAGGCTTCGATCACGACGTCCGCGGCCGCGACCAGGCGCTTCGCGGTGGCGAGAGAGTCGGCGTCGCGCAGGTCCAGTCGTATGAGCCGCTTGCCGCGGTTGTAGGCGACGAACACCGGCGAGACCGGCAGCGCGCTCGCGGCGGCGGAACGGAGATTGCGGCAGTTGTCGCCCTCCGGGGGCTCGACCTTCACCACGTCCGCGCCGTAGTCGGCGAGCAGCAGCGCGGCCGACGGCGCGGCGACCATCTGCGCGAACTCCACCACGCGCACGCCGGCGAGCGGCGCGTCATCGTCGTCCGTGTGCGGGCCGTTCATGCGAGCCCGAGGCTCGGCAGGCTGCCGCTCAAGACCAGCGTCATGCTGCCGTGACCGCGGCTCACGCGCGCGTCCTGCGTGGCTTCGACGCGCACCGGTTGGATGCGATGCCAGTGCTCGTTCGCGCGCCCGTCGGGATAGACGATGCGCGCCGGCGCAGAGACGTTCCACACGTCGGTCTCCAACACCTCTGCGCCGCGCCACACGCCGAGGCCCATACGATCGTGGTAACCGCCGCTGTAGCCGAGACCCTGCATCGCGATGGCCGCGCCGTTGGCGTGGGCCGTGAGTTCGAGCGGCGTGCCGTCGTCGAGGCGCGCCGTGAGCGTCGCGCGCTCGAAGCGCCGCGTGCCGGGATACAGCGCGACCTCGAGTTCGAGCGCGGCGATGGCCCATTCCCGACCGCTCGCGCGCTCGCGCACCATGCCGGTCACGTAGCGCTCCTCGCCCTCGCGGCCGTTCAACTGCGCGTGCCCGGCCAGGGTCTCGGTGGAGAAGAACAGGAAGGCGAGCGCGAAGCCGCGTTCGTCCAGACCTTCTTCTTCACCGGTGCGCGGTTCGCGGATACCCATGCGCGGGCGCACCCCCCAGGAGTGATCGCGGCAGGCCCACCAGTCGCGCACATCGACTCGTACCCCGCCGGTCTCGAGCCAGCCGTTCGCGAGCCCCACCTGATCGAAGCGCTGGTAGTCCTCCACCACCCGCGCGCGCTGGCGGCGGAAATGCGGCTGCTCTTCGTGCGGCGGCACCACCGCGCGCCAGTCGATCTCGCCGCGCAGGTGACCGGGCTGGTCGAGCGTGAGGCGAAACGCCTCGAGCGGCGTCACCGCCTCGATGACGAGTGGTCCGAGTCGCGTGGCGAAGTCGCGACCGAGCGACTGCGAAGCGCGCAGGTTGTACTGGAGGCCGTCTCGAATCACCACCGCCGCGCCGTCCAGCACGTTCATGTTGCGGTAGACGCCCATGGTGACCTGCGCGGCGCCGCTGCCGTCGGGCGCGTAGAAGGCGAACCAGTGGCGGTCGAAGAAGCGCGGATCGCTCGTGCCGACGTGATCGAAGGTGCTGGCGATCTGGTGCCAGAGCGTGTCGTCCATGGGCGTCAGCACGGGGTGTTCCTCAGGTTTTCTTCTTCGGTTGCGCGCCGGTGATGCGCAGCGGAAAGCGCTCGGCGCGAGTAGCGAGATGGGCGGCGATGCGCGCGCGCAGCGGCTGCGGGCCGCGCAGCGCCTCGCCGAGCAGGCCGCGCAGGCGTTCGTTCATCTGGTCCGCGGCGTCGAAGTCGAAGGGATCGGCCGGCGGCGCGTCGAGCGCCGCGGTCAACTCGCTCGCCGTGTCGCCCTCGAG
The DNA here is from genome assembly GCA_050186725.1 of Gammaproteobacteria bacterium. Taxonomy (GTDB): domain Bacteria; phylum Pseudomonadota; class Gammaproteobacteria; genus JADJYF01. The sequence continues at coordinate 36,880 of JBFWYG010000025.1, read as the reverse complement.
CACCCCGCGCGCATCGGCCAAGAGCACGCGCATCGCGTCGTTGTCCCAGTGCAGGAAGGGCAGCAGGCGCGGCCAGGCGCGATCCAGCATGCGCAGGTTGGCGACCACGCCGCGCAGGGTTTCCTGGGTGTAGGCGTTACCGAGCTCGGTCGCCACCGAGGTTTCGAGAATGCGGCACATGCCTTCGAGCTGCTCGTGAACGGTCGGGCGCATGTCATGCCTCCATCAGTGCGAGCATTTGTTGAACCAGCCAGGCGGGCGCGTGGTAGATGCGGTCCATGGTGCCGGCGGTGAAGGCGGCGACCCCCGTCAGCACGATCACCGAGAGCTTCCAGCAGGAGAACACGTTCCACCAGCGCAGCGCGCGCGGATCGACTTCGAAGCCGGTCGCGGCGGTATAAGCGGCGACGATTTCGGCGCGCGTCCAGGCGCCGGCGATCTGCTGTTCGCGCGCGCGCGGCGGATTGGTGATCCAGCCCAAGTCCTCGAGCGGGTCACCCAAGTGCGCGGTCTCCCAGTCGAGCATCGCGTTGATGCGTTCCCCGACCAGGAGCGCGTTGCCGGGCTTGAAGTCGCCGTGTACCAGCACCACTGCCTGGGGCGTGGGCGCATGTTTGCGCAGCCAGGCCAGCGCGAGGTCCATCTCCGGCAGGGGCTCGAGGCGCACGCGCTGGTACTCGGCCTGCCAGAAGTCGAGCTCGGTGTGGGCGCCGTAGGCCTGCTCCGGACGGCCGTCGCCGAGTCCGAGCGCGCGCCAGTCGACCGCCTGGATGGCGGCCAGGAGGTCGATGAAGCGCCGGCCGAGTTCGACCCGCGCGGCCAGTGGCCGCGCGCCGCCCAGCACGAACCAGTCGCACTCGCCGTCCAGGAAATCCATCAGCATCGCCGGCGCGCCGAAGCGCGCACCCTCGGCATCGACCCAGCGCACCGGCGGCGCCGGCACGGGGGTGGATTCCAGCGCGCGCAGCACGCGGAATTCCCAGGCGCGGTCGGTGACCAGCAGGCTCGCGGGCGGATCGCGACGCAGGATCATGCGCTGACGGTGTGGGCCGGCCTCGTCCCGCCAGCGCGCCTCGAACACCCAGTTCTCGCGCGACAGTCCGCTGGTGGTGCGCTTCAGGTCGGACACTTCCAGCGCGCGCGCGTCCGGCAGTACTTCGCCCAGCAGCGCGGTCAGGCCGGCGCCGAGGGTGGTCTGCGGGAGCGTTTCGTCAGTGAGCGCGGTGTTCGGCATGGCTGCGAGCCTGGGCGCCTCCGCGCGATGAGCCTGGTCGTGCAGTATAGGCAGGGGCGGCGACGAGCTTGATCGCCTGAAAGGGGGGCGCTCGGCCTGGGCGATGGGACGTATATGCTCAGCCGACCCAACACGGAGTGCCCCGCCATGCAGGACGTCGCGATTCTCCACCCACTGTTCGTGCTCGCCGCGCTGACCGCGCTGGTGCAGGCGCTGATCCCGGTGACACGCGTGCGCGCCGCCCTGCGCGGTGCGGTCACCCTCGACGACTTTGCCCTCGGCGAATCGGCGCGCGTGCCGCCTGCGGTCAGCCTCGCCAACCGAAACTACATGAACCTGCTCGAGTTCCCCGTGCTGTTCTACGTCGGCTGTCTGCTGGCCTACGTGGCGGCCGAGATCACGCCCGCGATGATCGCCCTGGCCTGGATCTATGTCGCGCTGCGCGGCGTGCACAGCATCATTCATCTCACCTACAACGGGGTGGCGCATCGCGCATTCGCCTTCGGCGCGAGCAACGGCGTACTCTTCGCGCTGTGGGTGCTGGCGTTTCTGCACCTGCGGGCCTGAGCGCCACCGCCCCCCGATACGGTGAGTCGCCGGTTCCGCGCCTTGCCTATAATGCGGGCCCGTCGAGCGCGGTCGGCCTGCTTCGGTCCCGCGCCAGCCAACGCAGAGGGCAAGCCATGGCCGACCGACAGTTCACCGCACAGGACGACCGCTTCCACTTCGCCGAGATGGGCGACGACTGGTGGGCGACGGAGACCGCCTGGTTCTCCTTCCACCATCCCGAGCGCAAGCTCGGCGGCTGGTTCTACAACATGTTCCGGCCGAACATCGGCACCGTCGCCGGCGGCGCGTGGGTGTGGGACGACGGCGCCTACCTGCCGTGGGAAGTGCTGTACTCCGCGAACTATTCCGCGCTGCAGCTGCCGCGCGACCAGGACTTGAACGACTGCCGGCTGCCGAACGGCGTGTCGATCAAGGCGCTGGAGCCCGCGCGGCGCTACGCGCTCGGTTACGACGACGGTGATCGCCTCAAGGCGGACCTCGTATTCGAAGGCGTGATGCCGCCCGAGCCCCTGACCGCGGTCGGTTCGACCTTCGGCTCGGCCCATCACTTCGACCAGTTCGGGCGCGTCACCGGCGAAATCGTGCTGCACGGCGAGCGCATCGAGATCGACTGCATCGGCATGCGTGATCGCACCTGGGGCCGACGGCCCGAGGACCGCCCGCGCCAGGCCGCCTACGTGACCGGCGCGGCCGACGCCGCGCACGGCTTCCTCGCCGTGACCAACGTGCGGCCGGAGGGCGACAAGGTGTCCTACGGCTTCCTGCGTCGCGACGGCCGCACGGTGAGCCTGGCTGGCGGCGAGCGCGTGGTGGAGCGCTGCCCGCGCGAGCACTGGGTGACGCGCATCACGCTCACCGCGCAGGATGCCGAGGGTCGCGAACTGCGCGCGGTCGGCGTGCCGGTCAGCCGCATCATCCTCAATCGCCACACCTTCATCGACGTCAACAGCCTCATCCGCTGGGACATCGACGGCGTCACCGCGTGGGGCGAGGACCAGGACATGTGGCCGGTGCATCGCTGGTCGCGGCTCGCGCGCGAGCGTCGCGCCTGATTCGAGGCGTCAGGGAAGAATGATGGATTTCCAGGCCCAGCTCACCCAGGCGCGCATCGACGACCTCACCGGTCGCGGCCTGTGGCTGAACCGTTCCTTCGCGGACGCGCTGGACGTGGCCGCCGCCGCGCACCCCGACGCGCTCGCCATCGTCGGCCGCAGCAGCATGGACGGCAGCGAGACGCGCATGAGCTACGGCGAGCTGCAGCGCCTGTCGGTGCGCGTGGCGGCCGGGCTCGCCGCGCACGGCGTCGAGCGCGGCGACGTGGTCGCGGTGCAACTGCCGAACTGGTGGCACTTCGCCGTGCTCTACACCGCCTGCGTGCGCATCGGCGCGGTGATCAACCCGCTGATGCCGGTGTTCCGCGAGCGCGAACTCGAATACATGCTGGGTTTCGCCGAGGCCAAGGTGTGGGTGGTGCCGCGCGAGTTCCGCGGCTTCGACTACCCGGCGATGGCGAGCGGCCTGCGCGCGGCGCTGCCCGCGCTGCGCCACGTGTTCGTGGTCGGCGGCGCCGATCCGGTGTCGAGCTTCGAGGCCTGCCTGCTCGCGCCCGCCTGGGAAGCGGAGACCGACACCGCGGCGCTGTTCCGCGCGCGGCGCATGGGCTCGAACGACGTCACCGAGATCATGTACACCTCGGGCACCACCGGCACGCCCAAGGGCGTGATGCACACTGCGAACACGCTGATGTGCAAGATCCTGCTGGCGACCGAGCTCTTCAGTTTCACGCGGCACGACGTGATCTACATGGGCTCGCCGCTCGCCCACCAGACCGGCTTCCTCTACGCCGTGCTGTTCTCGATTTTCCACGGCACCAAGTGCGTGCTGCAGGACGTGTGGGAGCCGGTGGAGGCCTCGCGCCTGATCGCCGAGGAAGGCTGCACGCTGACGCTCGGCTCGACGCCCTTCCTGAGCGACCTGGTGCGCACCGAGGCCGCGCGGCGCTACGACACTTCGAGCTTGCGACTCTTCTTGTGCTCCGGCGCGCCGATTCCGCGCGTGCTGGTGGAGGACGCGCAGAAAACCCATCCGAACCTGTACGTGATGAGCGCCTGGGGCATGACCGAGATGGGCATCACCACGGCGACCTACCCAGGCGACCCGGCCGAGAAGGTGCTGGACACCGATGGCCGGGCGCTGCCGCACCAGGCGGTGCGCGTGATCGACGACGAGGGGCGGCTCCTGCCGCCCGGCGTCGAAGGCCGCCTGCAGGCGCGCTGCGCCACGACCTTCGTCGGCTATCTCAAGCGGCCCGAGGCCTACGGCGTCGATGCGGAAGGCTGGATCGAGACCGGCGACAACGCGCGCATGGACGCCGACGGCTACATCCGCATCACCGGGCGCTCGAAGGACATCATCATCCGCGGCGGCGAGAACGTGCCGGTGGTGGAAGTGGAGGAGCTGCTCTATCGCCACCCGGCGGTGGAGGACGCGGCGGTGGTGGCGATGCCCGACGCGCGGCTCGGCGAGCGCGGCTGCGCGTTCGTATCGCTCAAACCCGGCGCCAATCTCGACTTTCGCGGCATGGTCGAGTACCTCGTCTCCTGCCGCATGATGAAGCAGTACCTGCCCGAGCGGCTCGAGATCATCGACGCCTTTCCGCGCACGCCGAGCGGCAAGATCCAGAAGTTCAAGCTGCGCGAACAGGCGCGCACGCTGACGCCGATGAGTCTCGGCGACTGATGCATTCGCAAACCCAGGACCACGACCGCGCATGAATCCCGATCAACTGCTCGAACGCATCGCCACCACCTTGAAGCGCGACATCGGTCCCGCGGTGGAGGGCGACTATCCCAAGACCCAGGCCTTCATGGCCGCGGTGGTGCTGCAGAAGCTCGGCCGTCAGCTCGGCCTCGAGGCCGTGCATCGCGCCGCCGACGAGGCCGACATGCACGCGCTGCTGGACGAACTGCGGGCCGAGGCCGAGCAGGCGCCGCTGCCGGCGCCGGTAACCGCCGCCCTCGCGACGCTGGCCGGCACGCACGACACCCAGGCGTTGTGCGACTTCATCAGTGCGCTGTACGCCGCGCGCGCGGCGCTCGGCGACACGCGCTTCGACGCGCTGCTCGGACGGGTGCGCAGAACGCTGCGCGCGGGCATCGATCGACGCATGGTGTATGCCGCATGAGCGCCACCACCGACGCGCGGCTCGAAGGCCGCATCCTGGACTATCTCAAGAGCCGTCTGCCGGCCGGCCGCGACTTCGCGCTCGCCGACGTCAAGCGTATCGCGGTCGGCTGGTCGCACGAGACGTGGCTGTTCGATCTGAACTACCGCGAGGACGGGCGTGACGTGAGCCTGGGCCTCTGTCTGCGCCGCGACCCGGGCAACACCCTGCTGCGTCACCTCTCCAGTCTCGAAGAGCAGTACCGTGTGCTGAAATGCCTGGAGGGCACGCCGCTCGCGACGCCCAAGGTCTATTGGTATGAAGACGACACGGCGATCCTCGACCAGCCCTTCCTGGTGATGGAGAAGGTGCCCGGCACCTGTCCGAGTCCCTGGGGACGCGATGGCCGCGCCTTCTACCAGGCGGCGGCGGATCGCGGCACGCTGCCGGCGAGCTTCACCGCGACGCTCGCCACGCTGCACACGCTCGACTGGCGAGCGGCCGGCCTGGACTTCCTCGGTGTGCCGGCCAGGGGACGCGACTTCGCGCTTCGCGAAATCGCCAAGTGGCGCGAACTCATCGCGCTGTCCGAACATCCGCCGGAGCCGATCCTGACCGACCTCATCGCCTGGCTCGAAGCCAATGCACCCGAGAGCGAGCAGGTGGCGCTGGTGCACGGCGCCTATCGCACCGGCAACCTGCTCATCCACGAAGATCGCATCTCGGCGGTGCTCGACTGGGAACTGCAGGTGCTGGGCGACCCGATGTATGACGTGGCCTACGTGCTGTCGGATCTGAATCGCGAAGGCACGCCGCTCTTGTCGAACCTGGTGGACCGCGATGCGTTCTTCCGCGACTACGAAGCGCAGACCGGCTTCACCATCGACGAGCAGCGCTGCCGTTACTACAACGCGCTGTACGCGATGCGCTCGGTGGCGTTCTGGATGAGCGCCTCGGGCCTCTACGCCAGCGGTCGCAGCGACGACATCCGCCTCGCGCGCACCGCGTGGTCGGTGCCGGTGGTGCTGGAGCGCGCCGCGACGGAATTGGGGTACTGAGTTGCGCGGGGACAGACCCCGCACGGGGTCTGTCCCTTCATGTCCCATCACCCCCGATACACCGACACCCCGCCATCCACCAGCATCGCGCTGCCGGTGGTGAAGCTCGACGCCGAGGATGCGAGATACAGCGCCGAGCGCGCGATCTCCTCCGGCTGCGCGGTGCGCTGCAGCGCATGGATGCCGCGCACGTAGGCCATGGCCTCTTCGGTTGGCGCGAAGCCGCGGCCCATGGGCGTGTCCACGCCGCCGGGCAGCAGCGCATTGACGCGTATCCCGCGCGCGCCGAATTCCACCGCCAGCGCCTTGGTCAGCCCGATGAGTCCGGCCTTGCTCGCCGCGTAGGCCGCCATGCCGGGGAAGGCCACGGTATGACCGACGAAGGTGCCGGTGAAGATGAGCGACCCGCCGCCGCGCGCGAGCATGGCTGGCAACTGGTACTTGGCGCCGAGAAAGGCGGCGGTCAGATTGGTGTCCAGCACCGCCTGCCAGTCGGCGCGGCTCAAGGCGGGCGTCTCGCACGGCGCGCCTGTCGTGGCCGCGTTGTTGAACGCGATGTCGAGACCGCCGAAGCGCTCGCGCGCGAGCGCCACCAGCGCGGCCGCGTGCGCTTCGTCCTGCACGTCGCCGGCGAGCGCCGCGGCCTCGCCGCCTGCGGCCGCGACCTCGGCGACCAGCGTCTCGAGTTCGGGCCCACGTCGCGCGCTCACCACCACCTTCGCGCCTTCTTGGGCGAAGAGCAGGGCGGTGGCGCGGCCGATGCCGGAACTCGCGCCGGTGACGAGGGCGATCTGATCTTGCAGAGATTGCATGGGCCTGCGCTCCAAGGGTCGAGGCGAGCAGGCTAGACTCGCGTGCGCAGGCCACGCGTCTCGAATCTTGTGCGCAAGGAACGGGAGGCGGCGCGGCGACGGGTGCTATGCACTGTCCGGCCTCGCATCGCCAGGAGCGCTTCAATGCCCACGCTCGAAAACCAGGTCGCGCTCGTCACCGGTGGCGCGCGCGGCATCGGCCGCGCGATTGCCGAACGCCTCGCCGCCGAGAGTGCGCGGGTGGTGATTGGCTACCGGCAGGATCGCGCCGCGGCCGAGGCGACCGTCGCGGCCATCGAGGCGCGGGGCGGGCAGGCGCTCGCGGTGCGCGCGGACGTCGCGGTGCGCGAGGATCGCGAGCGGCTCTTCCAGGCCGCGCTCGCCGCCTTCGAGCGCCTGGACATCTTCGTCGCCAACGCCGGGCACGCGGTGTTCGGCCCGCTACAGGATTTCAGCGAGGCGGATTTCGAGCGCACGTTCGCGGTCAACGCGCGCGGCACCTTCTTCTGCCTGCAGGCGGCGCTGCGCGTGATGGCGCCGGGCGGGCGCATCGTGTGCGTGTCGACCATCGGCACGGTGGCCAACATGGCGGGCGGCGCCTGCTACTTCGGTTCGAAAGCGGCGGTGGAGCAGTTCTGCCGCGTGGCCGCGCGCGAAGCCGCACCGCGTGGGATTACGGTGAACCTGGTGTCGCCGGGCTTCACCGACACCGACATGCTGCGCGAGGTGGTGGACGACCCCGCGGCGCGCGACGCGCTCGCCGCGGAGGCGCCGCTCGCGCGGCTCGGCATGCCGCGGGACATCGCCGGCGTGGTGGCCTTCCTGGTCGGGCCCGACGCCGGCTGGATGACGCGTCAGAACCTCGCGGTCGACGGCGGCATCGTCGCGCGCTGAGTTCAGCCGCCGGCGGCCTGCCGGCTCGCCGACTCGCCCTCGAGTCGAAAGCCGACGTAGCCACCCGCGGCGACCTCGTTGCACTTCGCGCGATAGGGGCCCACACCGCCGATGTAGGGCAGGAACACGCGCGGCTTGCCCGGCACGTTCGCGCCCATGTACCAGGAGTTGGCCTGGGGAAAGAGCGTGGCGTCGGCCACTTCGTTGACGTGCGCGACCCACGCGGCCTCGGCCTCCGGCGTCGCCTCGATGCGCTCGTAGCCATGCGCGCGCAGGAAATCCAGGCAGTGCGCGATCCACTCCACGTGCTGTTCGATGGACACCATCATGTTGCTCATCACCGACGGGCTGCCGGGGCCGGTGATGGTGAAGAAGTTGGGAAAGCCGGCGATGCCGAGGCCGAGATAGGTACGCGGGCCGTCGGCCCACTTGTCCTTCAGCGTCACGCCGCCGGCGCCGCGGATGTCGACGTTGACCAGCGCGCCGGTCATGGCGTCGAAGCCGGTGGCGAACACGATGGCGTCGAACTCGCGCTCGGTGTCACTGGTGCGCACGCCGCGCGGCGTGATGGCCTCGATGGGCGTCTTGCGCAGGTCCACCAGCGACACGTGCGGCAGGTTGTAGGTCTCGTAGTACTGGGTGTCGAGACACGGCCGCTTGGTGCCGAAGGGAAAATCGCGGGGGCAGAGCGCCTCGGCGGTGACCGGGTCCTTCACGACGGCGCGAATCTTCTCGCGCATGAATTCCGCGGCCGTGTCGTTGGCGCGCTTGTCGACCAGCAGGTCGGTGAACGCGAGCAGCATCTGGTTCAGCGTACCGCTCGCGTAGCCGCGCTCGTAGGCCGCGCGCCGTTCGTCCTCGCTCACTTCGAGCGCGGACTTCTCCGCGACCAGGTCCGGCACGCCGAACACCGAGTGGCGTGAGGCCTCGCGGTGCGCCGGATAGCCGGCCTTGACCGCGCGTACTTCGTCGACCGCCAGCGGGCGATTGCCGGCCGGCAGGCTGAAGGCCGGGGTGCGCTGGTACACGGTCAGCTGCGCGGCCTGGCGCGCGATGATCGGAATGGACTGGATGGCGGACGAACCCGTGCCGATCACGGCGACCCGCTGACCGCTGAAGTCGACGCCGTCCTGCGGCCAGTCGGCGGTGTGGTAGGTGCGGCCCTGGAAGGTCTCGCGGCCCGGAATGTCGATGTCCTTCGGCACCGACAGGCAGCCGGTCGCCATGATGTAGAAGCGCGCGGTGAAGGTCTCGCCCTTGACGGTCGTGACGCGCCACAGGCCGCGGCTGTCGTCGAAGCTCGCGCGTTCGACCCGGGTGCCGAAGCGGATGTCGCGGCGCAGGTCGAAGCGATCGGCGACGTGGTTCGCATAGCGCAGGATCTCGGGCTGGGTGGCGTACTTCTCGCTCCATTCCCATTCCTGCTCGAGCTCGGGGCTGAAGGAGAAGGAATAGTCGATGCTCTGCACGTCGCAGCGCGCGCCCGGGTAGCGGTTCCAGTACCAGGTGCCACCGACGCCGTCGCCGGCTTCCAGCACCTGGGCCGAATAGCCCGCCTCACGCAGGCGGTGCAGCATGTACATGCCGGCAAAGCCGGCGCCGACGATGAGGGCGTCGTAATCCATCGCGAATCTCCGGGAGCGTTGAAGAACGGAATTGTCGGCAGCCACGGCCCTGGTGGCAACGCCGCGCCGGTCGCCGTGACAGCTTGTCACACGCATCCAAGTCGCGCCGCCCGCGATCGGCGCAAGCCGCGGACACGCGCCGGACCTCGGCCGCGGGTACACTCTCCGGCCCCATGCACACCCCGAGCCCCCCAGTTCTGCCCGCGCAGCGTTTCGACGCCGACGGTCGGCCCCAGGTCGACGGCCGCGCGGTGTTCACGCTGGCCTGGCCGCTGATCCTGAACAGCGCCATCCAGGCCGCGCTCAACCTGACCGACACCTGGTTCGTGGGCCACATCTCCAGCATCGCCATGGCCGGCATGGGCGCGGTGCACTGGCTGGTGATCGTCTTCATCGGGCTCCTGGGCGGCGTGGCGATGGCGGTACAGACCGTGGTCGCGCAGGCCCACGGCGCGCGGCGCTGGACGCGGGCATCGCATGCCACCTGGGTGGCGCTGTGGGCCTCGCTTCTGACCGCGCCGCTGTTCGTGCTGCTTGGCCTGTCGGGCGCGCACCTGCTCGCGCCCTTCGGGCTCGAGGGCGAGGTCCAGGCGCTGGCGCTGCAGTTCTGGCAGCCGCGCATGCTGGGCGCGGGCTTGGGCGTCGCGCTGTGGGCGGTGCTCGGCTTCTTCAATGGCACCGGCCACGCGCGGCTGACGCTCGTGATCAACCTCGTCACCCTTACGGTCAACGCGCTGCTCGCGTGGCTGTTCGTGTTCCGCTTCGAGTGGGGCGTGCCGGGCGCGGCGTGGGCGACCAACTGCGCGACCGGCGCGGGTCTCGTGTGCGCGCTGGCGCTGTTCTTAGGCGTGCCGGAATTCGCCCGCTACCGCGCGCGCCTCACCTGGCGGCTCAACCTCACCAGCCTGCGGCGCCAGTTCCGCCTGGGCCTGCCGATGGGCATCGGGCTCGCCGCGGACCTGTTCGGCTTCGCGCTCTTCCAGCTCATGATCGTGAAGCTCTCGCCGGCCGACGGCGCGGCCTCGCAGGTGGTGATGATGCTGACCTCGCTCGCCTACATGCCGGCCATCGGCATCGCGCTCGCCGGCACCACCCTGGTCGGCCAGTCGATCGGCGCGGGTTCGCGCGCCTGGGCGCGCAGGCTCGGCAACCGGGTCATCATCATCGCCATGTCCTACATGGGCGGGCTCGGGCTGTTGCTCGGGCTGGTGTCGCCATGGACGGTTTCGCTGTTCATCGACCCCTCGGATCCGCTGCACGCGGACGTGGTGCGCATCGGCGTGACGCTGATGTGGCTGGCCGGCGCCTACCAGCTGTTCGACGGCATGCTCCTCGGCGCGAGCTTCTGCCTGCGCGGCGCCGGCGACGCGACCGTGCCGGCGCTCCTGATCCTGGGGCTGTCCTGGTGCTTCTTCGTACCGCTCGTCCACAGCCTGGCCTTCAGCCCCGGCCAGGGCTTCGTCGACTTCCTGCCTCAGTACGGGCTCGGCGCCGCCGGCGGCTGGGCCGCCGCGGTGGCCTATGTGAGCCTGGTCGGGGTCCTGATGCTGGCACGCTGGCGCTCGCGGGCGTGGGAGGGAATGAGCCTGTAGGGCGGGTTTCAACCCGCCATGTACAGCATTCGTCAGGCCGCGACCTTGGCCGATTGAAATCGGCCCTACAATGGCGCATCCATCCACAGTCCCAGGGATCGCCATGAACCAGGTCGTCATCGTCGACAACATCCGCACCGGCCTTGCCAAGGCCCATCGCGGCACCTTCAACCTCACCCGTGCCGACTCGCTGGTCGCGCACTGCATCGACAGCCTGCTGGCGCGCAATCCGGCGGTCGACCCGGCCGAGGTGGACGATGTGATGGTCGGCGCGGCGCGGCAGATTGGCGAGCAGTCGGCCAACGTCGCGCGCTACGCGGTGGCGCTGTCCAGGCTTCCGATCTCGGTGTCGGCCGCGACCGTCAGCCGCGCCTGTTCCTCGGGCCTGAACGCGATTGCCATTGCCGCCACCCAGATCATGAGCGGCTGCGGCGACATCGCGATCGCCGGCGGCGTCGAGTCGATCACCGGCCTCGAGCGCGGCACGCCCGCCAAGTTCGACGAGCATCCGCGCCTGCTCGCGGAGAAGCCGGCCATCTTCATGGCCATGGGCAACACCGCCGAGGTCGTGGCGCGGCGCTACAACGTGACCCGCGAGCAGCAGGATCTCTACGCCCTGCAGAGCCAGCAGCGTTATGCGCAAGCGGTCGCGGCCGGCAAGGTGGCTGATGAGATCGCGCCCATGCAGGTCAAGTGGAAGAAGGTCGTGAACAAGGACACCAAGGAAACCGCCATCGTCGATGGCGTGGTCGACCGTGACGAGTGCAATCGCGCCGACACCACGCTCGCCGGGCTCGCCAGCCTGCCGCCGGCGTTCGAAGAAGGCGGTTCGGTGACTGCCGGCAATGCGTCCCAGCTCTCCGACGGCGCGTCGATGACGCTCTTGATGAGCGAGAAGCGCGCGCAGCAGTTGGGCCTCGAGCCGCTCGCCTACTACCGTGGCTGGGCGGTGGCCGGCTGCGAGCCGGACGAGATGGGCATCGGGCCGATCTTCGCGATCCCGAAGCTCCTGAAGTACGCGGGCTTGAGGCTGTCCGACATCGATCTGATCGAGCTGAACGAGGCCTTTGCCTCGCAGTGCCTCTACTGTCGCGACAAGCTCGAGATCGACAACGAGATCTACAACGTCAACGGCGGCTCCATCGCCATCGGCCATCCCTTCGGCATGACCGGCTCGCGCATGACCGGCGTGGTGTTGCGCGAGCTGCGCCGCCGCCAGAAGAAGTACGGCATCGTGTCGATGTGCATCGGCAAGGGCATGGGCGCGGCGGGGCTGTTCGAGGCCTGCTGACGGGATGGGACAGACCCCGTTCGGGGTCTGTCCCTTCGGCCCTTCTCAATACCGCCCCACGAACTTCGCCACGCGGTCCATCATCTCCATCGCCTCACGCTCGGTGTCCGGCGGCAGGAACTGCACCACGCGCTCGACGCCGGCGGCGGCGTAGACATCGAGCACTTCGGCGTCCATTTCGCTCGGCTGGAATATCGTGATCGGAATGCTGGCCGCGTCGCGGCCGGCCTTCTCGGCGCGACGACGCATGTCGGCCTGGGCCTCGGCGAGCGCGGCGGCACTCGGCGCGACCACGATCCACCCGTCGCAGTAATCCACCACGCGCTGGATGCCGGCGCCGACCAGCGCGCCAAGCAGCACCTGCGGATGGGGCCGCTGCACGGGCTTCGGCCAGCACCAGATGCGCTCGAAGTCGACGTGAGCGCCGTGGAAGCTCGCCTCGTCCTTGGTCCAGATCTCCTTCACCGCCAGCACGCGCTCGCGCAGCACCTTCCAGCGATCTTCGAAGCGCGTGCCGTGATTGGCCATTTCCTCGCGGTTCCAGCCGCCGCCGACGCCGAACAGGATGCGTCCGCCGGACAGCTGGTCGAGCGTCGCGATGGCCTTGGCCGCGACGATGGGGTCGTGTTCCATCAGCAGGCAGATGCCGGAGGCGACGTTGATGCGGGTGGTCGCGCCGACCGCCGCCTGCATGGACACGAAGAGATCCATGAAGTGCGAGTACTGGCGCGGCAGTTCACCGCCCAAGGGATAAGGCGTGGTGCGCGCGGCCGGAATGTGGGTGTGCTCCGGAAACCAGATGGACTCGAAGCCGCGCGCCTCGGCGGCGCGCGCGCAGTCGTCCGGCCGAATGCCGTACTCGGTGTTCTGACTGACGACGGCGATATGCATGCGGTGAACTCCCCTGGACACGTGGATGGTGCACCGGCGCACCGTGAACCTTGGGGCTACGGTATCCCCTGCCGGGCGCAGGCCACGTTACTACATCACCGCGGGGGTCGCATCCAACGAACGGGGGCAACGAAACCTGCGGATCAGCGGCCGCCCGGCCGCTATCCTTGAGCCTGCGCGCGAGCGCGGTCGGTGCGGGGAATGGATGAACGGTAGAGGGATGGTGGGAAGAGCTTCATACGAAAGCGGCCGCGCGGTGTGCTGGGCCGGGACGCACTGCTGCGCGGCTCGCCTGGCGGGCGCGCCGCCATGCGCGTGAGGCCCGCGTCGGCGAATCCGTCCGTGCCGGCCCGCGCCGAGGCGCGGGTCGAGCGCGAGCGCCTGCGCCTGTTGCTCGACGGCCTGCGTCTCAATCATCTGGGCGCGGCCGTGATCGCGACCCTCGTGCTGCCGGTGCTGCTGGACGAGCTGCCGCGCGCGGTGCTGTTCACCTGGTACGCCTACATGCTCGGCATCACGGCGCTGCGCGCGCTGTCCGGTCCGCGGCTCGCCGCGCACCTGGAGGCCGACGCCGGTGTGCCGCCGCTCCAGGGCCTGTATCTGGAAATCGCGGCGGCGGCGGTCGGCTGGGGCGCGCTCGGCTTCGCGCTGATGCTGATGAGCGCTCCCGATCACCGCGCGCTGGTCGCCATCGTGCTGGCCGGCGTGACCGCCGGCAGCGGGCCGGTCTATGCCCTGCTGCTGCCCGCCGCGCGGCTCTTCCTCTGTCTCTCGCTGCTGCCGGCGGTAGTGTGCTACCTGCTCGGCGGACGGCACGTCGATCTCGTCATCGGCACGATGATCCTGGCCTATCTCGGCATCATGCTGCGCAATGCCAGCAACCTGCACCGCGGCTACAGCGAGACGCTCGCGCTGCGCTTCGCCAACGACGACATGCTGGCCGAGCTCGGCACCGAGCATGCGCGCGCGGAGCGCCTGAACGTCGACCTGCGCGCGCGGGTCGCGCAGAGCGAGGCCGACCAGCGCGCGCTGATCCAGGCGCGCGACGCAGCCCAGGCCGCTGCGGCGGCCAAGGCCGAGTTCCTGGCGAACATGAGTCACGAGATCCGCACGCCCATGAACGGCGTGCTCGGCATGTCCGAACTGCTGCGCGACACCGAGCTCAACCGCCGCCAGCAGTACCTGGTGGACATGATCCATCGCTCGGGACGCTCGCTGCTGACCATCATCGACGACATCCTGGATTTCTCGAAGATCGAGGCCGGCAAGCTCAAGCTCGACCTGCGGCCCTTCGACCTGCCCGGCTTCATCGAGGACCTGGGCGAGATGTTCTCCGAGACCGCACACCGCGCCGGCCTGGAACTGGCCTGCGACGTCCCGGCCACCTTGCACCCGGTCTATCGCGGCGACGTCGAGCGCATTCGCCAGGTACTGGTCAACCTGCTCGGCAACGCGCTCAAGTTCACCCGCGCCGGCGAGGTGGTCCTGCGCGTGCGCGTCGAACGCGAGGACGGCGAGCGCGCCTGGGTGCGTTTCGCGGTCAGCGACACCGGCATCGGCATCGCCCACGAGCACCAGGCGCGCATCTTCGATTCCTTCACCCAGGCGGACGGGTCCACTACCCGCGAGTTCGGCGGCACCGGGCTCGGGCTCGCGATCTGCAAGCAGCTGGTGCAGCTGATGGGTGGCGAGATCGGCGTGGAGAGCACACAAGGCGCCGGCGCGACCTTCTGGTTCCTGCTGCCGCTCGTCCGCGCCGAGGTCTCGGCCCTGCCCAGGCCGCCGCTGGACGCCCGCGACCTGGCCGGCCTGCGCGTGCTGGTGGTCGGGCCGGCCGACACCGCCCGCGGCGTGCTGGTCGCGCAGCTCGAGGCCTGGCGAGTCAAGGTGACGACCGCGCCTGACGGCGGGCGGGCACTCGCCCTGCTGCGCGCCCAGGCCGCGCAGGGTGCGCCGCTCCGCGTGGTGGTGTTTCCGCGTGAGCTCACCGACATGCCCGCCAGCTACTTCACCGCCCAGGTGCGCGGCGATGCGTCGCTCGCCGCGCCTCGCCTGGTGATGCTCACCACGGTCGCCAACCTGGAGTCGACCGGCGAACTGCTCACCGCCGGCGTGCAGGCCTATGTCACGCGCCCGGTGCGGCAGCGCGAACTGGCATCCGCGCTGCGCGGCGTCAGCGAGTCCACAGAGCGCACACGCCCCGCGTCCGCGCGCGGCGCGCGCTTCAGCGCCCGCGTGCTGCTGGTCGAGGACAACCCGGTGAACCAGGAGCTGGCGCGCAGCCAGCTGGAAGCCCTGGGCTGCCAGGTGAGTCTCGCGACCGATGGCCGTGAGGCGCTGGAGGCGCTGACCGAGCGACCGCTGGACGCGCTGCGCGAACCCTACGACCTGGTCCTGATGGATTGCCAGATGCCGGTGATGGACGGCTATGCCGCGACCGACGCTCTGCGCCGCTGGGAGGCCGAGCAGGGCGCCGCACGCCTGCCGGTGGTGGCGCTTACCGCCAATGCGCTGGAAGGCGATCGCGAACGCTGTCTCGCGCACGGCATGGACGATTACCTGGCCAAGCCCTTCAGCGCCATCCAGCTCGAACATGCGCTGGCGCGCTGGCTGCCGCGCGCGACGCCGGTGTCGACGGCGCCCACCGCGTCCGCGTCGCTCGAAGCGTCGCCGGCGAGCGACCCTGCCGCGCTGGACAGTGCGATCATCGCGCGCATCGTCGCCCTGCAGCGCGATGGCAAGCCCGACCTGCTCGCCCATCTCATCGGCCTGTACCTCGGCAGCGTGCCCCGGCTCGTGTCCGAGGTGGAGTCCGGCCTCGCGGCCAGCGATGCGGGCCTGGTGCGCCGCGCGCTGCACACCTTGAAGTCGAGCAGCGCCAATCTCGGCGGCGCCGCGCTCGCGCGGCTGTGCGGTGAACTCGAACACGCCGCGCGCGGCGAAGACCTGGCGACGGTCGGCGCGCGGCTCGACGTGCTGCGCTTCGAACTCGAATGCATGGCCGGCGCGCTCACCGCGCTCCGGCCCGATGTCCGCGTGCCCGCCACGCGCAAGGAGGAAACGGCATGACCGATCTCGCACCGGCTCGCGTGCTGGTCGTCGATGACGATGAAATGCTGCGCGTGCTGACCGCCGCGGCGCTGGAAGCCGCGGGCTTCCGCGTCGCCGAGGCGGATGACGGCGCGCGCCTGCTCGAGGCGTTCCGGCGTGAGCGGCCCGACGTGGTGCTGCTCGACGTGCTGATGCCGGAACTGGACGGCTTCGCGGCCTGCGCGCAGCTGCGCGCCGACCCGCTCGGCCGGCACGTGCCGATCCTGATGATGACCGGGCTGGACGACGTGGAGTCGATCAACCGCGCCTACGAGGTCGGCGCGACCGACTTCGTCACCAAGCCGATCAACTTCGACCTGCTCGGCCATCGCCTGCGCTACATGTTGCGCGCCAAGGGCACCGCCGACGCGCTCCGCGCGAGCGAAGCGCGGCTCGCGCTCGCGCAGCGCATCGCGCGTCTCGCCCACTGGGAGGCCGACGCCGAGGGGCGCTTCACGCCCTGGTCGGCCGAGGCCTACGAGGTGCTGGGCCTGCCGCCCGAGACCTGCATCGACACCTTGCATGCGCTCGGTCGGCTGGCGGTCGAGGCGGATCGCGAGCGGGTGGAAGTGGCCTTCGACGAGGCGCTCAAGCGCGGCGAGTCGTTCAACCTCGAGTTCCGCATCGCGGGCCCCGGCGGCGAGCCGCGCACGCTCTACGTGGTGGTGCTGGCCGAATCGCTCACCGCTCTCGGTCTACGTTTCATCGGCACGGTGCAGGACATCAGTGAACGGCGCCGCGCCGAGCAGCAGATTCACCAGCTTGCGTACTTCGACGCGGTGACCGGCCTGCCGAACCGCGCCTCCATCCGTTCGCGCCTGGTCCAGGCGCTGGCGCTCGCGCGACGCAACGGCCGCGCGGTGGCGGTGCTGTCCATCGACCTCGATCACTTCCAGCGCATCAACGACACGCTCGGCTTCGCCGCCGGCAACGAAGTGCTGCGCGCGGTGGGCGAGCGCTTTCGCGTGGTGCTGCGCGCGAGCGACAGCATGGCGCAGCTCGCCGAGACCCTCGCGCTCGACACGGTCGGCCGCGCGGCGGGTGACGAGTTCATCGCGCTGCTGCCCGAGGTGGGGAGCGCGGAGGATGCCGCGGTGGTCGCGCGCAGGCTGCGTGCCGCGCTGCTCGAGCCGATAGCCATCGGCGACCAGGAGATCTACGTGCGCACCTCCATCGGCATCAGCGTCTATCCCGACGATGGCGCGAGCGCCGACGACCTCCTGAAGCACGCCGACAGCGCGCTCGCCCAGGCCAAGCGCGAGGGGCGCGACTGCTACCAGTTCTTCACCGCCGCGCTGAACGCACGGGCCTTCAAGCGCCTGACTCTCGAGATGCACCTGCGCCGGGCGCTCGAGCGCGACCAGTTCCAGGTGTGGTTCCAGCCCAAGCTCGAGTACCGCGAACTCGGGGTGTGCGGCTTCGAGGCCCTGGTGCGCTGGCTGCATCCCGAGCTCGGACGCGTATCGCCGGCCGAGTTCATCCCCATCGCCGAGGAGACCGGCCTCATCGTGCCCATCGGCGAATGGGTGCTGGCCAGCGCCGCGCGCCAGCTGCGGGCCTGGGACCTGGAGGGTCGGCCGGCCTACAAGTGCGCGGTGAACCTCTCGGCGCTGCAGTTCCGCGTCAAGGACCTCGCGGGTCGCGTGGCGCGGCTGGTGGCGGAGGCGGGCATCGCGCCCAGCCGCATCGAGCTCGAGCTCACCGAGAGCGTGCTGATGGAGGACGGCCAGGCGGCGATCCGCACGCTGGAGGACCTGAAGAGCCACGGCTTCGGCATCGCGGTGGACGACTTCGGCACCGGGTATTCGTCGCTCAGTTATCTCAAGCGCCTGCCAATCGACGTGCTGAAAATCGACCAGTCCTTCGTGCGCGAACTCGGCCACGGGGGCGAGGATGCCGCCATCGTCGGCACCATCGTCAGCATGGCGCGCAGCCTGGATCTCAAGGTGGTGGCCGAAGGCGTGGAGACCGAGGCGCAGCTCGCCTTCCTGCGCGCGCAGGCCTGTGACGAACTGCAGGGCTTCCTGTTCAGTCCGCCGCTGCCGGCGGCGGACATCGCCGCCTGGATCGACGCCCGCGGCGCGGGCGCCGCGCGGGAGCTCAGCGCTTGAGCGCTTCGCCGTGCAGGGTGATGACGTTGGGTATCACCATCACGAACTGCAGCCTTTTGCCGGCCTCGACGATGTTGAAGTCGAGACGCGCGCTGCCGTTGCCGCCTACGTAGACAAGGTTGGTGGAGCGGCCGGTGCAGGTGCTCGTGACGGTGTAGGTGCCGTTGGCGGTGCCGGCCTGCACCGGGCCACCGTCGCAGCTTTCGCGCTGCAGGCTGATCTTCACCGTGTTGTTCGACAGGTTCGCGGTGTTGAAGGTCATCAGGCCCACGCCGGCGCAGTAGTTCTGGCCGGCGAGATTGAAACCCTCGTAAGTGAAGCCCCACGCTCCTTTGACGGTGGTTGCCGTGCATGGCGCGGCGAACGCGCCCTGGGTCAGGAGCGTGAATCCGGCGGCGCAGAGCGTGCGGGAGACGATGTGCATGGCGCGTGTCCTCATCATGTCATCGCGCGGCGCCGGTCCGCCGCGCGATACGCCTCGATATCAGTGACCGGTCTGGCCCGTCGGCGCCTCGGCCGCGTTCAGGATCTGCGGCACGCCGGCCTGGCGACGGATGAAATGGCGCAGCGTGTCGAGCTTGTGGTCGTCCAGCTGCTTGAAGTCCGGCATGCCGAGTACCCGTCGCTGGCCGTTCACCACCACGTCCTTGAAGGCCTGGGCGGTCAGGGGGATGGGTGAGGCGCGCAGGTCCGGCGCATAGCCGCCCGACACCGCGCCACCGCCGTGGCACATGGCGCAGGATTCCTTGAACAGCCAGCTGCCTTCCTCGGCGAGCTTGTCGTCCACCTGGAAGTCCTTGGCCTCGAGCGGCTTCGGGAAATAGGGCGGGTTGGACGGCGGAATCGGCGCCTTGGCGTCGAGCGCGAAGGTGTAGAGCCGCCGCGTCTGCGCCTTGTAGGCCCAGCCGTGCTGCGCGGCGATGGAACCGACCATGGACGCGCCGGTGCCGCCCCAGCCGACCAGGAGCGAGACGTACTGCTTGCCGTCGACGGAGTAGGTGATGGGCGGCGCGGAGATGCCGTGGCCGAGTTCCACCTGCCACAGCGGCTTGCCGTCGGTCGCGCGGTAGGCGACGAAGCGGCCGTCGGAGCGACCCTGGAACACCAGGTTGCCGTGGGTCGCGACCACGCCCGGGTTCCAGATGCCGGGCAGCGGCTGTTCCCACACCATCTTCTTCGACAGCGGATCGTAGGCGCGCAGAAAGCCCTTGCCGGAGTTGGCGGGCACGTCGCCGCGGATGGTGTCGATGGCCGGGTCGAAGGCGAAGTCCGGTGACTTCCAGGTCTTCAACGCGATGGACTTGTCATTGAACAGGCCCGGCATCTCGATGGACGGAATGTAGGTCAGCCCGGTGTCGGGGCTGTAGGCCATGGCGTGCCAGGAATGCACGCCCACCGCGCTCGGCCACACCAGTTCCTCGCCGTCCTCGTAGCGCGCGCCCTTCACCTCCACCGGCCGGCCGGACTTCAGATCGACGCGCTCGGCCCAGGTGACCTTGCCGATCTTCTCGGCCGACAGGAGTTCGCCGTTGGCGCGGTTCAGGATGTAGAAGAAGCCATTCTTCGGCGCGTGCATCAGCGCCTTGATGGTCTGGCCGCCGTACTTCAGATCGGCCAGCACGATGTCCATGTTGGAGTTGTAGTCCCAGGTCTCGCCCGGCGTGGTCTGGTAATGCCACTTGTACTCGCCAGTGTCGGCATCGACCGCGAGGAGGGCACACAGGAACAGGTTGTCACCGCCGCCGGGGCTCCTGATCTTCTGGTTCCAGGGCGAGCCGTTGCCGGTGCCGAACAGCACCTGGTTGAATTCCGGGTCGTAGGTGATGCCGTTCCATACCGATCCGCCGCCACCGTACTTCCACCATTCACCGGTCCAGGTCTTGGCGGCCATCTCCATGGTCTTGTTCTCGAAGCCATCGGCCGGGTTGCCGGGCACCACCCAGAAGCGCCAGGCCTGCTTGCCGGTCTCGGCATCGTAGGCGGTGACGTAGCCGCGTGCCGGGCCCCACTCGGTGCCGCCGTTACCGATGATGACCTTGCCCTTGAACACCTTCGGCGCGCCGGTGATGAACAGCGCCTTGCGCGGGTCCACCGTCATGGTGCTCCACACCTCCTTGCCGGTCTTGGCGTCGATGGCGATGAGCCGCCCGTCGACCGTGGCCTCGATCACCTTGCCATTCCAGAAGGCGACGCCGCGGCTCGAGTCCCACATGATGCGCAGACGGTCGCCCGCGTGTTCGATCACCTTGGGGTCGTAGGTCCACAAGAGCTTGCCGGTGGCGGCCTCGACCGCGTAGACCACGTTGTAGCTGCCCGGGAAATACAGCACGCCGTCGACCGCCAGCGGCGTGCCGTTCAGCGAGCGGTCCTTGGGCAGGTCCATGGACCAGGCCAGCCCGAGCTTGCCGACGTTGTCGGCGTTGATCTGGTCCAGCGGGCTGAAGCGCTGCTCGCTGTAGGTGCGGCCGTAGCCCAGCCAGTTGGTGCCGTCCTGTTCGTTGGCGAGCGCCTTGTCGTCGACCGTGGTGGCGGCCTGCGCGGCGCCTGCGCCGAGCAGCATGGAAAGCAGAATGGTGGTGAGCGCGTGGCGCATGAGTCCTCCCCGAACGATGGCCTGCAAATTCCTGGTGCGTCGCGCGGGACGCGGCGGCCATGGTAACGGATCGAACGAGATGTGGGAGGGCGCGGAAAGGGTTGGCGGCGCGGACGGGAAAGGTTCCCGTCGGCACGCTTACGAGAGAAGTGGCGGCCGGAATGACCCCGCCGCCACGGCGATCACGGGGCGCGGTTGAAGATGGCGCGGGGCCGCGTCCAGGCGCCGCCGTCCGGCTTCCACACCACCACGGACGTGCCGGCGCCGCCCCCCGTACCGGCGGCGGTCTTGAGCTGGTAGGTGCCACATTCGACGGCGGTGCTGCCGAGTTCGTCGACTTCGCCGGTCTTCAGGACGCCGCTGGCGACGCCCTGGGCGATGGCGCCGGCCCAGTAGCCCGCGATGTTCTTCGCACCCTTCATGCCCGGGACGCCCTGCGGCAGCAACATGGCCTTGGCGCTGTAGCACTTCGCGATACTGGCCGCGTCGCCGGCCGCGAGGAAGCCCATGAGGGTCTTGTTCGCCGCCTTGATCGCATCCTTGGTGCTCATCTTCTTGGCCGGCGCTGCTTTCTTGGCCGCGGCCGGCTTCTTCTTCGCCGCCGGCTTCTTGGCCGCTGCGGCTTTCTTCTTGGTCGCCATGAACGAATCTCCCTGTAACAACGTTGTCGATTGGATGGTCGCTGCTTTTGCGCAATGGCATCGAGCCGCGACAGTCCCCCGTCCGCGCGTCGCGCGGCGCTGTCGATCTACCGGCTGGTCCACCCGCGGGTGCGCATGGGCAACCCCCTAATAGTAGATCAACCGTCGTTGAGTGGAAGCAGCGTTCAGGCGCCGCGCGCGCCCGCGATGGCCTTCAGTGCGGCGAGGCTGTCGATGTTGTGATCGGCCGTGACCTGTATGCGCCCGGTCTGAAGCGGCGGTGGCAGCCCGCCGTCGGTGATGAGCGCGGTGCGCATGCCGACCGCGGCGGCGCCGATGATGTCGTGCTCGGGCGAGTCGCCGACGAACAGCACTTCCGGTGCGCTGAGCCCGGAGCGCTCGAGCGCGACCTCGAAGAAGCGCCGGTCGGGCTTGCAGGACTGCGCGGCCTCCGAGCTCGTCCAGTGATCGAGATAGCGCTCGAGGCCCTCGCGGGCGATCAGCGGGTCGAGCATGTCGTCGTCGATGTTGGACACCACCGACAGGTACAACCCTTGGTCCTGCAGATGCGCGAGGGTCTCGATGCAGTCTTCCTTCAGCACCAGGCAGTCGACGATGGCCGCGCGGTGCGCCTCGCGGTACCAGTCGTGGACGTCTTCCAGGTGCGGGGCGCCGAGCAGGTCGGCGAAGCGCATGAAAGTGTCGTGAAACAAATCCGCGTGCAGGTAGTAGGCGCGGTCGGCATAGGCATGGCCGATGTCCGTCGAGGCGCGGTTGTAGGCATCACGAATTCGCTCGCGGTCGGCGGCGACGCCTAGCCGGCGCACCGCCTCCAGCAGCAGCGGCAGGGTGGCGCGCGGCACGTTGCGGTAACTGAACAGGGTGCCGCCCAGGTCGAAGAACACTCCACGCATGCCGAAGGCCTCAGGTGAACAGCCCGGCGAGACGCTCGCGCCAGGCGTAGTCGGTGAAATCGAGCTTGATGGGCGTGACCGAGACCGCCTTGTCGGCGGCCGCGTGCAGGTCGCTGTCGTCCACCAGCGCGCCGCTGGTGTAGGCGATCTTCACCCAATAATAGGGCTGGTTGCGCGCATCCACGCGCGGCACGATGGAGAACGAGCCCGGCGGGCGCTGGCCGACGAAGGCGAGCCGCACGCCGCTGACCTCGGCCGCGGGTACGTCCGGAAAATTGACGTTCAGGAACGAGCCCGTCGGCCAGTCTTCGAGGTCGATCAACCGGCGCAGGAGATCCGGCGCCCAGGCCTCGGCCGGCGCGAAGTTGGCCGCCACGCCCGGCTGGCGGATCTGCGAAAGCGCGATCGAGCGAATGCCGAGCAGGGTGCCCTCCATGGCCGCCGCGCAGGTGCCCGAGTAGCTCACGTCCTCGGCGAGGTTCGCGCCGCTGTTGATGCCGGACAGGATCAGGCTCGGCGGGCCGTCGGTCATGAACTCGTGCAGCGCCATCAGCACGCAGTCGGTCGGCGTACCCATCACCTCGTAGCGCTTGGGGCCGAGCTGGCGCATGCGTATCGGCAGGCTCAAGGAGATGGAGTGGCCGGCGCCACTGCGTTCCTGGTCGGGCGCCACCACCCACACGTCCTCGCTCAAGGTGCGCGCGATGCGCTCGAGGAGCTCGATGCCGGGGGCGTGAATGCCGTCGTCGTTGGTGATGAGGATGCGGTGGTGAGGATGGGTGTGACTCATGCTGCGAGTATACCGGCAACGCGCCGCGACCCGACCCGCCTCAGGCCATGCCGAAGCGCCCGCGGAACACGAAGTACACCGCGCCGAGCAGGCACAGCCCCGCCCACAGGTAGTCGAGCTTGGGCGGCTCCTTCAAGTACAGCCAGGCGAAGGGCACGAACACAGTGAGCGTGATGACCTCCTGCAGGATCTTCAGCTGCCCGACCGACAGGGCGGTGTGGCCGATGCGGTTGGCCGGTACCTGCAGCAGGTACTCGAACAGCGCGATGCCCCAGCTGACCAGCGCGGCGATGAGCCAGGGCTTGTGGTTCAGCGTCTTCAGGTGACCGTACCAGGCGATGGTCATGAACACGTTGCTCAAGGTGAGCAGGCCGATGGTGACGAGGACGGGATGCACTGAGCGGATTCTCCGGCGGGCTGACGACGGCCGCGAGGCGGCCGTCGGATTCTCGCACGGCGCGGCTCAGCCGAGCCGGCGACGCAGCCAGCGCATGAGTCCGCCGACGACCGGCAGGTGCTCGTAGACCTCACCCGCCGCGTCCCAGTAGTCGCGGTGTTCGGCCACGCGTCCGTCGGGCGCGAAACGCAGGTGGCTCGCGCCGTGGATGCGCCGCGGCGTGTCCGGCCGCCACGCGCGTATGCGGTAGTGGAAGTCCCAGATCAGCACCGCGCCGTTCTGCATCAGCGCGACTTCCAGCACTTCGAAGCGCGGCTCCAGCAGGCGCTCGAACATGTGCCGGAGCAGGATCTCGAGCGCCGCGCTGCCGCGCAGGTCGTTGAAGGGATCGCGAAAGCGCGCGTCCTCGTGATAGACCGAGTTGAGCTCGGCGAGCGCGGCCGGCGTGAGCGTTTCCCAGAACGCGCACACCCGCGCCACGCGCGGATCATTGCTCAGCGCGTCAGCCATCGCACCAGCGGCAGGTAGAGCGACGCGGGCAGCAGGGCGAGGACCTTCAGCACGCCGGTGAAACGCTTGGGAAAGTGGATCTCGAACGCGCCGCGGGCGAGGCCGGCGACGATGCGGTCGGCCGCGTCCTCGGGTTCGATCAGCGCCGGCATCGGAAACGGGTTGCCGGCCGTGAGCGGGGTGCGCACGAAGCCCGGGTTGACCAGGGTTACGCCGATGCCGCGCGCGTGCAGTTCGAGATGCAGCGCCTCGGCGAGGTTGTTCAGCGCCGCCTTGCTCGGGCCGTAGACCAGGCTGCGCGGCAGGCCACGGTAACCGGCGACGCTCGACACCAGCACCAGCGCGCCCGCGCCGGCCGCGAGCAGCCGCGGCAGCACCGCGGCCAGCAGGTGGTAGGCGCCGTCGACGTTCACCGCCAGCACTTCGCGCGCCGCTTCGAGCTCGAAATCATCGACCGTGCGCGGCTGGTAGTGGCCGGCGAGCAGCACGACCACGTCGTAGCCGCCCCAGCGCGCGACGATGTCCTGCTCGGCCGCCGCCACGGCTTGCGCGTCGCGCACGTCGAGCGGCAGGGTCACGACTTCGGCGGGTGCGCAGGCGCGCGCCACCTCGTCCAGTGCCTGCGCGCGACGCGCCGAGAGCGCGAGGCGCGCGCCGTGCCGGGCCAGGGTGCGCGCGAGCGCCGCGCCGATGCCGCTCGAAGCGCCGAGCAGCCACACGCGCTGACCGCGCCAGTCGGTGATGGGCGGGTTCAAGGGCATGGCGTCGCGTCGAGTGTGAGCGAGCGTGGCGTGGTGAACGTGCGCCACAGCCAGAGCGCGGTGAGGGCCTTCAGCACACAGGGCAGCAGCGCATAGACCAGCGGCAGCGCCACGGTCGCGCCCTGACCGAGCGCATAGCCGCCGGCCGTCAGCAGCGGCAGGGCGAGACCGGCAGCGAGCGCCAGTGCGAGCTTGTTGACCAGCGCCCACAGACCGAACCAGGCGCCCGCCGGATAGCCCAGCCCGCGCAGTCGTTCGCCGTCGATGGCGTCGGCCAGCAGCGCCGGCGGCAGGGCGAGGTCCGCGCCGAGCGTGATGCCGGACAGGAGGCACACCGCGAAGAACGGCCCCACGTCACCTGGGCCGAGCAGCAGCGCCCAGGCAAAGGCCGCAATCGCGCCGAGCATGCCGCAGAGCCACGCGCGCGGCTTGCCGATGCGGCGCGCGAGCCACGGCCAGAGCGGCATGCTGAGCGCGCCTGCGAGGAAGTAGGCGCCGAGGAACGCGCCGGCCAGCGCCGGCCGGCCGATCTGATCTTCGACGAAGAACAGCACCACCGTGGCCGGCACCGCGTTGGCGACGCCGTTCACGAGCTGCAGGGCATAGAGGCGGCGCGCCTCGCGCACCTTGAGCGGGCGCAAGAGGCTCGCGTAGTCGAGCGCCGCGGCGCGCGGCGGCGGTGCGACGGCGGGCGGCGCGCCGAGCGCGCAGGCGAGGGCGCCTATCGCCAGCGCGCCACAGGTCAGGAGCGCGAACCAGGCGTAGCCCGAGGTCGCGCCGTGCGTCCCGGTCAGCCAGGTCGGCAGGGCGGCGCCCGCCAGCACGCCGGCGAGCGCGAAGGTCTCGCGAAGAGCGGTCACGCGGGTACGCTCGGTTGCATCGAGCGTCAGTTCCGCGCCCTGCGCGTAGTGGCTGACCTGCACCAGCGCGAGCGCGCTGTAGACCAGCACCAGCATGGCGAAGAACCACGTCGCGACATGCGGCAGCACCGCCGCCGGCGGCGCGAACAGGCCCCAGGCGGCGAGCGCCAGCAGCGGCGCGCCGCCCAGGAGGAACAGGCGACGGTCGAGTCCGCGCGCCCGCGCGCGGTCGCTGGCGAGACCGAGCAGCGGATCGACGAAGGCGTCCAGCGCGCGCGCGGCCACCAGCAGCACGCCCTGCGTGGCGAGACCGAGGCCATAGTGCTCGGCGTAGAGCTTCGGCACGTGCACATAGACCGGCAGGGTCAGCATCGCGAGCGGCGCGGCGAGCGTGCAGTAGGCCGCGAGGCGCGCGCGCGGCAGGCTCACGGCTGGCGCTGGGTCGCGCCGAGCAGGCCGGCGCGCACTTCCGGCGCGCTGGTGCCGTGGTCGAGCCAGATGGAGAAGAAGGCGTCGACGAAGGCCGGGTCGCGAATGGTCGCGAGATGGCGCTCGTTGGAATAGAAGCGCGCCTCCCGGCCGGGCAATGCGAGACCGACCAGCCGATCACCCTTCTTCACGTCGGGAAACGCCTCGGCCATGGCCACGCGCCACCGCTCGAGGAGCGCGTTGTTGCGCAGGCCGAGCCCGCGCATCTGGTCGATGCTGACATCCGCCAGCCGGTCACCCTTCAGGTTCACGGCGTACTCGAGATCGAGCGCGAATGGTCGACCGGGGCGATAGCCCTCGGCGCCCGTCCACAGCCGCGCGGTGTAGATCTTGAAGCCGAAGCGGCGCATCTCGGCGCTGCCGTGCAGGTCGAGGCCGGGCGCGTCGGCCAGCACCACGCTCGGCAGATCGCGCGCCGCCGCGACGCAGGCCGCGGCGTACAGCACGAGCGCCAGCGCGATGCGCTCAAGCCGCATGTCGGAACCCGAACTGCGCGACGTCGGTGCGTCCGCTGCGGAAGCCGGCTTCGCAATAGCACAGGTAGAACTGCCACAGCCGCAAGAAGCGCTCGTCGAAGCCGAGCGCGCGAATAGCGCTCGACGCCGCCTGCACGCGCTCACGCCACAGCACGAGCGTGGTGGCGTAATCGATGCCGAAGCGCTGGCGAGCGGCGCAGGCGAGACCGGCGCGGGCGGCATCGTCGACCATGCGCTGTTCCGGCGCGAGCATGCCGCCCGGGAAGATGAACTCGCGGATGAAGTCGCTGGTGCGACGGTAGCGCGGGAACACCTCGGGCGCGATGGTGATGGCCTGTACTGCGGCGCGCCCGCCCGGCGCGAGACGCGCGGCGAGGGTCTCGAAGTAGCGGCGCCAGTAGCGCTCGCCCACCGCCTCGAACATCTCGATGGAGACGATGTGATCGTAACGGCCGGTGAGATCCCGGTAGTCGATGAGTTCGAGCCGCACGCGGTCCTCGAGGCCGGCGGCGGCGATGCGCGCGCGCGCGAAGCCGAGCTGCGCCGGCGACAGGGTGATGCCGGTGACGCGCAGGTCATGGTGACGGGCGGCGTACTCGGCGAAGCCCCCCCAGCCGCAGCCCACTTCCAGCACGTGCTGGCCGGGTCGCGGATCTATGAGTTCGATCATGCGCTGGTACTTGGCGGCCTGTGCATCTTCCAGCGCGCGGCCCGGCTCTCCGTCGAAGCGGGCCGCGGAGTAGGTCATGCTCGGATCGAGCCACAGTCCGTAGAAGTCGTTGGACAGATCGTAGTGCGCCGCGATGTTGCGCCGCGCCTGGGCGCGGGTGTTGGTGCGCAGCAGGTGACGCAGGCGGAGCGCCAGCGACACCAGCGGCTGCGCGTAGAAGCGCTGCCCGAGCGCGGCTTCGTTGGCCGCGCACAAGAGCAGCAGCCCGGTGAGATCCGAGGTCATGACGCGACCGTCGCGATAGCACTCGGCGAGACCGACGTCGGCGGCGCGCAGCAGCGCGCCGGCCACGTTCCAGTCGGCGATCTCGAGATCCGCCTGCGGGCCGGGCTGGCGGCCACGGAATACGCGCTGCGAGCCGTATGGCGCGGTGAAGCAGAGTTCGCCGTGATCAAGGCGCGCGAGCAGCGCGAGCAGGGCGCGGGCGGCGGCCGGAGGCGCGGACAGGGACAGCGCTTTGGCGGCGCGTTCAGAACTCATGGGGGCTCTCTCAAGTGGTGGATTCGAGGTTCGGGCCGGGCGGCTTGCGGTACCAGGGCACGCGCTTGTGCCACAGGCGCAGCGCCTGCCAGTGAATGCGCGCGATCACGCCGAGGGTGAACAGCGGATGGCGCAGGAAGGCGGTGATCGCGCTGCCCGCGTCGAGCGCGCGCGTCGTGCCGGTGACCACGGTGCGGATCAGGACGTCATCGGCGGCGGGGCCGTCGTGGTAGTCGATGCGCGCGGTTGCGCTCGCGCCATCCTGGGTGAAGCGGAAACGGTAGTGGCCCTCGACCCTGCAGAACGGCGAGACGTGCAGCGCCTTGTCGGCCACCAGCCAGCTGTCGGCGTCGATCGCGCCGCCCGCGGGCGCGGTGAGCACGTAGTCGTGACGCTCGCCGAAGGTGTTGGAGACCTCGGCGATGACCGCGCGCAGCGCGCCCGACCGGTCGTGGCAGAACCACAGCGTGATGGGATTGAAGACGTAGCCGAGCAGGCGTGGAAAGGTCTGCAGCACCACCTCGCCGTCGGCCGCGGCGCAGCCGGCGGCGGCCAGGCGCGCCCGCGCCCAGGTCAGGAGATCGCTGCCGTCCCGCGGGCCGTAGTCGCGGGCGTGAAACGACAGCAGGTTGAAGCGCTCGCGGGACAGCCAGCGGTTCGGCAGGCGTGCGAGCGTCGACAAGGGCACGCGCAGGAAGAACACCGGGTAGCTGAAGCGATGCGCGCGCGGCCGCAGGCGGTGGTGCATCACGCGGCCGAAGCAGATCTCCGGACGTGTGGGCGGGCTCGCGTGGCGCGCTTCGCTCATGCGGCGCTCGCCAGCGCGTGACGCCAGCCCGCCGGCGGCAGGGCCACGCGGCTCGGCTGGGCGGGCATGCCCCAAGGCCGCGCGACGTCGCCGAGCTGTTCCGCCACCAGCAGGCCCGCCTGCAGGCCGTCTTCATGAAAGCCGTAGCCGCACCAGGCGCCACAGAACCAGGTGCCGCGCTGACCCTGGATGTCCCACAGCGTGTCCTGCGCGGCAATCGCCGCGGCGTCGAACTGCGGATGCGCATAGGTAGTGGTGAAGTGGCACTGGGCGGGATCGGGTTCGACGGACGGGTTCAGGGTCACGAACCAGTCGCGGGCGCTGTCCAGGCTCTGCAGGCGATTCATCCAGTAGCTCACGCAGAGCTCGCTGCGCGTGTCGTCGGCGAGAAAGTTCCAACTCGACCAGGCGCGTCGACGGCGCGGCATGAGGCGCCGGTCGGTGTGCAGCATCGCGCGGTTCGGCGCATAGCGGAACGCCGACAGCCGGCGCCGCTCGTCGCGGCTCGCGTCCGCCAGCAGGGCCAGCGACTGGTCGGCGTGGGTAGCCAGCACGACGTGATCGAAGGCGCTGGTCACGCCGTCGGCGGTGGTGACGTGCGGCCCACGCGGGCCGCGCTCGACCCGCGTCACCGGCACGCCGACGTGCACGGCGCCGCTCAGGCTCTCGCGCAGGCGCGCGACATAGGTGCGTGAGCCGCCGACCACGGTGCGCCACTGCGGCCGGTCACTCAGTTGCAGCAGGCCGTGGTTGTCGCAGAAGCGGATGAAGGTCCGCGCCGGGTAGGCGCCGATGTCCTCGGCCGACGCCGACCAGATGGCGGCCGCCATCGGCAGTAGGTGATCGCGCGCGAACTCGCGCGAGTAGCCGTGCCGCGCGAGCAGTTCACCGAGCGACCACTCGGCCGCCGGCCCGGCGAGATAGCCGGGCGCCTCGCGGTAGAAGCGCAGGACATCGCGCAACATGCGCCAGAAACGGCCGCGCAGCAGGTTCGAGGGCTGGGCGAAGAGGCCGGCGAGATCCCCGCCCGCGTATTCGAACCGACCGCCGTCCAGCGAGGCCGCGAAGGACATGTCGCTGGCGCGGGTCGGGACGTCCAGCAGGTCGAACAGCGCGACGAGGTTGGGATAGTTGCGCGCGTTGTAGACGATGAAGCCCGTATCGATCGCGAGCTCGCGGCCGGCGTCGTCGACCATCACGGTGTTGCTGTGGCCGCCGAGACGACCTTCGGCTTCGTACAGGGTCACGCGGTGCTGCTGGCCGAGCAGCCAGGCGGCGCCCAGGCCCGCGATGCCGCTGCCGACCACGGCGATATCGAGCGACGCGCCCTCACCGAACTCCTGACCCATGACCCCAACCCCGAATGATGCCCCGCTGTGGCTACGCGTTCGGCGCGGGCGTGGATCACAAGGCGCGCCTGATCCGCTCGTGGGCCCTCGCCGTAGAAGCTGGCATGATGAGCAAGCCCATGACGACACGAAGACCGACCGAGGACGCGGAAATCCTGCCCTTTCCCCATGCGCCTGAGGAGCGTCGCGAGCCCGCGGCGGATCCCGCGGCGCTGGAACGTGCGGAGGAGACCGCGCTCCTGGTACGCGTGCGCGACGATGGCGATCGTGCCGCGTTCCAGCGGCTCTTCAAACTGCTCGCGCCGCGCATCAACAGCCACCTGCGGCGCGGCGGCATGGCGCCGGCCGACGCCGAGAACCTGCTGCAGGACGTGTGGCTGGTGGTGTGGCGCAAGGCCAACTTGTTCGACCCCAAGCTGGCCTCGGCCCGCACCTGGATCTTCACCCTGGTACGCAACCGGCGCATCGACCTCGAGCGCGCCGCGCAGCGCGAGCAACGGCTGGTGGCCGACTTCGCGCGCAGCGAGGGCGGCGTGGACAGCTACGAGGTGGATCTCCTGGCCCAGGCCTTCGGCGCGCGCGTCGGCCTGCTGCTGAACGACCTGCCGGTCGAGCAGCGTGACGTGCTCATCAAGTGTTACGTCGAAGGGAAATCTCAACGCGAAATCGCCGAAGAGAGCGGTTTGCCCATCGGTACGGTGAAATCCCGCGCGCGGCTCGCCTTCGAGCGCGTGCGGGCCGTGCTGGGAGAAGGATGATGACTAGCATGCGACACCCCGACAGCGGCTGGCTGATGGACTATGCCTGCGGGCATCTGAGCCCGGCCTTCGACGCCGTGATTTCCACCCACCTGCTCGGCTGCGCCGAATGCCGGCGCGACCTCGAACTCGCCGAGCGTCTCGGCGCCGAAATCATGGTCAACGACGGCCTGCTCGCGCCGCGTCTGGCCGCCGAGGACGTGCTGGGCACGCAGCGGCCGATCGCCGACTCGCTCGGCTGGCGACCGAGCAGCGCGGTGCAGGGCGCACGCGACCTGACCGCCGTGGCGAGCACCTACCTGTCGCTCGGCGAGCCCGCCCTGCGCTGGCGCAGCGTCGGTGGCGGCGTGGCGATGGCCAAGCTGCGCGGCGGCGAAGGCGATCGCCTGTGGCTGCTGCGCGCGCAGCCGGGTGCGGTGTTGCCGCGCCACAGCCACCACGGCAGCGAGCTGACGGTGGTCCTGAAGGGTGCCTACGTGATCGACGACCAGGTGTTCGGGGTGGGCGATCTGGAAGATGCCGACGAGTCGGTGACGCACCAGCCGATAGTCACCACGCGCGGGGAATGCCTGTGCCTGGCGGCCACCGCGGGACCACTGCGCTTCGCGAGTTGGCCGGCGCGTCTCGCGCAGCACTATCTCGGAATTTGATCGTCATCAGGTCGGCGTCGTCCGCGCCGACTTTCCCTGCGCGCGACTATCGGCAAGACTGGGCCCATGCCCGGTCCCCAGATTCGACGTTGGCTGCCCAAGCCTGACTCCCTGCGCCGCTACCGCTCCCTGCGCTGGTTGGGGCCGCTCCTCGACCGGCGCTGGCTGTGGCACGCCGACCGGCGCAGCATCGCCACCGGCCTCGCCGCCGGCACCTTCATCGGCCTCACGATACCGGTCGCGCAGATGCTGCTCGCCTGCGTGGCGGCGCTGGTGCTGCGCGCCAACCTGCCGGCCGCGGTGCTCGCGACATTCGTCTCGAATCCGTTGACCACGCCGGCGATCCTGGTGGCGGGATATCACCTCGGGGTGCTGGTACTGGGCGTGCCGGCGCCGCTGACCGACCAGGCGATGATGGGGCTGCCGCTGGCCGACAAGCTGCGCGCCACGGGTGAGCCGCTCGCGACCGGTATCGCGCTCATCGCCAGCGCGGCGTCGCTCGCGAGCTACTTCGCCGTGCACGCCAGCTGGCGCCTCGCGGTGTACCTGCGTCTGCGCCGCAAGCGGCGCAGCGCTGCCGCGCGCGCCCAGACCTGATCAGGCCTCGCGCGCCGCGCCGTAGCCGAGCGCGAAGGCCGTGTCGCCGTCACGGCCGAGGTCGCGCACGGTGGGCAGCATCGCGCGGCGGCCGTTGGGGATCTGCGCCTCGACGTTGCCGTGGAAGTAGCCCAGCCGATCCAGGAACGCGGGCGTGAGCCGCGCGATGGTTTCGGGCCACAGCGCCGCATTCCAGTTTATCTGCGGCCGCAGCCAGCGCTTCACGAAGTAGCCGAACAGCGCGGCGCGGCGGCAGTCGCGCGAGCGGTTCGCGCCCGTCTGGTGCCACAGCCTGCCGTCCATCACCAGCATGCTGCCGGCGGGCGCTTCGACGGCCATCGTGCTCACCGCTTCGCCCGCTGTCGGGCCGCGCCCCAGGCGATGCGAGCCCGGCACGTAGCGCGTGCCGCCGTTCTCCTCGGTGAAATCGTCCAGCAGCCAGGCGACGTTGCAGGCCAGGGGCTGGTCGGGCCAGGGCGGCAGTACGTAGCCCTGATCGGCGTGCAGCGGCATGGGCCGGCTGCCGGGCGCGGTGATATTGGCGCTGAAGTTCGAGATCAGGAAGGCGCGACCGAGGGTCTGTTCGACGAAGCGTAGACCGAGCGGCCGCTCGATGAGATCGACGAACAGCGGATCGAGGTTGAACAGGTGGAACACCCGCTCGTTCAACCCGTCGCTGTCGAAGGCGTACCCGCGGGTCGGTACGCCATCGGCCTCGCTGGTCGCGATCGCCGCCTCCAGGCGCTGGCGGACTTCGCGGGTCTCCTGGGTCGACAGGGCGCCGGTGAGCAGCGCGAGGCCGTGCTCGGCGAGATCGCGCCCAGCCTGGTTGGGATCGGAGGTGAGGGAAACGCTCATGGGGCACCTGCGCGGCATCGGTGCCGCAGTGCCCGTGATACGCGATCGGCGCCGCCACGCCAACCCGCGGGCGGGGAGGTCGGGAATTTCGGGGGCCTGAAAATAAGTCGCCGGGCCTTTTTAGGGGCCCGGCGAGGGGAGGTCCCAGAGACAGGTCTCGAGGGGAGGTCGATTGCTGTCTTGGTGAGGCACATGGTACCGCAATAATGCGGCAGCGCAACAATCTATTTGAAAAAGACTGTTGCGCGATGTGCGGGCACCGGAATTTCGGACGCCCAAAATAAAATGCCGGGCCTTTGGGGGCCCGGCGAGGGGAGGTCCCGAAGACAGGCTTTCGAGGGGAGGTCGATTACTGTCTTGGTGGGAGCAATCTTACGCCGCTTTTGATGCGCCGCAACAATCAAAAGGTAATAAACCTGTTTCCAAATATGCATAAGGCGCGGGAAATCCGTAACACGAATTCCCGCGCCTGCGCCGGCCTCAATCGAGCAGCGATTTACCGCCCGCGAACCTGTCCAGCACGTTCTTGGTGATGCGCGAGACGTTGTTGCGGTACTTGTCGTGGGCCAGCGATCCCGGCCAGGCAATGGAGCTGGCCGAGAACACCCCGCCGCCGTTGGACGTGGGATAGAACACCATGTCGGCGCGCACCAGCTCGCTCTCCTGCCCGCCGGTGCCGGGGTAGTTGATCAGCAACTCCTCGCATACCACCAGGTAGATGTCGGTGTGGTCCACCGACGAGGCCAGCAGGTAGGCGCCGGGCGGCGTGCCGAGCGCGCGATCCGCGCGGTCGATCTCAAGGCCCGCCGCGCCGCCGCCGATGAGGCCGAAGTCGCCGATGCGCTCGTCCTTGCCGACCCCGGCCATGATCCACTTCACCTCCGGACGGAAGCTGTCGGGCTTGCGCAGGTAGTAGGAGGAGATGTCGAAGCCCTGGGCGGTGAAGCCGGTGCCGAGCAGCTTCTGCGGCGCGCGGCCATTGCGCCGCCACAGGCCGCCGTACTCGCCGGTGAAGGAGTGATAGTACTCGCCGGTGCGGGCCTCCCAGGCGCGGATGCCGCCTTCGGCGCGACGCACTTCCATCACGCCGGGCTGCTCGCGGTGGAAAGCCACGCGCCAGTACCAGCCGTTGGCGCCCAGGTACATCAAGCGTCCGCCACGCTGCTGGTAGGCCGCCATCGCGTCCCACATCTCCTTCGAGTGGTACTCGGGATGGGACGCGGTGACCACCACGTTGTATTGCTCGATGGCCGAGACGCCCTGGTAGTGCAGGTCTTCGTCGGTGATGACGTCGTAGTCATACCCCATGGCTTCCAGCCAGTTGATGGTGTGGGTGTCGGCGTTGAACTGCCACAGCGTGGAGCCCGTGCCGCCCAGCCACGAGCGGTACTTGGGCCGCATGTTCAGGATCGGACGCAGGCGCGAGGTGTAGCACACGCCCGAGCCGTCGCTGTGAGTGTCGTAGCAGCTGGCGCCGTACTCCCGATGCTCGTTGCGGAACAGATCCTGGCGCTCGTGTTCGACCAGGCGACCGCCGAGCAGCTGCGCGATGGGCGCGTCCGAGCCCATGTGCTCGTTGGCGTAGGCCATGTAGCTCGCGGTCGGCAGCAGGAAACAGATCTTCGCGGTGGCCTGGCCGCGCGGTGGCAGGATGGCGAAGGGCACGTAGTCCTCGTCCTCGAGGCCGTTGCCGCAGCGCAGCCGCGCCGCGTAGAGACCACTCTTGAGGCTCTTCGGCACCGTGAGCGAGACATCCACCTGCCAACCCGCGTCGTGCAGATCGTCATCGTGGAAATGGATCGCGCCGTACTGCTCGGGCGCGTGACGCCAGCACATTTCTTCGCCTGTCCAGTTCCAGCCCGTCATGCCGCGTGCCGGCATGTTGACCACGCGGCCGTCGAGGCGGTTGGGCGAGGTGTCACGGACCTTGACGCTGGTGATGTCGGCGCCGAAATCCCAGGCGGCGACCAGATCGTGCAACAGCGCGCCGTTCACGCGCGGCGCGCGAAAGGCCTGCAGTTCACTTTCAGTCAGTGCGCGGCTCGCGATACGCGGGCTGTCTACCTTGCCGTTGTAATGCGCGGTGCAGGCCGTGCGCCCGGCGTCGAAGCGATCGAAGCAGGCGCCGATGGTGAGCGGCGCGTCGTGCGCCATGCCGACGCCCTGCTTGAGCTTGACGCGCTTGCGCGCGGCGTCGTTGGTGCCGACATGGTTGTGCAGCGGTTCCTGGTGCAGGGTGACGGTGCGGCTCTCTGCGTCATAGCTCGCGGCGACGAAATACCACTCGTGGGAGACGAAGGGCTTGCCGGTTGCGATGGTCTGCACGCGGCCACGGCCGGCGCCGACGCGTAGTCCGAGGCCCTGCGGACCCAGGGTCAGCACCGCGCCGCGCTGCGCGTCCGTCGACCAGTGCGCGATGAGCGCCTGCTCGCGCCGTGCGGGTGTGGTCGGCCACACGTAGGCGGCGAAGGTGAAGCTCTCCAAGCCGCTCACCGGTCCGCTGCCCGGCACTTCGATGAAGGAGCCTGCGTGGATCACCTGGCGCCGGCCCTTGTAGCGGCCGCTGGCCGCGGTGCGCACGACCTTCTCCTTGTAGCCCGGGCCGTCCGGGTTCAGATCGCCGCAGATGAGCTGCACGATGTCGCACTGGAAGCGCGAGGCCTCGCAGTTGACCATGAAGTTGATGGTTTCGCCGGGCGCGACGCTGATGCGATCGGCGTAGGCAGTGATTTTCATCATGTGATTGTTCCTCGGCCTCGACGCCCGCACGCCACCGACGCGACGGTGGTCATCAGGCGGGCTGCAAATGATGGACGATGCGTGACGGTCCGCGCGGGGCCATCGTGACTAGCGCGCTAGTCGGCGAGCGTTTCGCCGGTCAGCGCCTTCCAGCGCTGGCGAAACACGTACCACTCGGCGTCGTTCATGCTGTCGAAGCGCTTGTCCAGCATCTTGATCGGCTTGCCGGGCACGCCGTTGGTCTTGGCGAGTTGCCATACGCGATTCGGCTCGACCACCACCAGGCAGAACTTGTCCGCCATCGGCGCGCCGCGCATGCGGTTCAGCAGGCGCTGCAGGTCCGGGCTGTGATGGCCGATGGGATTCTTGCGGAATTCCTCGATGAGGCGTCGATCGTCGGGCGTCGGCCGATAGTTCTCGGTCGCGTCATGAATATCCACCATGCGCTGTTCCCCCATAGAAGGTGGATTGAAGACGCGGCGGAGTATAGCGCCGAAGACCGAGGTGGACAGCGCGCCCTCAGAAGGGCACGCCGTGGCTGACCGCGTACTCGGCGTAGGCCGCCTGCATGGCGGCGATCACCGGCCGTGCGCCCGAACCGATGGCGCTGTCATCCAGGCTCGCGACGCTCACCAGGCCCGCGCCGCTGCCGGACAGGAACACTTCCTCGGCCGCGAGCAGATCGTAGCGACCGAGCGAGCGTACCTCGCAGGGCAGGCCGCTGTCGGCGCGACAACGCAGCACCGTGTCGCGCGTGACGCCGGGCAGCGCGCCATCGATGGTCGGCGGCGTCACCAGCACGCCGTCCAGCACGGCGAACAGGTTGGCGCCGGTGACCTCGGTGACGTGGCCAGCGGCATTCAGCAGCACCGCGTCGTCGAAGCCCTTCAAGCGCGCCTCGCGCTTGGCCAGCACGTTGTTCAGGTAGTTGAGGCTCTTCACCTGCGGGTCGAGCACGTCGGCGCCCGGCCGCCGCCACGAGGACGTCATGAGACGCAGTCCCGCGCGTCGCACCTCCTCCGGGAACATGCGCAGGCTCGCGACGATGCAGAAGAGTTCGGGCTCCTTGCAGCTCGCCGGATCGACCCCGAGTTCGCCCACGCCGCGCGTGACCAGGATGCGCACGTAGGCTTCCGCCTCGCCGTTGGC
>JBFWYG010000024.1:0-55262 GCA_050186725.1 Gammaproteobacteria bacterium | reverse complement strand
ATGCTCGTCGTTCCTGAAAACCCGCTCGAATCTCCAGTCAATTCAAGCTGATTCGCACCGGTTTTTATCAGGTTGCCGGTTCCCGAAAGCTGACCGCTATATGTTCCCGATCCGGCTTGATCAAAGACAAGCGTGGCGTCGTTTTGGATGTTCCCTTGCAGGCTATCGGTGCTGCCGCGCAACGTTCCCCCGCTGACTGTGGTAGCGCCCGTGTAGTTGTTCTCGCCGGTGAGAATTAGGGTCCCAGTGCCAACCTTGCGGAGAATGCCTGCTGCGCCCGTGAGCGATCCGGCGAATGTCGTGTTCGTGTTATCGCCGCCGGTCGTCAATGTAGCTCCGCCGAACGCGACCTCGCCGCCCGATGTGCCGCCGCCCGCAAGCGAGCCAATGGTCTCGCTCGTGCCGTTGAGATCCAGCCTCGCACCCGCGGTATTCGCGAGAGTGACCGCTCCGGCGTCAGAAAGAGCTGAGCCTCCGGAAAGCCGCAGGGTACCCTGGTCGATAGTCGTTCCTCCGGCATAGGTGTTGGCGCCAGACAGGATCAATGTGCCGGCGCCGGTTTTCGTCAATCCACCTGTTCCGCTCATATCTCCCGAATAGGTACCGAGTGCGGCCTGGTCGAAGCGGACACGGGCGTTGTTGGTGATGGCGCCTTGGAGGCTGTCCGTCGATCCCTGGAGGATTCCGTCGCTGACGGTGACTCCGCCGCTGAAAGTGGATGCTCCAATCAGGGTCCAAGTGCTGCTGCCTGACTTGGCAAGAATGCCGAAGTTCCGGAACTGTTGACCCGCGCCCACCTCGTCGAGGTCGAATGTCGCATCGGTGGTGCCGCCCAGTCGCAGGGTGTCCGCGGCACTATTGGCGACGACATTGCCCGTGAACGAGAACCCCGATCGAAGTTCGAGAACGTTCGTGCCACCGGTAAATGAAATCGCGTTCGCACGTGTGACGCCATCGCCATGGAGTCCGCCGTGGATCGATCCGTTGGTGATGACGGTCAGGTCTGATCCCGTGACACCCACGCCGCCGACGCCGGGAGTACCAGGGCCGATGCCGAAGTCAGCTCCGCCCACACCTCCGTTACCACCACTGACAGTGGCGGCGCCCGGCGAAGACGCGACATTCAAGAACGTGGCGCCAGGAGAAGTGAAACTCACACCCTCGCCACCGTCGCCACCATTGCCGCTCGCGCCGAAGATAAAGAAGCCGAGGTTGCCGGTGCCTCCGGCGCCGCCGTTACCGCCCGTGATGGCACCGGAATTGGTGCTGGTAGAGGAACTGCTGGTGATTGCACCATGGCCACCGGCACCACCTCCGCCGCCTCCCGAAACCCCGGTCGACTGCGCGCCGTTGCCGCCCGATCCGCCGTTACCACCATTGACGGTGGTGGAGTTACTGAGGGGACTCGCCGAATCGAAGCCGTGGAAGCCGCCACCTCCACCACCGCCACCGTTGTTTCCGCCGGCGGCGCCAGGGTCACCATTACCCCCGTTGGGGCTTATCGAAGTGCCTCCAAGGCCGCCGGTACCGCCAGCGCCAAAGCCAGCGCCGCCGGCGCCACCGCCGGCGCCACCACCGCCGCCCCCACCACCGCCATTGACGCCGGCCGACCCGTCGCTGCCGAGGTTTCCACCGGTGCCTGTACCGCCTGCGCCACCGTTACTATCGGGGAAGGTGGAACCGCCGCTGCCCGCGTCTGCCCAAGCCGCTGTGTGACCCAAAGATGTTAGGCAGAAGCCCACGGCAAGTGATGCCATGGCAATACGCGATGTTTTCGGACGACCGGGAGTCCACAGGTCAATCATAGGGGCCTTCGTTGATAACCAAATGAGTGGCGATGCATGCGTTGTCGTGGCGCGGATCGCAGTGGACTGTAGCTGGCAACTGCATGCACACGTTCACGGCTCGAGTTGCGTACGTGCGCGTTCCCATAGTGCGCCCGTCATTGCAGCCCGCCAGCACGATAAGTAAAAAAAGTAGCAGAGATGCACCTTAGGCGAAGGCGGCGAACGGTTCAAGTCGCGTGTGGACTGCATCCCCCATGCAGCGGACGACCTGAAGCGCAAGGGACAGGGCGGCTTGCGATGGCTCGATGGCCTCATCGCCGAGTGCAATTACATTGCCGGCGATCGCTTGAGTCTTGCAGATATCCCCTTGTTCACGGTGATGGATTTCATCAAGGACGCCGGTCAGCTCCGGAACCGTAAGCTTCTCGCTCACGTCTTCGCCGATGCGGGTCAGTTGGCAGCCACTTCCGCACTCCGTCGTCTCGGGCCCGAGACGCACCTCCTGACGAGGAAGCGTCGCCGGCAGCGGTGCACGCTTTGGCATCTCCTTCGGGGGCGCCTCCGTCTCCAGGGACTGACGCGCCTTCAACTCCTGCGTCATCGCCTCCAGATCGGCCGCGAGGGTCTCGTCGGACAGCTGCCGCTGCTCGCCCTTCATGTGCTCGGCCACTTTGCCGTACCGGT
Source organism: Gammaproteobacteria bacterium (assembly GCA_050186725.1). GTDB lineage: Bacteria > Pseudomonadota > Gammaproteobacteria > JADJYF01. Next base: position 52,791 of record JBFWYG010000024.1, on the reverse strand, counting down.
GCCGCTTGAGCAGCGAGATCTCGTGCGTCAGCTGGTCAATCTTCGTCTGCTTGCAGACGTTGTCGCGACGAACGTCGGTAATCTCACTGGGTAGGCCCGCAGTGAACACTCGGAATTTGGCTGCGCTCATCTCGGTGAACTGTGCGGCCATGTCCATGGATGCGATCGCGGCACACACGATCTCCGAGGTCGATCATGCAACGCGAATAGAGGCGACATCGCGGAGACGATGCCAGGGCAACCCCAGCACGAGGGCTTGAGGCTGCGCTTGCGGCAACGAGAGCGACGTCCCCGGCGCCGCCGAGAGGAACTTGCCTTGATGCAGCCGCCAGGCGTACAGCCACAGACTGAAACCGACGTGCACCAGCGCCTTCAGCCACGTCGCGCGACCGTTCGCAGCCCGGTAGGTCGATTTCTCGGAAATCCCTACCTTCTCGGGAAAGCTTGATGAGCGGGAATTCATGGCCGCGACGAACAGGAAGCGCAGTCGGGCGACGCACGGGGCGGGCGCCGGCGGTTCTCGCAACGGCAGGTAAGACGGCTCGTCGATGGCAGGGGGTTACCTCCGGTAGCGCCCGCCTCGTAAGCCATGCCAGGACCACGCTGCCGGTGGCGCGGTCCGGGCGTTTGTTGGCTTTGCACACCGAAACGAGTTCGACGACCATCCGGACAATTCGAGTTCGGGCCCGGGCCCGAACAGCGTTACGCCGCTGATCCACTACCCGAATCGTCGATACGCCGTGCGGATCGACGTGTCCCCCCCCGGGCGACCGCGGTCCGAACAGGCGATTCATTTCTCGTTTCCGTCGGCGCGCCCGCCCGAACATGCCAATGGCCGCCAGGAAGACAGACACTGCCGACGGCTCCGGGACGGGTATGTCACCTCGCGACGCAAGTGTGTATTCGATAACGGCGCTGACGTCGAAGTTATCGCCGCTGTCGGCCGAATCGGAAGACGGCAGCCCGTCCGCGCCGACGCCCTGATCGGTCCACACCAGGAGCCGGATTGTGTCGTCGGGGAAAACCTTGCTGCCGTCTTCGTTGAGAGTAATGGCCAGCGATATGGCGAGTTCACGCGACAGAGCGTTTGCGAAAGGCAAGAGCAGAGCCGCGCCTGATCCGAAAAAGTCGCCGCTCATACCTAGACCATTGTTGAACACACCCGCGGACTGCGTGAACGGGAAGTCGTTTTGCCACCCGACTTCGGAACCGATGAGGCCGAGGCCCGCAAAGTCGAAGCCGGTGGCGGAATTCTCGTCGATATCGATGGTGATGAAGGTGCTGAGTGCGAGCCCGTTTGGAAAGGTATTCCGGATGTACAGGAAGTCATCATCGTTCGCGATCTGCGTGTCGCCGATGTCAGGTCCGCCGGAATTGTCCCCGCCGTCGGAATCGACCACTGGGACGCCTGTCCAGTCGGAAAAGCTGCCATCGATAGTGATGGTCTTCAGGAAGCCCGCCGAGGCCGGACGCGGTCCGGCGGTGAGCAACAGGGCCACGAACAGCGCTGGAATAACATGCGAAAGTTGCATTTGACTCCATCCTTTCGGAAATCTTTGATGTGCCGGCCTCCGGCCTCCGGCCTCCGGCCCCACAGGGCCAATCCAGGGGCAGCACGCATATTGGATTCCGGGTCGCCGAAGCCACTACCAAGCGGCGAGCGGCGCGAGTCCGTGCATTTGATGTTGGCGCGCGCCGCACCCTTGCATAGGGAAGATAGACGACGGACATGACGCTAGCCAGCAGTCGCCTGGGCGGGGACTGTGACAGATTGCAAAGCTGGTTACTTTGTGGTGCTGACCCGCCGTCGCGGAGGCTTCTACGCAAGCTGCGGCGCGCGGCGTTTCTGGTCGACGAACGCGCCGCCGCGCGCGGTCTATCGCGCGAGATGCAGCAGATCCGAAATGCACAGGGTCGTCACGGCTGCATCGATTCGTGGCCGATGACGTGCAAAGCCACTTTGGGCTGCCATGGCGGCTCGGCCGCGCGGCCTGTATGGTGCTCGGTATCGAAGTCGGCGCGATCTTCAGCCGGCGAGGCGCCGCCGGAGAGCGTCTGTTGCAGCACCGTCCCGGCCCGGAAGGCGCGCGTGGAGACGCGCCAAACAGACCAGCCACTTGTACAGGCCACGCTCCACGGGTTTGGGCCTTCGACTTGGCGTTCCATACCAGTTCAGCGCATCGCTACCCGACGATCCAGAACGCGATAGCTGATCGCTTCCGCCACGTGCGGCTCGCCGATGGTGTCCTGGCCTGCGAGGTCGGCAATAGTGCGCGCAACACGCAGCACCTTGTGATAGCCCCGTGCGCTGAGGCCAAGGCGATCGAGCGCGTGGCCGAGCAGGTTGCTTGCCTCGCCGACTAGGCCGGCGTGCATGGCTAGGAGTGCTCCATCGAGCGCACCGTTCAGGCAGGGCTGACGCGCGAACTGCAAGCCGCGCGCGGCGGCGACGCGCGCGGCGACCGTGGCGCTGTACTCGGTGCCCGCGCCAGACGGGCGCAGCAGTTCTTCGGTCTGCCGCGGCACATCCACGTGCAGGTCGATGCGCTCGGCCAGTGGCCCTGAAATGCGCGCTCGGTAGCTCGCGATGCGCTCCGGCGTGCAGATGCACTGCTTGCGCGTGTCACCGTGAAAGCCGCACGGACAGGGATTCATCGCCGCGACGAACAGGAAGCGCGCGTGAAAGCTGAGCGCGCGCGTCGCGCGGGCGATGGTGATGGCGCCGCTCTCCAGCGGTTCGCGCAATGCTTCCAGCGCGCGCCGCTCGAACTCCGGCAGCTCGTCCAGGAACAGCACGCCATGGTGCGCGAGCGAGATCTCCCCAGGGCGCGGCGTGCGTCCGCCGCCGCACAGGGCGACGGCGGAAGCCGAGTGGTGCGGCGCGCGGAACGGCGGCACGTACCAGCCTTCGCGCTGACGCGGCGCCTGCCCCGCCAGGGAATGGAGCGCCGCGACCTCGAGGGCCTGAGCTTCGGTCAGTTCGGGCAGCAGACCTGGTAGGCGCGAGGCCAGCATGGTCTTGCCGGTGCCTGGCGGGCCGATGAACAGCAGGTTGTGACCGCCGGCGGCGGCGATCTCGAGGGCGCGGCGCGCGCGGTGCTGGCCGACGACCTCGGCGAGGTCGGGTAGGGCACGCGGCGTTCCCATTGGCGCGGGCGGGGCCGGTGACAGGAGGCGAATGCGACCCGCCAGGTGATCGCACACCGTCCGCAGGTCGAGGGCCGGCCGAAGTTCGGCGCCTTTGATGGGACTCGCGTCGTCCGCGTCGGTGTGCGCGAGGATGAGTTCGCGACCCGCCTCGCGTGCCGCGAGCGCCGCCGGCAGCGCCATGCCGACCGGGCGCAGGCCACCGTCCAGCGCGAGTTCGGCGATGAACTCGGCCCCGGCCAGCGCCGTCATCGGCACCTGGTGCGAAGCCGCCAGGATGCCGATGGCGATGGCGAGGTCGAAGCGCGTGCCTTCCTTGGGGATGTCGCCCGGCGCGAGGTTCACCGTGATGCGTCGCTGCGGGAATTCGAAGCCGGAATTCAGCAGTGCGCAGCGCACGCGCTCGCGGCTCTCGCGCACCGCTGTTTCCGGCAGGCCGACGATGGTGAACGAGGGCAGTCCGTTGGACAGGTGAGTTTCGACGCTGATCGCCAGGGCGTCCATACCGTCCTGGCTGCGGCTGTAGGTGAGTGCGATGGCCATGCGGTCCCTTGCATTTCGACCTCGCGTCCTGCGAGGTGTCCGAGACGTCGGACGCGAGCGAGTCTAGCGAAGCCGACGCCCGAGCGTCGAGCCGCGCTCAATCGCGCGGCGATGCCTCCAGCTCGGCGCAGGTCGCCTCGAGGCGATCGAGCTTTTCTCGCGTGCGCCGCAGCAGCGCCACCTGGGCGTCGAATTCCTCGCGCGTCACCACGTCCATGCGCGCCAGCGTGGCTTCCAGTACCGCGCGGACGTTGGCGCGGAATTCGTCCTGCAGCGCGCCGACGTCGGCCGGCAGCAGCGCGCCGATACGCTCCACCATGTTTTCGATGAGTTTCAAATCCACCATGCCGGTCCTCCTGTGGCGCAAGGTTAACCAGCCTCGCACCGCGACGCCAAGCATCGCGGCGCGCACTAATGAGGTGCGCGCGCGCCAAGCGTGCTTTCAAGTGGTGCGGATGCGGTGCTCGTCGCGCGTCAAGCGTCGTGGCGGCGCCTCGCCCAACCTGCGTAAGCCTTTCATTTCAAGCGCCTAGCAATGCTTGGCACACATGGTGCATCGTGCTGGGCACTGCGGCTCGTCGAACGTCGTTCGACGAGCGGGCTTGGTTCCGCGAGGGGCCAGGCCGAAAGGAATGGGCCGCAAGACGCGCGCACCGCCCGCCATGCAGGCGAGGACTCGGCGGCGCTTCGAGGCGCGGCCTGCGGGGCGCCGGCACCGGCAGGCGTATCCAGCCCATGGGCCCAGCGTTTATCCTTTCGCCGCAAGTAGCAAGACACATACCCTGCCCGCGGCGCGCATCGTGTCCGGGCCTGGCCCGCGGATTCTGCGACGAGGACAGCTCTCATGAAACTGGTCACTGCGATCATCAAACCGTTCAAGCTCGACGACGCCCGCGAGGCGCTGTCGGAAATCGGCATCCAGGGATTGACGGTGACCGAGGTCAAGGGTTTCGGCCGGCAGAAGGGCCACACCGAGCTCTACCGCGGCGCCGAGTACGTGGTGGACTTCCTGCCGAAGTCCAAACTCGAAGTGGCCATCGCCGATGACCAGGTGGATGCAGTCATCGAGGCGATCAAGAAGGCTACCGGTACCGGCAAGATCGGCGACGGCAAGATCTTTGTCACCGAACTGCTGGAAGTGGTGCGCATTCGGACGGGAGAGACCGGCACCGAGGCACTCTGACCGCGGTCTCCCAAGTCACCGACCCGAGCGAGCACGCTCGGGTCGTCGCTACTCGGCGCGGCCTGCCGGTCGAGTCGTTCGGCACCTTTTTGGTGCAAAGCCCCTCCTGAGCCAGTCATCGACTGGTGCGCTCCCGCGCCTCGCGACTGGAGTGAAACGCCTGTAGAATCTGACGCTTACGCCAGATCAGACGCGCCCTCATCCGCCATGCTCTGAAACGGCACATCCATTGCACAGTTGGAGCCTGTTCCGGACGGCCGGTGTGCAGCCTTGCGCGCCGTCTGCCGAGGACGCCGCCACGGCCGCCGATGCGGGCCGCGACGAACAACAAATACGAACCGCACTTAGGGGATATTCAGATGAATCGCAAGCTTCTCGGGCTCGCGCTCGGCTGCGCGCCGTGGGCGGCGCGGGCCGACGCGTTGAACGCTGGTGACGGCGCCTGGCTGCTGACCTCCACCGCACTCGTGCTCTTCATGACCCTGCCGGGCCTGGCGTTGTTCTACGGCGGCCTGGTGCGCAGCAAGAACGTGCTGTCGATACTCATGCAGTGCTTCGCGCTGACCTGCCTGGTCACGCTGCTGTGGATGGTCGCGGGCTACGGGCTGGCCTTCGGCGATGGTGGCGCCTGGAACGCCTTCATCGGCGCTGGCAAATGGATGTTGTCCGGTGTCGCGCGGGACAGCCTCACCGGCACCGTCCCGGAGTCGGTGTTCGTCATGTTCCAGATGACGTTCGCGATCATCACGCCGGCGCTGATCGTCGGCGGATACGCCGAGCGCATGAAGTTCTCGGCCGTGCTGGTGTTCAGCACCCTGTGGCTGCTGTTCGTCTACGTGCCGGTCTGTCACTGGGTGTGGGGCAATGGCTGGCTGATGAAGATGGGGCTGCTGGACTTCGCCGGCGGTACCGTGGTGCACATCAACGCCGGCGTGGCCTCGCTGGTGGCGGCGCTCATGCTCGGCAATCGCCGCGGCTTTCCCCAGACCGCGATGCCACCGCACAACCTCACCATGACCGTCACCGGCGCGTCGATGCTGTGGGTGGGCTGGTTCGGTTTCAACGCCGGCAGCGCGGTCGCTGCCAACGGCGACGCCGGCATGGCCATGCTCGTGACCCACATCTCGGCCGCCGCCGGTTCGCTGGCGTGGATGAGCATCGAGTGGCTGCGGCACGGCAAGCCGAGCGTGCTCGGCATCGTGACCGGCATGGTAGCGGGCCTCGGCACCATCACTCCGGCCGCCGGCGTCGCCGGCCCGCTGGGCGGCTTGCTGATCGGCCTCGTGGCGGGCGTGGTGTGCTACGTCAGCACCCAGACGGTGAAGCGCGTGCTGCGCATCGACGACTCCCTGGACGTGTTCCCGGTACATGGTGTGGGCGGCATTCTCGGCACCTTTCTCGCAGGCGTGGTGGTCGCCCCTGCGCTGGGCGGCAAGGGCCTAGCCGAAGGCGTCACGCTGATGGATCAGATCACGGTGCAGGTGATCGGCATCGCCGCGGTCGGCGCCTACTGCGCGGTGCTGACCTTCGTGCTCCTGAAGCTCACCCAGGCCCTGGTCGGACTGCGCGTGATGCCCGAAGCCGAGACCGAGGGCCTGGACGTCGCCGAGCACGACGAGCGCGGCTACATCCTGTAATGCGCGAGGCTCGCCCGCCACGCGCGTCAGGGCGCGTGGCGGGCGGGCAAAAAGGCTTTCACTTGCGTCGCGCTGTCGGCATAGAATATCCACGCGACGCGGCCGCTAACGTCTGGCGGGCCGAGCGAATGAGCGTAGCTCATCCGCGGCCCTCGAGGGAGCAAGCACCAAGGTTCGCGCCACGGGCGGCGGGCCTCACTCTGGGTCTCCCACCACGACGGCCAAGGAATCATCTGAACAGTCGATCTTCCCCATGGCAGACGGTCAGCTCGTAGACAAGAACATCCTCAAGACATTGGTGCCGCCCAACGCGCTCAATGCCGAGAATTTCCAGGAATTGGCCGGCAAGGCCTTCGTCGAGGAGGCGCCGCCCGGCAAGATCCTCTTCAAGAGCGGTGAGGTCGACCGCAAGACCGTCTACCTCCTGGAAGGCGAAGTCGTGCTGTCCGACGAGGCCGGGCACAGCGTTGTCGTCCGGGGTGGCTCCGACGCCGCCAAGCACCCTCTCGCCAACGCCCAGCCGCGCAAGCAGACGGCCCGCACCAAGACGCCCTGCAAGCTGACGCGCTTCGACAGCGATCTGCTGGACATCCTGCTCACCTGGGACCAGCTCTCCGGAATCGAGGTCAACGAAATAGTCGTCGGCGAAGGCGACGAGGACGCGGACTGCGACTGGATGACCCGCATCCTGCAGTCGCAGGCCTTCCTGCAGGTGCCTCCCGCCAACATCCAGGCGATGTTCATGCGCATGCAGGAGCTGCCGGTGCGCGCCGGCGAGGTCGTCATCCGCCAGGGTGACGAGGGCGACTACTACTACATCATCAAGCACGGCAAGGCCAAGGTGACCCGCGCCTCGAAGACCGGTGCGGAGCTGACCCTCGCCACCTTGAAGGACGGTGATGCCTTCGGCGAGGAAGCGCTGCTGTCGGAGGCCAAGCGCAACGCCACCATCGTGATGGAGACCGAAGGCATCCTGATGCGGCTCTCCAAGGAGAACTTCAACGCCCTGTTGAAGGAGCCGATGCTCAACTGGCTGAGCCTTGACGAGGCCAAGGAGCGGGTCGCCAAGGGCGCCAGGCTGCTGGACGTGCGCCTCGAGAGCGAGCATTCCAACAACGGCATCGCCGGCAGCATCAACATTCCGCTGTTCATGCTGCGTCTGAAGACCGAGGCGCTCGATCCCAACGTGCCCTACATCGTCTACTGCGACACCGGCAGGCGCAGCTCCGCCGCCGCCTTCCTGCTCGGCGAGCGCGGCTTCGAGACCTATGTCTTGCAGGGCGGCCTGATGGAGCAGATGCCCGGCAGCGCCTGAAGCCGGCCGCGGCATGCGTCACTGGTTCACGACCGAGAGCGAGCTGCCGCGCTTCTGCGTGGTCGGCAGCCCGGTAAGCCACAGCCGCTCGCCGTTCATCCACGCCGCCTTCGGCGCGCAATTCGACATCGAACTCCTGTACGAGAAGGTCGAGGTACGGCCCGGCGAGCTCGCGGCCGCGGTCGAGGAGTTCATCGCCGTCGGCGGGCGAGGGATGAACGTCACCGTGCCGCTCAAGGAAGAGGCCTTTTCGTTGGCCGTGGCGACGGCGCCGCGCGCTGCGCGCGCAGGCGCCGCCAACACCTTGTGGTTCGAGGCCGACGGCGTGCATGCCGACAACACCGACGGCGTAGGCCTGGTGCGCGACCTGACCGCCAACCATCACATCCCACTGCATGACCGCCGCGTGTTGCTGCTCGGGGCCGGGGGGGCATCCCGAGGCGTCCTGCCGGCGCTGCTCGAGGCACGGCCCGCCTGCGTGCTGATCTCCAACCGCTCCGGCGAGCGGGCGCTGGCCCTGGCCGAGACGTGGCAGGCGGCCGGCGCACCGGTCGAAGTGCTGCCGTGGGGCGCCGCGGGCGCAGCCTGCGACGTCGTCGTGAACGGCACCGCCGCGAGCCTCGCCGGTCAGCTGCCGCTGGTCGACGTGAGTCTCCTTGGGCCGCACACCGTGTGCTACGACATGATGTACGCCGCTACGCCCACCGCTTTCATGACCTGGGCCGCCGCGAACGGCGCCGCGAGGGTGCTCGATGGTCTCGGCATGCTGGTCGAGCAGGCGGCGGAAGCGTTCAGCCGCTGGCACGCGCGCGAGCCGCGCACCGCGATCGTGATCGCCGAGCTGCGACGGCGGCTTGCCGCCGGTCTTTGAAGGTTTCCGGCAGCGCGCGCCGCGCGTTATGCACACCCGCGGCACCCCGCATGGACGGGTTCTTCAACTTATCGAAACTTGCCGTGAATCTACCCGCGATGTTCTCGGTAACTAGCTGTTTTTAAATGCTCATAAACGAAAATGGCCAATTCTTGGCCAATTCGAAGGGAATCCTTGCGGCGTCCCGCGAGCCGGGGGGCAGCGCACCTGTCCTGCACAGGGTTATCCACAGAATCTGTGGGTAACAGCGCCTGGGCGATCGACAGGCTCAGGCCGGGGCGTCGAGCTTGCGGCCGCCATCCAGCAGTCGCGCGAGGCGGACGAAATCCTCGACCGAGAGCGCCTCCGCGCGCAGTCCCGGATCAATGCCGGCACGCTCGATGTCACCCCGGGCCACCGCACCCTTGAGCGCATTGGCGAGGGTCTTGCGTCGCGCCGAGAACGCGACTCGCACCAGGTCGCCCAGCCGTTGTTCAAAGGCCTCGTCGCGCGCTTCCGCGAGCGGCCGCAGCTCGACCACGCTCGAGTCCACCTTGGGCGGTGGGTCGAAGCTGTACGGGCCAAGCTCCAGCACGGGCCGTACCTCGCAGCGGCGCTGCACCATCACGCTCAGGCGGCCATAGCTGTCACCGCCCGGCGGCGCGGCGAGGCGCTCCGCCACCTCGCGCTGCACCATGACCACCATCCGGGAAAACAGCCCCGCGTGGCGCAGCAGGGCGAGGATCAGCGGCGTGGAGATGTTGTACGGGAGATTGCCGACCACCTTCCAGCCCGCCGGGGCCGGCGGCAGGGTCGCGAAGTCGAACTTGAGCACATCTCCTGGATGGAGCGTGAAGTTGGACTGCTCGGCGAAGCGCGCGCGCAGGCGCTGGACCAGGTCGCGATCGATCTCGATGGCATGCACGGCCGCGCCGCTCGCCACCAGTGGTGCTGTCAGCACCCCTTCGCCAGGGCCGATCTCGAGCAGTGGTTCGCCAGGGCGCGGGTCCACGGCCCGCAGGATCTCCGCGATGGCATGCTGGTCGACCAGGAAATGCTGGCCGAAGCGCTTGCGGTGGACGTGAGGTTCAGTCGGATGCACGGGAAGCGCGGGCCAGGTCCAGCGCGAGTTCCGTCGCGGCGCGCAGGCTGCCGACCTGCGCGCGGCCGGTGCCGGCCAGCGGCAGCGCGGTGCCATGGTCCACCGAGGTGCGGATGATCGGCAGGCCGAAGGTGACATTGACCGACTCGCCGAAGCCCAGGGCCTTGAGCGCCGCCAGCCCCTGGTCGTGGTACATGGCGACGATGGCGTCGTAGCCGCGGCGCTGATCGGCGGCGAACACGGTGTCGGCCGGCAGCGGCCCGTCCACCTGCCAGCCGCGCGCCCTCAGCGTGGCAATGGCTGGTTCGATGCTGTCCCGCTCCTCGTGGCCGAGGTGGCCGCCCTCGCCGGCGTGGGGATTGAGGCCGCAGACGGCGACGCGCGGGTTCGCAATACCGAACTGAGCGCGCAGCTGCGCGAGGACGATGTCCAGCGTCGCCACGACGCGCGCCGTGGTGACGAGCGCCGGCACGTCGCGCAGCGCCACGTGGGTGGTGACCAGGCCGACGCGCAACTCGCCCGCCACCAGCACCATCACCGGCAGCGGTGCGCCCAGCCTTTCGGCCAGGTACTCGGTGTGTCCGGAGAAGGGAATGCCGGCGTCGTTGATCAGGGATTTCTGCACCGGGCCGGTGACCAGCGCCTGGAGTTCGCCCGCGCGACAGGCGTCGGCGGCGGCATCGAGGCAGGCGAGCACGTAGCGAGCGTTGCGCGGATCGAGCACGCCGGGCAGCGTCTCGGTCGCCGCCTGCACGGGCAGGACCTGCAGGACGCCGGGTTTCGTCAGCTCGGCCTGGCGCGCGTCGGCCAGCTCGCGCAGGCGCACCTGCGTGCCGAGCAGGCGCGCGCGGCTTGCGAGCAGGGCAGGGTCGGCGTAGCACACCAGGCGCGTCGCCAGCGGTGTCTGCGCCAGCGCGAGCGCGAGGTCCAGACCGATGCCGGCGGGCTCGCCGGGTGTCAGCGCCAGCGCCGGCGGCGCCTCACTTGTCGCGGTATTCGACATAGGCCTCGTCGCGCAGGGTGCGCAACCAGGTTTGCTGTCGTTCCTGCACCTTCTGGTCGCGGATCGCGCGGCGCGCGCGGTCGCGCTTGATCTCCTCGGTGCCGTCGTACTCGCGCTCGTCGGTGACCTGCAGGATGTGCCAGCCGAACTCGCTGCGGAACGGCGCGCTGATCGCGCCGATGGGGCTCGCCATCATCACTTCTTCGAACTCGGCCACCATCTGGCCCTTGCTTACCCAGCCCAGGTCGCCACCCTTCAGCGCCGAGCCGCGGTCGTCGGAATTGGTGCGCGCGAGCTGCGCGAAGTCCGCGCCACCCTCGATGCGGATGCGAAGCTGGTTCAGGCGATTGACCGCCTGCTGGGGCGTGATCAGCGCGTTCGGCTTGATCAGGATGTGTCGCGCGCGACGCTGCTGCACCATGATCTGCTCGCCGCTGCGTTTGTCCACCAGCTTGATGATGTGATAACCGCTGGGGCTGGTGATGATGCCGCTGTTCTCGCCCACCTTCATGGTGCTGACCGCGTCGGCGAACAGCGAGGGGATCTCCGCGCCCTTGCGCCAGCCGAGATCGCCGCGCTCCAGCGCCTGCTGACCGTCGGACATGCGCAGCGCGATGTCGCCGAAATCCTCGCCCGCGTCGACCCGCCGCTGCGCGTCCTCCGCCTTGGCCCGCACGGCCTTGATCTCATCTTCGCTGGCGCCGCTCGGGATGGAGATGAGAATGTGCGACAGCCGGTACTCCTGCTCCGCTTCGGTGGTGTTGGACTGGTTGCGCAGGAAGTTGTCGATCTCCTGGTCCGTGACCTTGACGCGGTTCTCGACCTCCTCGTGACGCAGCTTGGCAAGCAGGATCTGCTGGCTGATCTGCTCGCGGAAGCGCGCGAAGGGGATGCCCTCGGACTCGATGATCTCCTTGAACTTGTCCATCTCGAGCTTGTTGCGCTTGGCGATGTCGGTCACGGCCTTGTCGAGATCCTTCTCCGTCACCTTCATGCCGGCCTGCTGGGCGACCTGGATCTGGATCTTCTCCAGCACCAGGCGCTCGAGCACCTGGCGCTCCAGCACGGCGGTGGGCGGCATCTCGGTGCCCTGCTGACGCAGCGCCGAGCGCACGCGCTCCACCTGCTCGTCGACCTCGCTCTGCATCACGACGTCCTCGTCGACCACCGCGATGATGTGGTCGAGCGCGTCGGCGCGCGCCTGGCCGAAGCCCAGCAGCGTGAGCAAGGTGAGCGCGATGCGAAGAGGAGTGAGCAAGCGAGTATCAGGCATGGGGATCAGGCGTGGCGGAACGGGACCTCCGGCGGGCAATCAGCTCGGAGCGCGAATCCGCGGGGGCGACTGAGGCCGGCCGCGCGGCGCGGGGATTGTAACCCATGGTCGCGCGCTTGGGCCGCATCACTCCTGGAACGGGTCTTCGTAGCCCGGAATGCCGCGGTTCAGCACCGACCCCGACTTCTTGCCGATGCCGCCGAGGCCACGGAACTGGAATTGCAGGAAGACGCCGTTGTCGAACTCGCCCTCGGCGTTGCGCAGGAAGCGCCGACCGACCAGGCGCACGCCCCAGCAGCAGCTCTCGTATTCCACGCCGCCCAGGGCCTCCAGCGCGCGACTGTCCTGCAGCGAGTAGTTCCAGCGCCCGACCACCGCGACGTTGTTGGTCACGGGCCAGCGCAGCGACACGTCGGTCTGTTCGATGTCACTGACGGTGCGACGGTAGCGGTAGCTGAAGTTAAGCACCGTGTCGAGGTCAGGGCGGTAGCGCAGGGTTGCCGAGGCGAGGTCGGTGCGCGAATCGTCGGGATTCCACTGCAGCACGCCGCGCGCGGTCCAGTCGTCGATGATGTTGGTCGAGACTTCGGAGATGAACGACGAGGCGCCGGCGGTCTGCGCGCGTTCGTTCGGCAACAGTACCTCGCGGTCGCGGAAGTAGTAGATCTGGCCGACGCTCACCCGGTAGAGCTCGCGCCCGGTCTGCACGTCGATCATGCGCGAGGTGATCGCGGTGGCGACCTGGTTGGCGTCCGCCACGCGGTCCTCGCCGGAGAAGCGGTTGTCGCGAAACAGGTTCAGGAAGGACGTGGTGTACAGGCCCGAGTCGAAGCGCGGAATGTCGTCCTGCTGCACCTTGGGCACCAGCAGGTAGTAGACGCGCGGTTCGAAGGTCTGGATGCCGGCGCCGTTGGCGAAACTGAGCCGTCGCTCGAGGAACAGCTGGTTGTCGACGCTGAAGATGGGCACCGTGCGCGAGATCCGGTCCTCCGTGATGCCGGCGGGGTCGTCGAGGTAGTACTCGCTCTGCATCACCGAGATCTTCGGCCGGATGCTCATGTAGGGCCGATTGAAGATATAGGTGATACCAGGTTCGACGTCGACGCGCGTGCCGGTCACGCTGGCATCGCGATCGAAATACGTGGTGTCGGCCTTGATGTCGGGTTGAAAACCGTAGACGGTGCCGGGCAGGCGGCCGTCGAACATGAGCTGCGGCAGGCGGCGATAGGGGCCGACACCAGGCGCGAGGGTGTTGTCGATGGTCTGGTAGGCCTGCACCACGCCGCGGATGCGGTAGTAGTTGCCGGGCGCGCGGTACTGGAAGTCCGCGCGCCTGTCGAGGAAGCGCTGACTGGTGGCCGCGATGCTGCCGCCGAAGTCCTCGAAGTACTGATCGTCGGAAACATTGTTGACCACCATGCGCAGGCGGCCGCGGTTGTTGAACATGCGCTGACGGTGCTTGAACGATACGAGCGAGCGCGACTCGTTGTCGCGCAGGTCGTCCGAAGGCAGGTACTCGACGTCCAGCTGACCGTCGTAGGTCGAGTCCAGGTAGCGATACTGGCCATTCATCATCATGCCGCGATCGGTCAGCACGCGCGGCGTGAGGGTGGCGTCGTGGTTCGGCGCGATGTTCCAGTAGTAGGGCAGCTGGATATCCAGGCCGGACTGGTTGGTGTTGCCGAAGGTCGGTGAGAGAAAGCCCGACTTGCGCCGGTCACTGATCGGAAAGTTGACGTAGGGAAAGTAGAAGATCGGCACGTCGTACACGCGTAGGATGGCGTTGGTCGCCGAGCCGCGCTCGTTGGTGTGATCCAGCCGGATGCGGCTTGCCGACACGCGCCAGGTCTCGTCGGACAGCGGGCAGGTCGAGTAGTCCACGCCCTTCAGGACCGTGACGTTCTCGTCCATGTCGTTGCGCATGCTGCGCGCGTGGCCGCGACCATGGCCGTTGTGTACCCAGTAATCGCCGTCCTTCAGCTTGGAGACGTGGCTCTTGAGGTCGTAGAGCGCCTCGGCGCCCGACCAGACCAGCGACTTGTCCCACAGGTGCGCGCGGCCCTCGGCGGTGAACAGGTCGCGGTCGCGATCGTAGGTGACGACGTCGCCGCCGAGCGCCTGCGCCCCGCGAATGACCTCGACGTCGCCGGAGAACTGGCTCAAGCCGTCCTTCAGCACGCGCACGCTGTCGGCGCGCACTTCGGTGTGGTCCGCGCTGGTGGCTTCGTCGCCATAGGCGGGCGCGGTCGGCACCAGGATGGCCGGCGGGCACAGGCGCCACTTGTAGTCGCTGCTGCGCTTCTCCAGCACGTCGGCGCGCACCGGCGCGCCGGCGACGAGCAGCAGGACCAACGTGAGGACGAGCGCAGCCACGGGCGCGGCCTCGGCCGGCGCACGCGAGATTCTCGTTCTTGTCATTTTTGCGCTACGCGCAGGGTGATCAGCGTGGGGGTAAAAATCGCACAGATTGGGGGGCGCAGCAACTTGCGCCGCAGCCGCTTGTGGGGTGGGCCCGTCAGTGCATGCTCGGCGGCGGGTTCGCGCCCTGCGCGCGCAGGGCGGCGTCGATGAGCCGGAGCGCCGCGGCGCCGTCCGCCGCTTCGAGCACCGCGAGCCGGCTCGGCAGTGGCAGCGGCAGCAGTTCACCGAGCCGGTAGGCGAGCCAGAGCGCACTGTCCCAGCGCGGCGCGGTGTAGGGCACGGCGGCGGCATTACGCTCGTAGACTTCTTGCAGAAGCGCTCGCAGGTAACTGAGATCCTCGGGAATGACGCCGTCGTCGGCGGCGGGTACGCGGACCAGGTCGGCGAGCGTGAGGCGGTCCGGCATGACCGTGTGGGCGGTCACTCGGAAGCGCTCACCGCCTTCCACGACCAGTTGCAGAAGGCCGTCGTCGCCGCGATCGAAGGAGGTGATGGTGGCGAGCGTGCCCATCGCATGGAACTCGGCTGGCGCGCCGACCTCGCGGCCGCGCCGGATGGGCACGATGCCGAACGGCTGTCCCGCGCGGAGCGAGGTGCTCACCATGTCGAGGTAGCGGGTCTCGAAGATGCGCAGCGGCAGCAAGGTGCCGGGGTAGAACACGGTCTGCAGCGGGAACAGGGGCAGGCGCTCGCTGGCGGACTGGGCGGTGGTCATGCGGTATCTCCCAAGGCCTCGAGCAGGCGCTCGTGCACGCGCTCGAAGCCGCCATTGCTCATCACCAGGACGGCGTCGCCTGCGCGCGCGACGCTGCTCACGGCGTCGATCAGCGAGGCGGTGTCGCCGAACACGGCGTGGGACGGCAAGGGCGCCAGCGCGGCGCCGAGGTCCCAGGGCAGGTCCGGCGGCACCACCACGTAGGTGGCGTCGGCGGCGGCGAAAGCCCCGGCCAGGGTGTCGCGGTGCACGCCCATGCGCATGGTGTTCGAGCGCATCTCGCTCACCGCGAGTATGCGCCCGGGCGGTGTCACTCGCGAGCGCAGCGCGGCGATGGTCGCCGCGATGGCGGTGGGGTGATGGGCGAAATCGTCGTAGACCGCCACTCCGCGCCGCGTGCCGCGCAGTTCCAGCCGTCGCTTGACGCTGGCGAAGCCGGCCAGCGCGGCGAGCCCGGTGGCGGCCGGCACGCCGACCTCGGCCACCGCCGCCAGCGCAGCGACCGTGTTGTGGGCGTTGTGCGCACCGAGCAGCGGCGTGTCGTGTTCGTGGCCCGTGCCGCTGGGATCCTGGACGACGAGGGGCGACGCGGATGTCGGCTGCCAGGCGAAACGCCACTCACAGGGCGCCTCGGCACCGAAGCGTACCACCCGCGACCAACAGCCCTGCGCCAGAACCTGTTCGATGTTGGCATCCGGCGCTGGATGCACGATCGCGCCGCTGGCCGGCACCAGTCGCACCACGTGGTGGAACTGGCGCTGGATGGCCGCGAGGTCGGGAAAGATGTCGGCGTGGTCGAATTCGATATTGTTCATGAGCAGGGTGCGCGGCGCGTAGTGCAGGAACTTCGAGCGCTTGTCGAAGAACGCCGTGTCGTACTCGTCGGCTTCGACGACGAAGGGTGCCGTCGGCGCGCCCAGCCGCGCCGACACGCCGAAGTTCTCCACCACGCCCCCCACCAGGAAGCCGGGCGCGAGCCCGGCGTGCTCCAGCATCCAGGCGACGAGACTCGAGGTGGTGGTCTTGCCGTGCGTGCCGGCCACCGCGATCACGTGGCGCCCAGGCAGGACGTGGTCGTGCAGCCAGGCCGGACCCGAGGTGTAGAGCAGGCCTGCGTCCAGCAGGTACTCGACGCAGGCGTTGCCGCGCGACAGCGCATTGCCGACCACGACCATGTCCGGTCGCGCGCGCAGGGGCTCGATGCCGTAACCGAGATGCACGTCGACGCCGAGCGCGTGCAGCTGATCGCTCATCGGTGGATAGAGGTTGGCGTCCGAGCCGGTGACCTGGTGGCCGAGCTCGACCGCGAGACGCGCAACTCCCGCCATGAAGGTGCCGCCGATGCCGAGGATATGTACGTGCATGGTCCTGCGCTCAGGTGGTGCCGAGGCCCAGCAGGGCGTCGGCGAATCGAAAGAACTTGTTCAGCAGGAGCGCGTAGCCAAAGGCGAACAGCAGCCCGACCAGGAAGAAGGTGCCGACCGCGTGCCGCAGCACGTGGGCGATGATCAGCAGGTTCAAGAAGAAGTTGACGCGCAGCATGGCCAGCCCGACCTCGGTCGGCAGCACCGGCGCGAGCAGCATGGTGGCCAGGGCCACCGCGCCGAGGATCGCGCCGCTGCCCATCAGCGCCGTCATGGTCTGCACGAAGCGTCGCCCGTAGGACATCAGGAACAGCAGCGCGTAGGTCAGCGTGTAGAGCACGGCGACCTCGAGCAGGGCCTTCATCAGGCCCTTGAACAATGCGGCCGGAAACGGCGCCTCGAGCTGGTAGATGAGCAGCGAGAAGCTCGCGTTGGCGAGCGTCGCGACCAGCAAGAGCGCGGTCGAGCGCGGCAGGTCCTGCGGGCCGATGCGGAACAGGCAGATCCTGCCAAAGGCGCCGACCAGCGTGAGCACTGCGTCACGCATGGCTCAGTCGCGCTTCCGCCGCTCGCTCACGCGACGCGCGCGTCGCGGCGCGCGCGCATCACGGTGACACGACTTCACGCGGCGGAAGCGTCTTCTCCGCTGGTGGCGCGCGCGTCCTGGCTGTAGCGGTTGCGCACGTAGTCGTCGAGGATCGCCTTGAACTCGTTGGCGATGTTCTCGCCGCGCAGCGTGGTGAACTTCTCGCCATCGACGAACACCGGCGCGGAGGGCGCTTCGCCCGTGCCGGGCAGGCTGATGCCGATGTCCGCGTGCTTGCTTTCGCCCGGGCCGTTGACGACGCAGCCCATGACCGCGAGCGACATGGATTCCACGCCAGGATAGATCTTGCGCCAGGCCGGCATCTGGGTGCGCACGTAGGCCTGGATGTCCTCGGCGAGCTCTTGGAACACGGTGCTGGTGGTGCGACCGCAGCCGGGGCAGGCCGTGACCAGTGGCGTGAAGGAGCGCAGGCCCATGGTCTGCAGGAGTTCCTGCGCGACCACCACCTCCTGGGTGCGATCGCCGCCGGGCTGTGGAGTGAGCGACACGCGGATGGTGTCGCCGATGCCGCGCTGGAGCAGCACGCCCATGGCCGCCGCCGAGGCGACCATGCCTTTGGAGCCCATGCCCGCCTCGGTCAGGCCGAGGTGCAGCGCGTAGTCGCAGCGGCGCGCGAGTTCGGTGTAGACCGCGATCAGGTCCTGCACGTCGCTGACCTTGCAGGACAGGATGATGCGGTTGCGCGGCATGCCGATCTCTTCGGCCTTGGCCGCGCTGTTCAGCGCCGAGACGATAAGCGCCTCGCGGGTCACTTCCCGGGCGTCGCGCGGCTGTGACAGCGCGGCGTTGGCGTCCATCATCTGCGCGATCAGCGCGGGGTCGAGGCTGCCCCAGTTGACGCCGATGCGTACCGGCTTTTCGCGCTTCAGCGCGACCTCGATCATGGTCGCGAACTGGTCGTCCTTCTTGCGCCCGAAGCCGACGTTGCCCGGGTTGATGCGGTACTTGGCCAGCGCCTGCGCGCAGTCGGGATACTTGGTGAGCAGCGTGTGGCCGTTGTAATGGAAGTCGCCGACCAGCGGCACGCGGCAGCCGGTCAGGTCGAGCAGTTCGCGGATGCGCGGCACCTGGCGCGCCGCGTCCTCGGTGTTGACGGTGATGCGCACCACTTCAGATCCGGCGGCGGCCAGCGCCTGCACCTGCTTGGCGGTACCTACCGCGTCGGCGGTGTCGGTGTTGGTCATCGACTGCACCACCACCGGCGCGTCGCCGCCCACCGTGATGTCGCCGACCTGCACGGGCACGGTCTTGTGACGCTGGTAACCGGCTTCTGAAATCATACTGAGGGTCTCGGCAGGCGAAGATTCTTGCAGTGTTTGCGCCCTCGGTCGCGGGCCCGACGGCGGACAAATTCTACAGTAGCATGCGGAGACTGACATAGCGCCGAGAGAGGCCTGACGATGCGTATCGGTGTCGACCTGGGCGGAACCAAGATCGAAGTGGCGGTGCTCGATGAGCAGGATCGCGTGGTGCTCAGGCGTCGCGTCGACACGCCACGCCATGATTACCACGCAATCTGTGATGCCATCGCCGAGTTGGTGCGCTACGTCGAACGCACGCTGGGCGCGCAGGGTACGGTCGGCGTCGGCATTCCCGGCGCGGCGTCGCCGGCCACCGGGCGCGTGAAGAACGCGAACACGGTGTGCCTGATCGGGCAGCCGCTCGAGGCCGACCTCGCCGCGCGGCTGGGGCGAGCGATACGACTCGAGAACGACGCCAACTGCTTCGTGGTCTCGGAGGCCGCGGACGGCGCCGCGGCCGGCGCGCACAGCGTGTTCGGCGTGATCGTGGGGACCGGCTGCGGCGGCGGGCTGGTGCTCGGCGGCGCACCGATACGCGGCATCAATGCCATCGCGGGCGAATGGGGACACAACCCGGTGCCATGGCCGCGCCCGGCCGAGGGCGGGCGGTCCTGCTATTGCGGGCGCAGCGACTGCATCGAGACCTACCTGTCGGGACCCGGTCTCACTCGGACCTACAACGAACTCGGGCCCGCGCAGCGAGCGAACGTGAAGGAGATCGCGGCCGCCGCCGCGGGCGGGGAGGCGCAGGCGCTCGCGGCGCTGGACCTGCACGCGGACCAGCTGGCCTGCGCGCTCGGCACCATCATCAACGTCTTCGACCCGGAGGTGGTGGTGCTGGGTGGCGGGCTGTCCAACCTGCCGGACATCGCCGCGCGGGTGCAGGCGCGTCTGCCGCCATTCGTGTTCGGACCGAGCTGCGACACCCGCGTGGTGGTCGCGACCCACGGTGACAGCAGCGGTGTGCGCGGCGCGGCGTGGCTGTGGGGACGAGACGAAGCGGCGGGTCTGCCGGCGTCGAACTAGACGTGCTCGTGCCGCGCTTGCGCTTTCGGCGCGGGCGCGCCGGTTGTGATTGCAGTCACAGCAGGGGCCGGATCCGGCTCCTAGACTTGCCGACAAGTCGCAGGATTGATCCCCCAACCAATCCGCTTGACGCGCTCGGTGAACGCCCGTTCCTCCCCCCAAACCCCAGGGCGACACCGAGCTTTTTTTTGCCCGGCGTCGGCCCCACGGCGCGTGGCTGCGCTCAGGCGCCGGCGGTCTTCTCCAGCCGGTAACCGTGCTGATAGATGGAGGACAGCTTCCAGCCCATCTCCGGGGCCAGCGACAGCTTGGAGCGGATACGGCTCACGTGGGTATCCACCGTGCGGGTGTTGATGTCCGGGTTGCGGCCCCACACGCTTTCCAGGATGTGCGCGCGTGACAGCACCCGACCGACGTTGCGAAACAGGAACACGATGAGCTCGTATTCCTTCTGGGTCACGTCGATGCGTTCGCCGCCACGCTGGATCTGGTGGTTGCCGAGATCGATCAGGAAGGGCTCCTGCTCGATGGTCGTCTGGCTCTCGTCGACCGAGGCTGCGCGCCGCACCACGGCCGTCAGGCGTGCCACCAGCTCGCGCTGCTTGGCCGGCTTGACCACGTAATCGTCGGCGCCCTGTTCGAGCGCGCGCACGATGTCGTCCTCGTCGTCACGGGCGGTGACGAACACCACCGGTATCGGCCAGTCGAAATTCTCGCGCACCCAGCGCAGTACTTCGAAACCATCCATGTCGGGCACCATCCAGTCCAGGATGAGCGCGTCATAGCTGTCGTGCTTGATGTTGCGGACGAAGGACTTGCCCGCGTCGAAGTGTTCGCAGGTGTGCCCGGCCGCCTTCAACCACTCGGTGAAAAGCGCTGCCTGGTCCTGATCATCTTCCAGCAGTGCGACCCTCACTAGACTTCTCCTGGCTGTCAGAACTGCGCGCCGGCATCGTCTCGGCGCAACCCCGGTTGGCGGCAAGCGGGGCGAAACCTTTATGCCTGGGTGCCGAGACCTCGCCGAATCATAGCCCCTGCACCGAGCGGGCGAAATCGCTCAGTCGTGCCGTGGCGCGGTCTGCTCGAACCAGGCGAGTTGCTCGCGCAGGCGCACCACCTCGCCAAAGATCAGCAGCGCAGGCGGTCGCACCACGGCCGCCTGGCCCTGCGCGGCGAGCGTCGCGAGCGTGGCGGTGATGACGCGCTGCGCATGCGTCGTGCCGCGTTCGACGATGGCCGCCGGCAGGGTGGGTGGCATGCCTGCGGCCTGCAGCTTGGCGCAGATCTCGGCCAGTGCCGCGGCGCCCATGTAGACCACCAGGGTGTGCTGCGGGCGGGCGAGGGCGGCCCAGTCGGGCTCAGTGCCGTCGGCACGGCGGTGGCCGGTGACGAAGGTGCAGGCGTGGGCCAGGTCGCGGTGGGTGAGCGGAATGCCCGCGTAGGCCGCGCAGCCGAGCGCGGCGGTGATGCCCGGCACCACCTGGAAATGCACCCCGGCCGCCGCCAGGGTCTCGATTTCCTCGCCGCCGCGGCCGAACACGAAAGGGTCGCCACCCTTCAGCCGCGCCGCGCGCTTGCCGGCGCGCGCGAGGCGCACCAGGAGCTGGTTGATCTCGTCTTGCGACAGCGCATGCCGGTCCGGCGCCTTGCCGACGTAGATGCGCTCGGCGTCGCGCCGCGCGAGGTCGACGATGGTCTCGCCCACCAGCCGGTCGTAGACCACCACGTCGGCGCTCTGCATGAGGCGCAGGGCGCGAAAGCTGAGCAGGTCGGGATCCCCCGGGCCGGTGCCGATGAGATAAACCTCGCCTTCGATGGCGCTCGCCGCGTCGCCTCGCGCGAGGCTGCGCTCGATGGCGGCCAAGGCTTCGGCGCGACGCCCGGCAAACAAGAGCTCGGCGGCCGGTCCTTCCAGCGTGCGTTCCCAGAAGCGCCGCCGCGCCGTGCCGTCAGGCAGCGCCGCGCGCACTCGTCCGCGCAGCGAGCCGAGCAGGCTGGCGAGTTCGCCGTAGGCCTGCGGGATCAGCGATTCGAGCTTGGCGCGCAGCATGCGCGCGAGCACCGGCGCGTTGCCCCCCGTGCCGATGGCGATGACGACCGGTGAGCGATCGACGATGGACGGCATCACGACATTGCCGAGACCCGGCTGGTCGACCACGTTTACCGGCACGCCGATGGCTTCGGCCGCGGCGGCAACCGCGCGATTGACCTCGTCCTGATCGGTGGCGGCGATAACGAGCGCCATGCCGCGCACGTCTTCGGCGTCGAAGGCCCGCAGCAGGAGCTCAATCTCACCCTGCGCGGCGAGCTGCGCGATCGCCGCACCGGCGCGCGGCGCCACCACCTTGACCCGCGCGCTGGCCGCGCGCAGCAGCGCAAGCTTGCGTTCCGCGACGCCGCCGCCGCCCACCAGCAGGCAGGGACGGCCGCCGAGCGAGAGGAAAATAGGCAGGTAGTCCATCGCGTCGCGCGCTCGAGTCTGGCCAGGCAGGGAAGGGCCCGCGAGTATAGCAACGCGCGACCGGCGGGCTGCGCTTCGACCAGCGCGCGGCCGCTACCCAGTCGGCCGGTCCTATCCGCCGCCAGGTCGCGCCCCAGGAGAGTTCGCCTTGACCACCGAGAGACGCCGCTACTTCCGCCTCGAAGACACCGCCCTGCTGAAGTACCGGGTGGTGGCGGAACACGAGTTGGCAACGGCCCGCGCGCGCGTCGCGTCCCATGCCCTGCACGCGGCGAATCTGGCGCTGGCCCTCGAACCGCTCGAGCGGCGCTTCACCGAACTGCTGCCCGCGGTGCGACGTGAAAGCCGCGCGCTGGCCGACGCGCTGGACGTGCTGAATCGCAAGCTCGGCCTGGTGGCCAGTGTGCTGGCGCTGGAGCAGGGCGCGGAAGAAGGTGGCAACTGGCGCGAGCACGAACCGACCCTGGTCAATCTCGGCGGCGGCGGCGTCGCGCTGACCGCCACCTCGCCGCTCACCCTCGAAGCGTGGCTTGCCATCGACCTGGTGCTGCTGCCGGAGAATGCCGCGATCCGCGCCGTGGGGCGAGTGGTGGACTGTCGCGCGCATGGCGACGAATTCGCGGTGCACGTCGAGTTCGACACCCTGCGGGAGGAAGACCGGGATCTCATCCTCGCGCACCTGCTCCGCCGCCAGGCCGAGACGCTGCGCCGCGAGCGCGACGCGCGCGCTTGAGCGACGGCCTCAGGCCTTGGGCAGCGTGACGCCCAGCTGGCCCTGGTACTTGCCGCCGCGATCGCGGTAGGAGACTTCGCAGGGCTCGTCGGACTGCAGGAAGATGACCTGCGCCACGCCTTCGTTGGCGTAGATCTTTGCGGGCAGCGGCGTGGTGTTGGAGAACTCGAGCGTCACGTGGCCTTCCCATTCCGGCTCGAGCGGCGTGACGTTGACGATGATGCCGCAGCGCGCGTAGGTCGACTTGCCCAGGCAGATGGTGAGGATGTCGCGCGGAATGCGGAAGTACTCCACCGTGCGCGCGAGCGCGAAGGAATTGGGTGGGATCACGCACACGTCGCTCAGCACGTCGACGAAGCTCGCGGAATCGAAGTTCTTCGGATCGACGATGGTCGCGTTGATGTTGGTGAAGATCTTGAACTCGGGCGCGCAGCGCAGATCGTAGCCGTAGCTCGAGGTGCCGAAGGAGATGACCTTGTGGCCGCCGACTTCGCGCACCTGGCCGGGCTCGAAGGGTTCGATGAGCCCGTGGCTCGCCGCCATGCGCCTGATCCAGGCGTCGGATTTGACCGGCACGCGCGCGTTCTCCCGCTCAGGTGTTCTGGATGACTATCTTCGGGAACCTGGCGGTGAAGTCCCGCGCGCGGAGCGCGAGCTTGGCCGCCACGCGCCGCGCGATGTCGCGATACATGGCCGAGACCTTGGAGTCCGGCTGCAGCGCGACCGTCGGTCGGCCATTGTCCACGCCCTCGCGAATCGCGATGTCGAGCGGCAGCGAGCCGATGAGATCGACGCCGTACTGTTTCGCCATGGATTCGCCGCCGCCCGCGCCGAAGATGTGCTCGGCGTGCCCGCACTGGCTGCAGATGTGCACGCTCATGTTCTCGACGATGCCGAGCACCGGCACGTTGACCTTCTCGAACATCTTGAGCGCCTTGCGCGCGTCGAGCAGCGCGATGTCCTGCGGCGTGGTGACGATGACCGCGCCCGACACCGGGATCTTCTGGCACAGCGTGAGCTGGATGTCGCCGGTGCCGGGCGGCAGGTCGATGACCAGGTAGTCGAGGTCCTGCCAGTTGGTGTCGGACAGCAGCTGTTCCAGCGCGCCGGTGACCATCGGCCCGCGCCAGATCATGGGCGTGTCTTCTTCGATCAGATTGCCGATCGAGATGGTCTGCAGCCCGTAGCTGACGCGTGGCTCCATGGACTTGCCATCACGGCTCTCGGGCCGGCCCTGGCTCGCCAGCATGCGCGGCTGGCTGGGGCCGTAGATGTCGGCGTCCAGCACCCCGACCTTGGCGCCTTCCTGCTGCAGGGCCAGGGCCAGGTTGGCCGCGGTGGTCGACTTGCCGACCCCGCCCTTGCCCGAGGCGATGGCGATGATGTTCTTGATCTGCGGCAGCGGCTTGGTGCCCTTCTGCACCTCGCGCGCGACGATCTTCGCGCTGATGTCGAAGCTTGCCGTGAGCCCCGCGGCGCTGAGCGCGGCGGCAAGGCGCGCTTCCAGCTCGGCGGCGTAGCGCGCCACCGGAAAGCCGAGTTCCAGCTTCACCCGCGGCGGGCTGACGCTGGTGTCGATGGCTGACACCGTGCCGGCGGTGACGAGGTCCTGGCCCAGCCAGGGGTCGATGTCGGCGCTCAGCGCGGCGCGTATGCGTTGCTCGATGTCGTTCATGGTGGGCTTGGTCTGCAGGGGTGCCTCGAATTCTACACGACGCGGCGACGAACGCGTGGCCGCGCCCGCCGCCGGTCCCTATAATCCCGGCCTCGATTTTTCCCTGGTGTTTGCATGGTCATGACCGCCGCCCGACGACAGATCCTGGTGACCAGCGCGCTGCCCTACGCCAATGGTCCGATCCACATCGGGCACCTGGTGGAGTACATCCAGACCGACATCTGGGTGCGCTTCCAGAAGCTGCGCGGCCACGAGTGCCACTACGTGTGCGCCGATGACGCCCATGGCACGCCCATCATGCTGCGCGCCGAGCAGGAGGGCATCACGCCCGAAGCGTTGATCGCCCGCATCGGCGCGGCCCACCAGCAGGATTTCGCCGATTTCGACATCGCCTTCGACAACTACTACTCGACCCACTCGCCCGAGAACCGCGCGATCGCGGAGCTGATTTACACGCGCCTGCGCGACGGTGGCTACATCGCCCGGCGCGCGATCCGTCAGGCCTTCGACCCGGTCAAGCAGATGTTCCTGCCCGATCGCTTCATTCGCGGCACGTGCCCGCGCTGCAAGGCGCCGGACCAGTACGGCGACAGTTGCGAAGTGTGCGGCGCGACCTATGCGCCGACCGATCTGATCGATCCCGTCTCGGCGCTGTCAGGGGTGACGCCGGAGCTGCGTGAATCCGAGCATCTCTTCTTCCGCTTGGGCGAGTTCGAAGGCGTGCTGCGTCGCTGGCTCGCCGAGCATGCGCTGCAGAGCGGCATCGTCAACAAGCTGAACGAGTGGTTCGAGGCCGGGCTGCAGGACTGGGACATCTCGCGCGACGCGCCCTATTTCGGCTTCGAGATCCCCGATCAGCCGGGCAAGTACTTCTACGTGTGGCTGGATGCGCCCATCGGCTACTTCGCGAGCTTCAAGAACCTGTGCGAGCGCACCGGGCTCGACTTCGAGCATTTCACGCACCCGGACAGCCCTGCCGAGATGTATCACTTCATCGGCAAGGACATCATGTATTTCCACACGCTGTTCTGGCCGGCGATGCTGTCCGGCGCGGGCTTCCGCCTGCCGACCAACGTGTTCGTGCACGGCTTCCTGACCGTCGACGGACTCAAGATGTCGAAGTCGCGCGGCACCTTCATCACCGCGCGCACCTATCTCGATCACCTGAATCCCGAGTACTTGCGCTACTACTTCGCGGCCAAGCTCGGATCCGCCATCGAGGACATCGATCTGAACCTCGAAGACTTCGAGGCGCGGGTGAATTCCGACCTGGTCGGCAAGATAGTCAACATCGCGAGCCGCTGCGCGGGCTTCATCACCAAGCGCTTCGACGGCCGCCTCGCCACGCGCCTGGACGATGCGGAACTCGTTGCCGAGCTGCAGGCCGCGCAGGACGGCATCGCGGCCGCCTACGAGGCGCGGGAGTTCGGCCGCGCGATGCGCGAGATCATGGCACTGGCCGATCGGGCGAACCAGTACATCGACCGCCGCGCGCCCTGGGTCATCGCCAAGGACGCCGCGCGCGAAGAGGAACTGCAGGCGGTGTGCAGCATGGGCATCTTCCTGTTCCGCCTGCTGCTCATCTATCTCAAGCCGGTGCTGCCGGCGACCGCGGCGCGCGCCGAGGCCTTTCTCGGCGGCGGGGCGCTCACCTGGACCGATGCGGCGATCACGCCGCTCGGCGCCGTCATCAACAAGTTCGAGCCGCTGATGCAGCGGGTCGAGCGGGAGAGAATCACGCGCATGATCGACGCCAGCAAGGACGGCCAGCCGGCCGCCGCCACTACCACCGCCGCGGCGCCGAGCGCGCCGGCGACCGCGCCCGTCGAGGCGCAGATCTCCATCGACGACTTCACCAAGGTCGACCTGCGCATCGCGCGCGTGGTCGAGGCGAAGCCGGTGGAAGGCGCCGACAAGCTGGTGCAGCTGACCCTCGACATCGGCAGCGAGACGCGCAACGTCTTCGCCGGCATCAAGGCCGCCTACGCACCCGAACAGCTGGTGGGGCGCCTGGTGGTGATGGTCGCCAACCTCGCGCCGCGCAAGATGCGCTTCGGGGTGTCCGAAGGCATGGTGCTGGCCGCGGGACCGGGTGGCGCCGACATCTTCCTGCTCGCGGCCGACAGCGGCGCCGAGCCCGGCATGCGCGTGAAGTGAGCGCGGAGCGCGCGCGCGACGCCACGCGGGTGGCCGCGCTCGACGCCTGCCTGCCGCAGACGCAGTGTCAGCGCTGCGGCTTTCCGGGCTGCCTGCCCTACGCCGAGGCGCTCGCGCGCGGCGAAGCCCCGCCCACGCTCTGCCCGCCGGGCGGCGAAGACACCCGCCGCGCCCTCGCGGCGCTGCTCGGCGTCGACGCGTCGGCGCCGCCGCTGGCGGACGAGCCGCCGGTGGTGGCGCGCGTGCGCGAGAGTGACTGCATCGGCTGCCGGCGCTGCATCGAAGTGTGCCCGGTGGACGCCATCCTCGGCGCGGCGGGGCGCATGCACACCGTGTTCAACGCCTGGTGCAACGGCTGCGCGCTGTGCCTGCCGGTCTGTCCCACCGATTGCCTGGAACTGGCCCCGGCCGCGGCGCCGCCCACGGCCGCGCAGAACCGCGCGCGCCACGCGCGCCGTAGGGCGCGCCTCGTGGCCGGCCCCCGCGCGCCGCGCGGCGTTGAACTGGTGCCGCTCGAGACCGACAGCGCCTCGCTCAAGGACGCGGTGCGCGCGGCGGTGGCGCGACGCCGCGGCGAAGCGCCGTGAATCGCGCGCAGAAGGCCGAGTTCTTTCGGCGGCTGGCCGAGCGCGACCCGACGCCGCGCACCGAGCTGCACTACGCGTCGCCCTTTCAACTCCTGATCGCCGTCATGCTGTCGGCGCAGGCCACTGACGTCAGCGTCAACAAAGCCACCGCGAGCCTGTTCCCGGCGGCGCCGGACGCGCGCGCGATGCTGGCGCTCGGCGTCGTCGGCGTGAAACAGCACATCCGCACCATCGGCCTGTTCAACACCAAGGCCGAGAACGTCATCAAGACCTGCCGCCTGCTGCTCGAGCACTACGAAGGCGAGGTGCCGCGCGACCGTGCAGCGCTGGAGGCGCTGCCAGGTGTGGGGCGCAAGACCGCCAACGTGGTGCTGAACGTGGCCTTCGGCGAGCCGACCATCGCGGTCGACACGCACATCTTTCGCGTGTGCAATCGCACCACGCTCGCGCGCGGCAAGACGCCGCTGGCGGTGGAACAGGCGCTGCTGCGCGCCACGCCGCCAGAGTACCGGCTGCACGCCCATCACTGGCTGATCCTGCACGGGCGCTACGTGTGTACCGCGCGCAAGCCGCACTGCGCGGAGTGCGTGGTCCGCGACCTGTGCGGCTGGCGCGCCAAGGCCTGAATTCACCGCGCGGCGCACGGCGCTGGTAGAGTGTCGCCATGTTCGTCGAATCGCGCGACCAGTCCCGCCAGTTCTTCTTTGCCCTGTGGCGCAAGCTTGCCGTCGACGAGCCGCTCTCGCCGCTCGAGCACCTGGTGGCGAACGTGCTCCGTGCCCATCCGGAATATCACCGGCTGCTCGGCGAGGGGGAGCGCGCGATGACCCGTGACTTCGCGCCCGGCGAAACCAACCCCTTCCTGCACCTCGGCCTGCACGTCGCGCTGGTCGAACAGCTGCAGACCGACAGGCCGGCCGGCATCCAGGCGGTGCACCGCAGCCTGGTGATGCAGGCCGGCGGCGACGTGCACGAGGCCGAGCACCGCATGCTGGACTGCCTGGCGCAGGTGCTGTGGCAGGCGAGCCAGCGCGGCGGCGCGCCCGACGAACAGGACTACCTAGCGCGCCTCAAGGCGCTGCTGAAGTGAGCGACGCCGCGGTCGACCTGCCCGGCGGCGAGCCCGGCGCAGGCTTGCTCGCGGCGCTGACCCAGGAATTCGCCAGCACGCTCGACATCGATGAGACGCTGCGCCACGCGGTCGACCGCTGTCTCGCGCATCTCGGCGCCGAAGCGGGTTCCATTTTCCTGCTCGAGGGCGAGCGCCTGGTGTGTCGCGCCTGCGCCGGGCCGGTCGACATACGGGGGCTGACCCTGCCGGCACGAGAGGGTATCGTCGGCCAGGCGGTGATGCGTAACGAGGCGCGGATGGTGCGCGACGTCGCGCGCGAGCCGGCCTTCGCCGCCACGGTCGACGCGGGCACGGGCTTCGTCACCCGCTCCATCCTGTGCGTGCCGCTCGCGGTGCGTGGCGCCGCGCTCGGCGCGCTGGAACTCCTGAACAAGCGCGGCGGAGACGGACGTTTTGGCGGCGCCGATCTCGAACTCGCCACCACCGTTGCGGCCGCCGCCGCGCTCGCCATCCACAACGCGCGCATGGCGGCGGCGCTGGTGCAGCAGGAGCGCGTCAAGCGCGAACTCGAGCTCGCCCGCCAGATCCAGGAAAGCCTGCTGCCCGCGCCACGCGACGGCGGCTTCGCGGTGCATGGTCGCAACCTGCCGGCGCACGAGGTCTCGGGCGACTTCTTCGACTTCATGCCGCTCGCCGACGGGCGCGTCTATTTCTGCATCGCCGACGTCGCCGGCAAGGGCATGAACGCGGCGCTCTTGATGGCGCGCACGCTGGGGCTGCTGCGCTGCCTCGCGCGGCGCGTCGCAACGCCGGGCGCCCTGCTCGCCGAAGTCAACGCCGAACTCTGCGAGACCACGCCTCTCGGACTCTTCGTGACCGCGGTGGCGGGATTTTTCGAGCCTGCGAGCGGCGTGGTCGAATTCGCCAACGCCGGCCACCCTCCACCGTTGCTGCACGCGGCCGAGGGTGACTGGCACCGTTTCGCCGGCAGCGCGCCGCCGCTCGGCGTGGTGGACGGCCAGGACTTCCCGGCGCAGCGGCTTACGCTGGCGGGCGGCGCGCTCTACCTCTACACCGATGGTCTGAGCGAGAGCCGCGCGCGCGAAGGCGCGCTCGGTGCGTCCGGCCTCGAGCGCCTGGCGACGGGGGTCGCGCCGCTTGGTGCGCCGCTCAGGCTCGATGCGTTGCTCGGCGCGTGGCGCGCGGCCGGCTATGCGGCCAGCGACGATGTCACGCTGCTGGTCGTCGATGGCGCCACCACCACGGGCGACGCGGCCTGCCTGCTGCGTCGCCGCCTGCTGGCGACACCCACCGCGCTTGCGCCGCTGCGCGCCGAGAGCGCGGCTGCGCTGCGCGGCGCGCGGCTCGCGCCGCGGGTCGTCGATGAACTGGTGCTGGCCGTCAACGAGGCCACCTGCAACGTCATCCAGCATGCCTACCGCGCGGCGGAGGCGGGTGAAATCGTGGTGCAGATCTCCAATAATGGCCGCGAGATCGAGATCTTGATCGTCGATTTCGCCGCGCCGGCGCCGGTGAGCGACATCGCGCCGCGCGCGCTCGCCGATCTGCGCCCGGGGGGGCTGGGAACGCACTTCATGCAGACACTGACGGACCACTGCACGTGGCGCCACCTGCCGGGCGGCACCGGCAACGTGCTGCGCATGACGCGCAGCCTGGCCGACATCGTTGAAGTCGAGGGGGCGCGATGAGCTTCGCCGTGCTCCGCGAAGGGGGCTATGACATCGTGCAGCTGACCGGCGACGTCGACCTGTCCTGCTCGCCCGATGCCCGTCGTGCCATCCTGGCCAGCCTGCAGCAGGGACATCACACCCTGGTCGACCTGCGTGCGGTGACCTACATCGACAGTTCCGGGGTCGCGAGCCTGGTGGAGGGTTACCAGGCCGCGCGCAAGCTGGCGCTGCGCTTCGGCCTGGTGGACGTCAGCGAGGCGGCGATGAGCGTGCTTGGGCTCGCGCAGCTCGACAAGGTCTTTCCCATACATGCGTCGCTGGCCGCCCGCCTGGCGGCCGACGGCGCCGCGCCGGAGGCTGGCTGATGGTCGCGCGCCCTTGCGCCGCGGCCGCGGCGCGCGAGCGACGACACATGGCCTTTGTCGCGGCGCGGCCGCTAATCTTGCTTGGGGGCGTCTTAGCGCCGGCCGTGTGCGGCTGGCGACGGCGCGCATAGACGAACAGCGACGGGCGTTCGGCCGGGGACCTGCGGTGCCCGGCGCGCCTGGTTGCGTCGAGGGAGCGGGGCTTTGGGGGCGATACTCGGCAAACTGAAAGCCAACTGGGCGCGCGTGCTGCTGAACGCGGTGGTGCTGCTCGTGTTCCTGCTGCATGCCGCCGGCGCCTGGCGCCTGAAGTTCATCGAGGAGATGGAATTCCTCGCCTACGATGCGCACCTCAGCCTGACCATGCCGGGCACGGTCGACGACAGCGTGGTGATCGTCGACATCGACGAGGCGAGCCTCAGCGCCGAGGGACGCTGGCCCTGGTCGCGCGACAAGTTGGCGCATCTCGTCGAGCGCCTGTTCCAGCAGTACAAGGTGCGCCTGGTCGGCTTCGACATCGTGTTTGCCGAGCCGGATGAGAGTTCGGGTCTGAAGACCCTCGAGCGCCTCGCCGCGACCGAACTGAAGGCCAACGCGGACTTCGTCAATCGGCTCGACGTCATTCGGCCGCAGCTCGACTTCGACGGCATCTTTGCCGAGACCCTCCAGAAGTACAACGTGGTGCTCGGCTACTACTTCAACTTCGGCGCCGGCGCGACCATCACCGGCGCACTGCCCGAGCCCTTGTTCGACAAGAGCGTGTTCCAGGGCAAGGCCGTGCAGATCCTGACCGCGAGCGGCTACGGCGCGAACCTCAAGGCTCTGCAGGCGAGCGCGCTCGGCGCCGGGCACTTCACCCAGCAGCCCGACGCCGACGGCGTGGTGCGGCGCGTGCCGATGTTGGTGCGCTACGAAGACAGCTACTACGGTTCGCTGGCGCTGGAGATGGTCCGCCGCGCGCTCGGCGTCGATGCCGTCACCGCGCGCTTCGAGAAGCCACTGTTCGACACGCGCGGCTATCCGGGCCTCGAGTGGCTGATGGTCGGCAATGCCGGCGTGCCGGTGGATCGCGCGGTGAAGACCTTGGTGCCCTACCGGGGCGGGAAGGGCAGCTTCAATTACGTGTCGGCCACCGACGTGCTGAACGGCAAGGCCGATGCGGCGAAACTCGCCAACCGCCTCGTGCTGGTCGGCACCAGCGCGCCGGGCCTGCTCGACCTGCGCGCGACGCCGATGGACGAGGTCTATCCCGGGGTCGAGGTCCACGCCAATCTCATCGCCGGCATCCTGCGCGGCGAACTGCTGGAGGCGCCGGCCTACACGGTTGGCGCGGAGGTGCTGCTGCTCTTGATCGGCGGCGTGGCCATGATCGTCGCCGGCGTGCTGCTCAGTCCGCTCGCCACCATGGCCTTCGCCGTGGCCGGCAGCCTGGCCTACATCGCGTTGAACCACGCGGTCTGGAGTCTCGGGCACACCGTGCTGCCGCTCGCCTCGGGCATCCTCATGGTCTTGACCATGTTCCTGCTGCACATGTCCTACGGCTACTTCGTCGAGACCCGAGGCAAGCGCCAGATCACCGGGCTGTTCGGTCAGTACGTGCCGCCGGAACTGGTGGACGAGATGGCCAAGGCGCCGACCCAGTACTCCCTGGCCGCCGAGAGCCGCGAGCTGACCGTGCTGTTCTCCGACGTGCGCGGCTTCACGACCATCTCCGAGGGGCTCTCGCCCGCCGACCTCGCCGAACTCATGAACGGCTTCCTGACGCCGATGACCGAGGTCATACACCAGACCCGCGGCACCATCGACAAGTACATGGGCGACGCGATCATGGCCTTCTGGGGCGCGCCGCTCTCGGACGCCGAGCATCCGCGCCACGCGCTCGAGGCCGGCATGCAGATGATCGCGCGGCTGGAAGGCCTGAACGAGGCGTTCCGCGCGCGCGGCTGGCCGGCGGTCAACATCGGCATCGGCATCAATACCGGGCAGGTCAGCGTGGGCAACATGGGCTCTTCCTTCCGCATGGCCTACACCGTGATCGGCGACGCGGTGAATCTCGCGTCGCGACTCGAGGGTCTGACCAAGAAATACGGCGTGCGGCTGATCTGCGGCGAGGCCACCAAGGAGGCCGTGCCGGAATACGTGTACCGCGAGGTGGACCGCGTGCGGGTCAAGGGCAAGGCGCGACCGGTGGTGATCTACGAACCGCTCGCCAAGGTGGAGGAGCTCGATCCGGCGTGGAAGAAGGAGCTCAAGCTCTTTCACGACACCATGCGCCTGTACCGCGCTCAGCAGTGGGACACGGCGGAGCTCAATTTCGTCAATCTGCAGCGCGGCTCGAAGTCACCGGCGCTGTACAAGGTGTACGCCGAGCGCGTGGCGCATTTCCGCAAGTTCCCGCCCCCGGCCGAATGGGACGGCGTGTTCGATCACGAGAGCAAGTAGGCGCGCGGCGGCGGCGAAGAGCTGAAGGGCGGGGGAGCGATGAAGGGGAGAGCGACCCCGCCGCGAGCCGCGGCGGGCGGATGAGCGCCGGTCCTACTTGACCAGGCTGAACTCCATCTTGATGCCGGCGAGTTCGATGATGTCGCCGTTCTTGATGGCATAGGCCTGCGGCCCGATGGGTGTGTTGTTGACCACCGGGTAGTTGTCGTTCTTGCCGTCCCCCTCGATGTGGGTCAGGAAGTAACCCTGGGGACGTCGGGAGATGACGGCCACCTGGGTGCCGGGCTTGCCGAGGGTGATGAGCGCCTTGGTGAGCTCGAGCTCCTTGCCGGCGATTGGCCCGTTCAGCACGTGCAGCTTGGCCAGCGGCATGCCGCCCGCCGCGGCGGCCGGTGGTACCGGCGCCATGCGCGGCGTGCCACCCGCGGTGTGATCCATGCTCGCCACCTGGGGGGCGCGGGCCGCGGCCTTCTCCACCGCCTTGGCGGCTTCCACCGCGGCGCTCGCGGAGCCGGGGCGGATGATCATGGTCTTCTCGAATTCCTCGTCGTCGGCCGTGGCGTGCTCGTTGATGTACTTGAGCTCGTGCTTGCCGAGCCCGATCACGTCGCCGTTGCGCAGCGCATGCTTCTTGACCAGCTTGCCGTTGACGTAGGTACCGTTGGTGGAGCCGAGGTCCTCGAGGAAGGAATCATCGAGGATGGTGATGATCAGGGCATGCTTGCCGCTGACGGCAAGGTTGTCGATCTGGATATCGTTGTCGGGCTTGCGGCCGATGGATATCCGTTCCTTGCCCAGCTGGAACTCCCCCTGCACAGCGCCGTTCATGCTCAGAACCAACTTCGCCATCGTTCTGTCCTATTCAGCTGCCCTTTTTCAGAAAGCCATTGAATTTTGTCAGGAAACCGGCTTTTCCATCGGCGGAGTCCTGCGGTCGCACCAGCACAACGGAGATGTTGTCCTTGCCACCTTTTTCATTGGCCAGACGGACCAGTTCAGTGGCCGCTTCGTCAAGATTAGCACTATATTTACTTAGGGTTAAGTGAATTTCTTCATCATCTACCATATCATTCAGACCGTCCGAACAGAGCAGGTAGATCTCCCCCGCCTCGAGGTCCTGCTCCTGCACGTCCACCTCGACTGACTGTTCGATGCCGAGCGCCCGCGTCACGAGATTCTTGGGCGTGTTCTCGGCGGCCTCCTCGGGGGTGAAGAAACCGCGGTCGATGAGTTCCTGGATCAGGGAGTGGTCGCGGGTGATCTGCTTGAACTCGTTGCCGCGCAGCCGGTAGACCCGCGAGTCGCCGACATGGGCGATGCTGACCTTCGTGCCGTGGTAGAACACCACCACCACCGTCGTCCCCATGCCCTGGCACTGGGGGACCTCCTGGGCGGTGCGGAACACTTCGGCATTGGCCTTGGCCACCGCGTCGCGGATCACCACGCTAGCCCGGGTCAGGCCTGAGTTGCCTGCGGGCGCATTGGCATCGCCCTGGAGGATGCCGGCCCGCACTTCGTTCAGGATCAGCTGGGCGGCGATGGCGCTGGCGACCTCGCCTGCCTTGTAGCCGCCCATGCCGTCGGCCACCACCGCGAGTCCCAGCGCCGAGTCGGTGACCGCGCTGTCTTCGTTGTGAGGGCGCTTCTGCCCCGTATCCGAGATGTTCGCGACTTCGATGATGCCCTTCGGCACGGCTGTCGGTCCTTACTGGCCGGGGGTCTGGGTCTGCTTGGCGCAGCGTTGGATGTCGCGCGCCATCTCGGCGCCCGTCTGGTAGCGCTTGTTCGGGTCCTTTTCCAGCGCCCGGTTGATGATAGCCGAGACGCAGGGCCGTTGCTTGGCGAGTTCCGGCCTGAGCGTGGTGACTTCGATGTGCTGCTCGTTGGCGATCTTGTACATGAGCGTCGCCATCGAGTCGCCCTGGAACGGCAGCTTGCCGGTGCTCATCTGGTAGAACATCACGCCGAGAGAGAACAAGTCCGAGCGTCCGTCGACCTTCTTGCCCGACAACTGCTCGGGCGACATGTAGGACGGCGTGCCGAGGACCATGCCGGTCTTGGTGCGGCTGGAGTCGGTGATGCGCGCGATGCCGAAGTCGGTCAGCTTGACCTGCTTCGATTCCGGCTCATACATGATGTTGGCCGGCTTGATGTCGCGGTGTACGACCTGGTGTTTGTGCGCGTAGTCGAGCGCCATCGCCGCCTTGAAGATGATGCCCATGACGGTCGGCAGCGGCAGCAGGGTATTGGGCTTGGTGTAGCGCGCGAGGTCGTGACCGGCCAGGAACTCCATGGCGATGTAGGCCAGGTCGTGCTCCTCGCCGACGTCGTAGATGCGCACGATGTTCGGCTGGTCGAGGCGTCCAGCGGTCTCCGCTTCGCGGAAGAAGCGCGCCTTGACCTCGTCCAGCTCGGCCGAATCGAACTCCTGCGACAGCGCCATGGTCTTGATCGCGACCACGCGGTTGATCTTCGGATCGCGTCCGAGGTAGACCACGCCCATCGCGCCCTTGCCGAGTTCCTTTTCCACCTCGTAGCGGCCGAGCATCGGCTTGGAGATGCTGCCGTCCAGCAGCATGGTGCCCTGGGCAGCCGCCGCCGCGGCCGAGCCGCCGATGATGACGGTGTCGTTCAGCTGCTTGGCGCGGTTGACCTTGTTCTTGATGTCGCGGAAGTTCGGGTCCTTCGCCGCGATGTACTCGTAGGCCGCGCCGGCCTTGTTGAACTGCCGCTTGCGCTCGAAGTCGCCGGCCAGGATGTACACCGCTTCCAGCAGGCTCTCGTCCACCGGGCAGCGGCGGAAGTATTCCAGCGCCATGTCGAGCTCGCCTTCCTTCTGGAACTTGAGCGCGAGCTGCTTGTTGCTCTGCGCGGAATCGTAATCGAGGCGCCGCTTGCTGAGCTCGGTGACCATGAAGCGCTTGGTGGTGAGCAGCACGTGCCCGAGCACGAGCAGCGACGCCGCGCTCATGAGTTTGAGCCACACGGCCTGCGAGACCATGAGCCCGAGCTCGCCCGCGACCAGCACCACCAGCAGGCCGAGCGACGCCAGCGCCGCCGGTCCGGCGCCGAGGCGCGGCAGCAGCGCGATGAGATAGGCTGCGACCAGCAGCATCACGCCGAGTTCGGCGAAGCCCGCCCAGGACGGCGCGATGAAGAAGGCTTCGTTCAGAATGCTGGCGACCGTGTGCGCCATGACCAGCACCGGCCCGCCGACGTCGCCCTGCGGCGTGTACAGCGTGGTGCCGACGCCGAAGGCAGTCGCGCCGATCAGCACAATCTTGTCCTTGAAGTTCTCCATCGGCACGTCGCCCTGCTGGACGTCGTAGAACGAATAGACGTCGAATGGCGGCCGGCCGCCGTCGCGTTTGCCGTAGAAGAAGGTGTTCATGTTCAGACCGTAGTCGGTCTTGATCTTGAGATTGCCGAGTTCGACGCTGTCGCCGAGATTGATCTTGATGTCCTCGGCCTTGAGGTTGTGGTAGGCGGCTGCGATCAGCAGCGACTGCGCCGGGTAGAGCGCGCCGTAGTACTCGACGGCCAGCGGTTCGAAGCGGATACCGCCGTCGACGTCGGGCTGAAACACCAGGTGGCCGATGCCGCGCGCCGTGGCGCCCAGCTTGGCGATCGGCACGGTGGCCTGCACGGTCTGAGGCGGCAGGGGATATTCGCCGGTCGCGTCCGTGACATGGTCTTCCTTGATGCCGTTGGCGAGCACGTAGTCGGGCAGCGGCTTGTCCGGCTTGCCCACCGGTACGCCCGGCTCGAACTGCATGCCGAGCACCACGTTGCCGGCGTTGGTGAAGGCCGCGGCCAGCGTGCTGTCGGTATCCAGCGCGCGCTCCGCGTCATCGTAGGCGGCGGTCAGGGCGCCGATGGCGGCGCCGGCCTGGCCGAGCAACTCGGTCTCCTGGCGGAACTTCGCTATCCACTCCAGGCCGGGCGGGACCTCGGGCTCGGAGTAGAAGATGGTGGAGCCGATGACCTTGGCGCCGGCGGCCTTCAGCGTGTCCACCATGGCGGCGTGGATCTTCCGCGACCAGGGCCAGCGGCCTATGTTCTGGATGCTCTTGTCGTCGATGGCGACGACGGCAATCTTGTCGCCCGGATCGCGCGACGACATGCGCACGCCGAAATCATAGGCATCGCGCTCGAAGCGCTCGAGCAGCGCCGAGCCGCTGAACCATGCGACGAACACCACCAGGGATAGAGCCGCACCGACGAACCAGTCGGATTTCCAGAACGCGTTATTCATTCGTTCATCGGGTCCAGCGAGGCATGAAGGCTCGCCATGTTACCCGCCTTTGTCTTGGGAAAATAGACAGATAGACCGGCTCAGGGCGGCGTTGCGCAGGCGTCCTCCACGTCCGCGCGGAGCTTGGCGAGAGCGGCGTCGTAGTCCGCGCCATCGAGCACGCGACGCTCACCCGCCGCGTCGTAGTCGTAGAGGAAATTGGCATTCTCCGCCGCATGACGGCGCCGCTTCGCGAGCAGGCAG
The DNA here is from genome assembly GCA_050186725.1 of Gammaproteobacteria bacterium. Lineage (GTDB taxonomy): Bacteria > Pseudomonadota > Gammaproteobacteria > JADJYF01. The sequence goes on along the minus strand of JBFWYG010000024.1, from coordinate 15,623 downwards.
CGGCGTTCGCGCACCGCCTCGGCGTGCGCCAGTTCGGCCTCGTTCTCTTCGCGGGTCTGTCGTTCACGGGCGTAGTCGTCGAGCATCTGGTGCAGCCGATCCTGCTGGTGGGATGTAGCGGCCGCGGCGGGCGCGCTCCGTATGGTCACGCGCTCGGCCTGCGTGTCGGGCGGCTTGTCGCCGAAGTGCACGTGGCCGGCGGCGTCCGTCCACTTGTAGACCTCGATCGCCGCGAGCGGCGTGAGCCACGCGAGCAGCGCGACAAAGGCCAGGAGCCGAGGGCGGTACCGGCTCAGCTTGCGTGCGTTCCAGGTCGGGCATGGGTAGCGCGCCGGTGCGGGCTCGGGAAAATCTCCCGAGAGTCGCGCGCCGCGATGCGTGTGCAGGCCCGCCGCGGGCACCCAAGCATTTGAATCAAGGGACTTAAGCTCGCTGGTAGCGGCGTTGCCGCCGGAATTTGTGCCGCCGGCGGGTGCGTGGCTTACTGGCTGCGGGTACGCGCAGGAAGCGCGCCTGTCACCGCCATGGAGGGACGCCACCGCGAGCAGGGATAGCTTGCGTACTGGCGGGTGACGGAGTGGGAGCCGCTCACGGAAGGGCGGCTCCCGCTCCATTTTCTTCGGGCTCTGGCGGACCGAGCCGCGCCGTTCAGCGCTCCAGGAGATCGAGCTTGCCGGGCTTGCCCTTCCACTCGTCGGCGTCTTCTCCGGGCTCCTTCATCTCGCTGATCACCGGCCACTGCTTGGCCAGCTCGGCGTTGAGCGCCAGGTACTGCTGCTCGTCGTCGGTGAGATCGTCCTCGGACTTGATGGCCTCCGCGGGGCACTCCGGCTCGCACAGGGTGCAGTCGATGCACTCGTCCGGGTCGATCACCAGCATGTTCGGACCTTCGTGAAAGCAGTCGACCGGGCACACTTCGACACAGTCGGTGTACTTGCACTTGATACAGTTCTCTACAACAACAAACGTCATGGCCGCTCTCGAGTGGAAGGGAAGGAATTGCCGGCATTATACGTGCCGGTCGCGCCTAGCCAACACTTCGATACGGCGCGGTACGGCTACAGCAGGGCGCGCAGCCGGTAGAGCGCCTCGAGCGCTTCGCGGGGCGTCATCTGGTCGGGGTCCAGCGCGGCCAGGGCCTCCAGCGCCGGGGGTGGTCGATCGAACAGCGGCAGCTGCGGCGCCTCGCCGCGTGGCTCCTGCGCGTGGCGTCGTTCGAGCGTCTCGAGCAGGGCACGGGCGCGGGCGATGACCGCCGGCGGCACGCCAGCGCGGCGCGCGACCGCGACGCCGAAGCTGCGGCTCGCGGGCCCCTCGCTCACGCTGTGCATGAACACCACGTCATCGCCGTGCTCGATGGCGTCGAGGCGCACGTTGGCCACCCCCGGCACTTCGTCGGCGAGCGCGGTGAGCTCGAAGTAGTGGGTGGCGAACAAGGTGAAGGCGCGGTTGTGGGTGGCGAGGTGCTCGGCCGCGGCCCAGGCCAGCGACATGCCGTCGTAGGTGCTGGTGCCGCGCCCGATCTCGTCGACGATCACCAGGCTCGCGGCCGTCGCGTGATGCAGGATGTTGGCGGTCTCGGCCATCTCCACCATGAACGTGCTCTGCCCACCGGCCAGGTTGTCGCCCGCGCCGATGCGCGAATAGATCGCGTCCAGCGGGCCGAGCGTCACCGCGCGCGCCGGCACGAAGCTGCCGATGTGGGCGAGCAGCGCGATCAGCGCGGCCTGGCGCATGTAGGTGGACTTGCCGCCCATGTTGGGGCCGGTCACCAGCAGCAGGCGGCGCGCGTCGTGCAAGGTCAGATCGTTGGCGACGAAGGGCGCGGCCTGGAAGCGTTCCACCAGCGGATGCCGGCCGCCGACGATGCGCACGCAGGGCTCGTCGACGAAGTCCGGCGCGACCAGGGACAGCGTCTCCGCGCGCTCGGCGAACGCCGCCAGCACGTCCAGTTCAGCGAGCGCGGCGGCAGTCATCTCCAGCGGCCGCAGCACCGGCGTGAGTTCCGCGAGCAGCGCCTCGTACAGCGCCTTCTCGCGGCGCAGCGCGCGGTCGGCCGCGGTCAGGATGTGGTTCTCGAAGTTCTTGAGTTCCGACGTGATGTAGCGCTCGACGCCCTTCAGCGTTTGGCGGCGGGTGTAGTCGGCCGGCGCGCGCTCGGCCTGGGCGCGCGTGAGTTCGATGTAATAACCATGCACGCGGTTGTAGCCGACCTTGAGCGTGGGAATGCCGCTGCGCTCGCGTTCGCGGCGTTCGAGTTCGACCAGCCAGGCGTCCGCGTCGGCGCTGGCATTGCGTAGAGCGTCGAGTTCCGCGTCGTAGCCCGGCGCGATCACGCCACCGTCGCGCAACAGGTGCGGCGGCGCCTCGATGACCGCGCGCGCCAGCAGTTCGCGGGTTTCGGGCAAGGGATCGAGCGCGGCGCGCAACTCGTCGAGGCGCGCCGCGAGGCCGGTCAGGATCTGCGTGCGCAGCCCCGGAATGGCGCCCAGCGCGTCACGCAGCCGCGCGAGATCCCGCGGCCGGGCGGTACCGAGCGCGACGCGCGCGGTGATGCGTTCGATGTCGTGCATGCTGGCGAGCGTGTCGCGCAGCGCGCGCAGGTCGTGGTGCGCGCTGAGCATCGCCACCGCCTGTTGGCGACCGCGCAGCGTGGCATGGTCGCGCAGCGGGCGCTGCAGCCAGCGCCGCAGCAGGCGGCTGCCCATGGCGGTGCGCGTGCTGTCCATCACCGCCACCAGCGTGTGGTCGTCTTCGCCCGACAGCGCCCGGGCGATCTCGAGGTTGCGTCGCGTGGCGGGGTCCAGATGCAGCGCGTCCTGCGGTCTCTCCACCGCGAGCCCCAGCACGTGGACGAGCGCGCCGCCGTGCATCTCCTGGCCGTAGGCCAGCACCGCGCCAGCGGCGGCCACCGCGAGGTCCAGCGCCGCGCAGCCGAAGCCGTGCAGATCGGCCACGCCGAACTGCTCGCACAGTCGGCGCCGCGCGCCGCCGAGGTCGAAGCGCCAGCCCGGCAGCACCTGCACGCGGCTGGTCCAGGTCGGCCCGAGCGCGCCGCGCTGGGTTTCCGGCACCAGGAGTTCCGCGGGTGCTAGGCGCTCGAGTTCGGCCTCCAGCGCGGCCCGTCCGTCGACTTCGCAGACCAGGAAACGCCCAGCCGCGACGTCCAGCCAGGCCAGACCATGGCGCTCGCCGGCCGTGACCCAGGCCGCCACCAGGGTGTCCTGGCGGGCCTCGAGCAGGGATTCGTCGGTCACCGTGCCGGGAGTCAGGATGCGCGTGACCTTGCGCGCCACCGGGCCCTTGGCTTCCGCCGGGTCACCCATCTGTTCGCAGATCGCCACCGACTCGCCGAGCTTCAACAGCCGCGCCAGGTAGCCGTCCGCCGCATGCGCCGGCACGCCGGCCATGGGGATGGGCTGGCCGTCGGCCACGCCGCGCGCGGTCAGGGTCAGGTCGAGCAATCCGGCCGCGCGCTTCGCGTCGTCGAAGAACAGCTCGTAGAAGTCCCCCATGCGGTAGAACAGCAGCGTGTCCGGATGCTCGGCCTTGATGCCGAGATACTGCTGCATGACCGGCGTGTGTGCGGCTCTGTCGGTACCCATCGGGTGCGTTCTGGCTGGCGCCGCGCGGGTCCGCGTGGCGAGGACTGCTATGGTAGCGCGAGACGCGTGGTCGGACGACGCGCGCGGTCGGGGCTTGAAATCACCGCTCCCCGCCCATAGTTTGCCGGCCTCACTCATGACCCTGCCGCGAGGACGACATGGCGCTCGATACCGCGAAAGAACAACTCGGCTTCCAATCGGAAGTCCGGCAACTGCTCGACCTGGTGATCAACTCGCTCTATTCGAATCGCGAGATCTTCCTGCGCGAGCTGGTGTCCAACGCCGCCGACGCGGCCGACAAGCTGCGCTTCGCGGCGCTCGCCGACGACAAGCTCTACGAGGAAGATGCCGAGCTCGCCATCGAGATCGATTTCAGCGAGGCGCTCGGCACCATCACCGTGCGCGACAACGGCATCGGCATGAACCGCGACGAGGCGGTCGAGAATCTCGGCACCATCGCCAAGTCCGGCACGCGCGAGTTCTTCGGCAAGCTGTCCGGCGACCAGCGCCAGGACTCCCAGCTCATCGGCCAGTTCGGCGTCGGCTTCTATGCCGCCTTCATCGTCGCCGACAAGGTCACGGTGACGTCCCGCAAGGCGGGCTGCGCGCCCGAGCAGGGCGTGCGCTGGGAGTCCGAGGGCAAGGGTGAGTTCACCGTCGAGACCGTGCTGCGCAAGCCGCGCGGCACCGAAATCGTCCTGCACCTGAAGGAAGACGCGAAGGATCTTGCCAACGCCTGGCAGCTGCGCGACATCGTCAAACGCTACTCCGACCACATCTCGGTGCCGATCAAGATGCCCAAGAGCGGCGAGGAGAAGGGCTGGGAGACCGTCAACCAGGCGACCGCGCTGTGGCGCCGCTCGAAGAGCGAGATCAGCGACGAGGAATACAAGGAGTTCTACAAGCACGTCGGCCACGACTTCAGCGACCCGCTCGCCTGGCTGCATTCCAAGGTCGAGGGCAAGCACGAGTACACCACGCTCTTCTACCTGCCGGCCCGCGCGCCCTTCGACCTGTGGGACCGCGAGGTCAAGCACGGCGTCAAGCTCTACGTGCAGCGCGTGTTCATCATGGACGACGCCGAGAAGCTCATGCCGCGCTACCTGCGCTTCGTGCGCGGCGTAATCGACACCAACGACCTGCCGCTGAACGTGTCGCGCGAGATCCTGCAGCACAACAAGACCCTCGAGACCATCCGCAGCGCCTCGGTGAAGAAGGTGCTGGGCATGATCGAGGGCCTCTCGGCCGAGGACTACAGCAAGTTCTGGGAAGCCTTTGGCCGCGTGATCAAGGAAGGCGTGATCGAGGATTTCGCCAACCGCGAGCGCATCGCCAAGCTGCTGCGCTTTGCCAGCACCCACGCCGATACCAGCGCGCCGGATGTCAGCCTCGAAGCCTACGTGGGCCGCATGCAGGAAGGTCAGGAGGCCATCTGGTACATCGTCGCCGACGGCTTCTCCACCGCGCGCAACAGCCCGCACCTGGAGTACTTCCGCAAGCAGGGCATCGAAGTGCTGCTTATGCACGAGCCCATCGATGAGTGGGTGGTGACCCATCTGCACGAGTTCGAGGGCAAGCCGCTGAAGTCGGTATTGCAGGGCGACCTCAAGAGCGACGCGGAGGACGCGTCCGACAAGGACAAGAGCGAGGCCGCGAGTCCGCTCCTGAAGCGCATCAAGGCGGCGCTCGAGTCGCGCGTCGAAGACGTGAAGGCCTCGCAGCGCCTGACCGAGTCGCCCGCGTGCCTGGTGTCCGGCCAGGAGCAGATGAGCGCCAATCTCGAGCGCCTGCTGAAAGCCGCCGGCCAGGACGTGCCGGCCGCCAAGCGCATCCTGGAACTCAACGTCGATCATCCGATGGTGAAATTCATGGACACCATGCAGGACGAACAGCGTTTCGCGCACTGGGCGACCCTGCTGTTCGAACAGTCCATCCTCGCGGAGGGCGGCAAGCTGGACGATCCGGCCGGCTTCGTGAAACGCATGAACGAGGTGGTGCTCGAACTGGCCGGCACGGGTGACTGAGCGCGGCAGCGCGCCCACGCCCCGCGAACTCATCGCCGACGCGGCGCGCCGCTTCGAGGACGCGGGGCTCTACTTCGGCCACGGCACGGACAACGCCTGGGACGAAGCGGCCTTCCTGGTATTGCACGGCTTGGGCCTACCGCCCGACGCCTCGCCCGCGCTGCTCGAACAGCCGGTCGCCGCTCACCGCGAGCGCGCCGAGGCGCTGGTCACGGCGCGTATTGCGCGCCGCTGCCCTGCGGCCTACCTGACCGGACGCATGTGGTTCGCAGGTCATGAGTTCGAGGTCAGCGAACAGGTGCTGGTGCCGCGCTCGCCGCTGGCCGAGCTGATCCACGCCCGCTTCGAGCCCTGGCTGGACCCCGCGCGCGTCGCGCGCATCCTCGACATCGGTACCGGCAGCGGCTGCATCGCGCTTGCCTGTGCACTGGCCTTTCCGAAGGCCACCGTCGACGCGACCGATGTCAGCGAGGCGGCGCTGGCCGTCGCGGCGCGCAACCGCGTGCGTCACGGGCTCGAAGCCCGCGTGAACCTGCATGCGGCGGACTTGTTTCCGCCCTCGGGCGCTCCGCCCTACGATCTCATCGTCAGCAACCCGCCCTACGTGCCGGCCGCGCGAGTCGAGAACCTGCCCGACGAGTACCTGCGCGAGCCGGCGCTGGCGCTGTTCGCGGGCGAGGAGGGCTTCGATTGCGTCGATCGCATCGTGGCTGGCGCCGCCGCGCGGCTCGCCGCGGGCGGGCTCCTGGTGGTCGAAGTCGGCGAGATCGCCGAGGCGGTCGACGCGCGCTACGCCCATCTGCCGCTCACCTGGGTGGAGTTCGAGCACGGCGGCGAGGGCGTGTTCGCGATCAGTCGCGAGGCGCTGCTGGCGGCGGGGGCCTGACCGCGGCGACGCCTGTTAGAATGCGGCCATGGCCGGCAACACCCTTGGAAGCTTCTTCACCCTCACCACCGCCGGCGAAAGCCATGGCCCGGGCTACGTCGCGATCGTCGACGGCTGCCCGCCCGGGCTCGCGCTGGAGGAGGCCGACCTGCAGCGCGATCTCGATCGGCGCAAGCCCGGCCAGTCCCGACACACCACCCAGCGCCGCGAGGACGATCGTGTGCGCATCTTCTCGGGGCTGTACGAGGGCCGCACGACCGGCACCCCGATCGGGCTCCTGATCGAGAACACCGATCAGAAGTCCAAGGATTACTCCAACATCCAGGACAAGTTCCGCCCGGGGCACGCCGACTACACCTACATGCAGAAGTACGGCGTGCGCGACCACCGTGGCGGTGGACGCTCCTCGGCGCGCGAGACCTGCATGCGGGTCGCCGCCGGCGCGATCGCCAAGAAGTACCTCGCGGCGCGCTGCGGAGTCGAGGTGCGCGGCTTCCTCGCGCAGCTCGGGCCGCTGCGGCTCGCGTGCGAGGACTGGTCGGCGGTGGACACCAATCCCTTCTTCTGCGCGGAGCCGGCGCGCGTGCCGGAACTCGAGGCCTACATGGACGCGCTGCGCAAGTCGGGCGACTCCATCGGCGCGCGGGTGACAGTGGTCGCGCGCGGCGCGGCACCGGGCTGGGGCGAGCCGGTGTTCGACCGGCTCGATGCCGATCTCGCCAAGGCGCTCATGAGCATCAACGCGGTGCGCGGCGTGGAGATCGGCGACGGCTTCGCGGTGGTCGAGCAGCGCGGCAGCGAGCATCGCGACGCCATGGCGCCCGCGGGCTTTGCCAGCAACCACGCCGGCGGGATCCTGGGCGGCATCTCCACTGGCCAGGACATCGTCGCGAGCATCGCGCTCAAGCCGACCTCCAGCATTCGCCTCGAGGGCGAGACCATCGACGCCGACGGTGTCGCGACCACCATCTCGACACTCGGACGCCACGATCCCTGCGTCGGCATTCGCGCGGTGCCCATCGCGGAAGCGATGATGGCCCTCGTGCTGATCGATCACTTCCTGCGGCAGCGCGCGCAGAACGCTGACGTCGCGCAGCGCACGCCCGTCATCACCGCCGGCGGCGGCTGAGCAGGTCTAATGGCCGTGCCCGACGCCGAGACCACGGGCCAACGCGCCGCGCCGGACGAGGCGACCCGCGCCATCGCGACCCGGGTGCGCGAGGCCGCGGCCACCGGCCGGGCGCTGGCGCTCCGCGGCGGTGACACCAAGCGTTTCTACGGACGTGAATGCAGCGGCGAGCCGCTGGATCTCTCCAGCCTGCGCGGCATCGTGGCCTTCGAGCCCACCGAACTCGTGATCACCGCGAAGGGCGCCACGCCGCTGGCCGAGGTCGAGGCCTTGCTGGCTTCGACCAACCAGGTGCTCGGCTTCGAGCCGCCGCGTTATGGCAGCGGCGGCACGCTCGGCGGCGCGGTGGCGAGCGGACTGTCGGGCCCGGCCCGACCCTACTGGGGCGCGGCGCGCGATTACGTGCTCGGCGTGGAGATTATCGACGGTCGCGGCCAGTACCTCAGGTTCGGCGGGCAGGTGATGAAGAACGTCGCGGGCTTCGACGTCTCGCGCCTGATGGCGGGCGCGCTGGGCAGCTTGGGCGTGCTGGCGCAGGTCTCGCTGCGCGTGCTGCCGGCGCCGCGCGTGGTACGCAGTCTTGCCTGGCAGCTCGCGCCGGCCGCGGCGCGCGAGCGCATGCTCGCCTTGCCGCGCGCGCCCTGGCCGATCTCCGGCATGTGTTACGACGGCAGCGTGCTGCGCGTGCGTCTCGCGGGCAGCGAGGAAGCCGTGGCCCATGCGAGTCGCGAACTCGCGCCCGACAGCATCGACGCCGAACTCGGCTTCTGGTCCGGGCTGCGCGATCTTAGCCTGCCGTTCTTCACCGAGGATGCGCGGCCGCTGTGGCGCCTGAGCCTGCCGCCCGCGGCGCCCGATCCGCTGAACGTCGGCGCGCTCCTGCATGACTGGGGCGGCGCCCAGCGCTGGCTGCATGCCGACGACGGCGCCGCGCTGAGGGCTCATTGCCAGGCGCACGGCGGGCATGCCTGCCGCTTCAGCGGCGGCGTCGACGACGCGCCGTTCGCCGAGCCGCCGAGCGCGCTGCGCGCGCTCATGCAGCGGCTGAAGGATGCGCTCGATCCGAGCGACGTGCTGAATCCCGGGCGCATGTACGCGTGGCTGTGAGACATGCGTAGCCTGGTTCACGAGTCCCTGGCCGACGACCCGCTGGCGCGCGAGGCGGCGGACATCGTGCGCTCCTGCGTGCACTGTGGTTTCTGCACCGCCACCTGTCCGACCTACCAGATGACGGGTGACGAGCGTGACGGTCCGCGCGGTCGCATCTACTTCGTGAAGTCCTGGCTCGAATCGGGGGAGGCCGGCGCCACCACCAGTTTCCACCTGGAGCGCTGCCTCCTGTGCCGCAGCTGCGAAACCACCTGTCCTTCCGGCGTGCGCTACGGCCGGCTGGTCGAACTGGCGCGGCCGCGCATCGCCGAGAAGGTCGGCCTGTCGGCAATGCAACGGTTGAAGCGCGCCGCGCTGCGCGTGAGCGTGCCCTACCCGGCGCGCTGGCGTGCACTGGTCGGCGTGGGACGCGTGCTACGGCCGCTGCTGCCCGCGTCGCTCGCGCGCACGGTGAGCCTGGGTGCGGGACGCACGGCATCACCGCCCACCGCCGCGCATGCGCGCCGCGTGCTGCTGCTCGGCGGGTGCGCGCAGCAGGTGCTGAACGCAGGGATAGACGCCGCCGCGCGCGTGGTGTTCGATCGGCTCGGCATGCGGCTCGATCACCTGCCCGGCGTCGACTGCTGTGGCGCGTTGCACTATCACCTGGGCGACGAGTCGACGGCGCTGCGTATCGCGCGCGCCAACATCGATGCCTGGTGGCCGGCCATCGAGGCCGGCGCGGAGGCGGTGATGGCCTCCGCCTCCGGCTGTGGTCTGCACCTGCGTGCCTATGCCGAGATCCTCGCCGAGGATCCGGCCTATGCCGACAAGGCGCGGCGCATGGTGGGGCTGGTGCGCGATCCGCTGGAACTGGTGGACGCCGCGGCGCTCGCCGGGCAGGTGGACGGCAAGGGCGAGGGCATCGCGGTGCAGACGCCCTGCACCCTGCAGCACGGGCAGAAGCTGAACGGACGCATCGAACAGCTGCTGGCCGCGCTCGGCTGGCAGGTGCTGCCGGCGGCGGAGGGGCATCTGTGCTGTGGCTCGGCGGGCGCCTACTCGGTGCTCGAACCCGAGATGTCACGCAGCCTGCGCACGCGCAAGCTCGACAACCTCATGGGTGCGAGACCCACGCAGATCGTCACCGCCAACATCGGTTGCCAGCTGCATCTCGCGGCTGTATCGCAGGTGCCGGTGCGGCACTGGCTGGAAGTGCTGGCCGCGGCGCTCACGCCCCGCGGCGCATGATGATGCGCCCGCGCCGGTGGCGCGAGCGCGAAGCAGATGCTCAGTAGACGCGCAGTACCGCCGCGTCGCCCTGGCCTTCGATGTAGTCCTCGTAGCCGTCGCCGGGCGGATTGCCGTCGTAGATGTCGTAGGTGCGTTGCTGGCGCCAGGCCTCGCGCACGAAGGTGTAGGGATCGAGCGCCGCCTGGTCGCGGATGCGGGTCGCGTCCAACAGGTTGGCGCGGGTATTGATGGTGCTGACCACGCCGGCCGGCAGCGTCACGACGGTGGCGAGATAGGTCAGCGGGTTCAGCAAGAGATCCATGACCGGCGACGTCACGTCGCGCGCCGAACTCGGGCCCATCAGCGGCAGCATCAGGTAGGCGCCTTCGTTCGCGCCCCAGGTGCCGAAGGTCTGGCCGAGATCCTCGTTGTGCTGCTTCAGGCCCATCGAGGTCGCCGGGTCGAACAGGCCGCCGATGCCGACCGTGCTGTTGACGATGAAGCGTCCCGAGTCCTGCGCCGTCTGCTTGAACTTGCCCTGCAGCAGGTCGTTGGCGATGGTGTTCAGCGAGCCCGTGTTCTGGAAGAAGTTGGTGACGCTGTTGCGCACCGGGTCCGGCGTGTAGTCGGCGTACTTCTTCGCCACCGGCTCCATGATGTTCTTGTCGAGCGTATCGTTGAAGTTGTAGACCTTGCGGTTGACGTTCTCGTAGGGATCGCCGGTACCGTTCGCGGCCTCGTTCGAGGCGCAGCCGGCGAGAGCGAGCGTGGCGACGGCCGCGGCCAGCAGGCGCGACGGTGAGCGCAGGTCAGTCATGTATGGGTTTCCGCAAGTCCAAAAATTCGGTCGGGATATTGCCACAATCGTGGTCGGACCGCACTACGGCGCGCCTTCCCCGATCTAGGGATTCTGCTCCGTTTCCGCGATCTTCTTGTCCAGCCGATTCACCAGTGAATCAAAGCCTTCGCTCTTGATAACGGCCGTGTAGTCGGCGCGCTTTAGCGACAGGTCCGAGACCCCCTGCGCGATGACGTTGACGATGCGCCAGGTGCCGTCGCTCTGGCGCAACAGGTAGTTGAGCGTGACCTGCTTGCCTTCACCCGTGTGGAGCACGGTGCGCACCACCTGCGAGTCCTGGTCCGGCTCCACGGCGGTGGTCTCGAAGCGCTCGCCACCGTAGCTCTTGAAGTTGCTCGCGTAGGTGGCGAGCGACAGGCGCTGGAAGGTCTCGATGAAGCGCGCCCGCTGGGCCTCGCTCGCGTCCTTCCAGTAGCGCCCGGTGACGATGCGACAGATGGTGGGAAAGTCGAAGCTCTCGGCGATCACAGGCGCCAGCGCCTCGCGCCGCGCGGCGGCTGGCGCGCCGGACTTCATCGCGCCGAGCAGGGCGTCGTGCAGCTTCTCGACCACCGCGCGGGCCGCGGCCTCCTCGGCCAGGGCCTGGCCGGTGAACGCGAGCAGCAGCAGGGCGAACAGGGTGTGGACTAGCGGTCTGTGGCGCATGGCAGGGTCTTCCTTTCCGGCGCGTGCCGGGGCTCGAGGGCGCCAAGCTTAGCGCCGGTGCGTAGGGGGAAGCCGTCAGCCATTCGGCAGCTTGTCGTAGCTGCGGCTCTTCCAGCGGCTGCGCTCGCCGCTCCAGTAGCGCCAGGCCGAGGTCCAGGTCATGGCCAGGAACAGGCAGGCGGCCGGCGCGAGCGTCAGGACCCACAGCGGCTGCAGGTCGTAGTAGCGGATGGTGGGGCGGTAGGAGGCGCTCATGGCGCCGAGCGCGACCAGCGATGCCACGCGGGTCGGCCCGTCGCCGGCCACGAGGCCGGCCAGCGGCGCGATGAAGGACAGGCCGAGCAGCAGCGTGCACACGGCGAGCAGCAGGTTCGAGTAGCGCAGCTGGGTGAAGGCCGTGCGCGCGACCATGTTCCAGATGTTCTCGAGCGTCGCGTACGGCCGGATCGCCCGCACCGCGCGCGACAGCCCGAGCCAGGTGCGTCCGCCGTTGCGTTTCACGAGTTTCGCCAGCGTGCAGTCGTCGATGATGGCCTCGCGCAGCGCCGCGAAACCGCCGATGCCGCGCAGCGCGTCGGTGCGCAGCAGTACGCAGCCGCCGGCCGCCGCGGCGACCGGCGAGCCCGGCGCGTTGGACAACGCGAAGGGGTAGATGAGCTTGAAGAAGTAGATGAAGGGCGGCAGCAGCAGCCGTTCCCAGGCATTGCCCATGTGCAGGCTCGCCATCACCGAGGCGAGCGCCAGGTCGCGGTCCAGCATCAGGCGTTTCAGCGCCGGCAGGGCGCCAGGCGCAAGCTCGATGTCCGCGTCGAGCAGCAGGGTGAACGGTGTCTCGACCCGCGCTGAAGCTTGTTCCAGGGCCCACAGCTTGCCGCTCCAGCCGGGGGGCAGGGCGCTGCCGTTCAGGACTTCGAGATTGGCGAGGCCGACACCGCGGGCGACGTCGCCGGTGCCGTCCGAGCTCTGGTCATCGACCAGCACGATGCGCGCAAGACATCCCTGCGCGGCCAGCGCGCGCAGGGTGTCGGCGATGCAGCTCGCCTCGTCGCGCGCGGGTATGAGTACGGTCACGTCGTCCAGCGCTATGGCAGGGCCGTTGTCGCTGGGGAGCCGCTCGTCGGTCGACCAGGGGCGCCAGGGCAGCACCAGCACCGTCAGCCAGATCAGGGCCGACAGGGCCGCGGCGGTCAGCAGCATGGAAAGGTCCCGGTCACGCGGGCTGCCGCGTCACGCGGCAGCCCCACCGAAAGCGCTCAGGCGACGCGCTTGGAGGCGCAGCTCGCGCCGCTCTCGCCGGATGCGACCAGGCGCGGCTTCGCGCTCGGCTCGTCCTCGTAGAGGATCGGCAGTTCGGGCGCCATCGGACCATCGATGCGCGGCCCCAACAGGGCGACGCGCGCGGCCTTCAGCGGATGCGCGAAGGTATCGTCCACTGCGGTCATCTCGTAGCCGCAGTGCATCATGCAGCTCGCGCACTTCGGGTTGCGACCGGTGCCGTAGTTCTCCCACGGCGTGTCTTCGATCAGTGACTTGTAGCTCGAGGCATACCCTTCGCCGACCAGCAGGTAGCAGGGCTTCTGCCAGCCGAACACGTTGCGCGTGACCGCGCCCCAGGGGGTGCATTCGTAGGTCTGGTTGCCGGCCAGGAAGTCCAGGTACATGGACGACTGGTTGAAGCGCCACTTGCGACCGTTCTCGCGGCCGAGGCGGAAGATGTCGCGGAACAGCTGCTTGCTGCGCTGGCGGCCGAGGAATACGTCCTGGCGCGGCGCGCGCTCGTAGTTGTAGCCGGGGGCGATGGTCACAGCCTCGAGGCCGAGCGCCATCATGTCGTCCATGAATTGCGCCACTTCCTCGGCGGTCTCGCCCTGGAACAGCGTGCAGTTGGCGGTCACGCGGAAGCCGCGCGCCAGCGCTTTCTTGATCACCTCGATACACTTGTCGTAGACGCCCTGGCGGCACACGGAGTTGTCGTGGCGCTCGCGGTTGCCATCGAGGTGAATGGAGAAGGTGAGATAGGGGCTCGGCTCGAACTCGTCCATCTTCTTCTCGAGCAAGAGCGCATTGGTACACAGGTAGACGAACTTCTTGCGCTCGATGAAGCCGTTGGCGATGCGCACGATATCCTTGTGGATGAGCGGCTCGCCGCCGGCGATGGACACCACCGGCGCACCGCATTCGTCGATCGCCTGCATGCAATCATCAAAGGACAGGCGCTTGTCGAGAATCTCGTCGGGGTAGTCGATCTTGCCGCAGCCTGCGCAGGCGAGGTTGCAGCGGAACAGTGGTTCCAACATCAGTACGAGTGGATAGCGCTTGTTGCCCTTGAGCTTCTGTCCAAGGATGTAACGGCCCACGCGATACTGCTGGACGAGCGGCACTGCCATGCTTAAACCCTATAAATTAGCTGTAATTTCTTTTTGTGTTTCAAATAATTGCGGTTTGAAGCACAATGGCGCGTAACCTTACTGTAACCGCGCTGGAAAGTACAGGCCCGTAGTCGGAAATAGCGTCGCGAAAACGCATCGCCCGCCTCGGCAGGACGCCTCGTCCGAGCCCGCCGAAGCGCGCGTGGCGATTCCGGCGTTTGCTTGCAAGGCCCAACCCCGCTAACCATAATTCACCGCCCGCCAGGAAGCCGGCGGCGGAGAGACTCGACGCTCCATGACCAGTAGCTCGCATTACCCCCTGCTCGACAAGATCGATAGTCCCGCCGACCTGCGAGCCCTGCCTGAAGCCTGCCTCGAGCAGGTCGCCGCCGAAGTCCGCGCCTTCCTGCTCGCCTCGGTGAGCCGCAGCGGTGGCCACTTCGCCGCGGGCCTCGGGTCCGTGGAGCTGACCGTCGCGCTCCACTACCTGTACAACACCCCGGAAGATCGCATCGTGTGGGACGTGGGCCACCAGGCCTATCCGCACAAGATCCTCACCGGCCGCAAGGAGCGCCTGCATACCATTCGCCAGTGGCAGGGGCTCGCGCCGTTCCCGAAGCGCGAGGAGAGCGAGTACGACACCTTCAGCGTCGGCCACTCCAGTACCTCCATCAGCGCCGCGCTCGGCATGGCCATCGCCGCCAAGCTGACCGGCTCGAACCGCCGTGCGGTAGCGGTGATCGGCGACGGCGCCATGACCGCCGGCGTGGCCTTCGAGGCCCTGAACCACGCGGGCGACCTGAACACCGACCTCCTGGTCATCCTGAACGACAACAACATGTCGATCTCGCCGAACGTCGGCGCGCTGTCCAACCGCTTCGCGCAGATCCTGTCCGGCAAGCTCTACACCACGGTCCGCGAGGGCAGCAAGAAGGTGCTGTCGCAGATGCCCTCGGTGTGGGAACTGGCGCGCCGCGCCGAGGAACACGTCAAGGGCCTCATCGTGCCCGGCACGCTGTTCGAGGAATTCGGCTTCAACTACATCGGGCCCATCGACGGCCACGACCTGGACGCGCTGGTGCACACGCTGCGCAACGTGCAGCAGCTGCGCGGGCCGCAGCTGCTGCACGTGATCACCAAGAAGGGCAAGGGCTACGCGCCGGCCGAGGCCGATCCGGTCAAGTACCACGGCGTCAGCCCCTTCGATCCCGAGCAGGGCATCGTGTCCTCGGGCAAGAAGGGCGCGCCCAACTACAGCGACATCTTCGGCGCCTGGGTGTGCGACATGGCGGCCCGCGACCGTCGCCTGGTGGCCATCACCCCGGCCATGCGCGAGGGCTCGGGCCTGGTGCGCTTCGAGCGCGAGTATCCGAACCGCTATTTCGACGTCGCCATCGCCGAGCAGCACAGCGTCAACGTCGCGGCCGGCATGGCCTGCGACGGGCTGAAGCCGGTGGTCGCGATCTACTCGACCTTCCTGCAGCGCGGCTACGACCAGGTCATTCACGACGTCGCGAACCAGAACCTGCCGGTGCTGTTCGCGCTCGATCGCGCCGGCCTGGTCGGCGCCGATGGCCCGACCCACAACGGCAGCTACGACATCTCCTTCCTGCGCTGCCTGCCGAACATGACGGTGATGACGCCGGCCGACGAGAACGAATGCCGGCAGATGCTCTATACCGGCTTCACGCTCGATTCGCCGGCGGCGGTGCGCTATCCACGCGGCACCGGCCCGGGCGTGACCATCGAAACCGAGATGACCGCCCTGCCCATCGGCAAGGCGG
>JBFWYG010000023.1:40945-58021 GCA_050186725.1 Gammaproteobacteria bacterium | reverse complement strand
CGTGCCATTGAGCGGCTCCGACAGGTTGTGGGTGAGTACATTCTTCGCTATAATTGTACCTCCTCGTCAGTCTGGGCTGACCGCCCGGGTTCTACTTGGTGTTGACGCTACCATTGCCGACGTTGCTGTCCCTATGCAGGGCAAGCTCATCTCCGCATGGCCGGGCGTATGCGAAGCGGAGGGAGTGACGACCCGGCGGGGCTACCCACGTTGAAATAAAGTAGACGGTGGGCTCCCTCCTTTCAAGCCATTCGCCTCCGGAGCGGTCGGCGCGAGATCTGCCCGCTGTTGACCACGGCGACCACCGCCACGACGATCCACAGCACGGCGGTCAATACGAGGTAGTAGGTCGAGAGGGCTACCCCTGTCACCCCAGGCATGAGGATGTAGACCGTGCCGGCTGAGAGACTCGCGTGCATGAGGATCGCCACGAGCAGACTCTCCGTCCGGTCGTAGACCCACACCATCAGCACTCTAAAGGTCGGCAGTACTGCTACATAAAAGAGCAACGGGGGCACCAAAAGGGACAGGGAGAGTGCACCGGAGGAATCGCCACTTGCCCAAAAGGTCAGTAGGAAGTGCCACGCGCCCCACAGGAAGCCCACGATGAGCGCGGTGGCAAGGATACCGTAACGCCGCCTCAGCTCGGGCACGGCGAACCCGGTCCAGCCCAACTCCTCTAAGCCCCCTAGGAGCCCCGCCACGAGCCCCATCATCAGCAGGGACGCCCTGTCACCCGTAGTGATTATGGCTGGGAGAAAGGCCGGGGAGGTGAGCGAAAGTGTGAAGAGCGTCGCCGTCGTCAAGAGTGGGGCAGTCAGGAGCGAGACCGCGTACCAGTGAGCGCCCACCCGCCACCGGAGCAACCGGGAGCGCAACTCGCGCAGGCACCAGGCCGGCAGCAGCGCTTCGGGCAGGCTGTCGAGGCGTGGCGCGCGCGCGCCGGCCGCGAGCTTAAGGCGGCGCTTGACGAAGCTGGCCACGAGGTCGCCCAGCATCGCAAGCCCGCCGACCTGGACGCCGAGCGTCCAGCGGAGGCCGAGCGCCGGCGCGGCCAGCGCACAGGCCAGCGTCGCCGCCACCAGGCCGCGCCAGGTCTTGGAACGGCCGAACAGCGGCGCCTCGTCGCGGAGCCTCTGGCCGCCATCTATCGGTTGCCGCCACAGGTCGCCGCACAGGCGGCTCGCCGCCACCGGCGCGGCGTTGGCGAGGATCAGGAGGACCAGCAGTTGCAGCACGCCCATGATGCAGTCTCGCGGTCCGCGCGCGCTCGGGCGTTGACCGGCGTCAGGCCCGCACCCTACATGAAGCGCGCGAGAATGCGCCGCGACGTGGCGTCCAGCCTGGCGAGATCCGCGACTTCGAAATGCAGGCCGTGACTGTTGGTGATCAGGAGCCGCCCGTGGCCGAGCCGGCGGATGTCTTCCTCGCCCTTGAGGATGAGCTCGGTGCGGCCGCGATCGGTGCGTACCGTCCAGGTCGAGGGCGTGGCGAACGCGGTGCAGGACTCGATGGCCTCGATACGCGGCACGAACTCGCGCTGGCGGATGTGCTTGGCGATGAGATCGCGCGTAGGCGCCGGCAGATCGGCGAGGCGCGGAATGTGCACGACCTCGTGGCCGTCGCTGGCCACCAGGCCGATGAATTCTTCCGGCGCGCCGAGCGGAAAGGCACGCACCGGCACCACGCCGTCGAAGGATCGGCCATCGGCCAGGCGGAGCTCGAGACGGCCGCGCGCGTCCTCGCTCAAGGTGAAGCCTGCGTCGCTCATGCGTCGTCCTCGCCCTGGTTGCGTGCCTGCGCCTCGTAGAGCCGCGCGTAGGCGCCGTTCTTCTCGATCAGCTCGTCGTGGTTGCCGATTTCGACGATGCGACCGCGCTCCAGCACCACCAGCCGGTCGGCCTTGCGCAAGGTCGAGAGCCGGTGCGCGATGGCGATGGTGGTACGGCCGCGCACCAGGTTCTCGAGCGCCTTCTGGATCTCCTTCTCGGTCTCGGTGTCGACCGAGGAGGTGGCCTCGTCGAGCAGCAGGATGCGCGGGTCGATCAGGAGCGCGCGGGCGATGGACAGGCGCTGACGCTCGCCGCCCGAGAGCTGCTGGCCGCGTTCGCCGACCAGTGAGTCGTAGCCCTGCGGCAGGCGCAGGATGAAGTCATGGGCGTGGGCGGCGCGCGCCGCGGCGATGATCTCCGCGCGCGTCGCGTTCGGCTTGCCGTAGGCGATGTTGTCGGCCACGGTGCCGAAGAACATGTAAGGCTCCTGCAGCACGAGCCCGATGTTCTGACGGAAGGCAGGAATGGACAGCTGCCGGATGTCGATGCCGTCCAGCAGGATCGCGCCCTCGGCAACGTCGTAGAAGCGGCACATGAGATTGACCAGCGTACTCTTGCCCGCGCCGCTCTGGCCGACCAGGCCGATCATCTCGCCCGGCTGGATGTCGAGCGAGATGTCGCGCACCACCGAGCGGCTGCCGTAGCGGAAGCCGACGTTGCGCAACTCGATGTGACCGCGCACCTGGGGCAGCGGCGTCGGGTTGGCGGGCTCCGGCACGCTGGACACGTGATCGAGGATGTCGAAGATGCGCTTGGCCGCGGCCGCCGCCTTCTGCGTCACCGAGACGATGCGGCTCATGGAATCGAGCCTCGTGTAGAAGCGCCCGATGTAGGCCAGGAAGGCGGTCAGCACGCCGACCGTGATCTCGTGCTGCGACACCTGGTAGATGCCGAACGCCCACACCACCAGCAGGCCGATTTCGGTCAGCAGCGTGACGGTCGGCGTGAACAGGCCCCAGATGCGGTTCAGGCGGTCGTTCTGCTCGAGGTTGTAGCGGTTCGCCGCGAAGAAGCGCTGCCCTTCGCGCTCCTCCTGGGCAAAGGCCTTCACCACGCGAATGCCGGGGATGGTGTCGGACAGCACGTTGGTGACCTCGGACCACACGCGGGTCAGGCGCTCGAAGCCGGTGCGGAGCTTCTCGCGCACGATGTGGATGAGCCAGGCGATGACCGGCAGCGGGATCAAGGTCGCGAGCGCGAGCCAGGGGTTGATGCTGAACAGGATGGCCGCGGTCATCAGCATGACCAGCACGTCGGTGACGAAATCGAGCGCGTGCAGCGACAGGAACACGCAGATGCGATCGGATTCCGAGCCCAGCCGGCTGATCAGATCGCCCGTGCGCTTGCCGCCGAAATACTCGAGCGAGAGGCTCAGCAGGTGGTTGAAGGTGGTGGTGCGCAGATCAGCGCCGATGCGCTCCGAGACCAGCGCGAGCACGAAGGTCCGCGCCCAGCCGAGCACCCAGGCGACCAGCGCGGCGCCGAGCAGGCCGCAGAGGTAGAGCATCACGCGGTGCTGGTCGATGGGCGTGCCGTTCTGGAACGGGATCAGGATCTCGTCCATCAGCGGCATGGTCAGGTAGGGCGGCACCAGGGTCGCGAAGGTCGAGGCCAGCGTGCAGACGAGGCCGATGGAGAGCTGCAGGCGGTAGGGCCGCGCGAAGCGCCACAGCCGGAACAGGGTCCAGGTCGAGGGTGGCGTGTGCAGTTGCGCCGCGCACACCTGGCACTCCTCCTGGCTCGGGTCGAGCGGCGTGGCGCACACCGGGCAGTGCTCGATGCTCTCGCTCGCGGGCTCGCCACCGGCGGCCAGGCGCTCGAACTCGGCCACGAAGCGCTTGGCGCCGAGATCCTCGGCCAGGGTGAAGCGCAGCTGCCCGACCCGCTCGCCGGCGCGCAGCAATTCGAGCGTGCCGACCCCGCCATGTTCGCCATGGTTCAGCAAAAGTTCAGTGCCGAGCTTCCAGTCTTCGACCCCGCCGTCCTCGGCCAGGTGCAGCACACGCGCATCGGTCAGGACGGCGAGGCCGCGGGCGTAGAGAAGATCCGCGGTGAGGTCCGTCTCGAACCAGGCGCGCACCGTTTCCAAGGGCGCGATCTGGGCGGCGGCTGGGGTCTGCCATCGCACTGGCAGAGCGGGTACGAGCGAAAATTGGGAACGGGCAGTCATTACTTATATTATCCCCGGATCGAACACAGGATGGTGCCGTTGCCACCTGGGCACGGTGCCCGCGGGCGCTGCGGCGCCGAGGCGTGTCCGCACGCGCCGCGACCCACAGCCGTCAGTGATGACCCAATACGACATTCGTCTCCTCGACCTGATTTTTCTGCGAGGACCCAATCGCTGGTCCTATCGACCGACCCTCGAGGCGCTGGTCGACATCGGCGCCCTCGAGGAGCATCCGTCCAACGTCCTGCCCGGTTTCGTCGAGCGCCTGGTTGCCTGGCTGCCGGGACTGCGCAAGCACGAGTGCAGCTACGAGGCGCCCGGTGGCTTCGTGCGACGGCTCGAGGAAGGCACCTGGGTCGGCCACATCCTCGAGCATGTGACGCTCGAGCTGCAGACCCAGGCAGGCCGACCGGCCGGCTTCGGTCGCGCGCGCAGCACGGCGACCACCGGCATCTATCACGTGGTGGTGCGCACTACCCAGGAAGACCTGACCAAGACCTGCCTGCTCCGCGCGCGGGATCTGATCCTGGCCGCGATCCACGGCCAGGCTTTCGATGTCGCCGGCACGCTGCGCGAATTGCGCGTGCTGGCCGATCGCAAGGGCTTCGGCCCCAGCACCGCCTGCATCGTCGACGCCGCGGTCGCGGCGCGCGTGCCGGTGCTGCCGCTCGGCCAGGGCAACCTGGCCATCCTCGGCCACGGCACCCATCAGCGCCGCATCTGGACCGCGGAAACTGACCGGACCTCGGCCATCGCCGAATCCATCGCCGCCGACAAGTCGCTCGCCAAGCAACTGCTCGCGCCCTGCGGCATTCCGGTGCCGGAAGGCGCGGAAGTGCGCAACGTCGAAGCCGCTCTCGAGGCGGCCGAGGACATCGGCTACCCGGTGACGGTGAAACCCTGCGAGGCGAATCGCGGTGAAGGCGTGTTCCTGGACCTGCGCGACGCCGAGCAGGTGCGCGCGGCCTTCAAACCGGCCTATGACGCCTCCGCCTCGACCGTGCTGGTCGAGAAGTACATCGAGGGCGACGAGCATCGGCTGCTGGTGGTGGGCGACAAGGTGGTCGCGGCCACCCGCGCCGCGCCGGTCGAACTCGTCGGCGATGGTGCGCACAGCGTGCAGCAATTGCTCGCCGACACGCTGGCCGCGCTCGCCGAGCGCGGCGACCCCGCCGTGGTGCCGTTCACGGTGGAGGACTTCGAGGACTTTCCCACCGTGCGCCTCGCGCTCGCGCGCCAGGGCCTGGATTTCGCCACCGTGCCGGCCGCCGGCCAGCGGGTGACGCTGCCGCGCCACGCCAAGATTGGCGAGGACGTGCTCGCCCTGGTCCATCCCGCCACCGCCGCGCTCGCGACCCTCGCGGCGCGCGCCGTGGGGCTCGACATCGCCGGCATCGACATCGTCGCGCGTGACATCGGCCAGCCTCTTGCCGGCCAGGGCGGCGCGCTCATCGAAGTCAACGCCGGTCCCGCGCTACCGACCCACCTGCCCCAGGGCGAACATGGCGCCCATCCCGCCGGCCGGGCCATCATCGACCACCTCTTTCCGGGGGACGACAAGGGCCGCATTCCGCTGGTCGGCATCGGCGGTAGCGCGGACACCACGCTGGAAACGCGCCTGGTCGGCTACCTGCTGCACTTGCATGGCGTGTCGGTCGGCGTAGCCTGCGGCACCGGTCTCTACCTGGGTGATCGCCAGGTCGATCACAACGACGGCGCTCACTGGGCCGCCGGCCAGCGCCTGCTGATCAACCGCACGCTCAAGGCCGCCGTTATCCAGACCACCGCCGAGAGCCTGCTGCGCGAAGGCCTGCCCTACGACCGCTGCCAGGTGGGACTGGTGACGTCGCTGGACGGTGGCCACGCGCTCGCGCGCTTCGGCGTGCAGGACGAGGAACAGCTGACCAAGTTGCTGCGCACCCACGTCGACGTGGTGCTGGCGCAGGGCGCGGCGGTGCTGAACGCCGACGACCCGGGGGTGCTTGCGCTCGCCGAGTACAGCGATGGCGAAGTGCTGCTCTACAGCCGCCGGCCGCAGGGAGAGGCGCTGGCCGAAGCGCGCGCCGCGGGTCGCCGCGCGGTGTATCGCGACCGGGACGAACTGGTGTTCGCCCACGGTGACGCGAGCGAGCGGCTGGCGCTGCCGGCTGGCTTCGAGCTACCGGCCGCGCTGCCCGCCGCCGCCTGCGCCTGGGCGCTGGGCGTGCCGCCCGAACTCATCGTGAGCGGCATCGTGGGCTTCCCGGCCGCGCATGAGTGCGCGGTCCCGGGCACGGACCTGCGCGGCGCGGCGGAGCGGCTCGCCGCCCGCCTGTGATAGTCGACAACCCAGCAAGGTTCACACACCGCCGATGGAAGTAGCCCGCGTACGTGCCCTGCGAGGGCCCAACCTGTGGAGTCGCCGCACCTGCATCGAGGCGGTCGTGCACTGCACCGAGCAGGAACGGGACTTGTCCCGGCAGCCGGAATTCCTGAAACGTCTGCGCGCGCTCTACCCGCAGTTGCAGGTGCTGCCGGTGCCGGACGGCGGCGTGCCGCGTTCCGCCGCCCACGTGCTCGAGATCGCGACCTTGAGCCTGCAGGCCGATGCCGGCTGCCCGGTCAGCTTCAGCCGCTGCGGCGCGACCCCCGAGGCCGGGGTGTTCCAGGTGGTGGTGGAGTACAGCGAGGAATCGGTCGGGCGCGCCGCGCTCGAGATCGCCGAACGCCTGGTGGTCGCGACGTTGACCGACCAGGCCTTCGACGCCGAGGCCGAGATTGCCCGCCTGCGTGAGCAGGACGAGGAAGAGCGTCTCGGTCCTTCGACGGGCGCCATCGTCGCCGCGGCAGTGGAGCGCGGCATCCCCTATCGTCGCCTCACCACCGGCAGCCTGGTGCAGTTCGGCTGGGGCAGCCGCCAGCGCCGCATCCAGGCGGCGGAGATGGATCGCACCAGTGCCATCGCCCAGTCCATCGCCCAGGACAAGCAACTCACCAAGCAGCTGCTGAAGGCCGCCGGCGTGCCGGTGCCCGACGGGCGCGAAGTGCACAGCGTGGAGGAGGCCTGGGCCGCGGCCTGCGCGCTCGGTCTGCCGGTGGTGGTCAAGCCGCGCGACGGCAACCACGGTCGCGGCGTGACAGTGAACATCGAGACCAAGCCCCATCTCGAGGCCGCCTACCGCGCGGCGCTCGAGGCCGGCACGGTGGTGCTGGTCGAGCGCTACATGCCCGGCCACGACTATCGCTTCCTGGTGGTCGGCGACAAGCTCATCGCCGCCGCGCGGCGCGATCCGCCCTTCGTGATCGGCGACGGCGTGCACACCGTGCGCGCGCTGGTCGAGGAAGTGAACCGCGATCCGCGTCGCGGCGAAGGCCACGCCACCTCGCTGACCAAGATTCGCCTGGACGACATCGCCCAGACCCTGCTCGGCCTGCAGGGGCTCACGCCCGACGCCGTGCCGCCCAAGGGGCTGCGCGTCGTGCTGCGCAACAACGCCAATCTCTCCACCGGCGGCACCGCCACCGATGTCACCGACGAAGTGCACCCCGATCTCGCCGCGCGGGTGGTCGCCGCGGCGCAGATGGTGGGCCTCGACATCTGCGGCGTGGACGTGGTCTGCCAGTCCGTGCTCCGGCCGCTGGAGGAGCAGAGCGGCGGCATCGTCGAAGTGAACGCCGCGCCGGGCCTGCGCATGCACCTCACGCCGTCCTATGGCACCGGGCGGCGGGTCGGCGAGGCGATCATCAACGACATGTTCCCGCCCGGCGATGACGCGCGCATCCCGGTGATCGCCGTGACCGGCACCAATGGCAAGACCACCACCGTGCGGCTCACCACCCACATCCTGCGCAGCGCGGGGCTGCGGGTCGGCATGACGCTGACCGACGGCGTCTACGTCGACGACGTGCAGATCGACAGCGGCGACTGCAGCGGCCCGCGCAGCGCGCGCTCGGTGCTGATGCACCCGGATGTCGACGCCGCTGTACTGGAAACCGCGCGCGGCGGCATCCTGCGCGAAGGCCTGGCCTTCGACCGCTGCCAGGTGGCGGTGGTCACGAATATCGGCACGGGCGATCACCTCGGCCTCAACTACATCACCACGGTCGAGGATCTCGCGGTGCTGAAGCGGGTCATCGTGCAGAACGTCGCGCCCGGCGGCTACGCGGTGCTGAACGCCGACGACCCGGTCTCGGCGCGCATGGGCGCGGCCTGTCCCGGCGGCGTCATCTACTTCTCGCGCAATCCCGCCAACGCCGTCAGCGTCACCCATCGCGCCCAGGGTAGGCGCGTGGTGGTGGTGGACGGCGACGCGGTCAGCTGCGTCGAGGGCCACGAGCTGTGGCGCATGCCGCTGGCCGACATTCCGCTGACCCTCGGCGGACGCGTCGGCTTCCAGGTGGAGAACGTGCTGGGGGCGGTGGCCGCCGCCTGGGGCGCGGCCATCGACTGGCGCGCCATCGAGGCCGGCCTGCGCAGCTTCGTGCCAGGCCTGGACGCCACGCCGGGCCGCTTCAACCTGCTGGATTACCGGGGCGCCACGGTCATTGCCGATTACGGCCACAATCCCGACGCCATGGTCGCCCTGGTGCAGGCCGTGGCCGCCTTGCCCGCGCGCCGGCGCACGGTGGTGATAAGCGGCGCCGGCGATCGTCGCGACCAGGACATCCGCGACCAGACCCGCGTGCTCGGCGACGCCTTCGACCGGGTGCTGCTCTACCAGGATGCCTGCCAGCGCGGCCGCGAGGACGGCGAAGTGCTGGCCCTGCTGCGCGAAGGCCTCGCGCATGCGTCCCGCACCCGCGACGTGGAGGAGATCCGCGGCGAGTTCGTCGCCATCGACCGCGCGCTGGCGCTGCTCGAGCCGGGGGATCTGTGCCTGGTGCTGATCGACCAGGTGGAGGAGGCGCTGGCCTACCTGCGGCGCTGCTGCGCGGCGAGCACGGCCGAGGTGGCTTGAGCGAGGCGGGTCGCGCCGCCCGCGAGGTCAGCGCTGCGCCGCAGGGCGCGACCGTTGCCGCGCGGGAGCTCGGGCGCGCCGCTGACCCGTCAGGCGACGAGCGGGCGAGAGGAAAGGTAAAAGGTGTTCTCCACGGTGCCGTCTAGACCGTAATCTTGAACCAAGGGTTCAAGACGGGACTTCTCGAGGTGAATCAGGCTTTCCGCTACGAGGCGGCCATGCACAACATCACGCATTGATCGGTCCCTGAGGAATGAAAAATAGGCTCAAAGATCTCAGGTCTTTGACGCACACAGCAGAGAACACCAAGCTTTAAATCGACTGCAATCTCCGGTTCTTTAGTCCACCCCGCGCGCCAGGCCTCAGTGCCCCGAGGCCTTGAGGCTCAGCGTCGGTCCGCGGGACAGGGCATCGGCGATCTTGCCCTGCATGCGCGACACGCTGGCCACCACG
This sequence comes from Gammaproteobacteria bacterium, assembly GCA_050186725.1. Lineage (GTDB taxonomy): Bacteria > Pseudomonadota > Gammaproteobacteria > JADJYF01. The sequence continues at coordinate 48,629 of JBFWYG010000023.1, read as the reverse complement.
TCGGTCGCGAGCGTTTCGTGCTTGCGCCGGTACTCGAGGTACTCGTGCGCGATGTTCAGCGCGGCCATCACGGCGATACGTTCCGTACCAATGACCTTGCCATTGTCCCGTTGTTCAACCATTTTCTTGTTCAGAAACTGCACCGAGGCGAACAGCGCTTCGCGCTCGTTCTCCTTGCAGCCGACGACGTAGTCCTTCTCGAAGATCTGAACCGTGATCGGACGGACTTCACTGTCGCTGCTCATGAACGGGTCTCCATCGCCTTCAAGCGGGCGATCATTGCTTCGACGCGGCTGCGCGCCTGCTCGGTCTTCTCGATCAGCGCTGCACGCTCGGCGGTGAGCGAAGCCTGCTGGTGACGCAGCGCTTCGTTCTCGCTCGCGAGGCTCTCGACCGTCTTGATCAGCTCGTCCACCCGCGTTTCGAGCGCGACCAGATCCAAGCGGTCATTGCTGCCTGCAGTCATGGCGTTACGCGTGCTCACCGGGGGGATGGGATGCCGAAGCACTATAGAGCCCGGAACGGCGGACGGTCAACAGCGCTCCCCGCCGTTTCGGGGGTGGCGGCACGCGGTCTGTCCGAGGCTTCGTCGTGGCGTGTGATAATGCGCACACGCTGCCGTGTCGCGTCCTAACCATCGATACCTTTGATCATGCCTGATGCCATCTTGCGCGCGCCGCTGCCTGGCGCTTGCCCGTCATGAGTCTCTACCTCGAGGTCGCGCGCGCGCTCGCCGCTGCGCGCTCGGACGTCGGTGCGGCGGAATGCCACGGCATGCTGTGCGGCATGTTGTCCGGACCACGCGCGTTCACCCCGGCGCTGTGGCTCGAGCACGTCGCCGGCGGCGATGATGCACAGCTCGGCGCCGCCCGCGACGCGCTGTGGCGTCTGCAGACACACACCCGCGCAGCGCTCGAGGGCGGGGATTTCGACTTCACGCCGCTGCTGCCGGCCGACGATGCGCCGCTCGCGGAGCGGGCCAACGCCTTCGGTGCGTGGTGCCGCGGCTACCTGTCCGGCTTCGGACTGGCGGGGATTGCCGATCTGGAAACGCTGGGCGAAGATGCGCGAGGCTTTCTCGTCGACCTGTCGCGCTTCGCCAGCGTGGCCACCGAGGTGGCCGGTGACGAGGACGATGAGCGCGCGCTGGCGGAACTGATCGAGTTCACGCGCATGGGCGTGCTCCTGGTCCGCGCGCAGTCCATCGAAGACGCGCGTGACGACGAGGCCGACGGCCCGGTCCTGCACTGAACCCGCCAGCCGCACCAACCAATCGCCGAGGTCGCATGGAGAAGAGAGAGTTCGCCCGCCGCCGCAAGCGCCTGATGGACATCGCCGGGCGGGGCGCGATCGTCATCCAGCCGACCGCGCCCGAGCGCATCCGCAATCGCGACGTCTACTACCCCTTTCGGCCCGATAGCGACTTCTACTACCTGACCGGTTTCGCCGAACCCGAAGCGGTGGCGGTGCTGGTGCCCGACCGGCCGCAGGGTGAATTCATCCTCTTCTGCCGCGAGCGCGACGACGAGGCGGAGACATGGCACGGCCGGCGCGCCGGGCTCGAAGGCGCCTGTGAACTGTACGGCGCCGACGACGCGTTTCCGATCACCGACGTCGACGACATCCTGCCCGGTCTCATCGAGAACAAGGAACGTATCTACTTCACCATGGGGCGCTACGCCGAGTTCGACCAGCGCCTGGTGAGCTGGCTGAACCGCGTGACGAGCAAGGGGCGCGCGGGAGTGCACGCGCCCGACCAGTTCGTGTCCCTCGGCCATACCGTGCACGAGATGCGGCTGTTCAAGAGCAGCCAGGAACTGAAGGCGATGCGCAAGGCGGCGAGCATCTCGGCCGCGGCCCATCGCCGCGCCATGGCAGCGTGCAAGCCCGGCATGCGCGAATACCAGGTCGAGGCCGAGTTGCTGCACAGCTTCCTGCAGCAGGGCGCGCGCGCGCCGGCCTATCCCTCCATCGTCGGCGGCGGCGCGAACGGCTGCATCCTGCACTACGTCGACAACGACGACGTGCTGAAGGACGGCGAGCTGGTCCTGATCGACGCCGGCGCCGAGTACGACTACTACGCCGCGGACATCACCCGCACCTTCCCGGTCAGCGGCGAGTTCACCCACGAGCAGCGCCTGGTCTACGAGCTCGTGCTCGAAGCCCAGCTCGCCGCCATCGCCGAGGTGCGCCCGGGCAATACCTGGAACGAACCCCACGAAGCGGCCATCGAGGTCATCACGCGCGGCCTCATCGATCTCGGCATCTTGAAGGGCCGGCTGCGCAAGCTGATCGACGAAGAAGCCTACAAGCCCTATTACATGCACAAGACCGGCCACTGGCTCGGCATGGACGTGCACGACGTCGGCGACTACAAGGTCCATGACGAGTGGCGCGTGTTCGAGCCAGGCATGGTGACCACCGTGGAGCCCGGTCTCTACCTCGCCGCCACCCTGAAGGACCTGCCGCGCCAATGGTGGAACATCGGCGTACGCATCGAGGACGACGTGCTGGTCACCGAGACCGGCCACGAGATCCTGACCATCGAGGCGCCCAAGTCGATCGAGGCGGTCGAGGCCGCGACGCGCGAGCGCAGTGCGATCTGAAGTCGACGTCCTGGTGGTCGGCGCCGGCCTGGTCGGCGCCTGCGGCGCGCTGGCGCTGGCCCGCGCCGGCTTCCGCGTACTGCTGGTCGAGCGCGCGCCGCTGCCGCCCGCACCGGCGGGTGATGCGCGCGCCCTGGTGCTGTCCGCCGCCTCGCGCGCGGTGCTGCAAGGGCTCGGTGCATGGGACCGGCTCGCGCCTCACGCCTATGCCATCGAACACATTCGCGTGAGCGATCGCGGCGGCTTCGGAAGCCTGCGCCTCGACGCTGGCGAGGCCGGCCTGGAGGCGCTCGGCTGGGCCTGCCCGGCCGATCTGCTGCTGCACGAACTGCGCGGCGCGATGCGCGACGCGCTGGCCGCGGATGCCTGCTTCGACACCCGCTACCTCGGCCATCACCAGGACGGCGACGCCGTCCTGGTGGAATTGATGACCGGCGAGGTCCTGCACAGCGTGCGCGCGCGACTGCTGGTCGGCGCCGATGGCGCGCAGTCGGCGCTCAGGCTCGCGCGTGGCATCGCGACCGACGGCTACGACTACGGTCAGCAGGCGGTGATCGCGCCGGTGACCGTCGAGCGTCCCGTGCCGCATACCGCCTTCGAGCATTTCACCCGCGAAGGGCCACTCGCGCTCCTGCCCTGCGGCGGCGCGCGCTACGTCAGCGTGCAGTGTCTCAAGGACGCGCGCGCGATCGACGCGCTCGCGCTCACCGACGACGCCTACGCCGCGCTGCTCGAGCGGCGCTGCGGCGCGCGTCTCGGGCGCATGACTGTCACCGGCCCACGCCGCGCCCATGCTCTCGCCCGACAGCGCGCGCGGCGGGTGATCGATGAGCGCCTGGTGCTGGTGGGCAACGCCGCCAACACCATGCATCCCAATGCCGCCCAGGGTCTGAACCTCGGACTGCGCGACGTCGCGACGCTCGCCGCCTGCGTCCTGCACGCGACGGATCCCGGCGCGCGCACGCTGCTCGAGCGCTACGCCGCGGCGCGCGCGCCCGACCATCGGCGCACGGTCGGTTTCAGCGACCTGCTCGCGCAAGGCTTCCGTTCGCGCCTGACCAGCGTGAGCCTCGGGCGGCGACTCGCGCTGGCGGGCGCCGATCTGTGCGCGCCGGCGCGCCTGCGCTTCGTGCACGAAGCGAGTGGGCTGGCCGCGCTCAGGCGCAGCACGATGGCGGTGCGCGCATGATCTTCGACGTGCTGATCGCAGGCGGCGGCGCCGTCGGGCTCGCCGCCGCCGCGCTCTTGAACGACGCGGGTGCGAGCGTGTGCGTGCTCGAACCGCGGCTCGAGCAGGCTTTTCCCAGCGGTCCGCTCGGCCTGCGCAGCTACGCGCTGACACCCGCCGCGCGCCGCCTGCTGGACGTGACGCGCACGTGGTCGCTGCTCGATCACACGCGTATCGGCCAGTTCACGGCGATGGACGTGTGGGACGCCGGCTCGGCCGGACGGCTCGAGTTCGGGCCGCCGCCCGGCCACCTGGGCGCGATGGGCTACATCGTCGAGCACGCCAACCTGGTCGCCGCACTCGCCGCGAGCGTCGCCACGCGACCCGGTGTGCGTATCGAACCGCAGGCCCTGGAGGCGGTGGAGACCGGCAGGCCGGCGACGGTGGTGACGGTCGCGGGCCAGCGCCTGAAGGCGCGCCTGGTGGTGGGCGCGGACGGTGCCGGTTCGCGCGTGCGCGCGACGCTCGCCATCGAGCATGCGCACGTGCCCTATCGACAGAGCGCGGTGGTATGCAATCTGCGGGTGGCCGAACCGCATCGCGATGTCGCGCGCCAGCGCTTCCTCGCCACCGGGCCGCTCGCGGCGCTGCCGCTGCCCGGGCCCTGCGACTGCGCCATCGTCTGGTCGCTGAACGACGCCGAGGCGGCCGCGACCCTGGCGCTGGACGACGCGGCGTTCTGCGCGGCGCTCGGCGAGGCGTTCGACGGACGCTTCGGCGCAATCGAGAGCGTGAGCGAGCGTGCGGCGTTTCCGCTCGCGCGGGCGCGCGCCGCGCAGATGGTGCACGGCAACTGCGTGCTGCTCGGTGACGCCGCCCATCTCGTGCATCCGCTGGCCGGCCAGGGTCTCAACCTCGGGCTGCTGGACGCCGCGAGCCTCGCCGAGTGCGTCCGCTCGCCGGGCGACGCGGCGTGGCCCGCGCTCGGCGATCTGCGGCGCTTCGAGCGCTGGCGCAAGAGCGAGACGCTCGCGATGCTCGCGGTGACCGACGCCCTGCACCGCCTGTTCCAGCGCGACGAGGCGCCGTTCCGCCACCTGCGCGGTCTGGGCATGCGCCTGACCGACGGCCTCGCGCCGCTCAAGCACCTGTTGATCCGTCACGCCATGGGCACGGCGGGCGATGTCCCCGCGCTGCTGCGCCCGCCGCCGCGACGCTGACGCGCCCGTGCGCCGCGCGGTGGTGCTCGGCGGTGCCATTGGGCAGAATACGCGCCCCTTCTCGCGCTGACTCGCGGAGCTTCGCCGATGACCGCCACCGCCCTCTATGACACGCATCTCGCGAGCCTGCCGCTGGTCAATCGCGGCAAGGTCAGGGACGTCTACGCCGTCGATGCCGAGCACCTGCTGATCGTCACCACCGACCGGCTGTCGGCCTTCGACGTGGTGCTGTCCCAGCCCATTCCCGGCAAGGGTGCGGTGCTGACCGCGATGTCGAACTTCTGGTTCGCGCGCATGGGCGGGTTGATTCGCAATCACCTGTCCGGCATGTCGCTCGCCGAGGCCGTGCCCGACGCGCAGGAGCGTGCGCTCATCGAAGGTCGCGCCATCGTCGTCGAACGCCTGCGGCCGCTGCCGGTGGAAGCCATCGTGCGCGGCTATCTCATCGGCTCGGGTTGGAAGGACTACCAGCACACCGGCAAGGTCTGCGGCATCACGCTGCCGACGGGGCTGGCCCAGGCGCAGCAATTGCCCGAGCCCTTGTTCACGCCCTCGACCAAGGCCGAGCAGGGCGACCACGACGAGAACATCGACTTCGAGCGCTGCGCGCAGCTGCTCGGGCGGGCGCGCGCGGAGCAGGTGCGCGATGTCAGCCTCGCCATCTACCGCGCCGCGGCCGACTACGCGCGCACCAAGGGCATCATCATCGCCGACACCAAGTTCGAGTTCGGCCTCGACGCCAACGACGAACTGGTGCTGATCGACGAGATCCTGACGCCCGATTCCTCGCGCTTCTGGCCGGCCGAGGAGTACCAGGTCGGCATCAGCCCGCCGAGCTTCGACAAGCAGTTCGTGCGCGATTACCTGGAGACCTTGACCTGGGACAAGCGTCCGCCGGCGCCCATCCTGCCCGACGAGATCCTCGAGAAGACCGCGGCCAAGTACCGCGAGGCCCTGACCCGTCTGACCACGTGAGCGCCGCGCTGCCGCCGGTGCTGCGCCTGGGCGCGCTGCCCGCGGACCTGCGCGCCGAGCGCATCACCGAACTGGCCGCCGGCCGGCGCTTTCACCTCGAACACATCCTCTCCGGCGACCACGCGAGCGCGCCTGGCTTCTGGTACGACCAGGCGGATGACGAGTGGGCGATTCTCCTCTCTGGCCGCGTGGTGCTCGAATTCGAAGCGGGTGAAGTAGAACTCGGCGCCGGCGACGCCGTGCTGATCCCCGCGCATCTGCGCCATCGGGTCGCCAGGTCTGAGAACGCTATCTGGTTGGCGCTGCACGTCTTGGATTCCTTGTAGGGCGGATTTCAATCCGCCATTCGTTGCCGGCGTCGATCTCGGCTCTGGAATCGAATGGCGGGTTGAAACCCGCCCTACAAGCGCGTCTCGCGGTTAGACTCACGGCCGCACTGCTGTCACCTGGGGAGAGAAACCGCATGCGAGGCATACGCCTGCTCGTGCTCGGCGTGATCTGGCTGGGGTCGTTCTTCCTGGCTTTCGATCGCGTCAACATTTCGCTCGCCGCGCCGCGCATCATGGAAGAGCTGGCGTTCGACGGCGTGCGCATGGGTCTCGTGCTGAGCGCCTATTACTGGGGCTACATGCTCGGCAATTTCTTCGGCGGACTGCACGGCGGACAGGAGCGGCTGCGCGGCATTACCACGCTTCTGATCCTGGTCTGGTCGGCGCTGACCGCGCTGTCCGGCAGCTGCCACACGCTCTGGCAGTTCGGCGCGGTGCGCGTCGCGTTCGGACTCGCCGAGGGCGCGACCGCCAATCTCATGCATCGGCTGCAGAACAACTGGCTGCTGCCGGCCGAACGCGGCCGCGGCTACGGCATCTTCATCGGCTTCGTCTATCTCGGCATCGCGCTCGGCATGCCGCTGGTCGGCTGGCTGATCAAGACCTGGGACTGGCGCATGATGTTCTACCTCTCGGGGCTCATGACGCTCACCCTGGTGGTGCTGTTCTGGGGCGTGGTGCGCGACCATCCCGCCGTGCATCCCTGGCTGCCGGCGGCCGAGGGCCGCGCGCTCTACGCCGCCATCGCCGGCGATCGCGAACGCCTCGAACCTGCCGGCCACGCGCCGCCCACGCTCGGCATGCGCGAGCGCCTGCGTCGCCTGTTCGCCATTCCGCATTTCTGGCGGCTGTGCGTCGCGGCTTTCTTCTGCATCGGTGTGTACTTCACCAACATGAGCTGGCTGCCCGGCTACCTGGTGCGCGAGCGCGGTTACTCGATCCTCGCGAGCGGCATCTATCTCACCATTCCCTACCTCGCCGCCTTCGCCGGCATGTGGGCGGCGGGCGCGCTCGGCGACAAGCTCGGCAATCGCAGCGCGGTGGCGCTGGTGATGGGACTGTTGAGCTGCCCGGCGATCGTCGCGCTCGCCTACAGCACCGAGGTCAACGCCACCATCGCGCTGATGAGCCTGATGCTGTTCCTGAACTCGGCCGCGCTGAACGGCATCATGGTGCTCTTGTTCGACATCGTGCCGGCGGAGATCTTCGGTGCCGGCGTGGGCCTGGTCGGTGGGCTCTCGGGTGGACTCGCGGGCATCGTCGGGCCGCTGCTGGTCGGCTGGCTGTACGACCTCACGGGTTCCTTCGTGGCGGGCTTCTACGCGCTCGCCGCGGGTGTCGTCATCGGCGCGGTGTTCCTGTGGCCGATGATCGCCCACGAGCGGC
>JBFWYG010000023.1:0-40845 GCA_050186725.1 Gammaproteobacteria bacterium | reverse complement strand
GCAAGGCGTCGCCGACCGCCACGATCTTCATGCCATTCGTGCCACCGGAATGGCCGTGCAGTTCGCCCTTGGTGATGATCACCCGGTCGCCTTCCACGACCGCGCCGCGCGAGACCAGCACGCGCAGCACCTCGCGCGTGACTTCCTCGTAAGCGATGTCGGTGACGTCGAAGCGTACCGGCACGACGTCGCGGTAGATCGTCACGCGACGCAGGGTCGCCGCATCCCGCGCCAGCGCGAAGATCGGAATGGCGGTGTTGACCCGCGACATCCACAACGGCGTCGCGCCGGACTCGGTCAGCGCGGCGATGGCTTTCACGTTGATGCGGTTGCCGCAGTAGATGGCCGACATCGCGATGGCCTGGTCGACCCGCTCGAAGCCGACGTCCGGCAGGGTGGAGGAGGCGGGATCGGTCCATTCCTGCTCGGCGCCGAGACAGATGCGCGACATCGCCGCCACCGCCTTGTCCGGGTACGCGCCGACGCTGGTTTCGCCCGACAGCATCACGGCGTCGGTGCCGTCCAGCACCGCGTTCGCCACGTCGAAGACTTCGGCGCGGGTCGGTAGCGGATGCTCGATCATGGATTCCATCATCTGCGTGGCGGTGATCACCACGCGGTGCTGGCGACGTGCGAGCGCGACCAGCATCTTCTGCGCGGGCGGCAGGCGCGCGTCGCCGATCTCCACGCCCAGGTCGCCACGCGCGATCATGATGGCGTCACTCGCCGCGATGATCTCCGCGGCGTGCTCGAGCGCTTCGGCGCGTTCGATCTTGGCGATGATGCCGGCGCGACCGCCGAGTGAACGAATGAGGTCGCGCGCGGCCTCGATGTCCGCCGCGCTGCGCGGAAAGGACACCGCCACGTAGTCCGCGCCGTGAGCGAGCGCGTGGGCGAGATCCTCCTTGTCCTTGTCGGTCAGCGCCGGCGCCGACAGCCCGCCGCCCTGGCGATTGACGCCCTTGTTGTTCGACAGCGGACCGCCGACGGCGACCCGCGTGCTGATGCGCGGACCGTCGACCGCCGTGACGTCGAGCACGATGCGACCGTCGTCGACCAGGAGCACATCGCCCGCGCGCACGTCCCGCGGCAGCGCCTTGTAGGTCAGGCCGACCTCATGTTGATTGCCGTCGCCCCCGCCGAGCGCGGCGTCGAGCGCGAAGGCGGCGCCTTCGACGAGTTCCACCGGGCCGTCACGAAAGCGCTCGATGCGGATTTTCGGGCCCTGCAGGTCGGCGATGAGTCCGAGCTCCCGGCCCGCCGCGGCCGCGGCCGCGCGCACCTCGGCGGCGCGCCGCGCGTGGTCGGCCGCTTCACCGTGGGAGTAGTTGAGGCGCGCGGCATCGAGGCCCGCGGCCACCAGCCGCGCGAGCATGCCGGGTTGGTCCGTGGCGGGGCCCAAGGTGGCGACAATTTTGGTGCGTCTCATGGGTGACGAAGCTCCCTTGGGCGCGGATGGCGGACGGGCGTCAGCCCGCGATGGAGGTTGTTACGTTCGCCGGGCCAAAGCGGCGCCCGTGTAGGGCGGGTTTCAACCCGCCAGGCAGGGCCCGTCCGATGGCCATACAGGGACAGACCCCGTGCGGGGTCTGTCCCGTCGCGGCGGCCTCAACCCTGGGCCGCGCGCTGCTCGAGAATCTCGATGGCCGGCAGGACCTTGCCTTCGAGGAACTCGAGGAAGGCGCCACCGGCGGTGGAGATGTAGGAGATGTCGTCGCTGACGCCGAACTTGGCGATGGCGGCGAGCGTGTCGCCGCCGCCGGCGATGGAAAATGCCGGCGACTTCGCGATGGCGCGCGCGAGCCGCTCGGTGCCGGCCGCGAAGTTGTCGAATTCGAACACGCCCAACGGCCCGTTCCAGACGATGGTGCCGGCCTTCTCGATGGCCGCGCACAGCACGTCCAGGCTCTTCGGGCCCAGGTCCATGATCATGTCGTCGACGCTCACGCTGTCCGCGCTCTTGACCTCGGCCGGCGCGGTCTCGGCGAATTCCTTGCCACACACCACGTCGACCGGGATCGGGATGTGCGCGTCGCCGCTGATGAGGCGCTTGGCGATGTCGAGCATGTCGCGCTCGACCAGCGACTTGCCTATCTCCTTGCCCGCCGCCGCGAGGAAGGTGTTGGCGATGCCGCCACCGACCACCAGCTGGTCGACCTTGGAGACCAGCGATTCCAGCAGGTCGAGCTTGGTCGAGACCTTGGAACCGCCGACTATGGCGACCAGCGGCCGCGCCGGCTTGCCGAGCGCCTGCTGCAGGGCTTCGACCTCGGCCATCAGGAGCGGCCCGCCGCACGCGATGGGCGCGAACTTGGCGACCGCGTGGGTCGAGGCCTGGGCGCGATGCGCGGTGGCGAAGGCGTCGTTCACGAACACGTCGCAGAGCGCCGCCATGCGTTTGGCCAACGCGTCGTCGTTGGCGTTCTCGCCGACCAGGAAGCGGCTGTTCTCGCCGAGCGTGATCACTCCGGCCTTCAATTCCACGCCGTCGATCCAGTCGGGCGCGAACTCGACCGGCGTACCGAGCAGCGCGGCCAGCGCCGGCGCCACCGGCGCGAGCGAGGCCTCGGCCTCGAACTTGCCTTCCTTGGGCCGTCCGAGGTGCGACATCACCAGCACCTTCGCGCCCTTCTCGAGCGCGAGCTTCAAGGTCGGCAGCGCGGCGCGCAGCCGCGTGTCGTCGGTGATGCGGCCGTTCTTCAGCGGGACGTTGAAGTCCTCGCGGATCAGCACGCGCTTGCCGGCCAGGTCGAGGTCGCGCATCGTCAGCATGACGTCAGCCTCGCGCCTTCACCATCGCGATGGTGGTGTCCAGCATGCGGTTGGAGAAGCCCCACTCGTTGTCGTACCAGGACAGCACCTTGACCAGCGTGCCGTCGATGACCTTGGTCTGCGAGGACTCGAAGATCGACGAATGCGGATTGTGGTTGAAGTCGATGGAGACCAGCGGCTCATCGTTCACCGTCAGCACGCCCTTCAGCGGGCCGTCGGCGGCGGCACGGATCACCGCCGCGATTTCCTTGGCGTCGGTCGCGCGCTTGGCCTTGAAGGTCAAGTCGACCAGCGAGACGTTGATGGTCGGCACGCGCACCGCGTAGCCGTCCAGCTTGCCGTTCAGCTCCGGCAGCACCAGGCCCACCGCCGCGGCGGCGCCGGTCTTGGTCGGGATCATCGACTGGGTGGCGGAACGCGCACGGCGCAGATCGCTGTGGTAGACGTCGGTCAGCACCTGGTCGTTGGTGTAGGCATGGATGGTGGTCATGATGCCGGACTCGAGCCCGATGGCATCGTGGATGGGCTTGACCAGGGGGGCCAGGCAGTTGGTGGTGCAGGAGGCGTTCGACACCACCGTGTCGGTCGCCTTCAGCACGTGGTGGTTGACGCCGTAGACGATGGTCGCGTCGACGTCGTTACCGCCCGGCGCCGAGATCAGCACCTGCTTCGCGCCGCCCTTCAGATGCTGGCCGGCCTTGTCCTTGCTGGTGAACAGACCCGTGCACTCGTGCACCACGTCCACGCCCAAGTCGCCCCACGGCAGCTTGGACGGGTCGCGCTCGCTGAACACCTTGATGGCCTGGCCGTTGACGACCATGTTGCCGTCCTTGACCTCGACCTTGCCCGGGAACTTGCCGTGGGCGCTGTCGTAGCGGGTCAGGTGGGCGTTGGTGTTGGCATCGCCGAGGTCATTGACCGCGACGATCTGGATTTCGCCGGTGCGCTCGGCTTCGAACAGGGCGCGCAGCACGTTGCGACCGATGCGGCCGTAGCCGTTGATACCAACACGTATGGTCATGAGGGGAACTCCATCTTCAGTGGGGCAATAGGTGAAATCATGCCGCGCGCGTGGCGCGCGCCGCCGTGATCCTGCTCACGTGGGCGCGCCATCAGAACAGCGCGCGCACCGCGGCAGTCGCTTTCGCGGCGGTCAGGCCGAAATGCTCGAACAGCGCGCCGGCCGGCGCCGAGGCGCCAAAGCGATCGAGGCCGATGACGATGCCGTCGAGGCCGACGTAGCGATACCAGAAATCCGTGCTGCCGGCCTCGATGGCCGCGCGGCGCCGCACGGCGGCGGGCAGCACCTGCTCGCGCCACGCCGCGTCCTGGCGCGCGAAGACCTCGGCCGAGGGCATCGACACCAGGCGCACCTGGCGGCCCTCGCCCTGCAGGGTCGTGACCACCTCGCGCGCGAGCGCGAGCTCGGAGCCGGTGGCGATGACGATGGCTTGCGGCGCGCCGGCGCAATCCAGCGCCACGTAGCCGCCGCGCGCGATGGCGTCCTGCTGGGCTGCGTCGCGCGGCTGCTGCGGCAGGTTCTGGCGCGACAGCAAGAGCGTGCTCGGCCCGTCGCGACGCTCGATGGCCGCGGCCCAGGCGACCGCGGTCTCGGCCGCATCGGCCGGGCGCCAGACGTCGAGGCCCGGAATGAGGCGCAGCGCGTTGGCGTGCTCGACGGGCTGATGGGTCGGGCCGTCTTCGCCGAGGCCGATGGAATCGTGGGTGAAGACGTAGACGGTGCCGATGCCCATCAGGGCCGACATGCGCACGGCGTTCCGCGCGTAGTCGGAGAACACCAGGAAGGTGCCGCCGTAGGGGATCACGCCGCCGTGCAGCGCCATGCCGTTCATCACCGCGCCCATGCCGAACTCGCGCACGCCGTAGTAGACGTAGTTGCCGGCCGGGTTGTCGGGGGTGAGGCCGACGCTCGACTTGTGGAAGGTGTTGTTGGAACCGGTCAGATCGGCCGAGCCGCCGACCAGCTCGGGCAGCAGCTTGCCCAGGTAGTCGAGCGCACGCTCGGAGGACTTGCGCGTGGCTTCGGGCTTGCCGGTATCGGCGAGCGCCGCGATGCAGGCCGCGGCGCCGTCGGCCCAGGCGGCCGGCAATCGCCCGGCGCACACCCGCTCGAATTCGGCGGCGAGGTCCGGATGGGCGCGTGCGTAGGCGGCGAGCGTCTCGCGCCACGCCGCTTCGCGCGCCGCGCCAGCGTCCTTCGCGCTCCAGGCCTGGTAGACCGGCGCGGGGATCTCGAAGGGCGCATGCGGCCAGTTAAGCGCCGCGCGGGTCGCGGCGACTTCGTCGACGCCGAGCGCCGCGCCGTGGCAGGCCTCGGTACCCTGCTTGTTCGGCGCGCCGTAGCCGATGATGGTCTTGCAGCAGATGAGCGTGGGCTTGCCGGTCTCGGCGCGGGCCGCGTCCAGCGCGCGGGCCACGGCCGCGGCATCGTGGCCGTCGACCCCGCGGAGCACCTGCCAGCCATAGGCTTCGAAACGCGCCGGCGTGTCGTCGGTGAACCAGCCGTGCACCTCGCCGTCGATGGAGATGCCATTGTCGTCGTAGCACACGATGAGCTTGCCCAAGCCCAAGGTCCCGGCCAGCGAGCAGGCTTCGTGGGAGATGCCTTCCATCAGGCAGCCGTCGCCGACGAACACGTAGGTGTGGTGGTCGACCACCGTGTGCCCCGGGCGATTGAAGCGCGCCGCCAGGTGTTTCTCCGCGAGCGCCATGCCGACCGCGTTGGCGAGCCCCTGGCCGAGCGGGCCGGTGGTGGTCTCGACGCCGGGGGTCTCGCCGCGCTCCGGGTGGCCGGGGGTGCGCGAGTGGAGCTGGCGGAAGGCCTTCAGATCCTCGATGCCGAGGTCGTAGCCCGACAGGTGCAAGAGCGAGTACAGCAGCATCGAGCCGTGGCCGTTGGACAGCACGAAGCGATCGCGATTGGGCCAGGCGGGATTGGCGGGGTTGTGCGCCAGGTAGTCGCGCCACAGCACCTCGGCGATGTCCGCCATGCCCATGGGCGCGCCCGGATGGCCGGAATTGGCGGCCTGCACCGCGTCCATGGAGAGCGCGCGGATGGCATTGGCCAGTTCACGCCGCGCCGTGGCGGACATCTCGCTCATGCTGTATTCCTCGTGACAATTGATCGGCGCTGGGCGCGCGCCGCGCATGCGCGGCGCGCGTGGCGGAACGGGCCGGCGACGGCCGCCGGGACCCGCAATCACGCCCCGCCGGCGGCGCCGGTGAGCGGGCAGTGAGCGCCGCGCGCCGGCCGTGAATGAGTGGCGGCATTTTAATGAGCGACCAGCGCTTGCGCCACCGCCGAGGGGCCGCAGGCGTTAGGCGCTTGCGCTCCGCTCGGGGATAATCGAGGCGCGAGCGGGCATGGGGCCCGGCACGGTACGCGACCAGCATGACTTCCACCTCCCGCGCCATCGGTCTCAGCTTCGAGTTCTTCCCGCCGCGCACACCAGAAGGCGTGGCGCGGCTGGCGGCCACCCGCCGACGGCTCGCGGCCCTGGGCCCGGAATTCTTCTCGGTCACCTTCGGCGCCGGCGGCAGCACCCGCGAGCTGACGCTCGAGACCGTGCTCGAGGTGCGCAACGACACCGGCATCGACACCGCGCCCCACCTGTCCTGCATCGGCTTCTCGCTGGCCGACATTCGCGCCGTGCTCGAGTGCTACGCGTCGGCCGGCATCCGGCGCCTGGTGGCGCTGCGCGGCGACATGCCGTCCGGCACCAGCGGCTTCGGTGAGCTCAGGCACGCCAACGAACTGGTGGAATTCATCCGCCGCGAGCGCGGCGAGCACTTCCACATCGAAGTGGCCGCCTATCCCGAGGTGCACCCCCAGGCGCCCGGCGCGGCGGCCGACCTGGACAATTTCCTGCGCAAGGTCGCGGCCGGCGCGAACGGCGCCATCACCCAGTACTTCTACAACGCCGATGCCTACTTCCGCTTCGTCGAGCAGGCCGGCAAGCGCGGGGTGGACGTGCCCATCGTGCCGGGCATCATGCCGATCACCAACTTCTCCAACCTGCGGCGCTTCTCCGAGATGTGCGGCGCGGAGATCCCGCGCTGGATGGTCAAGGCGCTGCAGGACCTCGGTGACGATCACCGTGCGATCTACGAGTTCGGCGTGGACGTGGTCACGCGCCTGTGTGACACCCTGCTTGCGGGCGGCGCGCCCGGGCTCCATTTTTACACCATGAACCAGCACGAAGCGGCGAGCGCGGTCTGCGCCAACCTCATGGTGCGCGGTCGCGGCGGCGCCTGAGCGAGCCATGACCGGCGCCGACTCCCCCCGCGCCGAACTGCTGCTGGTCGATGACGACCCGCTGATCACCGACGCGCTCGGCTTCGTGCTGGCCGACGAATTCGAGGTCCTCAGCGCGCCGTCCCGCGCCGCGGCCCGCGCGCTCTTGCGCGACCGCGGCCACCAGCCGGCGCTGGCCCTCGTCGACCTCGGGCTGCCGCCCCTGCCGCACGCGCCGGACGAGGGCTTCGCGCTGATTGCCGAACTCATCGCGTTGCACCCCGGCATGAAGGTGCTGGTGCTGTCCGGCCAGGACGAGCGCCGCACCATTGCCCACGCTCTGACCTTGGGCGCGGTGGACTTCGTCGCCAAGCCCTGCGAGCCCGATCTCCTGCGCGCGCGGCTGCGTCATCAACTCCGGCTCCTGGACGCCGAGCGCCTCGAACGCGCAAGCGCGGAGGCCGACGGCGGCGAACTCCTGCTCGGCGCGAGTCCCGGCATGGTGGCGCTGCGCGCGCTCATCGAGCAGTTCGCGGACACACCCTTTCCGGTGCTGGTGGAGGGCGAATCCGGGGTCGGCAAGGAGCTGGTGGCCCAGGCCCTGCACGCGGCGAGCGGCCGCGCGGGCCCGCTGCTGACGCTGAACTGCGCGGCCTTCAGTCCCGACCTGCTGGCCGCCCAGCTCTTCGGCCACGCGCGCGGCGCCTATACCGGGGCCGACAAGGCGCGCGCCGGCTTCTTCGAGGACGCCGGTGACGGCACCCTGTTCCTGGACGAAGTGGGCGAGATGCCGCTCGATCTGCAGGCGAGCTTCCTGCGCGTGCTGGAGAACGGCGAGTTCTATCGCCTCGGCGAGACCGAGGCGCGCCGCTCGCGCGCGCGCATCGTCGCCGCGACCAACCGCGAACTGCGCGAGCTGGCGCGCGCCGGTCGCTTCCGCCAGGACCTGCTGCATCGCCTGACCGTGCTGACCTTGAGCGTGCCGCCGCTGCGCAGCCGCGGCGACGACTGGCGCCTGCTGCTGGACGCCTTCCAGCGCCAGTACGCCGGCAGCATCAAGCCCTTCACGCTCGAGCCCGCGGCCGAGGCGCTGCTCGCCGGCTATGCCTTTCCGGGCAACGTGCGCGAACTGCGCAACCTGGTCATCCGGCTCGGCGCGCGCTACCCAGGCCAGCGCGTCGGCGCCGCGCAGCTCAGGCCCGAGCTCGAACTGGAGTTCGCGCCGCCCGCGGGCGCCGCCGCCGCGCACAGCGTCGACCTCGCCGCGCGGCTCGCCCAGCCCGGCTTCCGCCTGGACGACGAACTGGCCGCGCTCGAGCGGCGCTACATCGAGACCGCGCTCGCCCAGGTCGGCGGCAACCTGTCGCAGGCGGCACGCCTGCTCGGAGTCAACCGCACCACGCTCTACAGCCGGCTCGCGCGCCTCGGCCTCGGCGCGCCGGGCGATTCCTGACACCGTGTACGAACGGCATTTCGGTCTCGCCCGTCCCCCCTTCCGTATCACGCCGGACCCCGAGTTCTTCTTCACCGGCGCCAAGCGCGGCGCGGTGCTCGAAGCCCTGGTCTATGCCATCGCGCGCGGCGAGGGCATGGTCAAGGTGGTGGGCGAGGTGGGCAGCGGCAAGACCATGCTGTGTCGCATGCTGGAGCGCGAACTGGCGGCCGACTGCGAACTGGTCTATCTCGCCAACCCGCGCCTGCCGGCCGAGGCGGTCGTGCACGCGGTGGCCGGCGAGCTCGGCCTCCCCGCGGGCGCCGACCAGCCGCGCCTCGCCGTGCTGCGCGCGTTGCAGGAGTATCTCGTGGCCCGTCATGCCGCCGGGCACCGCGTGGTGGTGTTCGTCGAGGAAGCGCAGGCCATGCCGCTCGAGACGCTGGAGGAGATCCGGCTCCTGAGCAATCTCGAAACCACCCAGGCCAAGCTGCTGCAGCTAGTGCTGTTCGGTCAGCCGGAGCTGGACGACAAGCTCGCGCGCCACGAGATTCGCCAGCTGCGCGAACGCATCACCCACGGCTTCTGCCTCGAACCCCTGCGCCGCGGCCAGGTCCAGGACTATGTCAACGCGCGCCTGCGGGCCAGTGGCCATACCGGCGCGCCGTTGTTCTCGGCCGCCGCGCTGCGGACCATGGAGGCGGCCTCGGCCGGGCTCCTGCGGCGTATCAACATCCTCGCCGACAAGGCCCTGCTGGCGGCCTTCGCCGACGGCGCGACGCGGGTCGAGGCGCGCCACGTGCGGCGCGCGGTCGAAGACAGCGAGTTTGGCGGCGCGGCGCGGCCGCGGCTCACATGGGCGCTGGCCGGGACGATCCTCGTGCTGGTCCTGCTCGCGGGACTGGCCTGGCGCTGGGAATCCTTCCCGCGACCGGGGAGCCCGGCGCAGTCGGTCGCGCCGGCGGTGCTGTCCTCGCCTAAGGTCGACATGCCGACGGCCCCCGCGCCGGCGCCGCCCGCGCCACCGGTCGTTACGCCGCGGGTCGCGCCGGATACCGGGCTGGTGGGCCTCGAACACCTGCGCCCGGCGGGCTTGCCGCCGGTCGACCCGGAGGCGCTGCGGCGGCGCTGGGCCAGGCCCGAGAGCGGGGTGGTGGATTGAACTAGACTTCTTTAAATATTAGAAATTTATAATCAATACATCATGTGTTATCTTGGAATTTGATCGGTCCCCGGACGCTGGGCCCATGCGCACTACATTCCTTGCCCTGCTCACGCTCCTGCTGATGGCTTCGCTGGCGGGCTGCGCCGCGATTCGGCCGCAGCCGCCCGCGCCTGCCCCGGCTGGCCACCTGACCACCACGCCCGTGGCGGCCGCCGACGGCATTCCGGACTTGGTGCAGCAGACGCCCTACCTGCCCGCCCCGGGCGTCGCGCAGTCCGAGGAGCGCTACACCGTGGTGGTGAACGACGTGCCGGTGCGCGAACTGCTGTTCGCGCTGGCTCGCGATGCCAAGCTGAACATCGACATCGGTGGCGACATCAGCGGCAATGTCACCCTGAACGCCATCGATCAGACCCTGCCGCAGATCCTCGAGCGCGTCGCGCGCCAGGTCATGCTCCGCTACGAACTCACCAAGGACACCATCGTCATCGCACCCGACGCGCCGTTCCTGCGCACCTACGACGTCGGCTACGTGAACCTCGCGCGCGACGTCGACACCACGGTGCGGGTCGCGACCCGCGTCGCGACCACCGGCGACACCTCGGTGCAGGACGGCGGTGGCGGCGGCAACCGTGGCGGCTCGGGCGGCGGCAACGACAACAACTCCTCCACCACCCAGCTCCAGTCGCGCTCGTACAACCGCTTCTGGGACACGCTGCGCTCCAACGTGCTGTCGATCTTGGGCGAGCCCAACACCGTGGGCGCCGAACAGCAGGCCTCGGACAAGGTCATCGTCAACGCCGAGACCGGCCTGCTCACGGTGCGCGCCACCAGCCGCCAGCATGAACTCATCGAGCGCTTCATCGATCGCGTGCTGGTCAATGCGCGCCGTCAGGTGATGATCGAGGCGACCATCGTCGAAGTGTCGCTGAGCGACCAGTACCAGGCCGGCGTCGACTGGAATTTCCTGCTGCGCGCCGGCGGCGCCGGTTTCAACATCAACCAGGGCCTGCTCGGGCGCGTGGCCGACGGCGCGCTGGAGAACACCATTTCGTCCTTCACCCTCGGCTACAGCGACCCGCAGGTGGGCGACAACTCCGTCACTTCCACCGTGCGCCTGCTGCACGAGTTCGGCGATACCCGCGTGCTGTCGAGCCCGCGGCTCATGGTGCTGAACAACCAGACCGCGATGCTGAAGGTGGTCGAGGAACTGGTGTACTTCACCGTCAATGTCACCAACCTCGACGGGACCACCACCGCACAGGGTCGCACCTTGGTCGAGACCAACGTACGTTCGGTGCCGGTCGGCCTCGTGATGGCGGTCACCCCGCAGATCTCGGCGAACAACGAAGTGACGCTCACCGTGCGTCCGACCATCTCGCAGAAGATCGACGATGCCGTCGACCCCGGTCCCGCGCTGATCTCGCGGCTGAACCAGGGTGACAACGAGGTCACCAACCTCGTGCCGGTGATCCGCGTGCGCGAGATGGAGTCCGTGCTGAAACTGGTGGACGGACAGATCGGCGTGCTTGGCGGCCTGATGCAGGACGACATACGCGGCGGCAACCGCGACATACCCGGCCTCGCGCGCGTGCCGGTGCTGGGGCCGATGCTGTTCCGCACCGAGGAAGCCAACAAGCGCAAGACCGAGCTGGTCGTGTTCCTGCGCCCGGTGGTGGTGCGCGATCCGAGCATCAACACCGATCTGAAGGACTACAGCGACCTGCTCGGCCAGGCGCCCGGGCCCGCGCCGGTTCCGGGCACCGGCGCGCTAGTGCCCTGAGAGGCCCGCCGGTGCCCGTCGCGTCTCTTCCAGCGCGTCGCTCCGAGCCTGTCGCTCGCGCCGCGTGCCGCGCGGAGGTCGGCGCATGAGCCTTCTGATGGACGCGCTCCGGCGCGCCGAGGCCGACAAGAAGGCGCAGGAAGAGCGCGCCGCGCAGGCGAGCCTGGACGGCGGCGCGATCACGCGCATCTCACCCTTCGCCAAGTCCGAAGACGACACCGTGCAAATCGACGGCCTCGCGCTGCAGGCCGCCGCCGCCGCCCACGACGAGCGCCACGAGCCCGCGCTCGAACTGGAAGACTACCTGGCGCCGCCGCCCGCCGCCGAGTTCAGCCTCGCGCCCCTCGAACTGGCGGAGGAAGCCTACGCGGACGAAGCCTTCTCCGCCGAAGATCCCGGCCGCGTCAGCACGGGCTACACCACCCATGCGGGACGCGTGGAGCGACGCGAGGACACTGGCACGCTGTCCTCCGCGCGAGGCATGCGGCACGACGTCGACGACTATCTCGACCGCTCGCATTCCATGGAGGTGCCGCGCGTGCCGTCGCGCAGCAACGACGGCACGCTGGACGACGTCGTCGCGCACACCGTGGCCAGCGCGCAGACCGTGTTCCGCGCCAGCGATCGGCCGCGTCATGGACGGGTGGTGACCGTCGCGGCAAGTATCGCTGTCTGCGTGGTGCTGGCCATCGTCGGCGTCGGCGTGTACTACGCGAGTCTCGCGCCGCGCCCGCGGCCGGTGCCTTCGCCAGGCGTCGCGCGCGACGTGGAGAAGCCGCCCGAACCGCCGTCCGCCTTCGCGCCCGATGGCGGTCTCGCGCGGGTCGACACCACCCCGCCGCCCGAGGCTTCGCCCGCCGTGACGGCGGGCGCGCCGATGTCGCCGCCGATGCACGCGAGCGAAGCCTCACCGCTCCCCTCCGACCTCCCGGTCGCGGCACCGCCGCCGGATGCAGCGCCCGTGGTCGCGGCGACCGCGCCGCCGGTCGCCACGCCGCCCGTGGCGCGGCCGCGCCCGGCCATGGCGCGTCCGTCCATCCACGATGAAGAACTCGGCAACGGCCAGGTGCGCATCGCGCGCAGTCGCGGGCCCAACGCGGTGGACGCCGCGCTGGCCGCGGGCTACGCCGCCCTGCAGCGCGGCGACGTGGAGGGCGCGGCGGCCCAGTACCAGCGCGCGCGCGCACAGGCGCCGGAGCGCCGCGACACGCTGCTCGGGTTGGCCGCGGTGGCCCAGCGCCGCGGCGATCGCAACCGCGCCGCCGAGTACTACGCCGAGGTGCTGCGCCGTCAGCCCGATGACCCGGTGGCGAGCGCGGCTCTCCTGTCCCTGACAGCGACCGACGGCGAGGCCGGCGCGGCGCGCCTGCGTCTCCTGCTCGACCGCAATGGCGATGCCGCCTACCTGCACGCCGCGCTCGGCCAGTGGTATGCGCGCGCCGGACGCTGGGCCGATGCGCAGCAGGCCTACTTCGATGCCGCGCGCCTCGACGCCGCCAACGCCGACTATGCTTTCAATCTCGCCGTGAGCCTCGAGCGCCTCGGCCAGGGCCGCGTGGCGCTTGCGCACTACCAGCAGGCGCTGGCCCTGCGCGCCCTGCGCGGCGCGGCCTTCGACCCGGCCATCGCCGCGGCGCGCGTCAGCGCGCTCGGCGGCGCCGTGACGCCCTGAGCGAACGCCGATGAGCACGCCCAAGCGACTGCTGCGCATCGGCGAACTGCTGGTGCAGAAGGGCGTGGTGAGCTCGGACCAGATCCGCATCGCGCTCACCGAGCAGCGCAAGAATCGCGATCACCTGGGCCGCATCCTGGTGCGCTTGGGCTTCGCCACCGAAGCCATCATCCTCGACGTGCTGGGCGGCGCGCTCGGCCAGCAGAAGGCCCAGCTCTCGCAGGTGGTGGTCGATTCGGAGGCGATTCGCCTCATTCCGAAGGACATGGCGCGGCGCTTCCACATCCTGCCGCTGACCTTCGACGCCAACAGCAATCGCCTGACGGTGGCGATGGCCGACACCTTCAACGTCGTCGCGCTCGATCAGATCGCAGCCCATCTCGGTGGCGCCATCGAAATCGTGCCCTTGATGGCGGGCGAGGCCGAGATCGAGAAGGCCATCGACCAGTTCTACGGCTTCGAGCTCTCGGTCGACGGCATCCTGCGCGAGATTGAGACCGGCGAGATCGACTACGAGAGTCTCGACGCCGACAGCGCCGAGTACAGCCAGCCGGTGGTGCGCCTGGTCAACGCGCTGTTGTCCGATGCGGTCAAGCGCGGCGCATCGGACATCCATTTCGAGCCCGAGGAAGGCTTCCTGCGCTTCCGCTACCGCATCGACGGCGTGCTGCGGCAGATCCGCTCCCTGCACAAGAACTACTGGTCGGCGCTCGCGGTGCGGCTCAAGGTCATGTCCGGCATGGACATCGCCGAGACCCGCGCGCCGCAGGACGGGCGCATCACCCTGTCCTTGTCCGGCCGCCAGATCGATTTCCGTGTCTCGACCTTTCCGACCGTGCACGGCGAGAACATCGTGCTGCGCGTGCTGGACCGGCAGAAGGGCATCGTGCCCATCGACGAGCTCGGACTCGACGACGAAGTGCTGATGACCCTGAAGCTGATGGTCGCGCGTCCCGAGGGCCTGATGCTGGTCACGGGCCCCACCGGCAGCGGCAAGACCACCACGCTCTACAGCCTGCTGAATCATCTGAACACCGAGTCGGTCAACATCATGACCCTCGAAGACCCGGTGGAATACCCGATGGGCATGATTCGCCAGACCTCGATCAACGAGGTCGCCAGGCTCGACTTCGCGAGCGGCGTGCGCTCCATCCTGCGCCAGGACCCGGACATCATCCTGGTCGGCGAGATTCGCGACGAGGATACCGCCTCCATGGCGTTCCGCGCCGCCATGACCGGTCACCAGGTGTTCTCGACCCTGCACACCAATTCCTCGTTCGGCACCATTCCGCGCCTGCTCGACATGGGCATACGACCGGAGATCCTGGCCGGCAATATCATCGGCATCCTCGCCCAGCGCCTGATTCGCAAGCTGCGCGCCGACTGCGCGGAGGCCTACGAGCCGAGCGACATCGAGCGCCGCATCCTCGGGCTGGACGCGGCGCGTCAGCACCTGCTCTACCGCGTCGCGGACGAGTTCCGGCACGCGCCGCACCAGGGCTACGAGGGTCGCACCGCGCTCATCGAAGTGCTGCGCTTCGATCGCGAGATGGACGAACTCATCGCCCAGGGCGCCAAGCTCAAGGAACTGACCGTCGCCGCGCGGCGGCGCGGCTTCCAGACGCTCGCCGACGTCGCCATCAAGCGCGTGCTGGAAGGACTGACCTCCATCGACGAGGTCTCGCGCGTGGTCGACCTGACCGAGAGGCTCGGCTGATGGAGGCCTATCGCTACAAGGCCATCAATGCCCAGGGGCGCGTCACCCAGGGGCGCGTCGACGCCGTCAACCCGGCGGATCTCGAGACCCGGCTCGCGCGCATGGGGCTCGATCTCGTCAACTACCGCGAGCTGCCGTCGCGCAATCGCCATGTGACCGGTCACGGCATCCAGCGCATCGATCTCATCACCTTCTGTTTTCATCTCGAACAGCTGGTGCGGGCCGGCGTGCCGATCCTCGAGGGGCTTTCCGATCTGCGCGACACGGTCGACAACCGGCGGCTGCGCGAGGTCACGGCGGCGATGATCGAAGGCATCGAGGGCGGCAAGAACCTGTCGGGCGCGATGGCGGAGTTTCCGGCGGTGTTCTCGCCGGTGTTCGTGAGCCTCATCCGCGCCGGCGAGGAGGCCGGCCAGCTGACCGCGGTGCTGGCCAAGATCATCGAGAACCTCAAGTGGCAGGACGAGCAGGCCGCCTACACCAAGCAGCTCCTGCTGTACCCGGCCATCGTCAGCGTCATCGTGCTGGTGGTGGTGTTCTTCCTGATGCTCTACGTCGTGCCGCAGTTGACCACCTTCCTCGCCACCATGGGCCAGGACCTGCCGCTGCAGACGCGCGCGCTCATCGGCACCTCGAAGTTCCTCGCCGGCTGGTGGTGGCTGGTGCTCGGCCTGCCGATCGTGGGCCTCGTCGGCGCCTTCTTCGGCTTTCGCGCCAATGCGCGCTTCGCCGAGCGAGTCGACGAGCTGTGGCTGCACCTGCCGCTCATCGGGCCGGTGCTGAAGAAGATGATCGTGACCCGGGTGTGCAACGTGTTCTCGATCATGTATTCCTCCGGCATCACGGTGCTGGAGTGCGTGCGCGCGGCCGAGAACGTCGCCGGCAACCGCGCGGTGGCGAACGCCATGCGCGAAGCCGGGCGACAGATCGCCGACGGCGGCGGCATCAGCCGCAGCTTCGCCACCACCAACCTGTTCCCGCCGCTCGTGATCCGCATGCTCAGGGTCGGCGAGAATACCGGCGCGCTGGAGAACGCACTCGACAACGTCAGTTACTTCTACACGCGCGACGTCGCCGAATCGGTGGCGCGACTGCAGACCATGATCATGCCCGTCGTCACGACCGCGCTCGGGCTGGTGCTGTTCTGGATCATCGCCGCGGTGCTGGGTCCGATCTATGACCTCTTCACCAAGATCGATTTTTAGCCTGCCCGAGCCGCGCGTGCTGCTGGTCGGCGGCGACCGCGCGATCCTCTACCTGTTCGATCGCGGGCGGCTGGACCAGGCCTACATCTTTGCCGCGGACGATGCCGGCTTCGCGCTGTTCAACCGCTGCCTGGCGGAGCTGTCCCAGGCGCCGCTGTGCGTGCTGGTCGACGTGGTGGAGGAGGAGTATCGCCAGGACACCATTCCGCACGTCGGCGCGGTGGACCGCCGCGCGGTGCTGGCGCGCAAGTATGCGCGGCTGTTTCGCGGCACGCCCTATCACCACGCCCTGCGCCAGGGACGCGAGAGCGAGGGCCGCAAGGACGATCGCGTGCTCTTGACCGCCATCACCCGCCCCGAGGTGCTGTCGCCCTGGCTCGCGCCGCTGGAGGCGCACCGCGTGCCGGTGACCGGCGTCTATTCGCTGCCGGTGCTGAGCGAGCGGCTGTTGAAGCGGCTCGAGGTCAACGCCTCGAACGTGCTCTTGATCACGCTGGAGAAGGCCAGCGGCCTGCGCCAGAGCTT
This sequence comes from Gammaproteobacteria bacterium, assembly GCA_050186725.1. Classification (GTDB taxonomy): domain Bacteria; phylum Pseudomonadota; class Gammaproteobacteria; genus JADJYF01. Next base: position 24,319 of record JBFWYG010000023.1, on the reverse strand, counting down.
CCTGCGCGACGGTCAGCTCAAGATCAGTCGCCTCGCGCACATGCCGCGGGTCGGTTCGGTGCCGTTCGCCGAACACCTGCTCGGTGAGGTGGAGAAGCTGCGGCGCTACCTGAACAGCCTCGCCCTCATCTCGCGCGACAGTCCGCTCACGGTCTGCATCCTGTCCCACGGGGCGCTGCTCGGCGAACTCGAACAGCACTGCAGGGACACCGACAACGAGAAGTTCCTGCTGCTGGACGTGGACCAGGTGGCGACCCGCCTGGGGCTGAAGGGCGCGGTGCAATCGCATTTCAGCGACGTGCTGTTCGCGCGCCTGCTGGCCGCCGAAGTGCCGCCCAACCACTATGCGCGCCCGGAGGAGACGCAGTACTACACGCTGCATCGCGCGCGGCTCGCGCTGGCGACCGCGAGTCTCCTGCTGATGCTCGGCGGCAGCGGCTGGAGCGGTCTGAATTTCATCGAGGGCGTGACCTTCAAGCAGCAGGCGCTGGACGCCGCGCAGAAGACCGATTTCTACGCGCAGCGTTACGAACTCGCGCGCGCCAAGCTGCCGCCCACGCCGGTGGAACCGACCCAGATCCGCACCGCGGTCGACGCGGTGGCGGCGCTCGAGCGCTACAAGCCCGCCCCGGGCCAGTTGCTGTCGCTCCTCGGCGCGGTGCTGTCCGGCGCGCCGCAGGTGCGACTCGACGCCCTGCAGTGGCTCGCGACCGGCGACGCCGAGGCCGACCCGGCCGTGGCGACACGCCGCGACGACAAGCGCGCCCCGGTCCGCGCGACGGACGGCGAGTATTTCCAGGTCGCGCTGCTCGACGCGCGGCTCGAGCCCTTCGACGGCGATCTGCGCAGCGCCATCGCGCTGGTCGACGGGCTGGCGGCGGAGTTCGCCGCGGCGCCCGCCGTGCGCGCGGTGAAAGTGGTGCAGTACCCCATCGACGTGCGGCCCGAGGCCAGCGTCAGCGGCACCGCGGCGGGCAGCGCGGAACCGGCGGTGGCGACGTTCAGACTCAGGCTGGTACTCGGAGTGCGCCATGGCGAGCAGCAGGGTTGAGTGGTCGGTACTGCGCGGCACCGTCGTGGTGTTCGTGCTGTGCCTGGTGCTGGCGGCGGCGATGGTCACCGCCAGCCATTACTTCCGCGAACGCATGGAGCGCGAGTACCAGGCCAACCATGCGGAGTTTCGCGAGGCGAGCCGCAAGTACCTGGCGGTGGACGACGAGGAACGCATCATCGGCGAATACCTGCCGGTCTTTCGCCAGCTGTACGAGAGCGGGCGCCTGGGACGCGAGCGACGCCTGTCCTGGCTGGAAGTGCTGCGCCGCGCCGGCGAGGCGGCGGAACTGCCGCAGCTCACCTGGAAACTCGAGGCGCAGCGCGCGGCGACCCCGGACTTCAGCCTGCCGCTGGACGGTTATCGCCTGAACGTGAGTGCCATGAGCCTGACGCTGGGACTGCATCACGAGGGCGAGCTGCTGCGCCTGTTCGAAGCGCTGGACGGCGCGGCGCTCGGGCAGTACAGCGTGCGTCGCTGCGCGCTCAGGCGCACGGGCGAGGCGCCGGAACTCGGCGCCCACGACGCCAACCTGAACGCCGAATGCCTGCTCGACTGGTGGACCCTGACCCCCGCCGGCGGCACGGAGCTCGCGCTGTGACGGCGCGGCTCGCCTGCGGCCTGTTGCTGGTGGCCGTCATCGGCGCCGCGCCGGCCGCGGAACTCGGGCGCCTGTTCCTGACACCGGCCGAACGCCAGGCCATCGATGCCGCGCTGGCGGCCCGCCATCCGCCGCTCGGCGCGGCGCCGCCGCCCCAGGTGTCGGCCGTGTCCGACACCGAGGGCGCGCCAGGGACGCCACCCGCGCCCACGCAGGGGCCGGTCACGGTCAATGGCTACGTGGCGCGCAGCGCCGGGGCGCCCACGGTGTGGGTCAACGGCAGCGACGCGGCCGCGGGGCGACTCTCGCCGCCGCGCGCCGACGGTCGCCGCGTGGCGGTGCCGCTCGGCACCGGCCAGGTGAGTCTGAAGCCCGGCCAGTCCTTCGACCCGGACACCCGCCGCGTCTCCGATGCCTACGAACAGCCGGCGCACGCGGCGCAGTGAGCCGCGACGCCGCGTGCGTGGCCCCACGCCCGGCGCGCAGCGCGGCGTCGCGCTGATCCTGGTGATGATGGTGATGTTCGCGGCCTCGTCTTTCGTCGTGTTGCGCGCGTTGAACGTCGCCGCCGCGCGCGAGAGCAACCAGCGGCTGGTGACCCAGCAGGCCCTGGCCGAAGCGCGTCGCGCGCTGATCGGCTACGCGGCGGGCTATGCCGATGGCGAGCACGCCGCCACCAAGGGGCCGGGCTTCCTGCCCTGTCCGGACCTCGGCGGTGGGACGCCGGGCGTGCCGGCGTCCAACTGTCTCACCACCGCAGGGCGCGAGACCGGGCGCCTGCCCTACCACACGCTCGGCCTGACCGAGCTGCGCGACGGCAGCGGCGCGCCGCTGTGGTACGCGGTCAGCGAGCGCTTCCGCGCCCCCGCCACCACCCAGTTGAATCCCGACACGCCGGCCGCCTTGAGCGTCGATGCGCGCGACGAACTGGTGGCGGTGATCATCGCGCCCGGCGCGGCGCTGCCCGGCCAGGTGCGCGACGCCGCTGGCGCCCACGTGGCCGCGGACTGGCTGGAGGGCGAGAACGCCAGCGTCGGCGACGCGCGCTTCAGCGCCCAGCTCTCCGCCACGGGCAACGACACGGTGCTGGCCATCACCCGCGGCGAACTGCTGGAAGCCGCGCAGAAGGTGGTGCTGGCCGAGGTCGGCCACGCGCTGGAGGCTTACCACCGCGATCCCGATGGCGATGACGTGGACGGCGCCGACCCGAACTGCGCGCCGGCCGTGCCCGCCTGCGATGACGCCATGCCCTGGCTCGCGCCGCGCACCACGACCACCTGGCAGGGCGTGGTCGGTCTCGGCGCCGACGCGCTCGCCCGTCTGCCGATCACGACGCTCGGCCAGGCGGCCGACGCCGCCTTCGTCGCCGCGTGGAGCATTCCCACCGCCGGCGTGTACAGCCCGAGCGGCGCGGAAGCGCCGAGCGAGGCCTGCCTGCGGGACAGCGACTGCACCCAGGACTTCCAGGTCGGCGGCGGTACGCAGCCTTATGTCTTCAAGAGCCCGGCCAACGGCAGCGGCGTCGCGTCCTGGAGCGTCGGCAGCTGCACCGTGGATCGCGCCGCTGACGCGCCCCATGGACTGACGCTCGCCTGCACCACCAGCTTCGCGTTCAACGTCGGCGCACGCGCGCTCAGGCGCAGCTATCGCTTCGAGTTCGAGTCCAATCTGCGGCTCTTTCCACCCACCGCCAGCGCGCGCCGCACGCTCCGCGTCGACGCGCAGGACAGCTGGCCCGGTGGACGCCCGGCCAGCATCACCATCACCGACAGCGAAGGCGCGACCACCCTCGGCACCGCGCGCCTGCGCTTCGACACGCTCGCGGCGGGCGAGACCATGCTGGTGCGCAACGTCCCCTTCGAGCTCGAAGCGCTGGATGCGGACAAGCTCGTGCCGGCCGCCGAGTCACCCGGCGCGCTGCCGCCCTGGTTCGTCGCGCAGGGCTGGCCGCAGCATGTGTTCGCGCAGTACGACGCGAGTCTCGCGCCCGCCGCCGTGGCGCCGCCCTGCGCCGTCGGCAGCTGCTTCACGCTGCGCCTGCGCCGCGCGGGCGAGGCGGCATTCGTCGACCAGACCGGCGTGGCGGGCGTGGTGCTGACGGGCGGACCGGCGCTGACCGCGACCGCACCCCCGCAGACCCGGCCGTCGGCGGCGCTGGCGGACTATCTCGAAGGCGACAACGCTACCCTTGGCACCACGCGTTTCGAACGCCGGCCGCGAGCGGATGACTTCAATGACCAGCTGCGTGAACTCACTCCCTGAACGCCGCGCGCGCGGCTTCACGCTGCTGGAGATGGCGATCGTCGTGTTCGTCATCGGCATGCTGACCGCCGGCCTCATCGGGCCGGTGCAGACCCAGCTCGAGGCGCGCGATCGCCAGCAGACCCGCGACTACCTGGCGCGCGCCGCCGAGGCGCTGTACGGCTTCGCGATGACGGAACGTCGCCTGCCCTGCCCGTCGCGCGACGCCGACGGGCACAGCGATCCGGTCTACGCGAGCCCCACCGACGGCGACTGCGAAGTGGAGTCCGGCTACCTGCCGTGGGCCGAACTCGGCATCGAACCGGCCGATGCCTGGGGCAACCTGGTGAGCTATCGCGTGCGTGAACGTGAATTCACCGTGCCCGCGCAGAACACCGCCTGCGACGGCGATACCGCCAACGAACTCGATCTCTGCGCGCGCGGCGACATCGTCATCGAGACTCGCGGCGACAATGCCGCGACCGGTGACGTCGAAGCCAAGTTCCGCTTCGGCGCCGCCGCTGCCGACAACGTCGCGGCCGTGCTGGTATCACACGGCCGCAACGGCTACGGCGCGCTCGGCGCCGACGGCGTGCCGCGCGGGCTGGTACCGAACAGCAATCGCGACGAGAACGAGAACGCCGACGGCGACGAGAACTTCATCAGCCGCGGCTACACCCGCGAGCAGGACGGCTGCAGCGACGACACGGACGAGAGCTCGCCTTTGTGCGAGTTCGACGACATGGTGCAGCCCATCGCGCGCAGCCTCCTGGTGAGCCGGCTGGTGTCGGCGGGGCAGCTGCCTTGAGTGGGCGGTTCAGTCGGGCGCGAGCGGGTAGCTGAGCGCGAAGCGCACGCAGCCCGGCACGTTCTCTTCCAGCGCGAGCGTGCAGCCGTGGCCGCGCGCCAGTTCAGCCGCCTGGTAGAGCCCGATCCCCAAGCCGGTGGCCGAGGGCAGGGGGCGGCGGAACAGCTGTCGCGCGAGCTCGGGCGGCAGCGGCGCGCCGTCGTCGCTGACGCTGAGCAGCACGCGGCCCGCGCTCGCGTCGAGTCGCACCACGATGCGCTTCGCGGCGCCCGCCGCGCACTTGTGGCGCGCGTTGTCCACCAGGTTGTCCAGCACGCTGTCGAAGCACTCGCCGGGGATCACCGCCAGCGGTTCGGCGAGCGCGGTCTCGAACGTGATGGACTCGTCGGCGAGCCGCGTGGCCTGCCGTCGCCACCAGTCCGCGATCGCGATGCGCTCCACGACGGCTTCGCCCGGCCGCTGCAGCTTGTCCAGCGCCACGCGCAGGCGCTGGGCGACATCCGGCAGGCGACGCTTGAGGAGCTCGAGCCCGCGCTGCTCCTGTTGCGCGTCACCACCGGCCTCGAGCGCCGCGGCCAGGGTGTGCAGCGACTGCAGCAGGTTCTTGATGTCGTGGGTCACGCGCGCGCCGGTCTCGTGCACCGCGCGCAGGTGGGCGGCGCCGGCCTCGTCGTTCTCGCGGCGCTTGGCGAGATAGAAGTGCCCGAGCACCTGCACCAGCAGCCGGCAGTGGATGAGCAGCGCCGAGCTCACCGCGCGCTCGGTGTAGAGCGTGACGGCGAGTTCGTCGGTGTCGAGTTCGAGCGCGTGGCCGAGAGTCTCGCCGTGCTGTCCCGCGCTGGTCGCGCTGCGCCAGGCCGCGCCCGAGATCCACGGGATGTCGACCAGTTCGGCGACCGCGTCATCGAGGAACTCGTCGGCGTCCGGCCGACGGCTCGCGAGCTGCGAGACCTTGGCGAGCCACTCCTCGAAACGCGTGCCGATGTTCAGCACCGACTTCTCCCACACCGCGAGCAGGCTGAAGCTGCCGGCTCCCGGCCGCGCGATCCAGCTCAAGGCGAACAGGAACACGCCGAGGGCCATCAAAGTCGCGATCAACGCCAACGGGTAGTCGACGGCGAAGCGCAGGCTCATCAGCGCGCTGAAGGCGGCAAGCAGCGCGGTCAGCAGCGCGAAGGTGATGCCGCGAAAGAAATCGACCGGAAAAGGATTGCGCGGCGGCACGGTGATCGGCGGCAGCGCGTAGATCACCGCCGGCAGCAGGTAGAGCCCGAGACGGAACGCGCCGCCGATGCCGGGCGCGACGGGTCGCTCGAGGAACAGCCGCGCGGTGCAGTTGATCAGGAGTTCGCTCACCAGGAAGGCGAGCGAGAGCATGTACACGTAGCGTTCACGACGGGTGGAGAACGAACGTCCGGCGACGATGCCGATCAAGAGCGTCAGCCAGGCGAACACCAGCCACCAGTTCAACCACAGCATGGCCGCGATGAGCGCGGCGATGACGCCTAGCGCCGGCACGTCGAGCCGCTGATCGCGCTGCCAGATGGGCTGCCACAGGAAGAACAGGCCCAAGTGGGCGAGCATCAGCGCGCTCGCCAGACGGCCGCCGAGGCCCGCGTCCAGCGCGGTATGCAGCACCAGCAGCATCGAGGCCAGCAGCCAGTGTTCGTGGCGCCGGTCGAGCAGCCGGTAGCGCGCGGCAGTGTCGAACGCCTCGACGGATGGGGCAGTGCTGCGGGAAGTCACCGGCTCGCGGCTTTCGGGCCTCGTCATGGTGGCGGTTATAGTACGGGCCCGCTCACTCGCCGGCGAGGCGGCGAATCCATGGATGTGCGACCCGCGTTGGCCATCGCCCGCTTCCAGCTGCTCGAGGCAGGGCGCACGCGTCAGCCCTGGCTGGCGGCGGCGCTCGCGTTGACGGGCGTTGTATTGGGCGAGTTCGCCGCCGGCCTCGCGCTGACCGATAGCGCGCGCTATCGTCTGGAGATCTACGCCGCCTTCACGCGTCTCGCGCTGGTCGCCTGGGTGATGCTCTCGGTCGCGACCAGTGTCGCGCGCGAGACGCACGGGCGCGGCCTGGACATGACCCTGTCACGCCCGGTGTCGCGCGGCGCGTGGTGGCAGGGGCGCCTGCTCGGTCACGCCGCGGTGGTGGGTCTCGCGGCGGCGCTCGCGGGCCTGCCGTTGCTGCCGCAGGCCGCGCCGCTGAGTGTCTTCGCCTGGAGTCTCTCGCTCGCGTTGGAACTCATGCTGGTGGCGGCCGCCACGCTGTGCTGCGCCCTGGCGTTCGCCCAGACCGCGGCGGCGGTGCTCGCGGTCGGCGCCTTCTACCTGCTCGCGCGCAGCATCGACGCGATGGCGCTGATGAGCTCCGGCCCCGCGGTCGACCCGGGCGCGCTCGGCAGCATGGTGGTGGCGAAAGCCGTCGCGCTGCTCGCGCTGCTGCTGCCGGCGCTGGCGCGCTTCACACCCACGGCCTGGCTGTTGGACGGTGGCGCGGCGCTCGCCGCCCTGCCGGCGGTGGTGATGCAGGCGCTCGTCTACCTCGCGTTGCTGGCGGCGGTCGGCTGGTTCGATCTCGTGCGCCGGGAGCTGTGAGGCATGCCCGCGCTGCCGCGCCTGCCGACGTGCCTGGTCGCCGTGACGCTGGCGGCCCAGGTACTGGTGGCGCTCGAGCGCGCGCCGCCGAGCGTGCGGATCGCGCCGCTCGCGCCGCCGCCCTCGGCCAGCGCGCTGCGCGTGATGTCGCTCGACCAGCCGGCGCTCGCCGCGCGGCTCGCCATGCTGTGGCTGCAGGCCTACGACTACCAGCCGGGCGTGAGCCTGCCCTTCGCGCGGCTCGACTACGCGCTGGTGGAGGCCTGGCTCGCGCGCATGCTGGAACTGGACGCCGACTTCGACTACCCGCTGCTGGCCGCCGCGCGGCTCTACGGCGAAGTCGCCGAGCCGACCCGGCAGCGCCGCATGATCGACTTCCTCGCGCGCGCCTGCGCCGCCGACCTGCCGCGGCGCTGGCAGTGGCTGGCGCACGCCGTGTACCTGGCCCGCCATCGCCTGCACGACCTGCCGCTCGCGCTGTCGCTGGCCGAGACGCTCGAGCGGGGCGGACCCGCGGTGCCGTCCTTCGCGCGCCAGATGCGCATCTTCGTGCTGGCCGACATGGGCGAGGTGGAGGCGGCGCGTGTGCTGCTCGGTGCGCTGCTGGCGAGCGGCGAGGTGCGCGATCCCCACGAGCAGGCTTTCCTCCACCAGCGGCTGGCCGAACTCGAGGCGCGCGTGCACGAGAACTCGACAGGCAAGTGACGAGATCTCGTCACCCGGCCGGGGTGTCGGCGCGCCAGGTTTGCGCAGCCCTCGTCAATTCAGCGGCTTGAAGCTCCGCCTCACTGGCACGTCCCCTGCATTCGCAATCACACAAAGAACTTCGCCGCGGAGCGATGCCATGCCCAGTCTCACACGTCAGCGCGGATTCACCCTGGTCGAAATGGCCATCGTGCTGGTCATCATCGGCCTCCTGCTCGGCGGCATCCTGAAGGGCCAGGAACTCATCACCAGCGCGCGGGTGCGCAACATCGCCGACCAGAACAGCGGCGTGCAGGCGGCCTACTACGGCTTCATCGATCGCTATCGCCAGGTGCCGGGTGACTGGTCGGCGACCAACGCCGCGAAGGCCATTCCGGGCGTGACCCACGGCGGCGACTCCAGCGGTCGGCTGGACGGCGACGGCTGGACCGAGGGCCTGGCGCTGTGGGAGCAGCTCTCCAAGTCGGGCTTCATCCAGGGCAACTACATCGGCGGCAACAAGGCCCCCACCCAGGACGATGTCAACCTCGCGCCGCGCAACGCCTTCAACGGTTTCCTGATGCTGTTCAGTTCGAGCGATTACTACGACTCGGGTTCCTCGCCGAGCGAGAAGCTGAACCTGGTGCTCGGCAGCGGCATCCCGGTCAACGTGGTCGCCGAACTGGATCGCAAAATAGACGACGGCCTGCCGCAGACCGGCGTGGTGCGCCAGGGCCTCACCTCGGGCGGCACGTTCGGCAAGATTTCCCAGTCGCAGGCCAACTGCGTGGACGAAGGCTCCACTCCGCCCATCTGGGACATCGCCCAGAACGAACAGAACTGCAACGCCGTCTACCTCTACTGACGGACGCGCGCCGTGCACGCGGCGCTCAGCTTCGAGGGCGTCGGCAAGACCCTCGCCGGGCGCGCGGTGCTGCGCGAGGTGAGCTTCAGCGTCGCGCCGGGGGAGGTGGTCGGCCTGGTCGGCCTGAATGGCGTCGGCAAGACCACGCTTCTGCGCGCGCTGCTCGACCTCGCGCCGCCGGACGCGGGACGCATCGAGATCTTCGGTCAGCCCGCCCGCTCACCCACCGCGCGCGCCGCGCTCGCCTACCTGCCGGAGCGCTTCACGCCGCCGGGCTTCGCCACCGGCCGTGAGGTGCTCGCGCACCTGCTCGCCCTGCACCGCCTCGCCTTCGACGCCGCCGCCGCGGCGCGCGAAGCGGTCGCGCTGGAACTCGAGCCTGCCGCGCTTGCCCGTCCCGCCCGCGAGTACTCCAAGGGAATGGCGCAGAAGCTCGGCCTCGTCGCCTGCGTGCTGGCGCGTCGTCCGCTCCTGGTGCTGGACGAACCGACCAGCGGCCTCGATCTCCACGCGCGGCAGCTCTTCCATCGCCGCCTCGCGGCGTTGCGCGGCGAGGGCGCGGCGCTCTTCTTCAGCAGCCACGCGGTCGAGGACCTGGAGGCGCTGGACGCGCGGCTGGTGGTGCTGCACGAGGGGACCGTGCGCTTCGACGGAAGCGCGGCGGCGCTGCGTGCGCGGTACGGCCAGACTAACAACACGAGCGCGAGCCTCCTGGCCTGCCTCGGCGTAAAGTAGGCGGGCGGATGGCCGCTACCGAGGCATGCCCCAGCGTGCCGCGGCCGTGCCGAGTTGCCCATGATCGAGATTCATCCCGAGCTTGCCCGCGGGGTCCTGGAATCGCTCGCCATCGGCGTGGTGCTGGTGGACAAGCGCGAGCGCCTCGCCTGGGTGAACGACTACGCCGCGAACCTGCTCGGCAGTCATCCCGAGGCGCTGCTCGGCCAGCCGATTGCCGCGTTGAACCTGCCCTACACGCCCCCCGAAGCGCGCAACGAGTCGGTGGAAGTGCGCATCGACGGCGCCATGCTCGGCATCACCCAGCGCTACGAACATCCCTCCGGCGACGGCGCGGTGCTGCTCTTGCTCGATCGAGGTCATGCCTTGGTGTGGTTCCTGAGCACGCTCGCGAGCGGCGTGCCGGGTTCGGTGGCCTCGTCCGGCGTGCTGGCGCGCGCCGCCATCCAGCATCGCCTGGACGGCGAGGTGTCGCGCAGCCGGCGCTATCACAACGAACTGTCCTGCATCAGCGTGGAATGCCGCGGTCCGCAGGGACCGGCACGTCTGCCCGGTGTCGCGCGCCTGCTGAAGGAGCAGCTGCGCTGGGTCGACCTGCTCGGGCAGTGGCGGGACGACATCCTGCTGGTGGTGCTGCCGGAGACCGGCGCTGAGGCCGCGCGCCGGCTGCGGGACAAGCTCGCCGCGCTCTTGTCCGGTCCGGACGCGGCGCTGATCGTGTGCGGCGTGGCCACCTGGGAGCGTGGCGACAATGCCGAGCGGCTGGTGGCGCGCGCCCTCGGTCCACCGGTCGCGCCGTCCTCAGGCGGCCGTGTCGACTATCTCGAAGTCGTGCGTGATGGCGACGGTCTGCCTGAGCATGATGGTGGCTGAGCAGTACTTCTCGGCCGACAGCTTGACTGCCCGTTCGACCGCCGCGGCCTTGAGCCCGGGGCCGCTCACCACGAAGTGGATGTGGATGCGGGTGAAGACCTTGGGGGCCTCTTCGGCGCGTTCGGCGGCGAGTTCCACGGTGCAGCCGGCCACCGGGTGACGGCCCTTCTTCAGGATGTCGACCACGTCGAAGGCGGTGCAGCCGCCCATGCCGGTCAGCACCATCTCCATCGGCCGCGGCCCGAGGTTGCGGCCGCCGGCCTCGGGCGGGCCGTCCATCACCACCGCATGCCCGCTGCCGGTCTCGCCCACGAACATCGCGCCGTCCACCCACTTGATCGTCGAATTCATGCTGACTTGCTCCGACGGCCGCCGGCCGGCGGTCGTAGTGTGATATATGCCCGCTCTGGGCCGCAGGTAGGATGGCGTATTCGCCCCGCGAATGAGTATCTTAAGTGATCAATATCCAGAAGCGCAGAGAATGGACGATACTTTCTCACAAGTCGTCCGGCACATCCTTATGCGTTCAAACCGGCTGAGGGACTTTCCATGAGCGTGGTGCAACCGATCAAGGGCAAGGCTGACGAGCTGATCCTGCGCTTCCTCGAGCACTGCCATCGCCGGCAGTTCCCGGCGAAGAGCACCATCATCCGCCAGGGCGATCCGTCCCATGACCTGTTCTACATCGTGCGCGGCTCGGTGACGGTGATGCTGGAAGACGAGGAAGGCCGCGAGCTGGTGCTGGCCTATCTCAATCCCGGCGATTTCTTCGGCGAGATCGGGCTGTTCAACGAGCACGTCAACCGCAGCGCCCTGGTGCGCGCCAAGTCCGCCTGCGAAATAGCGCAGATCAGCTACGAACGCCTGAAGAGCATGTCGACCTTGTTCCCCGACCTGCTGTTCGCGATCTCATCCCAGCTCGCCAACCGCCTGCGCAAGATGAACCGCAAGATTGGCGACCTCGCCTTCATGGACGTCTCCGGCCGCGTGGCGCGCTCGCTGCTGGATCTCTGCAAGGAACCCGACGCCATGACCCACCCGGACGGCATGCAGATCCGCGTCACGCGTCAGGAGCTCGGACGCATCGTCGGCTGTTCACGCGAGATGGTCGGACGCGTGTTGAAGAACCTGGAAGAGCAGCATCTGATCAGCGTGAGCGGCAAGACCATCGTGGTGTTCGGGGTGCGTTGAGCGCTCAGGGCGGCGGCAACGTCGCCCAGCGCAGCCCATTGGCGCGCAGTGTGGGCAACACTTCCGCGCCGAACTCGTGCAGACCACGCAGGCCGTCCGCGAAGCGCAGCAGGGCGCCATCGAAGTTCTCAACCTCCGCCAGGACCGCGATGCGCGGCCCGATCGCTTCGAGAGACGCTTCAGTCACTTCGAGCGAGGCGAACACCAACAGCCTGCGACCATAGCCCAAGGCCGCCCGAGCGCGCGCGCGCTGCGCCAGCGTGACGTCGGTCGTGCCCTCGAGGATCAGCCAGTCGAAACTGCGCGCCGCGAGTTCCAGCGTCTCCGCGCCACCGCGCAAGGCGAGCCAGGGGCGCGGCGCACGCGTCGGGCGCGGGCCGCATAGCCAATTGCGCCGCGAGGCGTAGAAGCGGCCCTCGAAATCGAAGGGAGTGGCCCAGCTCCAGCTGTGTTTGACCAGGGTGACGAACTCGTCCAACTCGGCGTCCGGTTCAGCGGCGGGCGCGAGCCCGAACAGCCGCGCCCGCGCCGCATCGTCGCCGGCATCGAACACCAGTGCGCCGCGCCCGGCTGCAACGTGATCGAGATTGGCGACGAAGCGCGCCACGTGCACCGGATGCAGGTGGGCACGCAGCGACACGGCCGGCGCGACTATCGCGCGCGCGGTCTGCACCGCCACGGCGTCGCTCGCGGCGAAGGCATCCAGCGCATCCGCGCCGTCGGCGGCGTCCGCCACCAGCAGACCCAGGCCCAGGCGTTCCGCCTCGACCGCCATCGCGCGGCCTTCTGCCCAGGGACGATGGTTCCAGGCGCTCAAGCCGAGCACGAACCCGTCGTGCGCCGCGCGTGGCTGGCCACCGGGATCGTAGGGGCCGCATGCGAGCGTGGAGACGTCCTGCACCGGCACGCGTGCCGGTTCCAGCGCGCGAAGGGTGTCCGCGACCGGTGTATCGGGGGGACGCACCGGGCTCATCGCCGCAGCCCCATCGCGCGCAGCCGCGGCAGGATGTGATCTTCCAGCTGCTGCAGCCCGCGTACCTGGTCGTGCCAGGTGAACAGAATGCCGTCCAGTCCGCAGTCGCGGTGCATGTGGCGGATCTCCTCGGCGACCTGGTCGTAGTCGCCGATCAGTTGGTGCGAGCCGATGCCGAGCCCGTAGCGTTCGAAGCTCTTGTCCCCCACAGCCTCGCGCAGGCTTCGCGCCGGACCACCGGTGGGTGAGGGCGCGAAGGAAGTGCCACCGCCGCGGCCGGGCTGATCGAGGCCGCGGAACAAGAGCCAGTTCACCGCGTCGTCGTCGAGATTCGCGCGGTGACGCTCGAACTCGGCGCGCGCACGCGCGGCATTCGCATCCCACACGCTGTAACAGAAGGTCGCCACCTGGAGGCGTCGCCCGTGCCGGGCGGCGGCGGCCTGCGCCTCGTTGCTGGTCGCCCGCATCGCCGGTGGATCGCCCACCACGAACAGCCAGTCGCAGTGACGCGCCGCGTAGTCCATGCCGGCCGGCGAGGAGCCGGCGTTGACCAGGATGGGGCGCGGTGCGCGCACCGGCCGGGGGCGCACCAGCACGTCGTGTGCGTGGAAGAAATCGCCGTGGAAATCGAAGGGCGCTTCTTCAGACCAGCAGAGCTTCATCAGCGTGGTGAACTCGTCGCACAGTTCGTAGCGTCGGCCGTGATCGAGATAAGGCTCGCCGAACATCTCCGCCTCGTCGCGAATCCAGCCGGCCACCACGTTCAGGGCCCAGCGACCGCTGGACAGCACGTCCAGGCTCGCGCCCCAGCGCGCGAGCTGCACCGGGTGGAAGCCGAAAGTGAGGTGGGAGGTGGAGGGCAGCAGGATGCGCTCGGTGGCGGTGGCCGGCGCGCTTGCCACGGCGAGAAAGTCCAGCGTGTCGTCGTTGAAGCCGATGCGGCCGTGCTGGCCGGTCCAGCGTCCAAACGGCACCTGGAGCTCGCAGCCGATACGCTCGGCCTCCTGGAGCAGGCGACATGCACTCGGCCAGCGCCAGAAGTCGCGCCGCGCGCCCGGATCCTCGAGCTGCGCGCGGGTCGCGCCCACGCCGCCGGCGACGTTCCATGCAAACAGGCCGAGCAGCAGATCATGGGGCGCGGTGATGCGCGGCTGGCCGCCGGGATCGAACGGACCGCGGGTCGGAACCGGGCGTGACGAGTGGGCCACCTCTGGGTACCTCGCTTGCTCGAGCTTCGTGTTGGCCCTTGCCGCGACGCGCGCGCGACGCCTGCGTCGGGCCGAGGCGAGCTTGCCACGCCCGAGCCCGGCCGAACAAGGCGACCGCCGCGTGTCGCGTGCCTGGAGTCGAGCATGAAAGACCGCGCGCCCCACGCACCGGTTAACGCCTCGACGGCGGATGCCTATCATTGCGGCAGCACGCGCGGAGCAACGAACGGTGAGTGAATTCGTCGAGGTCGAAGTCGAGGCTGGGGTGTGGCTCGTCACCATCAACCGCCCCGAGAACCTGAACGCCCTGCATCCGCCCGCCAACTTCGAACTGGCCGACGTGTTCGCCGCCTTCGCGGCCGACGACAGCGCGCGCGTCGCCATCCTGACCGGCGCCGGCGAGCGCGCCTTCTGCGCCGGCAACGACCTCAAGTACCTCGCCGCCGGTCACCCGCGCCGCGTCCCCGAGCTCGGCTTCGCCGGCCTCACCGCCAACTACCATCGCACCAAGCCCGTGATCGCCGCGGTGAACGGGCTCGCCATGGGCGGCGGCTTCGAGATCGCGCTTGCCTGCGACCTCATCATCGCCGCCGAACATGCCTACTTCGGCCTGCCCGAGCCGCGCGTCGGCCTGGCCGCGACCGCCGGCGGCCTGCATCGCCTGCCCCGGCAGATTGGTCTCAAGGCCGCGCTCGGCATGATCCTGACCGGCCGCCGTGTCATGGCCGCCGAAGGCCAGGCGCTTGGCTTCGTCAATGAAGTGGTGCCAGCCGGTGAGAACGTGGTGACCGCCGCGCGCCGCTGGGCGGCGCAGATCTGCGAGTGCGCGCCGCTCTCCCTGCGAGCGAGCCTGGACGTCGTGCAGCGCAGCCTGGAAGAAGCGAGCCTCGAACTCGCCGCCAGCGCCGACTACGCCAGCATCAGAACGCTCTACGCCAGCGCCGACGCGCAGGAAGGCCCCAAGGCCTTCGCCGAGAAGCGCAAGCCGGAGTGGCGCGGGCGGTGATGCGTGGCCGGGAAGCCCTGGAATGGAATGGCGGGTTGAAACCCGCCCTACAGGGGGCTTCGTTGTAGGGCCGATTTCAATCGGCCAGGCACGGCGCCGAGCACGCAGTACCGTTGTAGGTCGGACTTACACCCGACATTCGATCCGGATCTTCGACGGGGGCTCTGGAGCGAAATGTCGGGCTGAAGCCCGACCTACATCGGCTTTTTTGCCGTCAACGAGATCGATCGCCCAACCCACGCCGGCCGCGGAATGCTCGCCTGCGCCTCCACCATGCGTCGGTAGTTCTCCGCGATGTGCGGCTCGAAGGGCGCCGAGCGGCGCGTGGCCTTGTCGAAGCTCAGCGCCAGCGACTCCTGGGTCGCGAGCAAGGACGAGTCGCGGTAGAGCTCCTGGTAGATGTGCGCGCGCTTGCCATCGCAGCCGAGCACCCGCGTCTCGATGCGCAGCTCGTCGCCGAGATGAGCCTCCTGCTGGTAGGTCACGTGGGACTCGAGCGCGACCGTCGAACGGCCGGTGGTCTCGATGTACTCGAGCGTGAGCCCGATGACCGCCTTGTACGCGTCGACCGCGAGGTCGAAGACCTGCGTGTAGTAGGCCACGTTCATGTGGCCGTTGTAGTCCAGCCACGCGGGGATGACCGTGGCGTGGGAGATGACGAGCCCGTTGGGCGGTATGTCGGCGGCGTGCATGGCTATTCCGGTACGCGAAACGCGCGATTGTAGGCAGCCGCCGCCCGACCCTCCAGGCCCGCAACCTTGACAGCCCAAAGCCCAGCCACGATCATTGCCGCCCCGCACCCGGGGCGCCATCCCGACGCCCAGGTCGGAACCCCTCTCCGGCTATGTAGCTCAGTTGGTTAGAGCGCGGCACTCATAATGCTGAGGTCGGTGGTTCAAATCCACCCATAGCCACCACACTTCCCGTTCTCTCTGGCCCTGCAGATCACGTGGCCGCAGTTTGATGCACGCGCTCGCAGTGCCCCAGCGCGGGCCGACGCCACCCTACAGGTGATAGGTGACGCTCCCCTTGTCGTCGATCTTCACGTAGCCCTCCGCCACGAATCGCTGGAGCAGCTTGGCTGCATCGGCCTCGGTGGCGCCGCCGTTGAGACCGTTCTGCAAATGGCTGAGCAAGGTCTTTTTCTTCTTTGGGCGATTGGCCGCGCTCTTGCGCAGGCGCTCGAGGACCAGGCGGGCGTTCTCCATCTGTTCGACGGCGTCCGCCTTGGGCGTCGCCGTTGCCGTAGTCGGCTTGGGCTTGGCTGCGGTCTTCGGCGCGGCGGTCGCGGTCACGGCGGACGACGCGAAAGTCAGGGTGCTGAAGTCATTGTGCCGCCGCACGCGCACATGACGGCTGGCGAGATGGGCGATGAGCGGGTCGTAGCCGCTGTCCTTGGAGACGATGTGGAAGTAGGCGGTCGGATCCGCCAGCACCGCGCGGCCGAGGTAGTAGGCGAGCGCGAAGTCCACCGCGTTCTTGTCGCTGGATGTGAGTCGAATCAACTGCACCGATGCCGAATGCTCGAAGAGCTTCACCACCATCTCGGCATCGAGCTTCGTCTGCTTTGCGCCGACCAGGATGGTGAGGCTCACGGACTTGGCGCCGATGATGGCCGGGTCGATGTGATGCACGTTCTCGAAATCGACCAGTACGTGGTTCATCGGCGGGCCTAAGGGTGGCGTGGTGGTCATGGTGGGTCAGGCCGCGGTGAGTTCGGCAACGATTGTGTCGAGGAGCTTGGTGGCGGTGGCGCGAGAGGCGTGGAGTTGGGCTTCGAGTTGATCGACCAGGGCCATGAGCTGGTCAACCTTGGCGACGATGCGGCGTTGTTCGGCGAGGGGTGGGAGGGGCAACTCCAAACCACGCAGAATGTCCAGATGGAGATGCTTCACGCCGACACCTCTAATATGGCCGGCGGTCAACGAAGCACAAGCATTGGTCAATGCAAGAACGAAGAAGGAAGGACAGACGCTCTTCTGGTCAAACTTCAGAAGCGCCAAGCTTTCGAACAAACTAAATTCGTCGCGGTCTTCAACCAGCGCAACGGTTCCAATGGAACCGCTTTTCGAAATCACGATGTCGTGATACTCCGGATTGCACCGCCTAAAGAGTTTTCGATGCTCATCTAGAGCTATATATTTGCATTGGTCGAAGCTTAGCTTTCCACCAACGATGTCTTTCGCCGAAACGAATCGAACTCCCGAGGCGGCGTATTGCGGAGTAAAGTGCGTCCCGTCGGTTACCTTGAAGCAGAGTGAGTCCACGGTGACCCACTCCCAGCCGACAGGCAGGTGCGCAGGAGCATCTGCTGCGGTGTGGGGACGAGAAACCTTTCCCTGACGAATCTCCTTGGACTTAATCTTGGCCTGCTTCTGACAGGCGATCCGGGCGAGTAGAGCCTTCGCAGGTTCATCGCCACTACATTGCGGCACTAGCCTGCCTTGCACGGCAAGGGCAAGAATCGACTGACGAAGCTCGTCCGGCGAAATAGCGTACAACGGGTGGAAGAGGAACGAGAGGTTCGCCGGGCTGGGCGCCTCGGCGAAGCGAGCCAGCGACGCGCGGGCGAGCGCGGCGTGGCGCGTTTCCCGTTCCTGCTGCTGCGCCTCCAGCTGGTCGCACAAGGCCATCAACTCATCTACCTTGGCCACGATTCGCTTCTGCTCTGCCGGCGGGGGAAGAGGAAAAGGAGATTGGGAGAGGTATTCGCGCGGGACGCGCTTTTGTCCTGCGGAGCCCGTCATGTAGGGAATTCCGCGTTCTATGAAGCCGTTCGTCTTGATGTAAACGAGGACGAATTCTGGCAGCACTAAGTTCGACGATGGCCTAAAAACGTGAAGCTCGGTAGTCCCTGCGCCTATTCCATTCGAAAGGCCGCGCATCACCGTTGACTTACCGTTCTCGAAACACGGCGTGATCTTTGCCAGAACGACATCGCCATCCGCGAAGTGCGTGAATGCCTTCTTTACTTCAGACCATGGGCGTATTTCCGATTGGGCACGAACTCCGTAGGCTGAAGGGATGAGCGCCATGGGTACGAATGACACAAGCAAGCCGTCTTCCGAATTGTTCCGAACCTTGGTCGAGCCTAAGTCCTCAAGTGAAACCCATCGCCAACTGTTAGGAATCGAAAACGGCTCTTGAAAGCGAGGTGCTGATTTGGCCTTCTGCTCGTCGAGGCGCCAGACCAGCGCACTCCAGTCACTTTCGTCGCTATCGGTTGAGAGCCGTTCACTCAAGAGTCCTCTGACCGCCAGTTCGAGCAATAGACCGCGAAGTTTAGAAATCGAATCGGCCGTATCCGCAAGCTGCTCGAACTGCTCAAACAAAACCTCCCGCCTCATCTAACTTCCCCGACGCTGGCCATAAGCGCCTGGTTCAGTTCCCTCTTCAACGCCTCCCTCGTCTCCGCAATCTGCCCCAGCAACCTCTCATACTCCGGCAACAGATGCTCCACATCTCCCGGCCCCTCTTCGGCCCTATGCGGATTCTTCAAATCCAGGTTGAACCCACCTGTCTTGATGGCCTCAATCGGCACCCGCCACGCCTGCTCATTCTCCACCCGCGCCTTGAAGCCATCGGCCTCGTCGCCCCACCACGCGCGCTCGGCTTCGAACTCCTCGATGCGTATCGGCTTGGTCTTGTTGTAGCTCTTGGCGCCCGGCGGATAGGGGTGTTCGTAGTACCAGACGGCCTCGGTGGGCGCGCCCTTGGTGAAGAAGAGGAGATTGGTGCGTATGCCGGTGTAGGGATTGAACACGCCGTTGGGCAGCCGCACGATGGTGTGCAGGTTGCAGTCGGTCAGCAGTGACTCCTTGATGCGGGTCTTCACGCCCTCGCCGAAGAGGGTGCCGTCCGGCAGCACCAGTCCCGCGCGGCCGCCGGGTTTAAGGATTTTCATGATCAGCACCAGGAAGAGATCCGCCGTCTCGCGGGTGCGGAACTCGGCCGGGTAGTTCTGCTCGATGCCATCTTCCTCCATGCCGCCGAAGGGCGGGTTGGTGACCACCACGTCCACGCGCTCCTTGGGACCCCAGTCGCGGAGCGGCCGGGCCAGGGTGTTGTCGTGGCGCACGTTGGCGGGCACGTCGATGCCGTGCAGCATGAGGTTGGTCATGCAGAGCACGTGGGGCAGGTGCTTCTTCTCGATGCCGGCGAAGCACTCCTGGATGGTCCGCTCGTCGGCCTCGGTCCTGGCCTGCTTGCGCAGGTGCTCGATGGCGCAGACCAAGAAGCCGCCGGTGCCGCAGGCCGGGTCGAGCACCGCTTCTCCCAGGCGGGGATTCACCTGCTCGACGATGAACTGGGTCACGGCGCGCGGCGTGTAGAACTCGCCGGCGTTGCCGGCGGACTGCAGATCCTTGAGCAACTTCTCGTAGATGTCGCCGAACATGTGGCGGTCATCCGAGGCGTTGAAGTCGATGCCGTTGATCTTGTTGATCACCTGCCGCATCAGGGTGCCGTTCTTCATGTAGTTGTTAGCGTCGTCAAAGGCCATGCGGATGAGGCCGGCGATGCGGTCGCCGCCACCGGTCAGCGCCTTCAGCTTGGGCAGCAGGGTGTTGTTCACGAAGTCGAGCAGCTTGTCGCCGGTATCGCCCTCTGCGTCGGCCGCCCAGGTGGACCAGCGCAGGTGCTCTGGCAGGGGAGACTTGTAGTCGTGCCGCAGCAGCTCGAGCTCCTTCTCGCGGTCGTCGAAGATCTTCAGGAAGAACATCCAGCCGAGCTGTTCCAGGCGCTGGGCGTCGCCGTAGGTGCCGGCGTCCTTGCGCATGATGTCCTGGATGGATTTGACGACATTGGAGACATTCGGCATGGGTCAGGCGAGTTCCTGGTAGAGCTGGGATTCGAGTTCATGGATGGCGGCGAGATAGGGCTGCTTGCCGCCGAACAGCTTGATGATCTCGGTAGGCGTGCCGAAGCGACTGATCGGGGCGACCTTCAGGATCTCCATCGACTCCACGCTGCGGATGCCGGCGTCGGCGTACTTGGTCAAAAGCGCTTCCAGCACCGCGCGCGCCTGCTCGCCGTACTTGCCGAACACGTTGCGCTTCTTCACCCGCTCGGCCCGTTCACGGCGGGTGAGGGGCGGCTGGTCGAAGGCCACGTGGCAGACGAGATCGAAGGCGTCGAAGTCGGCGCCCACCTGCTCGGCGAGTTCGTCCAGGAACACCCCCTGGCCGGCAAGCTCGTCGATGATGGCCTGCTTGCGCTCGGCATCGCGCCAGCGCGAGAGGAAGCCGTCGAGCGAGGCGTAGTTGGCGCGCACGGTCTTGCGCGTGTAGTCCTTGAGCGACTCGGTGATGAGCTTGCCCGAGCTGTCCAGGTACTGCCCCCGTTCGCTGGCGATGGTCACGGCCACGTCGTCCACGTAGTACTTGCGCGCGCCGGGTGGTGTATCGGTCGACTGGTCGTCGTCGCCTTCCGGGCCGTCGCCGTCCATCGGCTCGGCTGGCAGCGGCGGGTCGTTCGCGCCGGGCTCGTAGATCTGCACCGGGTCGCCATCGAAGGCCGGGTCGGTGAAGAGGGCCGTGGCGCGCTTGAAGTCCATGATGGTGAAGAAGAGCTTGCCGTAGTCCTCGTTGATGCGCGTGCCGCGGCCGATGATCTGCTTGAACTCCGTCATGGAGTTGATGTGCTTGTCGAGCACGATGAGCTGGCAGGTCTGGGCGTCGACCCCGGTGGACATCAGCTGTGAGGTGGTGGCGATGACCGGGAAGGTGGATTCCGGGTCGATGAAGTTGTCGAGCTGGGCCTTGCCCTCGTCGTTGTCGCCGGTGATGCGCATCACGTAGCGGCTGTTGGCGGCGGCGAGGTCGGGATTGGCGTTGACAAGTGCCTGGCGCATGCGCTCGGCGTGGTCGATGTTCTCGCAGAAAACTATGGTCTTGGCGTAGCGGTCGGTCGCGCGCAGGAACGCGGTGATGCGGTCCGCGACCAGCGCGGTGCGCTGCTCCAGCACCAGGTCCCGGTCGAAGTCGTTGGCGTTGTATTCGCGGTCTTCGATCTGGTGGCCGTGCTTGTCGGTCTTGCCGCGCTCCGGGCGCCAGCCCTCCACGTCGCGGTCGAGCGCGATGCGGATGACCTTGTAGGGCGCGAGGAAGCCGTCGTCGATGCCCTGCTTCAATGAGTAGGTGTAGATGGGCTCGCCGAAGTAATCGATGTTGGAGACGTCGCGGGTTTCCTTGGGCGTGGCGGTGAGGCCCAGCTGGGTGGCGCCGCTGAAGTACTCCAGGATCTGCCGCCAGTTGGAATCGTCCGCCGCGCTGCCGCGATGGCATTCGTCCACCACGACGAGATCGAAGAACTCCGGCGAGAACTGCTTGTAGAGGTGGTTCTCCTCGTCGAGCCCGGTCACCGCCTGGTAGAGGCTCAGATAGATTTCGAAGGACTTGTCGACCTTGCGGTCCTGGGTCACGCCGCTCGGCAGCGTGATGGTCGTGCCGTCGCGTTTCTCGATGCTGTTGTTTCGGGCACTCAGCTTCGCCATCGCCGACTTGAAGGGCTTGAAGTCGCCGATCATGGTCTGGTTGGCGAGGATGTTGCGGTCGACCAGGAACAGGATTCGCTTCTTCGCGCCCGACTTCCACAGCCGCCAGATGATCTGGAAGGCGGTATAGGTCTTGCC
The DNA here is from genome assembly GCA_050186725.1 of Gammaproteobacteria bacterium. Lineage (GTDB taxonomy): Bacteria > Pseudomonadota > Gammaproteobacteria > JADJYF01. The sequence goes on along the minus strand of JBFWYG010000023.1, from coordinate 2,854 downwards.
CGTGCCGGTCGCCATCACCAGCAGCAGGCGGTTCTCGCCGCGCGCGATGGCCTCCACCGTGCGGTTGATGGCGATGAGCTGGTAGTAGCGCGGCGAGCGGCCCGAGCCGTCGTCGTAGTAGTCCTGGGTAGCGACCGCCGCCTGCTGGGGCGTGTAGCCCTTGGCGGCGCTGTAGCGCGCCCAGAGATCCTCCGGCGAGGGGAAGGCATCCAGGGAAAGCTCCCGCTCGACGGCGCCGCCGGTGGCCGTTCGGTCGTGTTCCAGGAACCCGTCGCCGTTCGAGCTGTAGGCGAAGGGGACGTCCAGGATCTGGGCGTAGTCGAGTGCCTGCTGCATGCCGGCGCCGACGGTATGGTTGTTGTCCTTGGCCTCGACGACGGCGAGCGGGATGCCCGGCTTGTAATAGAGGACGTAGTCCGCCTTCTTAGGCGTGCCGCGCTTGACCGTCTTGCCGCGCACCATGACCCGGCCGGCGGTGAAATAGACCTCCTCGCGGACCTGGGACATGACATCCCAGCGCCCGGCCGTCTCTCCGACGATGGCGGGCGTGATGAACTTGGTGCGGATGTCGGCCTCGGTGAGGTCCTTCTTGTTCACGAGCGCATTCGCCTACCTGTCGGAGGTCTTCCCCTGGCGCCGCGGTGAGCGCCGGACGGATTGTCGTCGAGCGACCGTTTCCCGGGGTCGTCCAGGCAACGTCGAGGACCGACAAGGTACACCAGCAGGGCGAGGCTATTGTGCCGCCGGAATTCCGAGACGTGGAACTGGCGCTGCCTAGGGTCAGCGCGGCACCCTGGGCCGGACGGTCGAGTGGCTTGCTCGCCCTGGGTCGTGAATCGATGGGACTGAACGGAGTAAGGCCGACCAGACGAGGTAGACCAGGGAGGCGTGCGTCGCTCCATAGAGAAAGGATAATGGGCTATCCTTTCTTAGGCGATCGCGAAGCGAAAGGATGCTTTCTTAATGGCCCCTCCCGACCCCCCCGCTGCCCGACTCGGGCGTTACGAGGTCACCTCGACCGGCGGCGAGTCCGTGCGCGCATTTGTGCCGCCCGCCCTGCCGCCCGATCCGCCGATCGCGATGGATGGGCTCTACACGGCGCTGGAAGCTGCGAACCGGGCGTTGGGCCGGTTGGACGGCGCGACGTCCATCCTGCCGGACACACCGCTCTTTCTCTACATGTACGTTCGGAAGGAGGCTTTGTTGTCCTCCCAGATCGAAGGGACGCAGTCCTCCTTGGCGGATCTGCTCTTGTTCGAAAGCGATGAAGCCCCCGGCGTGCCGCTAGACGACGTCCAGGAGGTCTCGAACTACGTGGCCGCGATGACCACAGGGCTCGAGCGGCTCCGCGGGGGCTTCCCGCTGTCGGCGCGACTCATTCGAGAGATCCACGAAGTCCTCCTTGCTGGGGCACGCGGGGGCACCAAGCAGCCGGGCGAGTTCAGGCGATCCCAGAACTGGGTGGGCGGCACCCGGCCAGGTAATGCCGCCTACGTACCGCCCCCGCCCCACCTGGTCCCGGATCTGATGGCCGACCTGGAGCGATTCATTCATGAGGTCCCGCCGCGCCTGCCGCTGCTGGTGCGCGCGGCTTTGGTACACGTCCAGTTCGAGACGATCCATCCGTTCTTAGATGGCAATGGCCGCCTCGGCCGCCTGCTCGTCACGTTTCTGCTCTGTGCTGAAGGCGCACTGCGAGAGCCGGTGTTGTATCTCAGCCTGTTCCTCAAGAGACACCGCGCGGCCTACTACGACCATCTTCAAGCCGTCAGGCAGCGGGGCGCGTGGGAGCCTTGGCTGTCTTTCTTCCTGGAGGGCGTCCGCGAAACTTCCGACCAGGCCGCCGATGCCGCGCGCCAACTCATCGCGCTGTTCGAGCGCGACCGGCGTCGGATCGAGGCGCTGGGACGGCCTGCCGGGTCGGCGCTGCGGGTTCACCAGCACTTACAGTCCAAGCCGCTCGTTTCAGTGCCGGCGGTCAGTGCTGCGTTGGGTCTTTCTGCGCCGACGGTGCGAAAGTCGATCGGACACCTCGTCGAGCTCGGGATCGTGCGCGAACAGACGGCGCGGCAACGCGGTCGGCTGTTTATCTATCAGGATTATCTGGACCTGTTGGCACAGGGGACTGAGCCGCTTTGAGGACTCTAATAATTGGCGAAAGAGCATCCGAAGCCGCCGCCAGACCGCGAGCACTGCAGCACGCGCGCAACGGCCTCGGTGACGTAGGTGTGATTGAACACGGCGAGTAATGGTGGAAAGCGCCGCCCGCCTTGCATGGGGATTCCGCGCCCGATTCGGAGAAATTGTAGGTCTACGACTGCAACCATCCGTCGGGTAGTGTATTTCGCGTTACTTCGACGACTTGGCTCCCGCTACAACGGAGTTGCAAGCTCGATCATCCTTGACGATGAACGACACTCATGGCGGCCGATCTCCTATTTGAGCAATGGCGGAAGCGCGCAAAGAATGCTTCCAGATGGGAACTTGCGTGGTATCTGGCACTGGCCTTCTGCCGCCGCTTCTACTCTTCGCACGGCATAGCCCCGTGGGTGATTGAGCGGGAAGGACTCGGATACTACGGGATCCAGCTGCAGGAACTGGCGTGTTCGCGGCGCTCACGACCGCAGGCCCTGGGAAGACTCACGGCGCAAGGCAACGTCGAGAACTGGCGCACGGGCAGCCCGGGCGACCACGGTCTCAAGACTGTCGACAGCTTGATGCAGGGGACATCGACGGCAGAGCTTGTGCAGCAGGCGGTGCGCCATCTGCAGATCCCTGTGCTTCCAGAGGCGTCACATGTGGGCTGCCGCCATCAGCGCTGGGGCGCCTCTTATGTCTGCCTGTTCGAAATCGC